>CAYXYB010000011.1:0-94264 GCA_964469215.1 uncultured Lentimicrobiaceae bacterium
GATTGGAAGCAGAAGCCCAGATGCCCCCCACTTCCTGATGCCAGATCTTTTGCCCTGTTGAGTCGAATTTAGCCAGTATGGAGAGCTGTGCCCCCGAAACATTGGGTCTGGTCACGGTATCTTGTCCCAGAATTATTGTGTCGGCAAACTCAAACGATAAGTACATGTTGTTGTCTGTATCAAAAGAGGATTTCAATGTTCTACGAAGATCAAGCGGGATGGGAGATTGTTTTAATTGCAGTTCAATAACCTTTATAATATGCCCATTATTTTTGTCAAATGTAATAATATAGTGACCTTGGTTGGGAAAAGAGAAGCCATTCCAGGTCGTTGAGTCCTGAAGCCAGGCGATCACCTGGATATTTCCTTGGGGGTTAAAATCTATTCCTATAAAACGATTCGAGGTATAATTGAAATTTGGCCCGGGTAAGCTAAGCCATTGAGTTTTTCCTGTGCTGTCCAATTTTGACACAAACGAAACTTTTGCATAAGTACTATTTTGATATATGATGGTATCGCCAAAGTGTGCATCTGAAAACTGGCCAACGATAACGCCACCACATACATATGCATCTCCTTGAGGCGAAACAATCATTCCACCAGGCCAATCATTGTTATAGGAACCAAAAAACCTCACCCACCTGAAAGACCCATCACATCTGTAACTGAATACACAAAAATCATCATATCCGAAGCCATGTTGTTGGTAAATGGTGTCTATATAGCGACTGTTTGATGAAAGCGCACTGATTCCATAAAGGTTTCCAAAAGCATCTGAACCTAAATTCTTGGCAGACTCGACTAAACCGGGAAGTGTGAAGTTTCCCTGACTGCCGGCAACATTAATCCACTGCCAAAGAGGTAGTTGAGCATAAGTGCTGAAAGCAATAAACATAAATGTCAGTGTGAATATTTTTTTCATAATAATTTTAAATTAGTAAACCATGTTTCGAAGTAAATATAAATTGGGTATGGCAGGCGGAGGCACGAAATGGCACCTCTGCCTGCCGGTGTTTGTTGTATTGCTTAGTTTCTCATAATCAATAGTTTTTTAGTAATGGCCGGGTGCCGGTTGCTTACCAGAGTTACAAAGTAGACTCCGGGAGTAAAGTTAGTAATATCTGTGGTAATCATGCCCGGTGAATCTGAAAGTTTTATTTGCCTTACAGGTCTGCCGGTGGCATCGGTCATAAAAAGAATCGCATTCACCGGATCTGATGGCTCATTAAAAGGTATCCGGTAATGGAAAGTGACCAGAGTATGAGCAGGATTTGGAATTATAGAAAGACTCAGACCTGTGAGTTGTTTAATTGTTTCATCTTCGGGATTCTCCGGAAGCTCTCTTTTCATGGCACAGGGCGGAAGGGCAATCTGCAGGAGTTTCCCGTAACAAACCGGTTGACAAAACACTTCAATAAAAAAATCAACATCGGCACTGTTAACCGGTGCATCAAAGGTTAAAGTGATGTTGTTGGATCCGGGTGATAGTTGTTGCAAAGAGATCTGGTTTATGGCAAGAGTGTTCCCCAGATTGTCTTTAATGATCAGGTTGTAGTAGGTTTGGCAGGGTACATTGTTCACCTGAATGATAAATTCATAAGTGTTGGTGGTTGGATTCATCTGGATACACCGCTTGGAAATCTCTACAACTTCTGTCTGACAGCAATCGTTGATACGGATCTGCATGATGTCTGACTCCTGTGCACACAGATGGTTTTCCAGCATCCAGGTGTAATCACCCGCTCCTTCACCGGGTGGGGTAGCTGTTGGCAAATCAATCATTAATCTGCAAGGGATTCCACAATTGACATTGTTTTGCCCCTGGTAACCATTGAAACAGGTGGAAACACCGCAATTCCATGGAGTACCACCGTTGTTGATTACATTACCGCCGTTGATTTTCCAAGCCCAATCGTTAAACCCAACCAGGGTACTTCCATAAGTCCATTGCATGGGCCAGATATATCTTGGGAGATATTCGGGGCAGAAGTCATAGCATCCCACCGGGAACCTCCAGAAATAGAAATCGGGTGGATAGGGGATTTCAATGTCTGAATACTCTCTGCAGCCGGTTGGTTCTGTGACCCAAAGCCGGTAGGCTCCTCCGTTGTAAACCAGGGTTGATGTTCCATTGGCTCCGTTACTCCAGTTGAACAGGGAATTGGGTAAATAGTTTGAAGCATTGCTGCAGGAGAGTTCCAGCTCGTAAATGTTGCAGTCATTGACTGCAAGAGCAATGGTTGGCTTCGGTTGTGGAATATTGTGCACGGTGAAGGGATAAGACTGAACCGGAGAGGAGCAGCCTCCAACCGGGTCGGTCACCTGTAGTGTCAGAATATAGTTACCACTTCCCAGGTTTAGTTCAATCTCTTTGGTGTTAAAGGGGATAGACACGGGTGACTGGTTGACGAATGAGTACTGCCAGTTGTAGCTTAGATTGGCAGATGCCGGCATCCCGGTGAGGGCGGTAAATTTTTCAGCCACACCGGCGCACAAATCATGCTTCCCTTTAATGTGAGCTGTTGGAGCACTTTTTACCGCAATGCCTGCCGGGGTTGGATTGAGGTTGAGAAGGCAGTTATGCTGGTCAGTGATCTGAACCCAATACCCGCCTGAGGTGGAAACCGGTTGGCCAAAATAGGCAGTGGTGCAATTTGGCATGGGAGTACTTTCGTGGTACCATTGGTAATTGTGGGGTGTAGGAGCAACAGCAGCAATGTAACTGTATTGAGGGTAGATCCACGGAGATATTGCCACTCCGGGACAAACACTGAATGGAGGGGGAATACTTGGGTTTTGAGTATATTGATCTGGCCAGCCTGCTGCCAGGGTATTCTCAAACACCTCCATCTGTTTTGTGCCTGTCACGACACAACCATATTTGTCGGTTACCGTCAGTTCAACGTAAAACAATGACGGAGTTCCTCCACTTGGGTAGGTCATCATGGGGTGGAGCATATGGCTATTAGTCTGATTTCCAAACTTCCACTGGTGTGTGATAATTTCACTCATATTGGTGCTTTGGTTTGTGAAATGGATTTCGCGCCCTTCGCAAGATTTATATGGGGGGATGATAGGGGGAGGGTAAGGGTAAGGGTAAGGATAGGTTGTACTCGCTTCAAAATCGGGCACCGGCAGATTGGGAATTGGGATATAGGCAGTAGCTGTGCAATTAGGATGCACTCCCCCATCGCCAACAACCAGATCAACAGTATAGGTTACACCTGCAACAACCTGCATGGGTGTAAATGAAGGCCCTGCGAAGATGGTGGGACCTGTCCCGTCATCCACAATCCATTGTTGTTTCAGTCGTATGGTAATTAGTGACTTCATGTGGTTAAATGTTTTTGGTAATACAAGTTGAATTATAACCCAGGAGTCGTCCTGGGTAAGGATTAAACCAGTTAACTCAACTCAAAGTCATTCTTCCCCAACCAGAAAATTGATAGGATATAAAAACACTGAATCCTCTGCGGCCTGTTGAAAGACAGTACTATTACATGCTCTTGCTCAAACTCACACTGTACTTCTCTCTCTCTCTCTCTCTCTCTCTACGGAAATGCGGGTTTCGGAAATATTAAACAGATTTAATAAAAATATTTTCATGCAATAATCCACAATATATAACCCAATCCGAAACCAAAAAATTCTATTGGATTGGTATAACGGCAGGTATGAGATGCAATTCTTCAACCTGTTGAAACTTGTACTGAGCTTGTCGAAGTATCTGAAATGAAGCTGTAAATATACAACACAAAATAATCAAAACTATATAACAAACATCAAAATATTATGAATTATTGATTTTATTTTCCCTTTATTAATGTAATATACACAAAAACAAAAAGATACAAGACGGAGATAAAATTTTTGGTGTATGATAAATTTACAATGTATTAATTATATCACCACTTCAGGATTTATGTCAGTGGATTATACGTCATTCTGAACCCTGAACCATGAACGCGCGAGCGCCAGCGAGCGCCAGGAACTCTGAACTCAATAATAATGTCACCCCGCTTCGCTGGGGTTTAAAAAGCCAACAGCCAAAAGCCATTTTCTTGTTCCATATTAAAATCAATGTTATTTTTGCACTGAAATATCGGATTTAAAATCAAAGTGTTTCCAAATAAAAAATATCTGAATGAGGAAATGGCGCATTGAGGATTCTGCGGAGCTCTACAATATTCAGGGTTGGGGAGTCAACTATTTTCAGATCAACGACAAAGGTAATATGGAAGTGATACCCCGGAAAAAGGGTGTCAGGATAGACCTGCGTGAACTTGTTGAAGAACTGCAAATGAGGGATGTCTCAACGCCCATGCTTGTCAGATTCCCCGATATTCTAGTGAACAGGATCGGAAAAATGGCCGAATGTTTTCAGAAAGCCGCCGAAGAGTACGAATACAAAGGGCAGAGTTATATCGTCTACCCTATCAAGGTAAACCAGATGCGTCCTGTGGTTGAAGAGATAGTGAAACATGGCAGAAAATTTAATATTGGCCTTGAGGCTGGATCAAAACCTGAACTGCATGCCATAATTGCCATTAATACCGACAACAACTCACTGATAATCTGCAACGGCTACAAGGATTACGATTATGTAGAGATGGCTCTGCTGTCGCAGAAAATGGGCCGCCGCATTTTTCTCGTCGTTGAAAAACTCAATGAACTTAAGCTTATTTCAGATGTAAGCCAAAGGCTTGGTATAAAGCCCAATCTGGGTATCAGGATCAAACTTGCAAGCTCCGGCAGTGGAAAATGGGAAGAGTCGGGTGGTGAATCGAGTAAGTTTGGGCTCTCATCGAGTGATCTAATTGAAGCACTGGATTTTCTTGAGAATAATGACCTTAAGGATTCCCTAAAATTGATCCATTTCCATATAGGTAGTCAGATCACTAAAATCAGGTATATCAAGAACGCTCTGAAGGAGGCTTCTCAGTTCTATGTGCAGATGCATAAAAGAGGTTTTAATGTTTCATTTGTTGATATAGGAGGAGGCCTGGGCGTTGACTATGATGGTACAAGGTCTTCGATAAGTGAGAGCAGCGTTAACTATAGCATCCAGGAATATTTGAACGATGCTATTTACAGCATGGTAGACGTAAGTGACAAAAACGACATTCCTCATCCAAATGTGATTACCGAGTCGGGAAGATCTCTTACGGCACATCATTCAGTGCTGATTTTTGAGGTACTTGAGACAATTTCTGTCCCTTTGTGGGGTGAAGAGGATGTGATTAGTGAAGGGGATCATGAGCTTGTAAAAGATCTTCACGAGTTATGGCAGGATATAAACCAGCCCCGGATGCTTGAAACCTGGCATGATGCCCAACACATCAGGGAAGAGGCTCTCGACATGTTCAGCTTCGGGTTACTCGACCTGGAAACAAGGGCAAGAATTGAACGCCTTTTCTGGGGTATTGCTAAGGATATTCATGAGATGACACTCCAGAGTAAGCATATTCCGGATGAGTTAAGGCAACTATCGAAACTGTTGTCTGACAAGTATTTCTGCAATTTTTCCCTCTTTCAATCATTGCCCGATTCATGGGCTATTGATCAGATCTTTCCCATTATGCCTATTCAAAGGCTCAATGAAAAGCCAGTTCGCTCTGCAACTCTTCAGGATATAACCTGTGATTCTGATGGCAAAATTGACAACTTTATATCTGCACGTAAGATAGCTTATCATCTCCCGGTTCAACCTTTGAGGGATGGTGAACCATATTATGTTGGGGTATTCCTGGTTGGCGCATACCAGGAGATTCTCGGCGACCTGCATAACCTCTTTGGTGACACCAATGTGGTTCATGTTTCGATAAATGGTGACACTTACCACGTTGATCAGGTTATTGACGGGGAGACAATAGCCGATGTGCTCGACTATGTTCAGTATGATGCCAAGCAGATGGTTCGTAATGTTGAAAGGTGGGTTACCTCTTCAGTAAAGGAGGGATCAATTACTGCTGCTGAAGGGAAAGAGTTCCTCTCAAACTACAGGTCGGGGCTATATGGGTACACCTATCTGGTCCCCAAATAGTGTTTTTGTTTGTTATTTCCCAACAGTAACATAGCTGGTATGCATGTAACAATTTTTTATCCGGGAAAAATACCGGTTCATAAATACGGAGGCACCGGCCGTGACGTATGGTACGAGGGGAGGGAATTGTGCCGCCTGGGGCATAAAGTCACATATCTTGTGGGAAGAGGATCGAAATGTGATTTCGCCAATGTTATTGAATATGATCCGGGTATGGATTATAATGCACAGATACCGGATGTTACAGATATTGTCCATTTCCATCTAACACCCAGGGCTCCTGTATTGAAACCATACATTGTTACAATACACGGAAATCCCCGTCTGGGTGAAGAGATTGATATAAACACTGTATTCGTTTCCCGGGATCATGCAAACAGATACGGCTCAGATTTATTTGTATATAATGGAATGGATTGGGATGATTATGGTCCTGTTGATCTTACAGTACATCGAACTCATTTCCATTTTCTGGGCAAGGCAGCATGGAGGGTAAAAAACCTCAGAGGTGCCATCGATGTTACAAAGGCTGCCGGTGAAAAACTTATTGTTATAGGCGGTTACAGGCTGAATTTCAGGATGGGATTCAGGTTTATCCCTGACAGGCATGTGTCATTCGGGGGTATTGTTGGTGGAGAGAAGAAATACAGCGTGATGCGCAATTCCAAAGGTTTGATTTTCCCTGTATTGTGGAATGAGCCAATGGGGCTTGCAATCATAGAGAGCCTTTATTTCGGAGCACCTGTGTTTGGAACGCCATACGGCTCTCTTCCCGAAATTGTTAACAGCGAGGTTGGCTTCCTCAGTAATAGCCGCGAGTCATTGGCAAAGGTTCTTAAAGAGGCTGGTAATTATTCCCCTGCCAGATGTCATGAATATGCAGTCGATAGTTTTAATGCCGGGAAAATGACCCGTGAGTACCTCCGTTTATTTTCAAAAGTTTTAAATGGAGAATCTCTTAACCCTGTCAAGCCATCGCTAAAATACCCTGATAACAAAGACCTTTTGCCATGGTATTCATAAATAAAGGTTATTTTGCAGATTTCTGAAAATTATGTAGGTTTGTTGAAATATTAAGATTTGTTTTATGTATCCCACTTTAGGCCATCTCTTCAACGCGCTCTTTGGAACCTCGGTAACGTTCCCTTTGCCAACATATGGATTTTTGCTTGCATCTGCTTTCTTCTCTGCATTCCTTGTAGTGAGGCATGAACTTAAAAGAAAAGGAATGGCGGGCATCATACTTCCGACAACCGAAAAGGTTACAATCGGAAAGCCGGCATCAACAAGTGAAATTTTCACCTATTCCTTTTTCGGATTTCTTGCAGGCTTTAAGCTGGTTGGGATCGTTGTTGATTACGATCTTTTCAGTGATGATGTACAGGGTTATGTTCTTTCTCTGCAGGGTAACTTTTTAGGAGGAATAGTTGCAGGAGGGCTGATGGGATATTATATTTACAGAAAACGTGATAAAGCGAAACTGGCCACACCCGTTATTACAGAAGAAATAGTGCAACCACACCAACAGGCTGCCGCACTGTTGCTCATTGCCGCATTATCAGGTATCGTGGGTGCAAAAGTTTTCCACCAGCTTGAAAACTTTCAGGAATTTCTCTCTGACCCAGTCGGATCACTTTTTTCCGCCGGTGGCCTTACATTCTACGGCGGACTTATTTTCGGGATAATAAGTGTGCTTTGGTATGTAAGAAAGAAGAATATTCCTGTTGCTGAGATGATGGATATTGCCGCACCTGCTGTCCTGCTGGCTTACGGTATTGGAAGAATTGGATGTATGGCTTCAGGTGATGGATGCTGGGGTATCCCAAACCCGTATCCTAAACCCGATTGGATAGCATTCCTCCCAGACTGGATGTGGTCGTTCAATTACCCTCATAATGTAATCAACAGCGGTGTGCTCATGGAAGGATGCAGTGGGCAATACTGTCACAAACTGCCCGAACCCGTCTGGCCAACCCCTTTTTATGAATCAACAATTAACCTGATATTCTTTGGTGTACTATGGTGCATAAGAAGAAAACTCCAAACACCGGGGGTCCTCTTTGGTATCTTTCTTATAATGAATGGCTTCGAGCGTTTTTTTATCGAAAAAATTAGAATTAACAACAAATACCACCTGGGCTCTTTCAATTTTACCCAGGCGGAAGTTATCTCTGTGTTGCTGTTGATTGCTGGTTTGTTGCTGATAATATTCCTGAAAAGAAGGAGCAGAAAGAGAAAAGCAGATAACGCTGAAGTCAGCATCAAAGATAACATCGGCGATAAAGTCAACAACAATAACTCAGACACAAAAGCAGAAAAAGAAGATAACTCAGAAAGCCTGGACCACAACGACATAAGCACCGATAAAGAGAATAGTGATAATGAACCGAACCGGATATGATCCTGGATAATATTTGCAGAAGTGTAATAAATACAGCAAAACTGGCCGGTGATTTTGCCCTGAGCGAAATAGACGCAATCAACCCTGAACAGGTTCAAAGTAAGGGTGGCCGTGATCTTGTTACTCATATCGACCATTCCTGTGAGCGCAGAATAGTAGCAGCACTCTCAAGACTTATTCCCGAAGCTGGTTTTATAACAGAGGAGGATACTACAGATATCGGGAAAAAGGAGTTGACATGGATTGTGGATCCTCTTGACGGAACCACCAACTTTGTTCATGGTATCCCTTTCTTTTCAGTAAGTATTGCTTTGATGATGCAGGATAAGATTGTGCTTGGAGTAGTTTACAACCCCGGCCTAGATGAGTGTTTTCATAGTTATGAGGGGGGGGGTGTCTACCTTAACGATAATCCTATCAGAGTGAGCAATACCGTTAGTCTGGGTGATGCCATGATCGCAACAGGGTTTCCCTATGATGTTCCGGATGATATCTTTAGATATTTGGAGCTCTTGAGAGTATTAATAACACATTCCCACGGTGTACGAAGATTTGGTTCTGCTGCCATTGATCTCGCTTATGTCGCATGTGGCCGATTCGATGCTTTTTACGAAACCGGGCTTAACCCCTGGGATGTGGCTGCAGGTACCTTCCTGGTTAATCAGGCCGGTGGGGAGGTGACAGATTTTTCAGGCAACATCAACGGATTTCTTTTCGGAAAAGAGTTGCTTGCATGCAATAAAGCTCTGTATCCCCGTTTCTTTGATCTTACCAACAGTTATCTGTCTGGCAAAAGGCCGTTGTAATACTGTTTAAAAGCAAGGAACTTGAAGATCATCTACCAGTATATAGTCAAATCCTATCTCGGACCTTTGGTCCTTACATTCGTCATCTCACTTTTTATTCTGGTAATGCAGTTCCTCTGGAAGTATGTTGATGACATGGTTGGTAAAGGGCTCGACTGGTTCATCATTTTGGAACTCCTGTTTTATGCCGCTGCAACATTTGTCCCCCTTGCGTTGCCACTTGCAATTCTGTTTGCATCATTGATGACATTTGGCAGCCTTGGTGAAAAATATGAACTTGTTGCTATGAAAGCTGCCGGAATCTCACTGAGCAAGGTTATGAAACCCCTTGTGTTTTTTTCGATTTTAATAAGCCTTGCAGCATTCTTCTTTTCAAACAATATTCTGCCGGTTGCCAACCTTAAAATGTTTACACTCCTTAATGATGTACGTCAAAAGAAGCCTGCTGTCAACATAAGACCGGGACTATTTTACAGCGAAATTGACGGCATCGTCCTGAAAGTTGGAGCTAAAGACAGCGATGGCAAAGGTGTGGAAGATATCATTATTTATGACTACACCACTAATGAGGTTTCGAGATATAATGCACTCAATGTTACAGTTGCCAGGAGAGGAGAGATTGAGATGTCGAAAGATGAACGGTATATGACTCTTACCCTTATTGATGGTGTTAATTATGCAGAGAAAATCGACAATCGTGATCAGACAACCAACAGACCTTTGCAACGCACATCATTCGCCAGACAGCAAAAGACAATCGATCTGTCGGCTTTTACTTTTTCGAAGACCAACGAGGAGTTTTTTAAAGATGATTTCAGGATGTTAAGCATTAAACAATTGAATCATACGATTGACTCAATGTATTCTCAGTACAATCAGGAGAAGGAAATTTACATCACTGATTTGTTCAGGGTATACAGGAATCTTTATGCAGATACCATACAGGCATCTCCACCTGCTGAAGAGGTTGGTAGTGATGAAAGGCAGATTGTACAAAGACACATAAGGATAATTGGAGAAATGCCTGAGAAGTCAATGCCTGATGAAAATAATACCGACACAGTAACTACAACAGCATATACTACTTTGTATGGTGATTCAATCTTACCGGATATGTTGATGAATTACAGAAAGGAAGAACAGTCAAACATAATCACAACATCTCTGCAATTGGCCAGGAGCAGCAAGGAGAGCATGACCAGCAGGTTTAACATCCTCGATTCCCGTATAAGGCTTATCAGGAAATATGAAATTGAATGGCATCGCAAGTTCACTCTGTCAATTGCATGCCTGATACTGTTTTTTATTGGCGCTCCTTTAGGTGCCATAATAAGAAAAGGTGGCCTTGGAATGCCCGCTGTCATGTCAGTTGTGTTGTTTATTATATTTCACGTTTTATCAATGACAGGTGATAAACTTGCACGTGAAAGCACCTTGCCTCCGGTTCAGGGTATGTGGATGGCATCGCTGATAATTTTGCCGGCAGGAATATTTCTCACTGTTAAGGCAACAACAGATTCGGCAATGCTTGATGCTGAGGTATGGCAGAAATGGTATAGAAAAATTATTGGAAAAGTGAAACCCGATGAGGATACTGCAACTGGCAAATAAGCCACCATGGCCTCCGGTTGAAGGTGGCCCAATGGCAATGTATGCTGTTTCATCAGCATTACTTAACCTCGGTTTCGAACTGAAAATACTTGCAACAGCTACTCCAAAATTCAATGTTAAGAGAGAGGATGTACCCGAGGAATTTCGCGTGAGAACATCTTTCGAAACAATTTTTGTCAACACCGGGATAAAGCCGCTGCAAGTATTCCTGCACCTTTTTTCAGGAAAGTCGTACATAATTTCAAGGTTTTTCAGCAGGGCTTTTTGCACCAGGCTTAAAAATGTCCTTGATGAATTCAGGCCTGATATTGTGATCATGGAATCATTGTTCATGTGGAGATATATAGAAATAGTGAAACAATCGATACCTGATATTAAGATCATTCTCAGAGCACACAACATAGAACACCTCATCTGGGAAAGAATTGCCGGTGGTACCATGAGTAAGATAAAAAAGTTGTTTGTCAGACATCTTGCAAACCGACTTAGAAATGAGGAAATTAAGGCTGCTGCTTCTTTCAACGGCATAATTGCAATTACAGAGGTTGACGCAGGATGGTTCAGGAAGATGGTCCCTGACATTCGTGTTATTTCATTACCTTTTGGGATTGAGGTGGTTGAAGATAATGAAAGCACTTTGCCGGAAATTCCACCACTCAGAATATACCATCTGGGCTCCATGAACTGGTTCCCGAATATTGAAGCTGTTGAATGGCTCATGAGGCTTTGTGACAAAGGTTTTCTTGACAGGTTTCCTCAGATTGAGCTCCATCTTGCCGGGAGAAATATGCCGGCAAACCTCGTAAGGTATAATCATGAGCGGCTTAAAGTACATGGCGAAGTGCTTGACAGCAGAACCTTTATAAATGACAATCATGTTCTTGCAGCCCCGATTTTTTCAGGAAGTGGAATCCGTATCAAAATCATCGAGGCAATGGCCTCAGGAAAGGTTGTAATAACTACAACAACAGGAGCTGAAGGCATTAACTATACAAATGGCCGTGATATTCTTATTGCTGATTCCGCAGAGGCTTTTTATGAGGCGGTTGGGATGTTGCTGAATGATCCATCACTGGTCAGATCAATAGGTAGTGCAGCTAAAAGCCTCATCATGTTACATTACAATCCCGCTATACTGGCAGAAAAGCTGGGTGAATTTCTTTCAGGATATGAAGATAACCTTTAAAACCCTGGGTTGCAAACTTAACTTTGCTGAGTCTTCGGCAATCGCCAATACTTTCAGGGCTGCAGGACATGAGGTTGCCGAAAATGCAGATCTGGTTGATGCCTTTGTAATTAACACCTGCGCTGTTACAGATGTTGCAGAGAAGAAATGCCGGGCAGCAATAAGACAAGCAAAAAAGAAAAACCCTGATGCTGTAATTGCTGTTATTGGTTGCTATTCCCAGCTATCACATGAGAACCTGGCAGGAATGGAAGAGGTGGACATAATTGTCGGTAATGAGCGAAAGTTTGACCTTGTGGCCATCATGGAGAGTTACAAAAAAGGTGAAGGGAAATCTGTTAACAATTCCAACATACTGAAAACAGGTAACTTTTTTCCCGGTTTCTCGCTTAACGACAGAACGCGTACATTTTTAAAGGTTCAGGACGGATGCAACCACAAGTGTGCCTACTGCATCGTACCCCTGGCCAGAGGGCACAGCCGTAGTGCAACAATTTCAGAGGTGACAAATCAAATATCAGATATAGAAAATCAGGGAGTTAAGGAAATAGTGCTTACAGGCGTCAATATTGGTGACTTTGGAAAGCCGAACAGAGAATCATTGCTGATGCTTCTCGAAAAGATAGCATCATTGGAGATAAAATGCAGGATCAGGATTGGTTCAATTGAACCTGAACTTCTTTCCGATGATATAATTCAACTTGTGGCATCATCCCCCAGGCTAATGCCACATTTTCACCTTCCGCTTCAATCCGGATCGGATAAAATCCTGAAGGCTATGAAAAGAAGGTATGATACTGCTCTTTTCGCCGACAGAATCAGCAGAATTCATGCTCTGTTGCCTTATGCATTCATTGCATGTGACGTAATTGCTGGATTTCCGGGTGAAACTGAAGCAGATTTTGAAGATGGTTACCATTTCATAGAGTCACTGACTTTTTCATTTCTCCATGTTTTTCCATATAGTGAGAGGCCTGGTACTGTCGCTGCCATGATGCTGCCCAGAGTGGATGCCAGAACAAAGAAGGTGCGTAGCAATTTTCTTCAAAAACTTTCCGAATCGGGGAAAAGAAATTTCTACCAAAGGTTCGAAGGAGACGAAAGGGAGGTGCTTTTTGAATCCAACAGACATCAGGATACGATTCATGGATTTACCGATAATTATATCAGGGTGGTGCATCAATGGCACAAGTCTTTGGCCAATTGTTGCCTGCCGGTGAGACTTGTTAAAACAGATAACCACGGCATGATGATTGGTCGATGTGAAAGATTTGCCACTTAAATTAATGTTTTTCTACAATCATTAATTTTACCGGTAACTTTTTCAGCTTATTATCTGTTTTATTAATTTTGAAACAGGAATTCCTTTACTAAAGGGAGGTATTGCTATCAGACGAGGATTCAAAATATGGTTGTTTATAGTCGGATTGATCATTGTCAGCCCGGTGATAAGTGTTTTGATGTTGCAGTTGCATCCTGTTCAGGAATACCTGAAAAATGAGGCAGCACGATATATTTCTGCCAAAACCGGAATGGAGCTCTCTATTGGCCGCGTAATTGTTGTTTTACCCAATTACTTCAGGATAGAGGAGGTGAAAATTGTTGATCACCATAAAATGCTGATGCTCATGTCCGACAGGCTAAGTGTCCATTTCACAAGTTTCGATCCGGCTGATCAGGTTATCAAACTCGACAGGATATTTCTGAAAAAGGCATACCTCCACCAGAAAGTTCATAAAGATGAACATGAGGACAACCTGTCAATTTTCATTTCCAGACTTGCTGCTCCTGAGCAACCGGAAGAGGAGGAGGAAAGGAAAGCCGCGATAATTAGATGTTCCAGGTTGGTATTATCTGATGGAATATATAAATCAGATTTTAACAGAAAGAAAAGTACAGCTCAGGGGGTCGACTTTTATCATCTTTCAGTAACCGGGCTTTATGCCGATTTCTCCAATATTTCTTTTAAAGGCGATATGTTCAGCATGAAAATCAACAACATAATCCTTGAGGAGAAATCCGGACTTAAGATCTCCCGATTAACAGCTTTGGCTGACATAAGCCCTTCGTCTGTAAGATTGCGTGCCCTGAATCTTATTACTGACAGGTCTGCCATAGCCCTTGACCTAAGCTTCCATTATAAGTCGTTCGAAGATTTCAATGATTTTGAAAGCAGGGTGTTCCTGAAGTCAAAAATTGGAGTTACCTCTCTCTCAACCTATGACCTTGGCTTTTTTGTACCGGAGTTTTATCATACCAATAACAAGATTAATCTGAAAGGGGACGTTCAGGGGTTTGTGAAAAATTTCCGGACATGGAATTTTCAGTTCAGTGTCGGATCTTCCAGTTTCGACGGTGATGTTGCAATGCATGGACTCCCTGATATCGAGAATACAAAATTCACAATGAACATCAGGCACCTGATTACTGACCCGATTGATATTGAAAGGTTTCAGATAAATGACAACGGTTTTCTTTCCGGTTTACCGGTGCCCGATATAATAAGCAGCCTCGGGGCAGTTTCAGTGAACGGAACCTTTGATGGTACTTACCGTGATTTTTATACAAACGCTTCATTTTCAGGCGGTTTTGGGTTTATCAGTGCTGACATGAGAATGACACACTTCGGCGATAACTATTCTGTTGCAGGTGAACTTGGCGTTCAGCAGGTTGATGCTGGAAGGATATTGAATTATAAAGATATTGGAATTCTTAACATGGATGCAACTCTTAACGGAGGTGGAAACAGTAAAAGCTGGGAGTTTGAAATTGCAGGAAGAGTGCATTCCCTTATATTCAGAGATTACAATTACAGGAATGTGGATATTAAAGGGAATGTGCTTGACAAGATGTTTACAGGAATGGTTGAAATTGAGGATGAAAATATTGCACTTGATTTTCACGGGGTGCTTGATTTTAATGGAACAATGCCGGTCTACAATTTCGATGCGGATATAAAGAATGCAAACCTGGCAAATCTCGGATTTGTACCTGATACAGTCAGAGGACTGCTTTCATCCAGGTTTTCGATAGATATGCAGGGTGACAATCCCGATAATCTTGCAGGACATATGAATGTTTCCTATGCTGAATTCAGAACCCAGGCGAAGAACTATTTGTTGAACAACTTCAGCATTAGTGCTTTTTCCACTCCTGAAAACATGCGTAAGTCAATTGCAATCAGATCCGATTATCTCGATGGGGACATTCATGGTAATTTCAGCTTTGCTGAGATTGATAATTCTATTATAGACTTTTTAGCTTATTATGCTCCGGAATTTAGCGGTGTGGTTAAAACCGATATTGCCGGAGATAATACACCGGGTAAAAACGATCTTCATTTTAATTTTACTTTCAGAAATACTGGCGATCTAACCGAACTGTTTTCAGGAAACCGAATCGAAACGCGTAAATTTACCCTTGAAGGGAGCTTCCGTTCAGCAGAACCATATCTGCGTCTGGATGGTGCAGCTGCCTCTGTTGAAATTGACGGGAAGATACTTCATGATGTGAAGATGAATCTGCAAACACAACCCGAAGGACTTGTTGTTACAACAACCGGTAAAAAGTTACGGATCACAGACACTTTGTCATTCTATGCTGTTAATGTTGGCGGGGTTTTAAGTGATGATGTTTTTTCCGGAACGGTAGCATGGAATTTTATTGATCAAGCTGATACTCCTGATGCAATTATCAAAAGCAGAATCGTTCTTAAAGATTTCCCAAACACCACCATATTTTTTGACGATGGCAGAGTGATGGTGAAAGATACTCTCTGGAGTATAAGTAAAGGAAGTGCTGTTGTATGGAGAGATAATGAACTGGAGGTTAAAAACCTGGTTTTCTCAAGCCATGGCCAGAGCATTACAGTGGATGGCAGGGCTGGAAAAGGTTCAGAAAATGCAATAGTTGCCAGTTTTAGAAAAATAGACCTCTCCTGGATAGATTTCATGACTGTACAGTATGATGTAAATCTTGACGGAATTGTTGATGGTGATGTTACAGTGCGAAATCTGTGGGAAAATCCAAGGATACTGGCAGATATTTCAATTGCTGATTTCGTTTACAATAACGACCCCATTGGGTCTGTAAAAATAATAAGCCTTTGGGATGATCAGGTCAAAGGAATGAAGATAAATGCCGACTTTGTTTATCACGGCAACATAGGTTCTAAAAAGACTGCAGAGATAATGGGATATCTGTATCCTCTGGCTTCAGAAAAGAATAACTTTGATCTTATTGCAGATCTTGACAATTTCAGGATCAATTTCCTGAGCACACTTCTTTCAGATATCAGTTCCGACATACGGGGATTTGCCACAGGCAGGTTATACCTCAAAGGGCCTTTCAATATTCCGGAGCTTACCGGAAAGCTGAAGGTTAATGCTCGTTCGGTATTTGTTGATTACCTGAATACACGATACAGCTTTGCCGATTCGGTTACTTTAACGCGGGATGCAATAATTTTCAATCAGGTTAACCTTAGCGACAACAACAGATTGAATACAAGAGAGCCCTACTCGGCATCAATCAATGGGTCAGTAATGCACAAAGGTTTCAGGGACTTTTCCCTTAACCTGAATATCAAAGCTGAAAATTTCACATTTCTCAACACCAACGGTCAACAGGACCCCGCCTATTTTGGCAGGGCGCTTGCCACAGGCAATGTCTTGATTACAGGCCCTGTTGAGGACATTCTGGTAACGGTACAAGCCAGAACAGAGAGAAATACTATACTGGAGATACCTTTGATCTCATCGTCCAAGGTTACCAGAAGCAGCTTTATATCATTTAAAAATCCGAACCTTGAAGGTGACGAATTTGAAGTTGCACCTGCTGCCCTAACGCCACGGCAGAGTAACCTGAGGCTGGATTTTAACCTGCAGGTTACTCCTGATGCTTCGGTCAGGCTTGTGTTCGATCCTCTTATCGGGGATGTAATTGAAGGAAGCGGATCCGGCAATATTTTGATGAATATAGGAAGTAATGGTGAATTTGACCTGAGGGGACACTACACGATCTCTAAGGGAGATTATATCTTCAACCTCGAAAATCTCATCAGCAAGAAATTCAGCGTAAAAAATGGTGGAACCATCAGATGGACAGGTGACCCTTATGATGCAATAATGGATATTGAGGCTGTTTATCCCACAAAAGCCTCACTTGCTCCTCTAAACCCCGAAGATTCCGCAAAAACCACACAGAATGTTGAATGTATTATCCACATGACCGACAGGCTGTTCAACCCGCAGATTGATTTCCGTATAGATCTGCCCGATATGTCATCGTTTGAAAATGAACGTTATCAGGCTCTGATCAAGCCAAACCTAAACTACCATTTCCTTTCACTGCTTGCCATTAACAGGTTTGTCAATACCCAGTCGCAGCAATTTGTTGAGTCGGGGAGTTCAGCTAACATTGCAGGTGCCAACACTTCGGAAATGCTCGCAAATCAGCTTTCAGTTTGGATTTCAAATATCAGCAATGAGTTTGATGTGGATTTTGCCTATCATCCCCGAAGTGGCTTGTCGACGGAGCAGGTAGAGGCAATCATCAGAACCCAGGTTCTCAACGAAAGGTTGACCTTAGAAAGCAAAGTAGGTATTGGTGGGAGAAGTTACGCAGGTGAGAATCAGAGGACAAGTAATATGGTTGGGGACATAATAGCTGAATATCGAATTGACAGGGAAGGGAGGTTCAGGATTAAGGCATTCAACAGATATAACGAGCATAATACTTTATACGAAGGAGCACCATATACCCAGGGGGTAGGAGTTTTTTACAGGAGAGAATTCAATAGCTTTGGGGATCTTTTAAAGCGTCGCTCCCGAGATCAGGAATAGGAAGAGATGGTCGGGTTGGGCATTATGGCAAATCCAGTTTGTGACCCATTTTCAACTGCTTGGTTTTCAAATATTGTATATTATACTTATTGGGTTCAACCTTCAGTGGTATCACCTCGTTTATCGATATGCCATATCCTTCAAGGCCAACTTTTTTCCCCGGGTTGTTTGTCATAAGCCTGATATTTGAAACCCTTAGATCACGAAGTATTTGAGCTCCAATACCATAATCTCTTTCATCAATCTTAAATCCAAGTTTGATATTAGCTTCAGCGGTATCGAATCCGTTTTCCTGAAGATGGTAGGCCTTTAATTTGTTTATGAGGCCAATACCACGCCCCTCCTGATTCATATATAAAACCACACCTTGGCCCTCATCTTCAATCATCCGCATTGCCTGGTGAAGTTGGTCTCCGCAATCACATTTGCATGATCCGAATATATCACCGGTTACACACGAAGAGTGAACTCTCACGAGCACAGATTCATGTGTGTTCCATGAACCTTTGACAAGAGCAATATGTATTTGTCCGTTGGTAATCTGTGAATATGCATGCAGCATAAAACTGCCGTATTGTGTCGGAAGCTCAACCACCTCCTCGCATTGAATGAGGCTTTCTGTTTTTAATCTGTATGCAATGAGATCCTTAATTGAGATTATTTTAAGATTGAATTTCCTTGCAATTTCAATAAGTTGTGGCAACCTGGCCATGGTGCCATCCTCGTTCATTATTTCAACCAGGGTTCCGGAATGCCTGAAGCCGGCGAGTCTTGCCAGGTCAATTGAGGCTTCGGTATGGCCTGCCCGCCGGAGGACACCGCTTTTCTTAGCACGCAATGGAAAGATATGTCCGGGGCGACCCAGCTCTGAAGGGATTGTGGTAGGATCTATCAATGCTCTTATTGTCTTCGAACGGTCAGATGCTGAAATACCTGTGGTGCATCCATGCCCTATAAGATCCACAGATACCGTGAACTGGGTTTCGTGTGAAGAGGTGTTGCGATTCACCATCAACTCAAGTCCAAGCTCATCACACCGTTCCTCAGTAAGTGCAACACAGATCAGACCCCTTCCATGAGTTGCCATGAAATTAACCTTTTCAGGAGTTACCATCTCTGATGCAATGATAAAATCCCCCTCGTTTTCCCTGTCTTCATCATCAACAACGATGATGAACCTACCCTCCTTGATCTCTTTGATGGCCTCCCTTATGCTGTTCAGTCTGTATTCCATACAACTATTAATGACCTTTAAATATCGATGCAAAAGTAATGTTAATTTCAGATATAAAAATCCCTTTGTTTACTAAGATTAACTGGTCTTTTCACCACTGTCGTCTCTCCGTAATATCCTTTTAAACGATTTTTTGTAATCATATATCACCACAACTGCAGCCACAAAACCCAGCACAGCAAACATTATCCCCTTGGGATAATATATGAGATGAAATGTGATCACCCCGGCAATCTGCGCAAGAGCCAGAGAAACCGCAACAGGAATCAGTAAGTCAGCCAGAAGCATTATGCCGGTTAAGATGGCTGTTACTGAAAGAAAAGGGATGAGGAACGAAAGATCATTAACAAGGCCGAAAGCGTATAAAGCCGGTTCAGGCAATACTCGTTCTCCCATGAATCCAGTGAAACCGTTTATCCCGAAAATAAGTAGGAGTAATCCTAAAGTTAAACGGGCAATTTTTCCTGCTTTTAACATAACTTATGTGTTTTTGAGTTTGTTGCTGATGATATTTGTATTGATTTTCCATTGAAATACCTTCTTAACCATTCTGTTTCCTGCAATGGCAATTTCGGAAGCTTCTTTTCTGTTTTCCAGCATTTTGATTGCTATTTCTGCAATATCCTGAACTTTGTCTGCAATATGCAGGTGTACACCGTTGGTTGCTTTCAGTGATGCGTTGGCAAGTGTTGTTGTTATGCATGGAAGTTCCATTGCCATGGCTTCAAGAAGTTTGTTCTGCAAACCACTGCCTGTTCTCAGGGGTGCTATAAACAGTCTGGAACGGTTGTAAGCATCTCTTATGTCGGGCATCCAGCCTGTAACGGTGATACCGTTTCCTGCAAGCACCCTGATACGTTTTACAGGGGAGGCTCCTGCAAGCAACAGTGTTGTACCGGGAAGCTTTTTCCTTATATGCGGAAGTATCTCTTCTGCAAGCCATACAGCAGCTTCTACATTTGGTGCGTATGACATATTCCCGGTAAATACGATGTCATAATCCTTTTTGTTTTCCTCCGAAGGTTTGAAATAATCGAAGTCTACACCGTTTGGTACCACTATAATCTGGTCACGACCAGGGTGGGCTATTGCCTCACGGTCGGGTTCAGAAATGATAAGCTTTATGCCGAAATCATTAAAAACCTTTGATTCGACCTTTTTCAGTAACCTGGCTTCACGCCGGAAAACAATACCATGAATGAAAGATGAAGCTTTAGCCCTGCGTGCCATATTCATCGAGAATGAATCCTGATAGTCAAGAACCTTAATGCCCTTAAAACCGGTGGCGTATTCAGCCACCCTCACAAGTTGACAAAAAACAACATCGGGAGAAATTTCCCTGATGAGCTTATTTACAATTCGAAAAGCAATCGGTTTGTGAAAATATCCTATCTGGAATGGCTTCTGATGTAATAATGACCAAAATATTCCCCTTAATATATCTTTGGTTTTTATTCGTTCGATGGTTATCGTCTTACACCAGGATTGAAGCATTGAAAGATCTTCCCCGGTTACATTCTGATCTGATAATGAAAAGAGATGAATCTCATGATTTTCTGACAGAATACGTATAAAATGGAATGCTCTAAGCTTATCCCCTTTTTCCAAAGGCCACGGAAACCTCGATAGAATAAATAAGATTTTCAAGACAGAGAATTTTTCTGATCAAAGGTATAAAAATAGAGTTAACCTTAGAAAACTATTATGATAATCAGATTCCTTCAGATCAAAACTTCATTCACAAAGTTTTCCATATTCGAGAGTTGCCCTCGGATGTCCTAGTTCACGGGCAGCAAGCATGTCCTGGCATCCACCCTCCCGGTCACCACGCTGGGATCGTATTGCCCCTCTGTGGTAATGTGCATCACCTGTGGGTTTAAGACTTATTGACTTGTCGAAGTCGGCAATGGCAAGGTCAAATCTTTTCTGCTCATAATAAATCAGGCCACGCTGTTCATAGGTTTTATAGTAGTCAGGATCCAGTTCAATAGCCCTGTTGAAATCACGGGTGGCTGCTGCCTGCCTCCTCAGACGGAAATTGGCTATTCCACGGTGCATGAATATCTGTGCGTTTTTCTTGTCGTACACTATTGCCCGTGAGAAATCATCCTCTGCCTTTTTATATTCCCTGAGCCTCATATAACTGATTCCTCTGTTCAGGTGTACCTCAGGATCCCGGGTGCGGTAACGTACTATTAATGGAGTGTAGTACTCAACAGCCTTTTCAAACCGGAAGAGGTCGAAAGCGATCTTGCCAGCACGTCTGTAGATATCTTCATCAACAACACCCAGCTTTATGGCTTTCTCGAAATCGGTTATTGCATTCCTCAGTTGTCCGGTTTCCGCATATCCCATTCCTCTGCAATAATAAGCTTTCCCATAGGTGGAATCCAGTCTGATGGCTATGCTCTGATCACTAATATTCTCTTCAAAACGGCCAAGCATTTGTAGTATCCGACCCCGGTTGTACCATATATCCTTATCGTTCTCTTTCAGCTGAATTGCCAGATTGTAATCCTCAAGTGTACCATTCAGGTCACCTGTCTTTTCTTTTAGAGTGGCACGATATATATATGCTTCTGCAAAAGTCGGGAAGGCTTTTATTGCTGCTTCAAAATCTGACATAGCCTTCTTATTGTCGCCCTGTTCTGCATAACAAATGCCCCTGAAGAGCAGTGCCGGATGGTAATCCTTTTTTGTGTTTATGGCGCGGTTGTAATCGGCAAGGGCTTCATTTGGTTTGCCCAGGTACATGTAACACCTGCCCCGCAGGTAGAATGCTTCAAAATACTGGTTGTTGCGTTCAACAACCTTTGTGAAATCTGCAATCGCATCCTTGTAATATCCGGTCTTATATTTCTCAAGCCCACGATCGAAAAGCTGACTGGTCTGCTGTGCCATAGAGACCTGCCACGCAAACACAAAAAATAAAACCATCATAAACCTATTCACAATAAACATGTATTATTAAAAACTCATAACCTGAAATCGTCTAATCGTCTAATCGTCTAATCGTCATTAACCATGAATCATTAATCATTAACGTTTATCCCCTCCCATCTGATTCTCATGAAAAAGAAACAGGTTGTTAACTGAAAGCCGGATATTCAGAAAATAGTGCGGACGCAATTGGTTATATCCCTCCAGTTTTACAGTTGCAAGATAAAAGTGGACAGTGGGATCGAGAGATATGTAATTGTTTACATAAAGCTTAACCCCTACATTCGCAAATCCGCCATAGCCAAGTCCCCCCTGAATTACTTCGAAGGTCTGAAGGTCTGTGTTCGGAACGTATGAGTTGCTTCCATAAATATTTATCAGGGAAAATTCCCTTTCTCCAACCCTGATTTTATGAGATCTGACCCGCGTGTTCGACAGGGAAAATCCAACATCGGCAAACGGCCTGAACATAGGAGAGCGCAATTTAAACTCGTGACTATATCCAAGGTCAAATAAATATCTGTTCTCCTCACCTATTATGGAAAAAGTTCTGTAATCAGGGTCAGTTGCTATGAAAGGTTTGGGATCAACTTCAAGGGAATAGAAATCGGCTGCCCGTAACTTAACCTGGTTGAATTGAATAAACCATGCACGGTTTTCGCGAAAGTTGTTTCTGAATGAAAAACCAACCATCAAAGTGGGGGTATACTTCATCTTTTCAGGAAGGCCTGCCAGCCGGAATGTGTCGGAAGCTTCAAGCAATGATAAAATATCGTTGTATTGATATTGGTTTTTAAGAATGAAACTGATCTTATTCTCATTATACTCCCTGCCGTTGTAAAATGCAGCTGAGTGATTCGATGGAATAAAAAAACCTGCATTCAGCGCTACCTTCCATCCTGTGTTTGTGCTGTCAGTCTGGCCTGAAACGTACACCGGCAACAGAATACATGCTAGCAGCAGGATTAAGGTGATACTTGATTTTTTAATCATAATCCTGATAACGTTTTCACCTTCCACTTGTTGCTTTTCTTTTGTCCCTCTTTTTCTGTCTTCTCCGTATCAACTTTTTGAATTCAGGCTCGATTTCATCAATCCGTGCCACCTCTTCATCATCATAGATTGATATCCTCGCCTGTTTCAGCTTCCTGGTAATTATTGCTTTTTCAAGAGTCAGTATCAGAGATGGGAGTAGGATGAGGTTGGTAAACATTGCAAGCAGAAGTGTAAGCGAAACCAGTATACCCATTGCCTGGGTGCCACCAAAACCGGATGCAATGAAGATTGAAAATCCAAAAAACAGGGTGATGGAGGTGTACATCATGCTGAATCCGGTCTCCCTGAGAGCCAGTACAACACTTTTCCTGCGGTTTCCTTTGTTTAATCTTAATTCCTGCCTGAACTTTGCCAGAAAATGAATTGCACTATCTACAGAAATACCGAATGCAATGCTGAAAACCAGAATTGTGGATGGCTTTATAGGGATTCCGGTATATCCCATCAGAGCTGCCGTAAAAAGTAGAGGGATGATGTTGGGAATGAGAGAAATAACAACCATTTTGGATGACCTGAATAGCCATACCATAAAACCGGCGATAAGAATTATTGCCAGGCCAAGGCTTTGAAAAAGGTTTCCCAAAAGGAAGTGCGTCCCTTCAAGAAAAACAACTGCCATTCCTGTTGGGGTCACTTCATAGATGTCAGGGATCCTGTATAGGGCAAGCACTGAGTCTTTCTGACTTTCTGAAAACTTTTTCCATTGATTCCTGTCAAAGGAACTCACCTCCTGCGTTGTGCGGGCTAAAATATCTCTGTTGCCATTTTCTTCCAATTCTCTAATAAGTTCTTCAATAGGTTTAACCTCCTCAAAGAATTCATCGTACCAGCGCGGAGGGTTGAACACCCTGGCGATCAATGGATCAAGAGAATCTTTGATTTTTCTTATCTCTTTTGAGCTGATATTAGCCATCTGAAGACTGATCCTTGTATATCGTCTGGTTGGGTCAATAAATGGTTTAAAAGCATTTGTGTTCAGTGAATCATGGCTTAGGTACCTCTTGATTTCTGCCAGGTCTGATGCTCCAGGCACCAGATAAAATGAGGTGTCACCGTCGTTTCTGGCCTGATTGAGGAATGAAATTCCATCTATTACCGATAAAGGAGCAGAAAGATATTGTGAAAACTGAGGATCATTGCGAAGTTCACGATAAAAGCGACTTATTTGATAGAGTGTTCGTCCGTTATTACTGAACACGCCATCCTCTTCCCGTGTGTCAATCTTTAACTCAAAAGGCAGAATCCCCGTAAAATGCTTTTCAAAAAACAAAAGATCTTGGTTTACAGGGTCTCTTTTGGGCAAATCGTCTACAACATTTCCGGTGGTTGTAATCAATGAGATTCCAATAACAGTAATCAGTAAAATAATTCCTGTGCCCAGATACACATATTTTCGATAATCAATGGCTATTCTTACCAGCCTGCCGACCATCCTTCTGAAGAAGACATTCTCCAGATGCTTGATATGCCTTGATTTTGGACACGGAAGGTAGCTGAAAACTATCGGTATAATTGTAATTGATAACAGATAGAGAGCCATGATATTAAGAGACGCTACGAGGCCAAATTGTTTAAGCACATCACTTCTTACAATAATGAAAGTGGCAAACCCGACTGCTGTAGTCATGTTGGTCATCAGAGTAGCATTACCAACCCGTTGCACAACACGGGAAAGAGCTTTGATCTTGTTGCCATGTATCTTGAACTCCTGGTGGTACTTATTTAGCAGGTAGATACAGTTGGGTATTCCGATAACGATGATGAGAGGAGGAATCATAGCAGTGAGTATAGTCACCCGGAAACCGAACAGGCTTGTTGTGCCAAGCACCCACAGAACAGCAATTCCTACAATGAGAAGCGAAACCACCACAACTCTGAATGACCTGAAAAACAGGTAAAGAATAATTGCCAGCACCAGGGCTGCCATTAATATGAATATCAGCACTTCACCTTTAACCCTTGCCATAACATGCGACCTTATATATGGCATTCCTGAATAGTGAAGACTTATTCCTGTTTCTGCTTCAAATCTGCCTGCTACCTCTTCCACCTCCTTTACAAAAGATATCCTTCCCTTTGTGTTTAATATCTGTTGATCAAGAGTTATTGCCATAAGATGCACAATATCTGTGTCGCTCTTTCTGAACAAAAAGCCATGGTAAAACTTCAGATCGTTAAGTTTTTTGAAAATCGTGTCAACCTCAGACTGGGTTTCAGGTTTCTTCTTAACAATGTTTTCGAGTTGTAGTTTTTGCCTGTGTACATCCCTGGTAATAGTGTATATTTTAGAAATCGACAATACTGTGTCAACACCATGTATCTCGTTTATCTCTTCTGTAAGGTCATAATAACGTCTGAAGACATCGAGGTCGAAAATCCTTTTGTCGTTCATACCGATAACCATCATTGAAGCATCTTGTCCGAAAAGTGTTTTGAAATCAGTATATGCCCGTGAAGTCGGATCATCTTCCGGCAACATCTGGATCATTTCGTAATCCATCTCAAGCCTGGTTGCCTTATAACCCATAAAAGCTGTCAACACTAATATGACGGAGAGTATGGCTATCCTGTTACGTAAAATAATCCTTACAACTACTGACCACATATTATTTTCCCCTTTTCATAGGTTGTATGGGGTGCCCTGATATTGATTGCTATGTTGTTCAGAACTGATACAGCCTTTGATTTGAGCGTGCAAAGATACTAAATTCAGCTTAACCTTTTTGTTATCTTTGTACCGTTAATTTTAAATATATTGATAGTTATGTTTGAAAGCCTTAGTGAACGTTTCGATCGTGCCCTGAAAGTGTTAAAGGGACAAGGACGTATTACGGAGATAAACGTTGCAGACACTCTTAAAGATATCAGGCGTGCACTTCTTGATGCAGATGTCAGTTATAATATTGCCAGGGATTTTGCTGGTAAAGTTAAGGAAAAGGCTTTGGGCTTGAATGTGCTTAACGCTATATCGCCCGGTCAGCTTATGGTTAAGATAATGCATGATGAGCTCACTGCTCTCATGGGTAGCGAACACACCGAAATCAACATAAAGGCCCGGCCTGCAGTTATCCTCATTTCAGGATTGCAGGGTTCCGGTAAAACAACCTTTGCAGCCAAACTTGCCTGGCACCTGAAACAAAAAAAGGGGAGGATGCCTTTGCTTGTTGCCTGTGATGTTTATCGTCCGGCCGCTATCGATCAGCTTAAGGTTCTTGGTGAACAGATCGGTGTACCTGTTTATACCGAAGAGGGTAACCTCAACCCTGTAAGGTTGGCTTACGCTGGAATAGAAAATGCCCGCAGGACTGGAAGGGATGTCGTGATCATAGATACAGCAGGTCGTCTTGCCATCGACGATGCAATGATGAAGGAGATATCGGATATCCATTCATCGGTTAAACCCCATGAAACTTTATTCGTTGTAGATGCAATGACAGGACAGGATGCTGTCAATACTGCAAAAGCCTTTAATGATGTGCTTGATTATGATGGTGTTGTGCTTACCAAGCTTGACGGTGACACCAGAGGTGGGGCAGCTCTTACCATTAAAGCAGTTGTTAACAAGCCTATAAAGTTTGTGAGTCTGGGTGAAAAAATGGATGCGCTTGACCTCTTTCACCCGAAAAGGATGGCCGACAGGATTCTGGGAATGGGTGATATTGTTACACTTGTGGAAAAAGCCCAGGAGCAGTTTGATGCTGAAGAGGCTGAAAGGCTTCAGAGGAAACTGGCAAAGAATACCTTTGATTTCGACGACTTCCTCAAGCAAATAAGGCAAATTAAAAAGATGGGCAACATCAAGGATCTCATGGGAATGATTCCGGGAATGGGTAAGGCTTTAAAGGGTATAGACCTGGATGATAATTCTTTCCGGAGCATTGAGGCAATAATTGAGTCGATGACACCGCAGGAACGAGAAAATCCGCAGATAATAAATGCAAGCCGGAGAAAAAGGATTGCTGCTGGTTCCGGAACTGAATTGCCTGATGTAAACAGGCTCATTAAGCAGTTTGAAGAGACCAGGAAGATGATGCGAACGATGACTGCAGGTGGTGGGAAAAAAGCTTTGAGGGCAATGCAGAATATGCAACAAATGCGCCGTAGGTAAACATTTCATTCTTAATAATGCTTTCAATTCAACAATAACTTTGATTTAAAAAAACAGCACTTGATATGGAACTGATTGACGGGAAAAAGATTGCTGAGGAGATAAGGTTGGAAATTGCCGGGGAGGTGGCTAAATTGATAGACAAAGAGATGAAAGCACCTCATCTGGCTGCCGTTATAGCAGGTGATGATCCTGCTTCTCTTACCTATGTTGCCAACAAGGAAAAGCAGGCCAGAGCTGCCGGAATAACATCAACAGTTTACCGGTTGCCGGAAGATGTTTCACAAAATGAGGTGCATGAAGTGATAGATTTCCTGAATAAGGATCAGGAAGTCGATGGTTTCATTGTTCAGTTGCCGCTTCCAAAGCACATTAATGAAAGAGAGGTACTACTGCGGATCAAACCGTCAAAAGATGTGGATGGCTTTCATCCTGAGAACGTAGGGCGGATGGCATTGGGGTTGCCCTGTTACCTTCCCGCCACCCCAAACGGCATCATGGAGTTGCTGAAAAGGTATAATATCGAAACATCGGGGAAGCGTTGCGTCGTTTTGGGCAGGAGCCATATAGTTGGATCACCTGTTTCTATTCTGATGTCACAGAAAAGCATTCCCGGTGACGCAACAGTTACTCTTTGCCACAGCCGCACGCATGATCTGGCTTCAATTACCAGGGAAGCTGATATTCTTATTGCTGCTATAGGTAGCCCCGGATTTGTTAAAGCTGATATGGTAAAAGAGGGTGTTGTTGTTATTGACGTTGGAGTACATCGGATTGAGGATCCTACAACAAAAAGCGGCTTCAGGCTTACCGGTGATGTATATTTTGAAGAGGTATCGAAAAAAGCCTCTATGATCACCCCGGTACCCGGAGGAGTGGGCCCAATGACAATTGCATCACTCCTCCAGAACACACTTAAAGCCGCAAAAAAAGAGATCTTTTTTTGATATGATTCTGAAAATGCAATGTTTGTGCACATAGAAGAAAAGCTTCAGGATAATTCAGAAAACCAGTCACTTCCTGTGATGGAAATATTTGCCACTATTCAGGGAGAAGGTTTCCACTCTGGCAAGGCCTCTGTTTTTATCCGCCTTGCCGGCTGTGATATGGGGTGCAACTGGTGCGACACCAGATCCTCATGGGATGCAGATAACTGCCATGGACAAACAGTAAATGAGATTGTTGATCAACTTGAACAATGGAAATTGAAGGATGTGATAGTTTCAGGGGGTGAGCCGTTGAAGAACAACCTCGACTCTCTCACAAACCTTCTGAGACAAAAAGGATATAAGACCTACCTCGAGACAAGTGGTGCTGCTCCCCTGACAGGGATGTGGAACTGGATATGCCTTTCGCCCAAACGGAATAATCCCCCTATGCCCACTCTTTACAAAATGGCTGATGAACTTAAGGTTGTGATTTCCCAACCAGATGACCTTCAATGGGCAGAGAGTCAGGCTTTGCTCACCAGTCTTAACTGCTGCAAATTCCTTCAGCCTGAATGGTCAGTGAGAAAAACAATTGTTCCTGAAATTGTATCTTTTATACTTCTAAATCCTTCATGGATGTTATCTTTGCAGAGCCATAAATATATCGGGATTCCTTAAAGATGGCTTTGTTGTTTTTGTGTTTCGGATATGAAGCAAATCCGGTATAAAAGGTTTTTGGTTTTACAAAATAACAAATTTTGATATATGACCAGATTTTTTGTTATTACAGCATTGATGTTTTTTATGTCGTTTGCGATTTATTCACAACCGTCGAAGAAGGAGTGGACTTCAAGAAACCGCAGTGCGGTACGCTGCCAGGAGAGAGCAATAAAATATTATACTTCCGGCAATGTTGAAAAGGCACTTGATGAGGTGGGCAAGGCTATCAGGGCTGATTCATCATTTATTGAAGCTTATATTCTTCTTGCCGAAATTTCGCTTGACAGTGGTAACGATTCCATGGCGATGTTGGCTCTTGGCTATGTTGTAGCCATTGACCAGTCCTTTTTTCCACCTGCACTTTATCACCTTGGCAACCTTTATATAAGTCAGGCGGAATACCACAAAGCCTTATCCTGTTTCAACCGCTATAACTCCCTGTCTGAAAGGAGTGCTTTAATGCAGGATGCTGTTAGCCGGAGTATTGCCAATTGTTTGTTTGCCATTGAAGCTTTGAAGAACCCGGTGAAGTTCAATCCCGTTAACCTTGGCGAGGGGGTGAACACCCTGTTGGATGAATATTATCCAAGTCTTACTGTTGACGAAAAGATGCTTTTATTTACCCGGCTTGATAAAGACAAAAACACTGTTGACGGATGGAACGAAAACCTATACATAAGTCATCACAGGGATTATCTCTGGCAGCCGGCAAGAAATATAGGCACACCTGTGAATTCCCGTTATAATGAGGGAGCATCTGCCATCTCTCCTGATGGGCAAATGATAGTGTTTACCTCCTGTGAGATTATGAGAGGCCTTGGATATGGCTCAGGGCGTAACGGCTACGGTAGCTGCGACCTGTTTTATACTTATAGGACAGGTAATCAATGGTCTGTGCCTCAAAATCTGGGAAAGCCTGTAAACTCGAATCTGTGGGAGTCACAACCTGCTTTCGATGCTGATGGTGGAACCCTGTATTTTGTCAGGGGAATTCCCGAATCCGGAGGTGTGGTTGAAAACTCCGACATTTTCTTCACATCCCTGGACACTAATGGAAGATGGAGTGAGCCGGTAAGGCTTGGGCAGGAAATTAATACAACAGGAAACGAAGAGGGTGTGTTTATTCATCCTGATGGTCAGACACTCTATTTTTCATCCGACGGACACCCGGGGATGGGAGGATATGACATATTTATGAGCAGGCGGGGTGCTGATGACAAATGGGGTGAAGCGGTAAACCTCGGATATCCGATCAACACATCAAAGAATGAAACAGGTTTTATTGTGAGTGCTTCGGGAAAGACAGCTTATTTCTCCAGTAGCCGTGAGGGTGGATATGGTGGATTGGATATTTACAGCTTTGAACTCGATCCTTCTTTAAGACCATTTCCGGTTACTTATCTTAAAGGTGTGGTCTACGACTCTGAAACAACAAAGCCTCTGTCTGCATCTTTCGAACTTATTAACCTCATTACCGGAGCAACGATTATAAGATCATGGTCTGACCCTGTAACAGGTGAGTTTATGCTTAGCATCCCTACGGATCAGCAATATATGCTTAATGTAAGCAGAGAGAATTATCTGTTCTATTCCGATAATTTTGAGGTTTCAGGTAACTACACTGCTTTACAACCCTTTGAAAAGGATATCCCTTTGCAACCGGTTAGAGTTGGTGAATCGGTCGTGCTGAAAAATATCTTCTTCGATACTGACAAGGCAGTTTTAAAATCCGAGTCGTTGACCGAACTTAAAAGACTGGCTGACCTGATGAAAAAAAACAGTTCAATAAGTATTGAGATAAGCGGACATACTGACAACACCGGAAGCAAGGCTCGTAATCAGCAACTTTCGTCCGAGAGGGCCAAATCTGTAGTTGATTATTTGATAGAGGCCGGGATTGAAGCTTACAGGCTAACCTACAAAGGATATGCTGACACAGTACCTGTTGCTGACAATAACACTGAAGAGGGGAGAGCCCTGAATCGCCGTACTGAGTTCAGAATCGTTTCCCGGAAATAAATCTCTGTTCATCCTGGTATCCGAAGTTGTTAAGCTCATCAGTAGCTTTGAAATGATAGGCAGGATAAACAAGCAGGGGGAATAAGGTTTCACTTTCGCCCGTTGAATATCCGAATATGGAGATGTACTGATCCGGATCTTCTCCCATATTCTCTACCTGGTACATGTATGCTCCAACAGGTTTCGACTCTACTATTGTCACCTTGTTATGAGTGTTTGCTACCGGACTGTGGCTTCGCGAATGATCATAATCAAACTGTAATATTATCCTCCCATCCGGAGTGATGCCTATTGTGCGGAAAGTCATTCTTTTACCGATGCCAGGCAGATTCATCATGCTGCGATCGGAGGATATGGAAGGTATGTTGTTATCTTTAATGATATGAGCTGTTTTCACAGCACTAAGCGAACCGTTTGCTGCTTTTTCCCTAATTATCTGTGACAGCGACCAACTGATGGTTCCGAACAGCTTTTATTCATGTTTCTCCTGCATTAACCTTGCATTGGTGGCAAAGTTGTGCTTGTGTTCCAATAACCCTTTAAGGGAGATATGCAGGCAATAGTGTGTCCGGTCTGGTCCTCGAAATCTCAGCATACTTCTCTCCATCCGGCCTGTCATTATTTGCTCTTATTTTCCTTTCGGCCATTTCCAGTATAGCTGTAAACATCTGCACAATAGCTACGTAGCGGCTCACTAGTGCATCCCCGCCTATGATAAGAATATCCCGCAACTGCTTGTCATCCTCGAAATAATTCATTGTCACCTGAAGCTTTTTGCCCCACTCTTCGTATTTGACAGTCCGCTCATGGTAAAAGTCAAGGCCACCAGGCTGAAACTCATACATCCTTTGACACGAGACACAAAGGCCTACGCAGGTTAGTCCAAGGGTATCGGGATCATTATGGCTACCTCCGGTTACCTGCGGTGAAGGTTGTTGTGATAAGGCAATATTCAGCCCACTGCATTTGGCTTTCCCGGGCCACAATATCTTCTTATTCTCATGCTTCAATATTGCCGTATTCTTCTATTATGTCCTTGTTGTATATGTATTCCCTTATGGCTATGTCGGAGCCAATCCACCTTGTGGTTTCCGAGGTGTTTAAAAGTGAAAGATAATGGGTGTTGATAAGAAATGGTATCCCCTCCTCCCTTGCTCTGCGCAAAACATTCATGGTGCGCTCACCAAGTGAATAATTCAGAAGCATCTTCCGGAAACTGATATGGGTTGCTTGTTTTTCCGCTCTCAATTTGTATCCGTATATGTTCCAGGGTACGTTTCTTATTTCGTTTCCTGATAGCAATTATCTCCTCATCCCGCCCTGTAGGATGTTACTCCATCCACCTGCTCAGGTCAGATCCCGAAACATTCGGTGGCTGCATTGTTCCGGTTGCCTGGTTGAACAGGTAATACATGTCTCTGAAATAATGCTCTCCTCCCTCAGTTAACCCTTTTTTACTGACATGATATAGTGGCTTGAAGGAGTAGTTGATTATTTCTGCTCTGGCATGTACGAAATCATTGATTTTTAATGGTTGATGATCAATGTAATCAAAAATCCTTGCAATCACTGTTGACTGCCATTCCTTTTCTTTGATGCTCTTGTTCTCCTGTCTGGCGGTGAGGTATTCAGAATGTGACCTCAGAGCACTGCACCATTCATCATAATCGTTGTGTGTATCTGATATTCTCCTGAGCCAGGGGTTTTCCTTCAGGATATCCTGTATTATTCTTTGTGTTTTTGCTGATGGACGATAGATATTTCGGGGTAAGCTACTAATAATGAAAAAACACCGAACTTGCCGAAGGTTGAATCAGGTTAGTTAAATGTGCCCTATTTATTAATTATGATTGTAAGATACACTTTTTTTCTGAAACAGAATATTTACTTTTGATGTTGTTAAACAAAATACATCATCCTATTTATGATTTCAGAAAAAGACAGGGTTGGAAAGAGGATAAATGAACTACGAAACGTTTTGCACGAGCATAACTACAGGTACTATGTTCTGGCAGAACCTGTGATCAGTGACTTTGAGTTCGACATGCTTATACGTGAGCTTGAAGACCTTGAACGAAGATTTCCTGAGTTCGCCGACATCAACTCACCCACAGTAAGGGTCGGGGGTACGATCACCAGAAACTTTCCTGTTTTTGTTCATCTCAGGCCTATGCTTTCATTATCGAATGCCTACTCAGATAATGAACTCACAGAGTTTGACGGGAGAATAAGAAAGGCTTATTCAGGATCTTTCTCTTATGTTGCAGAACTCAAATTCGATGGTGTTGCGGTGTCGTTACATTATGAAAACGGAAGGCTCGTGCGTGGTGTTACGAGAGGTGATGGTGAAAAGGGTGATGATGTAACTGCCAATCTGAGAACCGTTAGCACAATTCCGCTTACATTGAGGGGTGATAATTACCCGGAATCATTTGAAATCAGGGGGGAGGTGGTGATTCCCGTTTCAGGTTTTGTTGAGATGAACCGTATCAGAGAGGAGACAGGTGAGCCACTTTTTGCCAACCCACGCAATGCGGCTGCAGGCACACTGAAGATGCAGGACAGCTCGGAGGTTGCCAGACGGCCACTCGATTGCTATTTCTATCACATCCTGGGAGAATCACTTCCTTCAGGCAACCATTATGATAATCTTATAGCTGCCTCAGGATGGGGATTTAAAGTTTCTGAAGACATAGCTGTTTGCAATAATATTGATGAGGTGATAGCATTTATCAGGGAGATGCATCTCAAACGAAGCGCACTCCCTTTTCAAACTGATGGTGTTGTTATTAAGGTAAATGAACTGAATATTCAGGATCTGTTGGGATACACAGCCAAAGCACCAAGATGGGCAATTGCCTGGAAGTTTAGTGCTGAAAGGGCAAAGATAAAACTTTTAAATGTTGATTTTCAGGTTGGTAGAACTGGTGCTGTAACCCCTGTTGCCATCCTTGAACCAGTCCAACTTGCAGGGACAACCGTTAAAAGAGCGTCATTGCATAATGCCGATGTAGTTAGTAACCTTGATCTCCATATTGGAGATATGGTATATGTGGAAAAGGGAGGAGATATTATTCCGAAGATAGTTGGTGTTGATAAGGGAATAAGGGAACTTTTTGCCACAGCAGTGAAATTCCCAGCAAGCTGCCCTGCATGTGGCAGCACACTTCAACGTAATGAAGGTGAAGCCCAGCATTTTTGCACAAATGAGCGTTGCCCTCCCAGAGTAAAAGGCGCCATAGAGCATTTTATCTCACGAAAGGCAATGGATATTGACAGCCTTGGGGAAGGGAAGGTGGAAATGCTCTTCGATTCCGGATTAATAAAAAATGTTGCTGACCTGTATTATCTGAAGAAAGAGCAGTTGACCGGCCTGGAAAAACGCATTATCCCTGAGGATGGCGGCAAACCACGAACAGTGAGTATTAAGGAGAAAAGTGCACAGAATATTATTGCAGGAATTGAGAGGTCGGGAAACGCACCTTTCGACAGGCTTCTTTATGCGCTGGGGATACGGCATGTTGGAGAGACTGTGGCAAAAAACCTTGTAAAGGCTTTCGGTTCAGCCGGGCGCCTGTCAGAAGCTACTGTTGAGGAGTTGACAAATGTGCCTGATATTGGCGTCAGGATTGCTGAAAGCCTTTATAACTGGTTCAGAAACCCTGATAATGTTCAATTACTAAACAGGCTCGAAAAAGCAGGTCTGTCCCTCTCGATAGAGCAAAGAGATCATGAGGTGGCATCAGGCCCTCTTACAGGAATGTCTTTTGTGGTCAGTGGGGTCTTTCCCGGTATAGACAGGGAGGCTGTTAAAGAGATGATCGAAAAAAACGGTGGCAGAAATATATCAGGGATTTCATCGCAATGCAGCTACCTTGTTGCAGGTGAAAATGCAGGCCCCTCAAAGCTTTCAAAAGCAGCGCAAATGGGTGTGAAGGTCATAACACTCGGAGAATTGAATAGTATGGTTAATCAACGGGGTTAATAATGATGCACTCTTTCAGTTGAATGAAGGATCGGGTGGAAAATTGAGCCATGGTTCAAATGGTTTGCCTAAAGCTCTAACCTTTTCATACCACAGATCGGTGTAATACACTCCAATGATCTCTTCAGGATTGGTGTCAGCAACGATCCATGACTTATTGAGCAGTTCATTGTCGAGCTGATCTGTTACCCATCCGGAATAACCCAGAAAGAATCTGATTTTGTTTGCAGAGTACTCAGGGTCATTTTTCAGAAGTGAGTCCAGCATCTGCATGTCACCACCCCAGTAAAGGCCGTCCATTACCAGAAGGCTTTCAGGTATTTCGCTCCCCAGTGTATGCATAAAGAATATGCCGTCGGTTTTAACTGGTCCCCCAAGGAATAGGTCTGATTTTGCAGAGGGGAAGGCTGATGTCAGTTCACTGACCCTTATGTTTAAAGGCTTGTTGATGATAACCCCAAACGATCCGTCGGCGCCATGATCTATTAGGAGTACTACTGACCTTCTGAAGAAATAGTCAGACAGGAAAGGGTTGCTGATGAGAATCTTTCCCTGAGAAGGCTTGAGAGTAGCTCTTCTGATGTTGAGTATTTTATCCAGGTCATGCATTATGAACAAATTCTACTATAAAAAAACGACGATCTAATTACAAAAATTATACCTGCTACAATTACACATGGCAAAATGCCTTTTTGTCATACAAACATAAAAAAAAAAGAGCGGCTGATAAGAGCCGCTCTTTTCAGCGTAAGGTTCCATAACTTACTTAACAACCTTTGATAGGTCGCTTCCGGCTTTGAACTTAACCACTTTCTTGGCTTTGATGTTGATTTCTTTACCTGTCTGTGGGTTGCGGCCTTTTCTGGCTTTCCTTTCAGAAATGCCAAAAGTGCCAAAGCCAACAAGTGCTACCCTGTCACCTTTTTTCAATGCGGTTGATGTGGCACCGATAAAAGCATCCAGAGCCTTTTTGGCGTCAACTTTGGTTAAGTTTGCATGTGAAGCCATAGCTTCGATCAATTCTGCCTTGTTCATGTTCTTTTTTTTTAGTTACTGAAAATGGGTTACCTTAACATTGGCAAATATACGTCATTATTGGGGAAAGTCAAGTAAAATTTGCTAAAACACTTGATTTTGTTGAAAAATATGCAATTTTGTTAATAAAATCAGGTATTTCAGAGGATTTTTAAGGTAGAAAAAGAAAAAACAGCCACTAAACAACCAGCTTCCAATCATAATTCAAGTCAAAACCACGTAAAAATTCCGCTGTTGACATCCTTTTTCTGCCGTGCATCTGCAGTTCTTGTATGTCAATGGTGCCTTCAGGCAATGCAATTCTAAAATAATTCTTCTTGTCAGTCAATATTTGTGGCTTATCAGAAGATGTAACATTTTGATAAAGAAGATTGCATCTGAAGACTTTTATCGACACATCACCATCGGTTGGATGGGTAATTGAGAAATATGCGGCAGGATAAGGTGAGAGACCTCTGATATGATTTCTGATATCATTTGCCGGTTTATTCCAGTCTATCTTTGTTTCGTTCCTGAATATCTTCGGTGCAGTTTTCAGGGTTGATACATCAATGCTACTCTGAGGCAAAGGCTTAAATTCTCCCTTTGCAATCAGTTCAATAGTTGATGCAACCATTATGGCTCCTTTTTCCTTCATTCTGTCATGAAGTTCACCTGCGGTTTCATCATCATCAATTTTTATCGTTTCCTGCATTATAATGTTACCTGTGTCAATCTGATGGTCGATAAAGAAGGTTGTAATTCCTGTAATCTTTTCACCGTTCATAACGGCTCTGTTTATCGGGGCAGCCCCACGATATTGTGGAAGCAAAGAAGCATGCAGATTGAAGGTTCCGAGCGGGGGAAGCTTCCATATAGTTTCGGGAAGCATCCTGAATGCCACCACTACAATAATATCAGGATTAATTTCCCTTAGAGTCTGAACAAAGGACGGATCATTGAGCTTTTCGGGTTGCAGAATTTTTAATCCTTTTAGGAGCGAATATCGTTTAATCTCGCTTTGATTCACCCTGCGCCCTCTGCCTGAAGGTTTGTCGGGTGCTGTTACAACTGCTGCAATATTGTAATTGTTTCTGCATAAATATTCAAGAGAAACCACTGCGAATTCCGGGGTTCCCATGAACACGATTTTCAAGCAATTGCTATCGGTTTTCATTTTCTGCCTGCTGAGCCCTGAGGTGTAGCATAGCCATAACTGCTCCGGCAGCTTCCACACCCTTGTTTCCATGTTTGCCACCAGCTCTGTCAAGTGCCTGGGCATGGTTGTCCGTTGTCAGAACACCAAAGCTTACAGGGGCATTATACCTGATGTTTACCTGCATTATCCCATTGGCTACAGCATCAGCAATAAATTCAAAATGCCGTGTTTCACCCTGAATGATGCAACCGATACAAATCACTGCATCCGCCTCACCTTCTTCCAGAACCATCTGGGCTCCAAGAGGAAGCTCGAAACTGCCGGGAACATCATATTTGATAATGTTGGATGAGAGAATTCCGCATGCCAGCAGATACCCTTCTGCTGCATCTCTCATTGAGTGTGTAACCACCTGGTTCCACCCTGCAGTTACTATTGCAACCCTCAGTTTTTCAGCACCTCTGATCTTGATATGAGGTACTTCTGAAAGGTTTTTTTCCTTTATCATTATTCCTGGTAACCATGTTGGATATATCCCTCAACTCTTGCGATATATTTATCGACACTGTTGTGCCGGAAGGTGTTGGGGTAATTCCTCTTGACCCTGTTATAGGCATCCAGAGCCTTCTGCCATTCCTTCATGAGTTCGAAAGTGTTGCCTGCTCTCATCAGGAATTCGGGTGTAAGGAAGTCATTGTTGGCTTTATCGGCAGCTTGCATATAGTGTTCAGCAGCATTACCCATCTGGTTTAATTCAAGATATGCATCACCAAGCATCCTGAGAGCATTTGGCCCAACCATGGGATCTTTAGACTTGAATTTTTTTAGCTGGCTTATTGCATCCTCGAACTGCCCCTGTTTAAGATAGATGTCGCCTGCATAATAACGTGCGAGATTACCTGCGGGAGTGCGGCGATATTCATCAATGATGTCCAGAAAACCAAGATTAAGGCCATCACCTTTGAGTGCAAGGGTAAGGCTGTCTTTCTCCCAGTACTTCTCAGCAATGAACATCTTCTCCTGGGCTTCACGGCTTTTAGGCAACAAGATGAACTTCTTGTAACCAAAATAACCTCCGAATACAACAAGTAATGCCCCAATTACATAAAGGATGAGTTTCTGATGCTTCTCAAGAAACATTTCTGTCCTGCTAAGCGCCTCTTCAACAATCTGGATATTTTCCTGTGCCTTGTCAGTCTTTTTCTTTGCCATGATCTTTTGAAATTGAGGGGCAAAAATAGCATTTTTCACCCAATCAACAATAAAGCAAAAGGAAAAAGGCAAAAGAAAAAAGATTTTGCCTAAAACTTTTGCCCTTCTACTTTTTACTTACAACCAGTCTCATAGGGCACTCTGTTCACAATAGATCTCCCCAGGGTAACCTCGTCAGCATATTCGAGCTCGTCACCTATGGGAACGCCTCTTGCAATCGCCGATACGGTTATGTTTTGATCTTTTATCTTCCTGTATATGTAAAATGCCGTGGTCTCTCCTTCAATGCTGGTGTTAATTGCCATTATCACCTCACGGATATCCTGTCCGGTAATCCTTTTGATCAGGGAATCTATATTAAGGTCTGAAGGGCTTACACCTTCAACAGGTGAAATGACCCCTCCGAGTACGTGGTAAAGTCCACGGTACTGCCCTGTTTGTTCAATGGCCATAACGTCACGCACATCCTGCACAACACATATCTGTGTATGATCTCTGCGGTAATCACTGCATGTCCTGCATAATGGTTCGTCAGAAATGTTATGGCACATGCTGCAGTAACAGATTTCCTCACTCAGCCTTATTATGGAATTGCCAAGAATTGCAACACTCTGCCTGTCCTGTTTCAGAATCCATAAAGCAAGCCTCAATGCAGTCCTCCGGCCTATTCCGGGCATCCTCGACAGTTCATCGACAGCCTGTTCAAGTATTATGGATGGTATTCTGCTCATTAAAAAACTCTGTTTTGGGGTGGTTGGCAAAAAAAACTATTTTTGCGCAAAATTAATTATTTCGGTCATGTGCCGGAGATAAACATGTTTGCCGGTATGTCATCTGGCTTTATCCTGCTCATATTTGGATTATACACTCTTCTGCTTTTTGTGGTTGGATTCATTACCGCGCGCCACTCCGACGATGAATCCTTCTTCATTGGAAACAGATCTTCGAAATGGTATCTTGTTGCATACGGAATGGTAGGTGCCTCACTATCAGGAGTAACATTTATATCAATACCGGGGTATGTCGGAGAATCTGATTTCTCATATATGGTAATAGTGTTTGGATACCTTGCAGGATATATAATTATTGCCAATGTCCTGCTACCCGTGTATTACCGGTTGAGGCTTACATCAATCTATACTTACCTCGATCAACGGTTTGGCAATTTCAGCTATAAGACCGGAGCATCGTTCTTTATACTCTCCAGGCTTATTGGAGCTTCTTTCAGGGTTTTTATTGTGGTTAACATATTGTATCTGTTTGTGTTTCAGAATTGGGGTGTACGCTTTGAATTTGTGGCGATTCTTTTTGTAGTGCTGATACTGCTATACTCAATAAAAGGGGGGATAAAAACAATTGTGTGGACAGACACTCTGCAGACAACCTTTATGCTTGCGGCACTTGCTACAACCATCATCATTCTGAGCAGAAGCTGGGAGGGGGGAATAAAAGAGCTGACTGTTGATGTCTGGAACAGCAATTACAGCAAGATGTTCTTCTTCACCGAATGGAAAGACAGGAACTATTTCCTGAAACTTTTTTTTAGTGGCATGTTTATAACCATTGTCATGACCGGCCTTGACCAGGATATGATGCAGAAAAACCTTAGCTGTCGCTCATTTCGTGAATCGAGAAAGAACATGTACTGGATGAGTTCAATACTTATACCTGTAAATATGCTGTTTCTCTTTCTTGGTGCAACACTGTATCTCTTCGCTGCGAAATCGGGAATACATGTTCCGGTTTTATCGGATGAGCTTTTCCCGACAATATCACTGACCTATCTGGGTGGTTTTGCAGGAATCACATTTCTTCTGGGTCTTATTGCCGCTGCCTTTTCCAGCGCCGATGGAACACTGACAGCCCTTACTACATCCGTAAGCCTTGACCTGATCGGCCTCTCTGAAAAGAAAAACCTGACCCAGAAGATGCGAACCAATTACCGCAGACTGATACATATAGGAGTAACCATACTGGTGATCCTCACAGTTGTTATCTTCGAAGCAATAAATGACCGTGCGGTTATTGAGAAGCTGTTTGATATTGCTGGTTATACCTATGGCCCTTTGCTTGGTTTATATGCCTTCGGCATTTTTACAAAGTTCAAAGTGTGGGATAACGACATTCCCTTCATTGCAGTAATCTCTCCTGTTTTGGCCTATTGTGTCAGGCTTGTGATTGAATATGAAATTACAGGCTACAAAGTGGGTTTCGAGATCCTGATAATGAATGGATTGATCACTTTCTTGCTTCTGTTTCAGGCGAGAAAGCGTGGTGTATAAAAAATTTATAATTTGCCAGTAGGATCAATTTGATAAATCATCCGGATAATATTCAAAACATGTAAGTCAGGCGCAGGATTCTATTCCCCTTCACCGGAATCCTTTTTGAGAATAAGGAGTTTTTCCCTGTCAAGAATATCTTTCAGGGTTATGTTTTTCATCATACTTACAGTTTCATCCCTTATCTCTTTGACATAGGATTTAATACCACATGTTGATTCATCTTTGCAATGCTGACATTCTTCATAGTACAGATATGTAGCACATGGTAAAAGAGCTATTGCTCCGTCGAAATGGCGTATAATTTCAGCCATGTTGACATCTTCCGGGTTCCTGCGGAGTATATAACCGCCACCTTTCCCTTTTCTGCTCGATAGAATACCAATGGTTTTTAGCTCCAGAAGTATTGCTTCAAGGAATTTCCGTGGCAGCTTTTCCTGTTCTGCTATCTCCCTGATCAGCATCGGCCCTCTGGACTGCTCCCTTGCCAGGTAAACAAGCGCGTATAATGCGTATTGAGCTTTTTTGGATAACATCCTGCAAAATTATCAATAATTATTGTGATAGCATTGCTGTTTTCCTTAATAATTCAACATCTTGTTGTATTTTCGTGCAATACTTGATTTCAAACTTTCAAACTTTCAAACTTTCGCACTAAATTCCTGTCCATGATAAAAAATCTACCAAAAACGCTCCTTAATGCCTGTTTTTGTTGTTACTTTGCAAAAAAAAAAGAAAGATGCAACGAAGCCACTTGTTTTTCATAATTGTGTTCTGCTCGATTGCGTTCACATCATGTTTCAGGCAGGCAGCACCTCCTCATAAACCCTTTGAGCCTCCTGTTTTTGTTGCAGGTGTAACCGACACACTTCCTGCCGGTAACGATGCCGGTGTATGGTACATGCTTCCAAAGTCCAGGTTTGAAATTAATGTCTATCTGAAGCGGACAGAACTGGTGAAAGGGCCTTTTTCATCTTTTGCAGGTAAATATTTGGGTATTGATAATGTAATCAATTCAAACACAACCGCATGGCAGATTGAGGATATTGATGTACGTGCAACACCCGTTCCCGATCCTGATCACCTTTATTTCCTGGCTTTCAGCTCAGGGGATTCTGTTCCGGTGCCATTGGAATTACAGATAAATATTAACAATATTGGAGTGCTTTCAGGAGCAACCCCTACTGAAGATACAAGGACATTTGACGCAACAACAATTTCGGTTTCGGGATTCAACTATTCATCAGTCTTTAAATTCAATGCAGAAAGTAACCTTTTCGAAACCATCGATACAGTTATTGAAAAGGTTCAGCTTGACTCGGTTACTGTTGAAAAGACGGTTCTGAAAAAGAAGATGGTTGAGAAGCCTATGGAGCAAAGAGCCAAGGAGGCGGCTGACCTTATAATGAAACTGCGTGATCAGCGTCTTAGCCTGCTTACAGGATATCAGGAGATTCCATATGATCCTGCTACTATTAAATATATGGCAGGAGAACTGGAAAAAATGGAAAATGAGTATATAGAGTTGTTTACCGGTATCACCATCCAGACTAGCCATAAAAGAAGTTTCAATTATATCCCCGCACCGGCTGACGATTGTATTCCTGTGGCAATGATGCGGTTTTCCCCACAGGAGGGTTTGCTGCCTGCCGAAAACAAAAAAGGGGAGTTGATGTATGTGCAGTTTTGTTCGCAGGGTGTAAGAGAATCCAGGCTGAAATTTCAGACTCAACATATCAAGGACAGCCTTATGACGGAGAAGAATTTCAATACCGGATTTGTATATCGTAACCCTGAATGGGCAATGGTGTCTGTTTACCTTGGCAACAAGGTACAAAAGGAAGCCGGATTTCAGATACCACAACTAGGGACTGTTGAGCGATTACCCTGGTTTATAACTCGCTTTGTAATAGATCCCGAGACCGGTGCACTGATTAGCATTAACACTCGTTAGACATCTTAACAAAATACAGATTGTAAAAAATAATTCCATCAGATGAAGATCGTCAACAGAATAAAAAAGCTGATTACTTCACCCGGTGATGAGTGGGTTGTTATCGCAGATGAAAACCATGATATTTCTTATATCACAAAAAACTATCTGTTGATTTTAATACTAATACCAGTTGTTGCCCTGGTTATTGGATGGGAGTTTGTCGGGAAAACCGAAACATTCCAACATCTCAAAACAATAACAAGTGGATGGGATATTGGCCTGCAAAAAGCGTTGATATATTTGTTTACATCAGTGATCACTATTTTTACAAGCACATATATCATAAATAAAATAGCACCTGTATTCAGGGTTGAAAGGAACTTCAATCATGTTTTCAGGTTGATTGTTTATTCATGGACGCCCATACTTCTGGCAGGCATCTTCTATCTTCTTCCGGCACTCTCGTTCATGTTTTTTCCAGGCTTGCTGTTTTCCTTCGTGCTGATATATTATGGCCTCGATCCACTTATGAAACCACCCGCACCTGCGAAAACAGTCTATTTTACAGCAATAGTTGCAGTGGTGATATGTTGTTTTGCACTTACTCACTTAATAATCAAGGCATTTTTTGGTGTTTTGTGGATTAACAACACCAATCTGATGCCCGGGAATTTTGTGCTCTGAAAATTTATTTTGGACTGTCCCGGTTTACATTTGACATGATCGCCGTTTGTTGCAATAAATTGTATATTTGCATAGGTGCTTTTATACTCTTATTATGGCTGTGAAGATTGGTATAAATGGTTTGGGAAGGATTGGGAAACTAGTTTTCAGGCTTCTTGCAGACACGCCGGGTATTGAGGTTGTGCAGATCAACGATAAGATAGACAATGAGTTGTTGATTCATCTTCTTAAGTACGACACTATTCATGGAAGGTTTAATGCCGGAATTAAAAAATGGGATCAGGGTGTGTTGTTCGAAGGCCGCAAGATCCTGATGACCCACGAACATCATCCGTCACATATTCCCTGGAGTCTTAGTGGTGCAGAAATTATTATTGAGTCAAGTGGCAAATTCAAGACTATGCCGCTTCTTCAGCAACATATACATGACAGTGTAAGAAAAGTCATTCTTACCTGCCCGGCTGATGATGACCTTATTGACAGGACGGTGGTAATGGGTATTAATAATATTGATATTTCAAACGTTGACAGGGTGATATCAAATGCATCATGTACTACGAACTGTGTGGCGATGATGTTAAAGGTGCTCGACGATTCATTCGGGGTAAAGCGTGCCTTTATGAACACAGTGCATCCGTTTACCAACAACCAGTCACTGCTCGACGGGCCCCATTCCGATTTCAGAAGGGCAAGAGCTGCAGTTGGTAATATAATACCTACCACAACCAGTGCTATCAGGGCTATTCCTGTTGTAATGCCTAAGATGAAAGGGATATTCGATGGTTTTGCCACCCGTGTTCCAGTTATCGATGGCTCGTTTGTGGAACTTACTGCCGAACTGAATACTGGGGTAAACCCACGGATTATTAATAACGCATTCCTGGCGGCATCTGAATCACAGTTGAAAGCATACCTCTCATATAGTGACGACCCTCTTGTGAGCAGCGATGTAATCGGTAACAGGTATTCTGCCATTTTTGATTCGCTCTCTACCAAAGTTATCGGCAAAGATATGGTGCAGATACTCTCATGGTACGATAACGAAAGTGGATATGCAAACAGGATAGTTGACCTGCTCAAATATATAATTAGTCTTGATGCCAGATAATAATAAGTCTGATGAAAGAGGAAATTCAATCCAAAGCCCTTGAGATTAACCTGGCCCAAACCAGAGATGTGGACATCTATATTCCTGATGAACATCAATGGTTTATAAACTTGTCATCCAACTACTGGGGGATACATAAAAGGGCTCTTGATTTTTTTAATGAATTCCATCACCCTTATTCTAACCGCTCTTTTGTGGTTTCGCAACTCTCAAATCTGGTGATTGGCGATTTTTGGCTCTACAACACCGGTGCTGACAACATAAAAACCTTCAGGATAATTCTCTCCATTTTTGATAAACTGCTCTCTGAAGACCTGAACAGTGACCTCCAGAAACAGGTTGTATATGATCTGTTGGGTTTTATCGATCAGGTATCAGGCATATCACCTTTTAACGAACAGATAGTTATTGAAGGCATTGATACAATGGATAGGTATTTTGACAAGTGCAGCTTCAGTTTTATCAGCAATCTTGGTTTTATGCTCAAGAGCCTTGACAAAGCAGGCAACGCAGATGCAACTTCAAGGATCGCCCAAGGTATCATGCGGAAGACAATTTCGAACAATATAAGCTTCTGGCATGAAACAACACGGATTGAAGAATGGTACAAGGTTAACAGAAAGAAGTTGTGCGGCGATTTCAAAGATAAGACACGAAGTATCGGGGAACCCTTCTTTCAACAGCAATACCGTAAGCTGGAGAAGGCTGGAACATGGAATCAGATTGTTGAATCAACTTTTTCTTTTAGTGATATAGCATCTCTCTTCAGAAAATTTACAGATCAATTCGAAAAAGCCACTTCTAAATTCAACTATCTGTTCTATCTGCTCCATCTTCCAGGAATGGTTTACCAGAGAGATTATCTGTTATGGGATCTGAACAAAGTGATCAGGAATATCAGTACAGAACTCACTTCGGAGCAGATTAAAAATGCCATAGATGAGCTATTCGTTCTTTTCGGTGAATTCAGGCTTCAGTATATGAGCATGGTTCTCGACTCAGTGCTCACTTTAGGTAAGGAGATAATAAACAGCAAAGACCTTGATCTTATTCATTACTTTGAGGATAAGCTTATAAACCTGGGTTTTGTTACCCCGGGAATGGTTTATCTCACTGAGGAATGGCAGTTAAAGGTTGATACAAACCACGTAAAAAATATCAGGATCTGGCTTGAACTTATCGAATATGGGCCCGAAATGATGAAGAAACTTCTTTCAGCACTTATAATCAATCTCAGGCTTGGTGGTATTTTTATTTTTGATACTGATCTTTTTCAACGTGACATAACAAAACTCCTTAATGCAGAAATTTCACCCATATACAAGCAGATCAAACAGTTAACCCGCATATTTCCGGTATATTTCAACGAAATAGGAGCAGAAGGGGAATTGCGGGATGTTACGACAGTGATTGATGAGATGTCGCAGCGAAATGACAAGCTGATACACTTTTTACGCAAACAGATACATACAGAAGGAAACAATACCCATATCGACATTACACTTGATATAATCCGTTTCTGGCATTCACCAGATATAGAAATACTAAAACCTTTTGTTCCGGCTAATGTGCTGGATACAATAGAAGTTAACGGGATCTGGGTGCAGGGTGTTCACGAGGTTTTGACAGAGCTGTGCAGGAAGAAAAACACTGATATAACGGGTTTACTTGAAATTGATGAGAATGATCTGGCTACTGCTCTTAAATCATTAAACAAAGGGAGTAAGGATGATAGAAAGAGAGTTCGGCTTTTAATAAAGCTATATCAACTTCTTAAAGAGAAATACTCTTTTGAGACCGATGATATTATAGGGGTATTGGAGCATTTCAGGTTTTTTAGCATTGATGAGATCCGGAAACTGAAGGATTTTCTCGAAGCAGGCCAGAACATACAGGCTTTGAATCAGATATATTCCTTCATGGTGAGGCTCAATACCATAATCTTCGATCCGGCAGTAAGCCAGGGCTGGGAAAATATTTACCATAAACGGCATATTGCCTTCGGTATTCCATCTATGTATGGTCGTTATCATGAAACAAAATTCGAAGCCCTGGGGCTCACATTCAGGCTTGAACGGGTTGCAACCTTGCTTGTTGAACGGATAATGGAAAATACCAACACCGATTATTTTACTGCCAAAACCCTCAAGGATGTCTATTCGGTTATCAGGCTTATGTACGAGGGGCTTGAACTTGACGGCGTTTCTGACCAGGGGTTGAACTCCAACCTTCAGATGCTTCAGTACAGCCTCACCTCCGGTAGTTTTACTGTGAAGCAGTATATCAACATCTTCCAGTTTATGGAAGATAACGTAAAGGAGATCATCAACAAATATTTCATAAGGCCATATGAAGACCTCCTCAAAATTATTATTCCCCAGTTGTTTACAAAAGAAATCAAACCGGACCAGAAATCAACCAAAACCTTCATTCACCGGAAGGCGGAAATGTTCTATCGCGATTTATTGTTTTCAACATTTCTGATTCAGCATCTGGATAATTTTATTGGTTTGGTTCTCAATAATCTGCGAAAGATGATCTCCGATCTTTCGACCGATGATATCAGAAGGATCATGTCGTATGATCCAGGTATGGTCATCAGCCCTGTCTACGAAGAGACTCCTGCCATGGACAATCAAATTTTTCTGGGATCGAAGGCATATTATCTGAAAAAGCTATATCTGAAAGGGTACCCCGTGCCTCCCGGTTTTGTTCTTACCACAGAGGTATTCAGAAGAAAGGATACAATACTTAAACAGTCGGCATTGAATGCAGAGATTGATCAATTGATCAGGGATTATTTAACAGAGCTTGAAGGCCTTACGGGGCGCAAATTTGGCAACCCCCAGAATCCGCTTCTGCTTAGTGTGAGATCAGGCTCGGCAATCTCAATGCCCGGCGCTATGAATACCTTCCTGAATGTGGGAATGAATGATGAGATAACCTCACGCCTGAGTAAGGAATACAACTTCGGATGGACCTCATGGGACTGTTACAGGAGATTGCTGCAGACCTGGGGTATGTCGTTTGGCATAGATAGAAACGACTTCGATAACATAATGCTTGAATATAAGCAGAAATATAATGTTAATCAGAAGATTGAATTCCCGGGAGAGATAATGCGTGATATGGCATTCACCTATAAGAAACTACTTTCGGATAATGGTATTTACTTCGAATCTGATCCGTTTTTGCAACTCAAGCAGGCGATTATTTCGGTTTTCAATTCATGGGATACGCCTCGTACCAACGTGTACCGTAATCACATGAATATTGCTGACGAATGGGGCACTGCAGTGATTGTTCAGCAAATGGTGTTTGGAAATATCCACAGGGAATCGGGCTCGGGAGTGCTCTTTACTCACGATCCGCATGAAAGCGTTCCGGGAATTAACCTTACCGGTGACTTCTCCTTTCTCAGCCAGGGAGAGGATATTGTTGCAGGCCTTGTTAATACTCTGCCGGTAAGTGAGAGTCAAAGGATAAAATATTACCAAAAAAGCCCCTTCTCCCTTGAATCCGCATTTCCGAAGATATTTCAAAAACTCAGGGAGTTTGCAAGAGAACTTATTGAAGAACACGATTTCAGCCATCAGGAAATTGAATTTACCTTCGAAACGGCAGACCCCAAAGACCTGTATATCCTTCAGACTCGTGATATCTCTATCACAAGGCATGAAAACAGGGTTGTATTTATAACTCCGCGTAATAAAATGGAGCGGATAGGATGTGGTATCGGTATAGGTAATGAGGTGCTCAATGGTTTTATTGCATTTGACCTTGAAGATATTGCAATGTTGAAAAAGAAACATCCGGACTCAAAAAGCATCCTCATAAGACCCGACACTGTGCCCGACGATATAGAGATGATCTTCGAATGTGATGGGTTACTTACAGGAAAAGGTGGGGCAACATCCCATGCTGCTGTTACTGCTGCTACTCTCGGGAAAATTTGTGTTGTAAATTGTACAGATCTCATTGTTGATGAGAAAGGAAAACTATGCACTATTAACGGAATTACCTTTAGACCATTTGAAAAAATTGCCATTGATGGTGCTCTCGGAATGATATACAATGGACATTATCCTGTTAAAACAATATGATATTCTGTATTTTATATTGAATATCAGAAAGATATATTAAATAATGATAGAATTAAATAATCCACTTTTATGAAAAACATCCTGACGATTGTATTAGGTCTTTTGTGGCTTTCGATGAATAGCCAGCACACTGCAATTAATACTGAGAGGATGTCCGGAATGCTGGTAAAGCTCAGCACAAACAGGATAGAGGCGAAATACAGTGTTCCATCTTTCGGCATATCTTCGATAACGGAAGGGTATGTTGTATATCACTACCTTAATATTCCAGGTACCGGAAAGATGCAGAAACCCGGAAAACCGGCATTACCGGCTTTGAGCGAACTTATTGCTGTCCCTTACAATGCTGAAGCAATTATTGAGTCATTTTCTGATGGCTACACCGACTATTTTGATTACAGAATTCATCCTTCACTTGAACCTGCAACTGATCATGTGGGTGATCCTGAACCTGAATTTATGATTGACAGCATACTCTATTCAACCGATGCATTCTTCCCTGCGAACATAGCAGAGATAACTGACACACTATATGTCAGAGGCCTGATGGTTCTGGTGGTGCAGGTGAGGCCGGTTCAGTATAATCCTGCCAGAGGTATAACAAGGGTTCATCACAATGTAAAACTGAACATTGATTTCCAGGGGGCAGGTGCCGGCTTCGAGCAGTTTGGTACCCATAATTCTGCAGGATACAACAAGTGGCTGTCAGGAGTTCTTCTTAACGGTTCCCTTTTACCCGAAGGACTCGATGTCTCCTTTCCGCAGGCTGATGCTGATTACCTTATTGTTACTATTGACGCTTATAAAAGCGCTGCAGATAGCATCGCACGTTGGAAAAGGCAGATGGGATACAGGACAGAGATCATAAGTCAACCTTCATGGACAGTTCAGCAGGTGATATCGGAGGTACATGGCAGATATCATAGTTATATTCCAAGACCGGAATTTCTTTTGATATTAGGTGATCACAATCACGTTCCCGGACAGCTTATCCCCGCTGACAATACAAATTTCCCAACCGACCTTTATTATGTCTGCATGGATGGATCAACAGATTATTATCCGGATATGGCAAAGGGGAGGATCTCGGTGGCAAATGCTTCAAATGCGATGAGCGTTGTACAGAAGATAATCAATTATGAAAGAAACCCTGTTGCAGATTCAGCTTTTTATAATAATGCACTGAATTGCGCTTTTTTTCAGGATGATGACACATCAGGATATGCAACCAGACGATTTGTCCACACTTCGGAGGATGTGCGCGATTATATGATAAGCAAAGGTTATAATATTGACAGGGTTTATTACACCTATTCTTATATCAACCCAACAAATTATAATAATACAATATACAGCAATGGTGAGCCTTTGCCACCGGATCTACTGAGAGCCAACGGCTTCTTGTGGAATGGTAACCAAAACATGATTGCTCAGGCAATCAACAACGGCAGGTTTTATGTGCTGCACCGGGATCATGGTGCTACTTATGGTTGGGGTGACCCGGCTTTTACAACAACATCCCTAAACTTGTTGTCGAACGGCACTAAGCTGCCGGTGGTTTTTAGCATCAACTGCCAGACGGGGAATTTTATCACTAACGAATGTTTCGCCGAGAAATTTCTGCGGTTGTCGAACGGAGGGGCAGTCGGTGTTTTTGCAGCCTCTTATATCAGCTATTCTGGTCCTAATGATGCTCTGACGGTTGGAGCTTTTGACGCAATATGGAATGACCCGGGGCTGGTTCCTTTATTTGGTACCGGAGGGATTACGAATCCAACCATTACTGCACATCCGCCAATACTTGCCATGGGCAATGTTCTGAACCATGCAATGCTCAGAATGGTGCAGACATGGAATGGCTCTACTTCTGTCAATACACGTCAGTACAGAATGATACACTATTTCGGCGATCCTGCTATGCGGATGTTTACACAAAATCCCATTGCAATTACAGCAAGCATTCCCGATACAGTTGTTGCTGGTACCACCCATCTGCAAATCATAGGTTGCAATGCCCAGGATGCGGTTGCAACTATTCTGTATCGGGATACTCTTATCGCAGCAGGAACTATTCAGAGCGGAAGCCTTGTGTTGAGTTTCAATCCCCTTTATGACACTACATATAATGCAGTTGTTACAATTACTAAAAATAATCACCGGCCATATATAAAGGAGGTTGTTGTGGTTGGAGTTGCACCGGCACAGCACAACAACCCATGCACTGCAATGCCACTTCAGGTTAAACGCTATTGTAATCCTGTTCCTTCAGGTTTTGCAGGTGCTTCAGTATCATCAGTACCTCAGCCTTCATGCTCCTCCTACAGCGGAAAGGATGTGTGGTTCAGTTTTATTGTCCCTTCCTCAGGAAAAGCAGAGGTGGAGATTGGCGAAGGTATTCAATACCTTGGTGTGGCTGCCTGCATTACACCTTGCTCAAGTCCTGTGCCAATCGGATGCAATTCGAATGCAAATGTTCATGGACGGGTTATCGTTCCGCTAACAGGGCTCACTCCTGGAGATACAATCCTGGTAAGAGTTTGGCAGAATTCACTGATTGCACCAGCAGATTTCACTATCTGTATCAGAGAGCCTGACACAGTTCCAGTTGCGCAGTTGCCCTATTATTCCGGATTTGAAAGTGGAACAGACCAATACTGGGAGCTTGCCAGCAGCAATGCCGTTGGTCGTATCCGTATCGACACTGTTTGCGATGCAAGATATGGTGGTGCATCCCTTCTTATGGATCAGAACGTGAATGGTACTTATGCCCAGAATGAGGTGCGGCTGAGGGTAGACCTGAGGAATAAGGAAAATGTGAAACTTAAATTCTGGTGGAGGGAGTATGGGGATGAAAATAATAGCCAGGATGGGATTTTCTTTTCTGATGACAGTGGAGAGAACTTTGTGAAAGTGATAGAACTTCAGGGAGCATTTGAAGGATGGACACAATATGTTGTGGATGTTGACAGGCTTGCAGGCCTCAACGGACTTAAACTCACCGAATCGTTTGTGATTAAATTCCAGCAATACGACAACTGGGGTACAATCTGCTCTAACCCTACAGGAGGCGATGGATTTGCCTTCGACGATGTTTTTGTATATATCGATACAACCTGTAATACCTATTCAACTTTGCCATATTCCACAGGCTTCGAAGACGGCTTTGATCAATACTGGAGCCTTAAATCGGCAAAACAAGCCGGAAGGCTTATTGCCACAGCCGCATATGGCCCTCCATATGCAGGTAATTACTCTATGGTGATGGATGTATCATCATCAAACAGCTATAACCTCAATACCGCTGATCTCAGGATTAATATTGGCAGTGTAAATAATCTGATACTGTCATTACGGTGGAGAAGCTTTGGCAATGAGAGCCATGTCGAAAACGGATTATACCTTTCTGATGATGGCGGCACATCATTCACCCAGATCCTCCGGATTTCAGACACCAACCAGTACTGGTCTGAAAAGAATTTTAATATCAGTGCTATCGCCCAGGCATATAACCTTAACCCCGGCATCAATTCGGTGCTTCGCTTTGTGCAATACGACAACTATCCGGTAGCCTCTGACGGGTTGGGTTTTGATAATGTAAATCTTTATTATGCTTCTGAACCACTGATAGACCTTAATCCTATTGCCATTTCAGTGTCAACTGATACCGGGGTGGTTGCAAATCGGGATTTCAAAATAATAAATCCAGGAACTGCAGCCTTGAGGATTGATTCCATCACAGTGCCGGAAAAGTTTCAGACAACATTTTCATGGCCTGTATGGATACAACCGGGCGACACACTGATACAATCCTTATTGTTTCAACCTGACAGTGTAGTGGCTTACCAGGGGAAAATGAGGGTCTACCACAATGCAGCAAGGGGTTTGGACAGCATGAGGATCGAAGGGCTTGGAATGTACCGGGAGCTGGTTTCCGATATATCAGCAATGATCTTCGACACCATTCCCTGGTATGAAAGCGATACAATAGAGTTTAACCTAACCAATGTCGGCACAGGTGTTATTGCAATGAGTTCGGTAACAGCTCCACAGGGATTTGCTGTTCTAACGCCGCAATCACAGAATTTCGCCATCGGCCAGACCCGTTCTGCAAGTATAAAATTCGATCCTCCGTCACCGGGTCCCTACAGCGGGGTGATAACTATTTCAACCGATGCAAATCAGATACTGATACCGGTATCAGCATTTGCAGCAGACCCACTCTCTGTAGACCAGCCTGAGGAGGAGCGGTTTATAGTAATGCCAAACCCGTGTAACGACTATTTTCTTGTAACACCTGCTAATCAGGATGTTTATGCTATTAGACTTTCAGATATGTCAGGCAGACAGGTGATATATGTAACAGCTTCAGGAAAAATCACCGTTGATATGCAATCTTTGTCAGCCGGTATTTATATCCTCGAAATAATTCCTCAGGATAACCGTAATTTAATAAGGAATAAGGTTGTAAAAGAATAAGAATAAAAACTTCAGATCAGGTTATCCAGGGAAAAAATATTCACCTAATGAGAAAGAAGCGCAGCAGTTAAGCGCTGCGGCTTTGGGAGACCAATATCCTTAATCCATGGAATAAAATCTGGATCTTTATCAGTTTTCAAATACCTTACAGAATATCCGAATCTCCTGTCATTGACACCATAGATGACTCCTTTTCTGTCGAAGCTCATGAGGATGAATTATGCATTCTGCACAGCATGTACATTTGATGTCCAACAGTACCCACCAGCATTGATCTGTGAAAAAGTACCTCCAAGTTGAAGGAATCAACAAGGCACAGACTGAGAATATTACATTAGGTTTAAGTATTGTATTCAATAAATATATAAATCACCCGTTTCTCTTATTTATCCTGATTTCATCCTTTTAGTGTATATTTGCTCAATCTAATTTTTAATATCAAACACAACATAATATTTCAGACATGACAGTAAAAGAGAAAAAGCTGCTGGGTATCAACGGTCTGGGCAGGATCGGCAAGTTAACACTCTGGTATCATCTGATCTCTCGCCAGTTTGATGGAATTGTTATTAATGTTGGCAGAGAGGTGGGAAAAAAGCTTGAGGATCTTGTTCATGCAATTGAATCAGATTCAACATACGGAACGCTGAGTCATTTTCTTTATGGATTCTCAGGCCGTGACTGTGCAATTAGAATAACCGATTCTGCCGAGGGGATACTTGATATTGACGGCATGCCTGTGAAAATCCTCAGGAGGGAGCGTAATCCAAAACAAATCAACTGGATAGGAGAGGGTGTACGAATCGTTGTCGACTGTACCGGTAAGTTCCTCGATCCAACACAGTCAGCCGATGATCCGAAAGGGAGTCTTGTTGGGCATCTGACAGCAGGCGCTCAAAAGGTTATTGCAAGCGCTCCCTTTAAAATTAAAGATACAACGCTAAACGAAAGAGCGGATGCACCAACACTTATTTACGGAGTTAATCATCATAGCTATATACCTGCAAGACACCACATAATCTCTGCTGCGAGCTGCACAACAACAGGACTTGCCCATATGATGCTTCCGCTGCTTGAGGATGCCGAGACCATGAATGTACTTACCGCCTCCATGTCGACAGTGCATGCTGCCACCAACACCCAGAGTGTACTCGACTCAGTACCGGCAACAGGTACATCAGACCTGAGAAAGAGCCGATCTGCCCTTAACAACATTATCCTATCAACAACAGGCGCTGCCGCAACCCTCGAAAAAGTGCTGCCACAGATCATCAATTTCGGGTTTATGGCCGATTCGGTACGTATTCCTACCACTACGGTGTCGCTGATAGCACTCAATATCACCTTTAACTCACGAATGAACGGAAATGGTGTGCCGGTTATCAATGCAGCCTATATAAACGACATTTACAAAAGGGCATCACATGGGCCACAAAAAGGGCTGCTCCATTTCAGTGAAAAACAAAACGTATCGGTCGACCTGCTTGGTTTCAGAGCTGCCGTTGTCATCGAAGGGCATGAGACACACACCAGGACAGGCTTCCTTAAGGTACCGCACAGAATACTGGAATCGGTGGGAATCACAAGCCGGCAGGATATCAATATCCCAGTGACACACGCCAAAATTATGGGCTGGTACGACAATGAGTTCGGAAGCTATGTGGTGGCTCTCGGAAAACTCACTGAATACATAGCATCAAAGGAGGGTTAAATCCGTTTTAATATTCCGTACCCGTTTCATACTTTTGCACCTGAAAAACTTGCAACTTAATGGAGAATCATTTCCGACCTTTCAGGGAGCAGATTATTGGCATTAACGCTATTTTCGAGACCCCTTACGGGATAAAACCGCTCATTTATGCAGACTGGATAGCCAGTGGCAGGCTCTATGGCCCCATCGAAAAGCAGCTTTCAGAGGTTATAGGTCCCTGGATTGGCAACACCCATACAGAGACGAGCGAAACCGGAACCCTGATGACTAAAGCCTATCATCATGCCCATCAGCTTATTAAGAGACATGTTAATGCTGATGAACATGATGTCATAATTACCGCGGGCTCGGGGATGACAACGGTGATAAACAAGTTGCAGCGGATGCTCGGCCTTCGGGGATGTGCCCGCCTGAAAAATTTGCCGTGTCAGCATGAAGATGAGAAACCTGTGGTGTTTATTACTCACATGGAACACCATTCAAACCATACAAGCTGGTTCGAGACTTTTGCAGATGTGGTTGTTATTGAGCCTGGTAAAGGTCTGCTGGTGGATCCGAATAAGCTTAGAAAACAGATAGAACCATATCTCGACAGGCAGCTTAAGATCGGATCGTTTACTGCATGCTCCAACGTTACCGGAATTATTACTCCTTATTACGAACTTGCCAGGATAATGCATGAAGCTGGTGGTTATTGCTTTGTCGACTTTGCCGCATCAGCACCGTACGTCAGTATCAATATGCATCCGGCTGATCCTGAATTGAAGCTCGATGCGGTGATGTTCTCTCCACATAAGTTTCTGGGAGGTCCAGGCTCTTCAGGGGTTCTTGTGTTCGATTCAAGACTTTACAATAACCCGACTCCTGATCAGCCCGGAGGTGGAACTGTTGACTGGACAAATCCATGGGGGGAGTATAAATATATTGATGATATTGAGATAAGGGAGGATGGAGGTACGCCGGGTTTCCTGCAGGCAATAAAAATCGCTCTGGCCATAGACCTCAAAAACCGCATGGGTGTTGATCAGATATCTGCACGGGAAAAGGAGATGCTGCCGGTTATTTTTAATAGGATGAGACAAATCAAAGGGCTGCATATCCTCGCCGAAGAGCATGAAGATAGGCTTGGCTCAATCTCGTTCTTTGTTGACGGCCTTCATTACAACCTGCTTGTGAGGCTGCTTAATGACCTCTATGGAATCCAGACAAGAGGCGGATGTGCCTGTGCCGGAACATATGGCCACTATCTCTTAGATGTGTCGTATGAAAAGTCGAAGGGCATCACAGATAAAATCATGCACGGCGACCTCTCCGAAAAACCCGGTTGGGTCAGGATGTCAATTCATCCTACCATGACCGATAGTGAAATATCATACATTATGGATGGTATTGAGGATATTGCAGGATCGTTCCATAAATATTCGGAACTATACCGCTATAACAGGTATAAGAATGAGTTCAGCCATATTGACTACAAAGAAAACCATCAGCATATAATTCAGAGATGGTTTAGCCCTGAATATTGATAACAGATGTCGAAACTGCGAACCCTTCAGCCTTATATTCTGGTTTTACTGGCCATGATCTTCTGGGGAATGACCTTTGTCTGGGTCAAGATAGCACTGGAAGCTTTCAGGCCTGCCACCATTCTCCTTTTCAGGCTTTCAATATCATCCTTGTTGCTCTGGTCATTCCTGATAATCTTTAAAAAATACCAGCCGTTAAGGCGCGAAGATATATTTCTTTTCCTGCTCTCGTCACTTTTTCAGCCTTTTCTTTACTTTGTGGGCGAAACCTATGGCCTCAGTTATGTGTCATCAACCCTTGGAGCAATTATCATATCCACAATACCTGTGTTCACACCCCTTGGCTCATGGCTGTTTTTCAGGGAAACACTGGGTTGGAAAAATCTTTTCGGATTTCTTTTCGCTTTTGCCGGTGTTATTCTGATGGTCTTGGGAGAGGAGTCGATGGGAAGTACATCTGTGCATGGCGTCCTCTTTCTGGCTCTCGCAGTGGTTGCTGCCATAGCAAATGCCATCACCGTCAAAAAGCTTACGGTAAGGTACAACTCCTTTATGATTGTGACATTTCAGAACACCATCGGCATTCTCCTTTTTCTTCCAATCTTCCTCGTTTTCGATCTTCCGGGGCTCAATGAGATACCGGGTGATTTCAGGATTTGGAGAAATATCGTTGCACTTGCTGTTTTCGGATCAACACTGGCGTTCATCTTTTTCACCAACTCAATCAAGGTGCTTGGAATAAACAGGTCTGGAATTTTTTCAAACCTTATACCTGTATTCACGGCACTGTTTGCTTTTTTATTTCTTGGCGAGAATTTCCCACTGATAAAACTCGGTGGTATGGCAGTTGTTATCCTGGGAGTTATGGTTGTGTCGTTCAGGAAGAGGATGGGCAAAGGTTTCAGGTTGTCGGTGTTTAGGTAAAATGCTTTTAACTTCAGATTCTCATTTTCAATCTCAATCTCAACCTCAACCTCAACTTCAACCTCAACCACAACCTCAAAATATTTCACCCGGTTAAACCTTCTTCCCTGGTTGTAGTCTTAAGGGAAATTCGAATAATAAATAACAAATATTTTACAGCACTAAATTTTCTCAGCGATGAAATATTCAATTATGCCTCCTGCTGTTGTTAAACATGCGTCACTGTGTAACATAAATTTATGTTTTATTCTTATTTCTGTTTTGCTGTTGCCTGATTTATTATCCGGTCAGAATAATGCAAATTTCAGAACCGACAACCGGAGCCAGATGATTGCCACCACCTGTCTGGATACCAGTTCAACCACCATAGTCACATTCGACTATTTAAATTACGTTTGGGACACTTTGTTTACCATAAATGATCACAACGCCGGTTCAGTATGGTTCTCAAATTACGACAATTACCACCGGAGGTACTTTTATTATGGTATCAACAAAATAAATGATTCCACATTCACCACCTCATTCTATTCTTTAGATCTCTATTCGCAACAAATAGATTCGCTCTTTACCATTGATGGATCACTGGCTGTTGACATGCTATACGATATCTTCAGAAACAGCCTCCTGGTCTGCCTGAGGGATGAAATGCTGAGCTATAATCTGAGTTCAGGTATTTTGGATACACTAATGACTATACCCACTGCAACGGCCATTTATGCCACTTATCCTCATTATTTTGACTATCTGAAGCAGCGATACACCTATCTCAGGTCTTTGCCCTCAAGTGAATGGGTAAGCCTGAATCTGAAGGAGGCCGTCACCGACACCATTATACAAGACGCTATGATGAACAACATGTCTTCTCCGACAAATACCGTATTCAATGAAACAGATGGCTTCTTTTATGGAATGTCGAAAGACATTCAAAACAACAAGATATATGTTGTTTCTGTTGATAAAAATCCCAACAACAAGTGGGTAATATGTTCTCTGCCTTCTGATTATTGGAGTCATCTTAACCAGCAAAAAGCATGTTTTGATGCAACACGCGGATTCTACCTTCTGCCTTATTATTCTGATGCATCAGAGAGCAAACTTGCTATTATTAATATTCAGAATCAAAGCTGGCAGACAATACCATATTCAAAGAATACAAACAATCATCATCTCGACAACCTGCCTGATCCCATCATAAAACTTGAGGATAGCATCCTGGTTTCAAACTGGTATCCAAACTACACATGGTATTTTAATGACGTTGCCATTCCACAATCCGGCAATCAGATCTGGAAGCCGGCCTCAACCGGCTGGTACAAGGTTTCTGTTGTCAGGCCCGATAGTTCAATCGCTTTTTCAAACAGCATTTACGTTGCATTTGCAAACATTACTCAATATGATGAGAAAGCGGGTTCAATATCTGTATATCCAAATCCTGGCAGAGATTATATATCTGTAGAAGTGCACAACCACAATATTCCGGTTAAACATATTGATATTGAAATGCGTAATATGTCAGGACAACTTGTAGGGCAATACAATTTCGATTATGGTAGTGAACCGGTAATAATTTCAACGAAAAATCTGAATTCCGGTATTTACTTTATTTCAGCAATGTACGACAACATACAGAGCCACAAGAAAATCATTATCACCAGGTAGGTTCCGGCACTCTGATTTTTCTTAGGTTGAAAATTATTCCAGGGTTAGGATAATGTTCCCTTCGACACGGATGACAGGCTGAATTAAAGTTTGAGCAGGACAATGGCCGCAAAAAGATATAGCCGCATGTTGCTTTAAAAACTGCAGATTCCCGTTTTTGAAACTAAAAATCTATTATCTTTGCCCCCCTGAATTGGCGAGGTAGCTCAGGTGGTTAGAGCGTCGGATTCATAACCCGGAGGTCACGAGTTCAAATCTCGTCCTCGCTACAAAATAAAACCCGGTTACAAGCCGGGTTTTCTGCCTTCACTTCGCTCACGTTTGAGTTTTTTGCTTGGTGTACAATAACTCATAACTCATAGTTCATAACTCCTGATCTACTCTGTGTAATAAAAAAGACCTCAACCAATCAATTATTCATCAAATTGATATTCCAGAACATATTACCCCAATGATATCATTCTGCAATTTATAGGAGGTTAATTCAGCTTCAACCAATTGAAATACGATGCGAGAGGCTATACGCTGAGAAATAAGCCACGCTAAAGAGCGCCCGAAGCTACTGACAAAATATTTTTACCCAGGAAGCAACCTGTCTGACATCTTCGTATATTTGATCAATTAAAATCTGGAAATGAGGGTTTCTGGACAGGCTGACGCAGGCATTTACTAAAATAAACCGACCATGAAAAAACTTGCTCTGATTGTCATAGTTTTTTTCTCTGTGACATCTGCACATGGACAAATTCTAAACGGAAGCTTTGAAAATGACTCAACATCCGACTTGTCTGATTGGCAATGGACTTGCCTGGCTGAACCATTCAGCAGCGCACCGGCAGAGGGCGGTAATTGGTGTATAAAAGTTTATGGCGGAAATACACAGGGATGTTTTCCCGGTTATGCATATCAAAAGTTACCGGCTATTACAAACGGACAGTCATTTGTTCTTTCAGGCTGGGCATTTCAACAATCTTCACCTACACCTGTCGGTATCTATTTTGGTACAATCAATAACGGTACGATTTCTCTTCAATCGGGGGATACTACATCCGCAACTTCATGGACGCTCTTAAGTGTGCAATCAGGTTTTTCACTTTCCGCCGGAGACACCGCTGCAGTTGTTCTTTATGGTGGACTTGCAGGAGGCCCCCTTCAGTGTTATGGATTCTTTGACCTGATCAACCTTCAACAAATTACGGGAATGAATGATAATGAGCGAGTACAGACAATTAGAATTTTTCCTAATCCTTGTACCAATCAAACAACTCTGCAAACTTCAATTCCTTTAATCAACGCAACTCTCACGGTGGACAATATTTTTGGGCAGGTAGTAACGCAAAGAAAAAACATCAACGGGCAGTCAGTAACTTTACAGCTCAACGACTTTCCGACAGGATTATATTTAATTCGGCTGACAGAGGAGCATAATCAAATCGCAACAAAAAAAATAATCATCACGGACTTACACTGAAGTCAAAATCACTGGGCGTAATAGATTGCCAACAGACAACAGCTCAATATACTCCTTTAGCCAATGGTAAAATCTTTTCACGACAGGAAATGAACTCTGTCTGAATCCAGAAATAATTTGATCGTTGAAAGGCCTTAATTAGGGCTTTGAGAAAACAAATTTTAGCGGAAGAAAAGATAAAATTTAAAAAAAAAAAAAAACGAATGTATAAGTGAAAAGCAACTTATATTTGCATTATGAGAAGGTTCACCCCGATTTTGATGCTTATGGCTTTAATTCTGCTGAATGGTTGCCCACCGGCTGCAACGTTTGACGAGCCTCAGCCAAAGGGGACAAAACCTATAGACATGTTCCCAAAAAGGTTGCAGGGGAAATACCAGGATCAGGAAGGGGCTTCAGTTCTAACAATTTCTGCCAGACGGATCATCAGGTATTTCGATTTCGACATGCGGGAACATCGCAACACTTTTGGCTCTCCGTATATTCTATCGGGCGATACACTTATCGACACCGAAGAGGGAACGAAGGAGATAATAGTGTGGGATGGAGATACGGTGGTTTTTCATGTTGCATATACAGATACCCTGTTCAGTATCTCACCCGACAATGTGCTGAAAAAGTTCAAAGGCTACTATTTTCTAAACAAACGGTACAATGAGGATGAATGGACGGTGAATAAACTGCACCTGAGAAAGGGTGTTCTGACTATCGGAACCATTTCATCACCGGAGGATATAGAAAGCCTGAGAGCGATAACAGAAAGTGCGTCTGACACTGTGTCAACGCATTTCTCACCGTCAAGGAAGCAATTCAGGCAGTTTATTCGGCAGGATGGCTTCCGTGATCAGGAGCTTTTCTACAGGATTGATATCTTAAAAAACCACCCTCAAACATCAAAATGAACTATCTGATTATTAATGTAACTCTTCAAATCCAGATCACTCATAACTCATAACTTCTGAATTCCTCTGTGTGATAAAAAATCTCAACCATTCAGAAATTCATTTCTCTCTCAAAGACGTTTAAAATTAAAGAAAAACGAATGAAGCACCGATACTCTCAATTTATATCTCCTTTGTAAAACATCAGGTTTCCGGAAGTCTATATCAATATGACAGTTAAATATAATACCACAACTTTTCAACCATGGCTCAATCCGGATTCAATCGAATACTTAATTTAATATTTGGTATTAGAGTTAATAAGATTAAAAACCATCTTTGCCCAAAACATCGTATTTTTGAAGATTGATCAACCTGTGTCGGTTTAATCAATAGTTTCTCATCCTGAAACATATGAAAATTAGTGACATTCGGTTTCTTTACATCATAGTCCTGATTTTTTCACAGGTAATAAATACCGGGTGCCGGGGTGGCGTCTCTGATACAGTACCTGACTTATCATCAGAAGCAAAAATACCGGATAGTTCTGGTAATTCAGGGTTTAAAACCGGGGCTGAACAAACAACTCTTTATTTCAGTCTGCTGGAAGGTAAGAAGGTAGGGGTAACCGGCAACCAGACCACCATGATCGGTAATGTTCACATGGTCGACAGTCTTTTACAATCAGGCATCAGGGTTGTAAAGGTTTTTTGTCCTGAGCACGGATTCAGGGGTGAGGCTGAAGCCGGCAAGGCTGTGCAGGATGGAAAAGACCCCTGGACAGGCCTTCCAATTATATCCCTTTATGGTAAACACAAGAAACCAACACCTAAAGATCTGTCAGGTATTGATATTATGATATTTGATATACAGGATGTCGGAGCCAGGTTTTATACCTATATCTCTACCCTTCATTATGTCATGGAGGCCTGCGCCGAACAGAAGATACCGCTGCTGGTACTCGACAGGCCAAATCCCAATGGCCACTACGTTGATGGACCTGTTTTGAACCCGCAATTCAGCTCATTTATCGGGATGCACCCGGTTCCCCTGGTTCACGGAATGACCATGGCTGAATATGCCCGCATGATAAATGGAGAAGGGTGGCTGGCAAACGGTATAAGGTGCAATCTTACCTGGATTTCGATGACAGGTTATACACACAACAGCATCTGTCACCTGCCAGTTAACCCTTCGCCGAACCTTCAGGATATGGATGCAGTGTATCTTTACCCTTCAATATGTCTACTCGAGGGAACCATTGCAACCGTGGGGCGTGGTACCGACTTCCCGTTCAGGCTTATTGGGCATCCTGCTGTTAAAACCGGTGACACCTCATTCATCCCGGGAAGTATTCCCGGTAAAAGTGAAAAGCCAAAGCTGCTCGGAGAGTTGTGCCATGGCTGGAAACTTACCGGACAGAAACCTGATGGCTCTTCGGTACTTGATTCGCTGGATCTCACCTGGCTCATAAGGATTTATAACGAAACCGGTAAACCGGGTAATTTCTTTACCTCATCATTCGACCTGCTTGCCGGAACTGATGAGCTTCGGAAACAGATAATAAATGGGGTACCGAAAGCTGAGATCAGGAAAAGCTGGGAACCGACACTCTCTGAGTTCCGCAAAATCAGAAATAAATACCTGCTTTATAAGGATTTATGATTAAAATTCTTGTGTACCGGTATTAGTGATTTCAGTCCCGGCTGGAGACCAGAGGGAGAGATTTGTGGTTTTGATTCTATTATTCTATTTCCAGTCGATATTGCTTTATTTGAATTTAAAACATTTGCTGCTTGTAATATTCCAGACATATTCTGGCAAATCTGTTTATTTTTGACCATGGAACCGGTAAAAGTAACTCCGGGCATAAGACTATTCTAATAATAAAACACAATATCCCTGTAATCAGACAAATTTGAATGGAGTTTAAATCTATTTAATACAATGAACCCAAAAAAACTGACAAAAAGCAATGCCACCCAAGTTAAAAAGAAACCGGGGGAGGTGCATGCCATCAGAATGCCAGAAGCTGTAAAGTTCCCTCCCTTGCCACCATGGATTGAGATGCTTATCATAGTTGTTTTTGCCATAGGCCTGTATGCCAACACCCTTACTCATGGTTTTGCCCTTGACGACACTATGATGATAACCCATAATCAGTTCACCAAAGCGGGGATAAAAGGAATTGGCAAAATACTAACTAACGATGCATTCACGGGTTTTCATGGCGAAGATAAAAACCTGCTTCCAGGAGGACGGTACCGGCCATTGTCCCAGATAATGTTTGCTGTTGAATATGAGATCTTTGGAAAAAATCCACTGCCCGGACATCTGATCAATATTCTTCTATACGCTGTCGCCTGTATGTTGCTGTATAAGATGCTCAGGATTTTGTTTGAGAATGAAAGGATCCAGCTGTGGCGTTTATCTCTTCCGTTTATAATCACCCTGCTTTTTACAGTACATCCGCTGCATACTGAAGTTGTTGCAAACATCAAGAGCCGGGATGAGATCCTTGGCCTTATAGGTTTTGCACTGTTGGGTTTACTTGCACTGAATTATATCAAAAGTCAGAAGAGAATCCTTTATGTTTCAATTGTTGTGGTATTCCTGCTGTCAATGCTCTCAAAAGAGAGCGCTTTAACCTACCTGGCAGCTGTCCCTTTGATGATATTGTATCATCAGGGCAGGTTCTCAAAACATATGTGGCACATATTTGCAGTACTTGTGGCAGGTTTTGTCGCATATCTGATTGTAAGGATCGGAGCCATTGGAGTCCCTCCGGGGAGTGTGAGAAACATGGAGCTGCTGAACAATCCATTCCTTCACGCCACTGCTGCAGAGAAGCTTGCAACCCTTCTGTTCACATGGATCAAATATGTTGGGCTTGTGCTATTCCCACATCCTCTTACCCATGATTATTATCCATGGCACATAACATATAAATCCTTTGCAAACGGTGCTGTGCTGCTATCACTGGTTTTCTTTGCAGGTTTTGCAATCTATTCTGTAAAGAAAATCAGAAAACCCGATATGGTTGCAATGGGCTTTTTGCTTTTTGTGATTCTGTTTTCGAGCCAGTCGAACCTCCTCGTGAATATCGGTGCATTTATGAATGAGCGTTTTGTATTTGTTGCACTTTTAGGTGTTATTTTGATGTTTGTCTGGTTTCTGTTGAAATGGTTGCCTGCGAAATTAAAAGACAATGGTTCAGTGGCTTTGATAATTTTTGCAGTGATGATTACAGGGTTCTCGGTGAAAACGGTAAGCAGAAACAAGGCATGGAAGGATGACTTTACTCTTTTTACTACAGATGTGCTTGTTTCGGCTAACAGTGCAAAAGTTAACACCTCAGCCGGTGGAGCATGGTACGACAAGGCACTTGCCACAGACAATGAGGAAATGAGAAAAGGACTTTTACAAAAGGCGGTGGTACATTTTGAGAATGGTGTAAGGTTGCACCCTACATATCTCGATGGGCAGCTTGCGCTGGGCAACGCATATCTCTATCTTGAAGATTATCCGAAGGCACTTGAAGCCTATCAGGCCTGTCTCAGGATAAGTCATAAATATCCAAAGACTTTTCAAAACCTTAAGGTTCTAGCAGCAAAGGCCTTGCGTGCTAAAGATTATCCTGTTTCAGCAGCCGCATACCGTATTTTGGTAGATGATGATCCGGCAGATTTTGGGTTGAGAATTGATTATGCAGAAGCACTTCTGAATAACAGAGAATTCGGTACATCAGGCAGGCTTCTGGACTCGCTTTTGATATTGATTCCTAAGGATGCCAGGGTAAATCATCTGCAGGGTCAGTTATGGGGGCGTTATCTTGCATTTGAACCGGGGGTAACTCAGATCCAGCGACAGCAATATTTGCTAAGATCAAAAGATTATCTGATCCAAGCGGTCGGTAATGATCCTGACAATTACGGCATGACAGAGAATCTGGGAATTGTTTACGGGTTGCTGGGTGATATCAACAAGGCACTTTCGCTGTTTAAGAAAGCTCTGGATATGATGCTGGCTAAAAAGGAGGAAATGTCTGAGGATGCCTCTTTGTTAAAAGCTTATCATGAGGATCTGTCGAGGATTTATAGAAATATAGGAGATACCTATCGAAACATGTCGGATATGAGGCAGGCAATGGAACATTATGACAGGAGTATCTTTTATAATTCTGATGATCCGGCTCTTATAACCCAGGTGGCTTCAATGTATAATTCAATGGGGAACAGACAAAAGGCTGTTGAGCTACTTCAGGCATATTCAATCCGCCACCCGGGAGAACGGATGATTACAGAGATGTTGGAGAAATTGCAATGACTTTTTACAAGGTTCTTCCCGGATAGACCCTCAGCGCCTCTGATAGAGTTTCCATTGCCCCCTGCAGGTCTTCAACCTTTAGAACGTATGAAATCCTTACTTCATTAAGTCCTCTCCCTTTAGTGGCATAGAATCCTGTTGCCGGAGCGAGCATAACTGTCCGGTTATTATAGCTGAAATCTTCGAGTAGCCATCTGCAGAATTTGTCTGCATCATCGATGGGGAGTTTTGCTACAACATAGAAAGCACCTTTAGGAACCGGACAGAAAGCACCTTCCATTTTGTTAATTGCTTTTACCACCAGGTTGCGCCGTGCAAGATATTCTGCAAGTACCATTTCGAAATAGGAGGCAGGGGTGTCAACAGCAGCTTCGGCAGCAACCTGTCCGAAGGTTGGAGGGCTTAAGCGTGCCTGGGCAAATTTTAGTGCCGTTGCCAGGACATCCTTGTTCTTTGTAACCAGATTGCCTATCCTCACACCGCATGCAGAGTATCTTTTCGAAACAGAATCAATCATAATAATGTTTTCTTCAAGCCCTTCGAGATGCATCACACTCTCATGTTTCAGACCGTCGTAGGTGAACTCACGGTAAACTTCATCTGCAAAAAGGTACAGGTCGTATTTGAGCACAAGTTCACGAAGAACTTCAAGTTCCTGACGGCTGTATAGATAACCTGTAGGGTTGTTTGGGTTGCAAATCATTATGGCTTTGGTACGGGGGGTTATCACCTTTTCGAAATCGGAAATGGGAGGAAGGGCAAATCCGCTTTCGATAGAGGAGAAAATGGGTTTGATAACCACGCCGGCATTAACTGCAAAGCCTATATAGTTGGCATAGAATGGTTCAGGTATGATGATCTCGTCCCCAGGATCGACACAAGTCTGCATGGCGAACAAAATTGCCTCAGAAGCGCCTGCACCGATGATGATCTCTTCGGGGGTGACATCAATGCCCACGCTTTTATAATAACCGGCAAGTTTCTGACGATATGAAAGAATACCTGCTGAATGACTGTATTCAATGGTTTTCTTGCTGAAGTTCCTCACCGCCTGCAAAGCAACCTCCGGTGTTTCTATGTCGGGTTGCCCTATATTGAGATGATACACTTTGGTGCCCCTGCTCTTGGCTTTTTCTGCATAAGGAACCAGCTTACGGATGGGTGATTCGGGCATCAGGTGCCCTTTTTCTGATATTTTTGGCATAACTGTATAATAATTTGGTGAATAAAAAATCCCGGCAATGTTGCCGGGACAAAGTTCTGAAAAAAATTAAACCAAACTGGATTTATGTTACCTGGCAGAGGGTGATGACGGGCTTGCCGGGTTTACCGGTGTAGCCGGTTGTTCTTTAATTACATTTCCTTTTATTGTGAGCCTTACACTTTGGGGGTTAGCATTTGATGTAACTGTTATCCCCTTGCTGAAGTACCCCGGACGGCTGTTATCATACTGAACGGATATGCTTCCGGTTTCGCCCGGAAGTATTGGCTCCTGGGTGTATTTAGGAGTAGTACAGCCGCAATCAGCTCTCACACCAGTGATTATCAATGGTTCATCACCGGTATTAGTAAACTTGAATTCACATTTACCATCATTGTTTTTAGGTTGGCTCCATGCAATGTTTCCGAAATCGTAAACCAGGGTTTCGAATGATAAAACAGGGCCTTTGTTAGTCTGTGGTATGTTCTGGAATGACATCAACATTAAACCGGCAAAAAGGATTGTAACAAACACGAGTGAATTTTTCATGTTAGTAATGGTGTTAAAATTATTAATACAAAAGTAATTCATCATACAGGCAATGGTGTTAATCCACTTCTAAAAGATGTAAACGATTTGTAAATATCGTTACCGGTTAAAAGTAACTACCTTTGCCGACCAATTCAGAAGGAGCTTGGTGATGGAAGACATAAGAAATATTGCAATTATCGCCCATGTTGATCATGGGAAGACTACACTGGTTGACAGGATTTTATACCAGGTAAAACTCTTTAGGCAGAATCAGGATATGGGTGACCTGATACTTGATTCAAATGACTTGGAACGGGAGCGTGGGATAACAATTTTGTCAAAAAATGTTTCGGTAAGGTACAAAGGGAAAAAAATCAATATAATAGACACTCCGGGCCATGCAGATTTCGGGGGTGAGGTGGAAAGGGTTTTGAATATGGCAGATGGTGTCCTGCTTTTGGTTGATGCCTTTGAAGGGCCGATGCCTCAGACCCGTTTTGTTTTGCAGAAAGCATTGGAATTGAACCTTAAACCTGTGGTGGTTATTAATAAGGTTGACAAGCCTAATTGTGATCCATACGGGGTGTATGAAGCTGTTTTCGACCTTATGTTCAGCCTTGATGCCAGTGAAGACCAGCTTAACTTTCCTACGGTTTACGGTTCATCAAAACAAGGGTGGATGTCGGATCACTGGGAAAATATTACCGGTGATGTAAGTTACCTGTTGGATGTGATTATTGAGAAAATTCCACCTCCTGTTGCCCTGAAAGGTCCTTTGCAGATGCAGATCAGCTCCCTCGACTATTCATCCTATCTGGGAAGGATTGCAGTAGGACGTGTTCATCGCGGAAGCATCATGGCCGGAATGACGGTTTCCGTCATAAAACACGACGGATCATTGACAAATTCAGTTGTAAAGGAGCTATATCTTTTTGAAGGTCTTGGTAAGGAGAAAATTAAAACAGAGGTTCCTGCAGGAGAGATAGTCGCACTGTTGGGGCCTGAAAGCTTTGATATTGGTGATACGATTGCTGATTCCGAGGAACCTGAAGCACTGACTCCGATAGCCGTGGATGAACCAACCATGAGTATGCTGTTCACAATAAACAATTCCCCTTTTTTCGGAAAGGAGGGCAAATATGTGACCTCAAGGCATCTGCGTGAACGCCTGTTTCGTGAAACTGAAAAAAACCTGGCATTGCGTGTTGAAGAGACAGAATCACCCGAGAAACTGCTGGTGTTCGGAAGAGGAATTCTGCATCTTTCAATATTGATAGAGACAATGAGGCGCGAAGGGTACGAGTTTCAGATTGGGCAACCAAAAGTTATCATTAAGGAGATTAATGGTGAGAAATGCGAACCGGTAGAGCTTCTGACTGTACAGGTGCCGGAACTTTTTTCGGGCAAAGTGATTGAGAATGTTACCAGACGAAAGGGTGATTTTCAGAATATCATACATAAAAGCGATCGTGTTATCCTTGAGTTTAAGATTCCGGCAAGAGGACTTATCGGCCTGAACAACGCAATCCTTACAGCAACAGAAGGAGAGGCTGTTGTGGCACATCGCCATCACCATTATGAGCCATGGAAAGGAGAAATTGGCACACGTCGTAACGGGTCACTCATTGCTCTCGAAAATGGGGTCGCTTTTGCGTATGCCCTTGACAAGCTTCAGGACAGGGGCAGGTTTTTTATCGAACCCAATGATGAAGTTTATGCCGGCCAGGTGGTTGGGGAGAACAACAGAAGCAACGATATAATTATCAATGTTACAAAATCAAAAAAACTTACCAATATGAGAGCAAGCGGTGCTGATGACAAGATACTGCTGGCACCTGCAATTAAGTTTTCTCTCGAGGAGGCGATGGAGTATATCAATAACGATGAATACGTTGAAATAACCCCTATGTCGATTCGCCTCAGGAAAATAATTCTTGATGAGCATGAAAGAAAAAGGATGAGAAACGCTTCGAATCTCAATTAATGATAACTCGTTGAAAATCAGATAACTGTGAAATTCAGTATTAATAAGTTGGTTAATGGAATATGAGCGGGAAACGGGATTCGAACCCGCGACCCTCAGCTTGGGAAGCTGATGCTCTACCGACTGAGCTACTCCCGCATTGTTTCAGAGGTGCAAAATTAATCATAATCCATCTAATTTTAAAAAATGTTTCTGACTATTCATCAACATAAATGTGGTTTGGTTGTTCTAAGTTTATGACCAGATACTGGCAGGAGATAGCTACTACAATAATAATTGTGGCTGCACTTTGGCTGCTGATAAGAAAATATCTTGTCAGAGCGGCAGATAAACCGCAAAGCAAAGCGGCCGATGCATGTGCACCCTGTAGTTTATCTTCATGCGATGGTTGTGCCGTGAAGGATCTGTTGAATGATATCGAAGCTTCAAAAAAAGGTAAAACAGGCATTTCAAAAAATATCCGGTAAATTTTCCTTACAGAATTTATTATAACATACCTTTGCGACTAATAATAAATCAGAAAACACTTAATGACAATGTCCAGACCAACTTTGTTTTTTTTGCTGGCAATGGTAGTTCTTGCTTCATGCACCGTAAAGGAAGAGCTGACATTCAATAAAGATTTTTCAGGAACAGGTGTAGTTTCCTGGAATTTTGACCTTTACGGTGATGAGACGGATCCCGATTCTGTTCTTGCTGCCCAGACAGCCAGTGCAGAAGAATTTAAAAAAGAAGCAATGACGGTACCGGGAATTTCCAATGTCAGGTATAATATTGACCTTGAAGATCCTATGATGTGGTTTTATTTCGATTTCAAAAACCTTAAAGCATTAAACGACCTCTATTCTCTCTCTGCTTTCGATGAAGCCCCTTTTATGAGAAAAACATTTGCGAAGAAAGGTTCAAGAAAGCTGACCGTAATCTGGCCTGTTCATGCACTTACTGCTGAGGACCGTGAAGCATGGGAAGGTGAATCTGATGATATGCAGGCAATGTATACTCATGAACTGATTCTTAATCTGCCCCGGGAGATCAAGACAAATAACCTTGACACAGACCGCTTTACCTGTAATCCTGAAAATAAATCGGTGAAATTCGAAGGCAATTGGGGAGACTTTTATACACAGGCCAAACCCATAACCTGGAAGGTTCAAATGAGGTGATCATAACAGAAGAGATCCACCCTGGTAAACAATGAAAGCAATAATCCAAGCGAGTGTTGTTGTATATAACACACTGAAAACTGGCCACTTCCATGTTCCTGTCTCTTTTCTGATAGCCGCTACAACTCCAACACAAGGAAAATATATCAGAATAAACATCATAAAAGCAAATGCTATGAGTGGGGTAATGACAGGTTCGCCTGCTTTTGACCCGCTGATGTGACGGTAATTCCTGAGCTTAACTATCAGGGATGCACTTGTTCCTTCAACAATATCACCGGCTTCGTAAAGTACACCCATGGTGCCAACAATAACCTCCTTAGCCATGATTCCGGTTAGCAATGCCACACTCATCTTCCAGTCGAACCCTAATGGTTCCATTACCGGATTTATTGCTTTTCCCAATTTGCCTATATAACTTGACTCCTGTAGCTCAGCTCTCTGCAAAGCTTTCAGCTCTTCGATCTCACCCGTGATATTTTCTCTCTCTGAAGAACCAACAGAATCCAAGCTTATGTTTTCTTTTAATACAGGATTAATATCTTCCTGAATCAAAGATAAGGCCTCAAGCTTCGCAATCCTGCCATCATAATCAACAGAAAGCTCCTTATTCAAAGGGAAATACCCCAGTGCCCATATAATCACTGAAGCAATAAGAATCACACTGGTAATCTTTTTCAGATATTGCTCAGTCCGATGCCACATGTGCCGTACCATCGTTCTTGCTGTCGGCATCCGGTAGGGGGGGAGTTCCATTACAAATGGCACATCCTGTTTCCTGAAAATGGTCTTCTGTAACAATAAAGCAGTGATTACTGCCATCAAAACACCAATAAGGTAAATTCCGAAAAGTATTGTCCCCTGGTTGGTTTTGAAAAAGGCGCTGATAAGGAGTACATATACCGGCAGCCGAGCGCTGCAAGACATAAATGGGTTTATGAGTATTGTGAGCAACCTGTCCCTTTTGCTTTCAATAATCCTGGTTGAAAGAATTGCGGGAACATTGCACCCGAAACCCATTACAAGAGGAATGAAGGATTTCCCATGAAGGCCAATCCTGTGCATTGCCTTATCCATAATGAATACAGCCCTGGCCATATAACCGCTATCCTCCATCAGGGAGATTGCCAGATAAAGGATAATAATGTTTGGAAGAAAAATCAGCACACCTCCCATTCCCCCAATTAGACCATCTATAAACAAATCTTGAAGCATCCCTGATGGCATCACTCCGCGAAGGAAGAAACTGAGTTTATCTACACCTGTTTCTATCCAGCCCATTGGATATTGGCCAATCTTGAAAGTCAGGAAAAAGGTTAACCACATGAAAGCAATAAAAATTGGAATACCCCAAATCCTGTGTGCTATTACGTTATCTATCAAATGACTTTTCCTTACCCTTCTCTTTACAGCCGGCTTAAAAGTAACCTTTAAAGCTCCGTCAATGAAACCATATCGTGCATCTGTGATCTGAGTTTCTGAATCCTCAACATATAACTTCTCAATACTTTTAACAGCTTCAACAGAGGTGTTGATAATTTCATCTCCGTTGCTCAGGTTTTTAATTCGGTTGATGATATCCTCATCTTTCTCAATAAGCTTAAGGGCAATAAATCTGGGGGCAATCCTGCTTGTGAGAAATGAATTTTCAGGTTTATTAAGCAACTGCTGTATTCGTGAAATCCACCTTTCAATCTCATGGCCATAGTTGATATGGATATGACGGAGAACTGGGTCGAGGTTTTCATGCACCTCAATGATCTTGCGGAACAGGTCTGGTATCCCTTTCCCTTTCGCTCCAACAGTTGGCACAAATGGTATACCTGTCATTCTTGAAAGCAATTCCACATCAAGGGCATTTCCGGCACGTTCCAGTTCATCATACATGTTTAAAGCCACAACAGTGCGTATATCCATGTCGATAAGCTGAGTAGTGAGATAAAGGTTACGCTCTATATTGGATGTGTCAATTACATTTACCACAACATCAGGCATCGACTCCATGATATGGTTTCTTACATATACCTCTTCGGGTGAGTATGCCGTAAGTGAATATGTGCCTGGCAAATCCACTATGCTGAAGGTGTAACCGTCCAGCTTATATTTTGCCTCCTTTGCTGCAATGGTTACGCCACTGTAATTTCCAACCCTCTCGCGGCTATGTGAGGCGAAATTGAAAATAGTCGTCTTGCCTGAATTTGGGTTTCCCACAAAAACCACATTGATATGGCGGGTGAGATTTGGTTGCCCTTGACGGTGAATAGAGTTATCAACCCTGCTTCCATGGTGGTCATGTTTTGAAATATCTGATGAAGTGTGTTCTATCACTTCAACCATACCTGCCTCTTCACTCCGAAGGCTTACCTCATAATCCAACAAACTAAAAACTATCGGATCACCAAGCGGAGCACGCCTTATCATTCTCACTTTTTTGCCAACAATGAAACCCATCTCTGTAATCCTTTTCCTGAACGCACCTCTTCCTTTTATCTTAACTATATATGCTTCCTGGCCAGGTGAAAGTTCTGAAAGGTTCATTGCTATTTAGAATGATTTTGAATTACAGACTGGCAAAGATACTATTATTTACCTAAAGATTGCGTCTGCTTAATAATTCAATACCTTTGCCCATATTTCAATGCTTTGAAGAGAATCGGGTCAATATTGCTGATACTGATATTGATTGTTCCTTTTTATGGAACATGGTCATGGCTTGAGTTACAAAAGAAAAAGGTAAAGAAAGCAGTAAAATGGAGGATAATTGAAGGTATTGACCGGTCAGAGCTTGTTTTGCTGTCGTTTACCCACCATGAATCCGAAATATTACTTCGATGGATTCATTCCAGAGAGTTTGAATTCAATGATGAAATGTACGATATTGTTGAGACATTAAGTGACCCCGATTCTGTCCACTACTGGTGTTGGTGGGACAATGAAGAGACAAAACTGAACAGGGAGCTTAAAGGCGTAGTTACATCATTGTTTGGGAAAAGCAGCAATAACAATGAGAAGATCAACCGGCTGGTTAATTTTTGTATTTCTTTATATTGTGAAGATATTCCTGAACACCATATTGGCTCATATTATTGCAGTGCAGTTTCGGAATCATTTTATTACTGTAATTATCATCCACCTTTCATAATAATGAAATCACCCCCGCCGAAAGCCGGTTATTTGTGACAGGTTGGTTTTACCTACATTTAATTAATATTATTTAAATCATAGACTTTTATAAACAGACCATGAAAAAAATTATTTTTCTATGGTTACTAATGGGTATGGTAATGAACAACTACGCTCAGAAAGTAACTATCCTTGATGCTATGACAGGGGAGCCCTTAACAGGGGTTGCGTTAATGTCGGATAAACCGAGAGGTATCACCTTTACGAATAATGAAGGACTGGCGGATATATCGAAGCTGGCAGGAGCATTAAGGATTGAGATCAGGATGCATGGATACAGGACGGAGATCAGCAGCTATGAGAGTCTGAAGGGTGAATTACGGATCATGAAACTTGTACCTGTATCTTTCAATCTCGACATAATGGTGATCTCTGCCACACGGTGGAGCCAGTCATCGCACGATATCCCGGCACGTATTGTCACTCTGAATGCTGATGAGGTAGCGATGAAAAACCCTCAGACTGCAGCTGACCTGCTCGGCCTTTCCGGCAGGGTGTTTATCCAGAAAAGCCAGCAGGGAGGAGGGAGTCCTATGATACGGGGTTTTTCTACCAACAGGTTGCTTTATACTGTTGACGGTGTTCGGATGAATACCGCCATTTTCAGATCTGGCAACATTCAGAATGTGATTTCATTAGACCCTTTCACAATTGAGAATACTGAAGTTTTCTTCGGGTCGGGTTCGGTGATATACGGGAGTGATGCGATTGGAGGGGTAATGAGTTTTCAGACACTCACTCCGGAATTTTCAACCAGCGACAAGCCACTTGTAAAAGGCTCAGCCCTCTCACGATACTCATCAGCTAACAATGAGACCACTGCCCATTTTGATGTAAATGCAGGCTGGAAGCATTGGGCATTTATAACCAGTTTATCATCCTGTAATTACGGAGATCTTCGCATGGGAAGTTATGGCCCTGATGAATATCTGCGGCATTTCTATGTGCAAAGAATTGACAGCTTTGATGTTGTAGTTAAGAATGATGATCCAAGAATTCAACGCCCTTCTGGGTACAGTCAGATGAACATTATGCAGAAGATCCGCTATAAACCTTCCGAAGCCTGGGATATACAGTACGGATTTCATTATTCTGAAACTTCGCCCTATGCAAGGTACGACAGGCATATCAGATACCGGAACGGGCTACCCCGGTCGGCAGAGTGGGATTATGGTCCGCAAAAATGGATGATGCATAATGTCAGTGTGTTGAATAGTTCTTCCAACAAGGTTTATGATCAGACGACTCTTAGAATTGCCTGGCAGGCATTTGAAGAGAGCCGTATCGACAGAAACTTTAACAAACCTGAACGGTATACAAGGATTGAGGAGGTTGATGCTGTGTCTGTAAATCTCGATTTCAACAAGTCGTTGGCAAATCGTCATTCCTTATTTTATGGCCTTGAGGTTGTGAACAACGATGTAATATCAACTGGTGTGGATACAGATATTAAAACAGGATTATCTGTACAGGGACCATCACGATATCCGCAATCTGTATGGGGATCCTATGCATTGTATCTTACAGACCAGGTGAAATTGTCTGAAAGGTTTCTATTTCAGGCAGGATTACGATACAATCATTTTATACTTAAGGCTGACTTCGATACCACCTTTTACTCTTTCCCGTTTACATCCGGTGAAGTAAACAGTGGGGCAGTGACCGGAAGTGCCGGTATTGTTTACCGCCCAGCAGATAAGTGGGTACTGAGTGCTAATATTTCAAGCGGTTTCCGTGCACCCAATGTCGATGATATGGGAAAGATCTTTGATTCTGCGCCCGGTATCGTCGTCGTTCCTAATCCTGATCTTGATGCTGAATATGCATGGAACGGTGATCTTGAGATAGCCAAAATATTTGGTGATTTCCTTAAAGTGGATCTCTCAGGATATTTCACATATCTCGATAACGCGATGGTAAGAAGGGATTTCACTCTTAATGGTGCAGACAGCATAATGTATGAAGGAGAATTAAGCAGAGTGCAGGCAATACAGAATGCTGCAGTGGCAAGGGTATGGGGTGTTCAGGCAGGGTTTGAGCTCAAGCTGCCGGCAGGATTCAGGCTGATATCCGATTTTAATTACCAGAAAGGGGAGGAGGAACTTGATGATGGATCTGTGAGCCCGGGAAGGCATGCAGCTCCATGGTATGGGATTACCCGCCTTACCTGGAAAGGCCAGGGTCTCAGAATGGAGATATATTCCCTTTACAGCGGCAAGAAGTCATTTGCTTATCTTCCTGAAGAGGAAAAAGGCAAAACGGAGATTTATGCTATCGACCGGAATGGCAACCCGTGGTCCCCCGGATGGTTTACCCTGAATTTTAAAGCCTATCAGCAAATCAACAGAAACTTCTTTGTGAGCGCAGGCCTGGAAAACATAACCGATCGCAGGTACAGGCCATATAGTTCCGGTATCGCAGCCCCGGGAAGGAATTTTGTCATCTCGCTGAAAGCTGTCTTCTGACAATCTTCCCTCAGATTCCGTCCAGCCGGCATCAACATTATTAATTAATTTGGTTCTTTTAACTTTTTTATGGGTAACGAAATATCAATGACCTAAACCCACATCGTGGGTTGGATAAGTGTAGCCCCGGGTTTGTGATCGGAGAACATTTACAACGCAATGCTACCTTTAACCATTCCGCTCACTTAACCCGGGGCTACTGGTTTTAAATCCTTTCAGGATTCAATAATAAACAATTAGAAATGTAACTCCTTGCTTTTTTAAACAAAGTTTTCAGATATTCTCAATGTTTACCCACTCAAAATATATAAGGGCCATTTAAGAATTTAGTCGGACACTAATGATTTATGATGTTGATTCTGTTTGTTCTTAAAAGTTGACAACGTATGGAGGACAAATTGGTGTGGGATTGAGTTTTTTTTAATCTGACAGGCAATGATGGTGCACACCCGTTAAACTTATATGCTTACGGTTTCTTCAGACTACCGTACTTATACAGATATTCATGGAATGTTCGGATTTCAGAACCTGAGATTGGTTTTTTAATTGGATAAACACCTTCATTTGCGGTTTGTGTACAAGGTTGCATTTTGTTATCTATGAAGGTTCATTCATAGGTGTGTCTGTATATCATGGACTTGAGTTACCGTGTGTAAAATTTTCCTATCAAAAACCTGATCAAATTGGTACTGATGATGCTGTAATATATAGTAATATAACCAAGACTATCGGTTTAGCGCTGAATATTTACAGCTTCCATTTATAGGTTGCTCGATTGCGTGCTCCGCACGCAGACTCGCATGAAACAGAAAAAGCCAGTGCTTCGCACCGGCTTTTCAATGTTTGGCGGAGAGAGAGGGATTACCTCCGGTGATCCCGGATAGGGGGGCTTCAATCAATGAAAAGCCGTGGCACATCTTGCCCATGGCTTTTTCTGTTCCTTGCTCGCTTGCGTGCTCCGCACGCAGACTCGCATGAAACAGAAAAAGCCAGTGCTTCGCACCGGCTTTTCAATGTTTGGCGGAGAGAGAGGGATTCGAACCCCCGGGGCTTTTACACCCAACGGTTTTCAAGACCGCCGCAATCGACCACTCTGCCATCTCTCCGCTGCAAAAATACAAACTTTTTGTCATCTGCAACAGCAAGAATCAAAATCCAATTTCATTTTCCCTGCCGCTTACCGGCTTAACATATCCTTTGACTGATTTCTGTTGATATGGTTATCTGATTTTTATATCTTTGCATGTAATTTTATATTTCTGTCATGAAAAGGTTTACTGTAACATTACTGCTATATATTTCATTTACCGGAATACTGCTGGCCTCGGAAACACTCAACGCAGGTTTTACATATGCTGTGTTCAGAAGTCCTCAAAAAGGCCCTTTTGTTGAAACATGGCTTTCAATTAATGCTGCCACCGTTGAATTCGTAAAACTTGAAAATGGACGTTATCAGGCTGAAATAGAGGTCGCTCTTATCTTCTTTAAGGATGATAAGGTTGTAAATTTTAAAAAATATCAGCTCTTTAGTCATGAGATTGACGATACTGTAGGCCGGGCATTCGGTTTCCTTGACCAGCAGAGGATTCTTCTGCCTGAGGGGCAATACAGCCTGGAGATCAGCCTCAGGGATGTAAACAGCAACAAGCCGGCGGTGGAGTCTAAAACCATTATTGAAGTTGTTTCTCCTGATGATAAAATACATATCTCAACCATACAACTTATCAATAAAAGTGAACCCGCAACAGCAACCACACCTCTTACAAAGGCAGGCTACAATCTGTACCCCGATTTTTATTCTTTCTATCCTCAGGAAGTCAGTCAGATCACTTTCTATTGCGAAACCTATAATACACTAAAATCATTGGGTAAAGAAGGGATGTTTCTTTTAAGAGCATATATTGAAAGCTTTGAAACATCCACCATCATGAATAATATCAGTTACTACAGACGCGAAAATGCTGCGGAGGTAATCCCCTTGCTCCATAGTTTTGACATAAGCCAACTACCATCCGGTAATTATAATTTAGTTGCAGAGGTACGCGATAAGGATAACCAACCGATAGCAATAAACCGTACTTTTTTTCAGCGGAGTAATCCCGGAATTAAGATGCGGCTTGAAGATATTACAGCAATTGACATACACAACACATTCAGTATGGCATATACCAATGTTGATTCTCTTTCCTTTTTCCTAAGATCATGTTTACCCGTTGCTTCTGAGTTAGAGAAGATCTTTGCCGAAAACCTGACCAAAACCAAAGAACTGCGGCATATGCAGCAGTTCCTGTTCCATTTCTGGAGTACCAGAAATCCATCAAATCCTCAACAGGAATGGTTGAATTACAAAGCTCAGGTTGACAGGGTTAATCTTACCTACAATACTTTTATCAAATATGGATTTGAGACAGACCGGGGAATAATATGGCTCAAATATGGTGAACCCAACACTATTTATCGTTCTACACATGAACCGGAAGCTTATCCGTATGAGATATGGCACTATTATAAACTTGGCAACAACCAGTCGAACCGGAAGTTTGTCTTTATCAACTCCGAGATGGGAGCTGGTGATTTTCACCTGGCTCATTCAAATGCCACTGGTGAAATAAATGATCCCCAATGGCATTTGAAATTGCATGGGCGACAGGTTGGAGGAACCGATGTTGACCGTACACAATACGATGACAATTATGGTAGCAGAGCTCTTGAAATATTCAATAACCCTTATTAAATCATATTCCTCCGCTTGAAAATCGTCTACGCAATCTATAGCAGTTATTACTGGTTTATAAGAATTTTGCCGGAATGGCTGATGTTTTCACTTAGTAATACTATTGCTGCATTACTTTTCCATGTTTTAAGATACCGAAGAAGGGTTGTGAGGCAAAACCTGATGCGATCGTTTCCGGGGAAAACAAAAAAATGGTACAGTGAGGTTGAAAAGAGGTTTTACAGGAACCTTTCCGCGGTATTCCATGAAATGATCTTTTACAGCAAGTATAACTTACCGGACATGATGGAAAGGATTCACTACAACAATGCAGATCTTCTTCAGGATTATCTTAATCAGAACAGAAATATCATGATAGTTGCAGGGCATTGCGGTAACTGGGAACTTCTCGGAATGACATTACCGGTTGCCACAGGCACCACAACACTTGCCGCAGCAAAAAAACAGTCAGACAGTTATTTCGACACGGAAATAAACAGACTCAGGACAAAACTGGGACTACTGATACTACCCTCACAAAACATTTATCGGTCATTACTAAAAGCAGGTAGGGATCAGTTTGTGGTTTTTCTGATAGCTGATCAGACACCACCACGTCATGAGCTTGACTTCTGGGTTGAATTCCTGAATCAGGACACACCCGTATTTACCGGACCGGAAACTATAGCCCGCAAAATGGACATGGTGGTAGTTTTTGCCGAAATGACAAGAACAAAGCAGGGTAGGTATTTTGTTGATTTCAAACTGGTAACAGATCAACCCGGAAAAGAACCCAAAAATTCAATTACTCACAAACATGTTGCTTTACTTCAACAGGTTATACTTAATAATCCGGATAGTTGGTTATGGTCACACAAGCGTTGGAAACATAAAAAGCCACCGGCTGATGTGATTAAATCATCAGGATAGACTATATTTGCTGAAGAGAAAAACATAATCCCTTTCTGATGGTAGCTATTGTTATTCTAAATTGGAATGGACTAAAGTTTCTGGAGCGCTTTCTGCCATCGGTGGTTGCCAATTCAAATGGGGCAGAGGTCATAATTGCAGATAACGCATCTTCAGATGATTCAGTTAGCTGGCTCAGAAACAATTACCCTCATCTGCGTGTAATTGTCAATAAAACAAACTGGGGATTTGCCCGGGGTTATAACGAAGCCCTGAAGCTTGTGGAAGCTGAATATTTCCTGCTGCTTAACTCCGACATTGAGGTTCCTCCGGGATGGTTAGATCCTCTCATCTTGCTAATGGAAAAAAATCCTGAAGTTGCTGCATGCCAGCCAAAGATAATCTCATACAACCAGCCTGGATATTTTGAGTATGCAGGTGCAGCCGGCGGATTTATCGACAGGTACGGATACCCGTTCTGCCGCGGAAGAATTTTTACCGAACTTGAAGAGGACAAGGGTCAGTATGATGATGATGTGGAAGTTTTCTGGGCTACCGGGGCATGCCTGATGGTGAGAGCATCCTGCTATCATGAAGTGGGTGGTATGGATAATGATTTCTTTGCTCACATGGAGGAAATTGACCTATGCTGGCGACTCAAGAATGCAGGTTATAAAGTTATGGCTACCGGAAAATCGGAGATACACCATGTAGGTGGAGGCACCTTACCGAAGAAATCATCAAGAAAGACCTATCTGAATTTCAGAAACAACTTTATTCTGCTTTACAAGAACCTCCCCGCATACAGAATACCATGGGTTTTTATGGTAAGGTTTGTGCTTGACTGGATTGCTGCTGTTAAATTTCTCGCAGAAGGAGGTATCGGTGATTTCGCAGCTGTGATAAAGGCTCACTGGCATTTCTTGTTGTCTGTACCCAGACACCATGCCAAACGCAAAACCCAGCCTTTACACACTAATTCAGGGATTTATAACCGTAGTATTGTGGTTGATTTCTGGTTCAGAAAAAGAAGCAGGTTTACCCAATTGTCAACCAGACATTTCACCCGCTAAAAATTCAACTGCAAGCCGGTACCCTTTAAGCCCCATCCCGGTGATACTTCCTTTGCAAACAGATGCAGTATAGCTATACCTGCGGAATTCCTCCCTGGCGTAAATGTTGGTTATATGCACCTCCACTGCAGTTATGCCTGTTGACATTAATGCATCAGCCAGGGCAACAGAAGTATGAGTAAGCCCTCCGGGATTGATTACAATGCCATTTGTGCCATCATCCATACTTTTATGAATCCTGTCAATAATCTCCCCCTCATGGTTAGATTGAAACAGTGTCAGTTTTAATCCAGGGAATTTGCCTTTTAGTATCTCCTGAAGATTATTCAGGCCTTCAAATGGCACTTTACCATAATGCTCCGGCTCCCTGATCCCAGTAAGGTTGAGATTAGGGCCGTTTATTATCAGAATATTAATTGTTTCCAAGTATACAAGGTGTTGGATTTCAATATGTCATTTAAGCAAAAGTAACAATAGTTTTGAAATGGAAGTGCTAATTTCTCTTTAAGAAAAATAACACTGTCGAACTCTTTCGCTAATATTGGTTTTCAAATTCATAAATCTTGAATATCTCATAATAATTATAACTGTTGGAAGATAAGAAGCGGTTTTCAAAGAAATGGAGCATTCCATTTCCAGGCACAGAATAATCTGCACCTGCATCAAGATATATCACTTTTTTGAATTTTGAAACATATAACGTGTCAATCTGGTTTGCAAAGTCGACAGGAAAAATGTTATGCCTGTGCATGTAATTATGGATTGTTGCTTTCATGTCGTATTTGTTATAATTCTTAAATACTTCAATATCATAATAATATATAAAGTTTAGATCATAAAATGCCGGTGTAATATAAACAATGGCATCACCTTTACCTGTCAATTCGGTAATCTTTTCTACTGTCTGACGAATATTGCGTTTATTCGACATATTCGGTTTTGTTGTGAAAAGAAAAAGGGTGCAGATAAGACATGGTATCAGATATTTAAGCCAACCCGGTTTTTGTAAAATAAAATCAGAAGAGACAGCCAGAAGGAGAGGGTACCCGACTGCCGCAACCATAAGATAGCGATCAAGAAACATAGGTATGTAAAATGAGATAAAAAACATCAGAAAAAACGGCAAAGCAAACCAAATGATAATCATGTGGATTATTATTTTACGGTAAGAATGTTGCTTTCTGGTGAAGATAAGTTTTATGAGAGCTGCAACCAGTGCAGCAATTGAAATAACTGCTACCACAGGAGCATTTGAAAAGCTCCACAACATATTATATAGTGATTCTAACCCATCGGGAGCCTTGATCCACGTTCCGTTCGAAGATGAATCAATGAATCGGTGTAAGACTATTTTAATATTGGGAATATATGCAGTTAAAGAGGCAACATTAACTATCAGAAAGGGTTTCCAGGTTTTTTGTATGAGTTTTTTATGCGCGACAAAATGGATTAGCTGGACAGCCAGCACAAAAAATCCAAAATAATGTGAATAAATCAGCAATACATTTATAATAAGCAGAAAAACCCAGTGTTTTTTTCTTGAACTTTCAGACGATATGCTTTTCAGATAGAAAAACATGGACATTACTGTCAGCATACCCATCATGGCATACACTCTGGCTTCATGAGCAAACAGGGTGTGATAGTTTGAAAGGATGAAAATTATTGATGCAACAACGCCAACCCTGTGATTGATAAATTTTTTACCTGTGAGACAAATGAACAGAACTGTCACAGAGCTAAATATAAGCGAAAGAAACCTGACTGACAAAGGAGAGATCCCAAAAAGTTTTATCCAATAGTGAAGTAAGATTTCATAGAGTGGAGGATTGTTGCCGGAAGAAAGCTGACTAATTATTGATGGGATATCCATTTGAGCAATGTAAATACTGAAAGGTTCATCACCTGCAATAGAATTGGATCCCAGGAAAATCCCTTTCAGGATAGTATTGGCAGCTACCATAATCAAAGGGATAATCAAAGTGCTGTTTGTATTGAAACCACTAAGTTGATTTATGTTTTTTGTACTTTTCATAGCACTGAACCGATTTAAGGCAAACATATAATTTCTTTTTCAACTAAGAAAAAAAACACTGTTGATTTTCCGGATTTCGCTCAAAATGTTCTATATTTGCATTCACTAAGTAACAGGGGTGCCCAAAGATCACGGGCTGAGATCATACCCATTGAACCTGAACCGGGTAGTACCGGCGGAGGGAAGTGTGGTTACGTTGAGTTTCGAATGGTTTTCCTTGTTCACCATTCTTCTTTATTAACAAAAAAAGAAGATGTGATGAAAAGATCTGTTTTATTTTTGATTTACATGGCCTTGATTGCATTTAACGGATTTGCACAGTACCCTGTTTCGGGGTTTGTGCGTGATGGCGCTACAGGCGAAGCTGTAACAGGGGCTAATGTATTTTTGGAGGGGAGTTATAAGCTCACTTTCACCGACAGTAAGGGATATTTCTCTTTTAGCCGTATCCCAAAGGGAGAGTATAGCCTGCGTGTTACGCATATAAGTTTTAATCCTTATGAGAAGTTGCTGTCGGTTGGTGATTCTGTGTTGTTTGTTGAGATACCATTGGAGGCAAAGGTTTATCTTTCAGAGGAGTTTATTGTGTCTGCTGTGCGCTCCACCGATCGTCTTCCCGGAGCTGTCTCTTCTGTATCACGCCAGGAGCTGCGTGGGGTAAATATGGGGCAGGATATCCCTTTCCTGCTATCGGGGCAGCCTTCTCTGGTAATCACTTCCGATGCCGGAACAGGTATAGGCTATACTGCTATGCGTATGCGGGGGATTGATCAGAACCGTATTAATGTTACCATTAACGGGGTTCCGCTTAACGACGCAGAGTCACATTCTGTCTACTGGATTGACCTGCCCGACTTTGCCTCCTCGGTTGAGGACATACAAATTCAGCGTGGGGTAGGTACCTCCACCAACGGCGCCGGTGCCTTTGGGGGTTCTATGAACATACGTACTGAGCAACTCAACCCTAAACCTTATGCTACCACAAGCATTTCGGCAGGTTCTTTCAATACATTCAGAAGCAGTGTCGGGTTCGGTACAGGACTCACTGTCAGCCGTTTTGCATTCGATGGCCGAATGTCGAAGGTTTTATCTGATGGTTATATTGATAGAAGTTTCAGCAACCTGTTCAGTTGGTATATGTCGGGTGGGTATTATGGTAAACGAACCATTTTTAAGGCAATAGTGATGTCAGGTCAGGAGATTACAGGACTGGCATGGGAAGGGGTTCCTTCAGAGGTGCTTGACACAAACCGCACCTGGAACCCTCTGGGTATTTATTATGACAACAATGGGAAGATCAAGTTCTATGATAATGAAGTTGACAACTATCTCCAGAACCATTACCAGTTACACATGCTTCATCGCATAAACAAAAACTGGAATTTTAACATGGCTTTACACCTTACCACAGGCAAAGGCTATTACGAGAGTTATAAGGAAGACAGTGAGCTGAAAAAATACGATCTTCCCGATGTAATCTACGGAAACGACACCATTTCTGTCAGTGACCTTGTTCAGAGGAAATGGCTCGACAACAGGTTTTACGGTGCAACTTGGTTATTGGCAAGGACATCAGCTGCATCAACCTTAACTTTTGGTGGTGCTGCCAATATATACGAAGGTGATCACTTCGGAACACTCGTATGGCTGGAGTACCCCGGTGAAATATCCAAAGATTACCGCTGGTATGAGAGTAACGGTAATAAACAGGATGGTAATGTATTCGTGAAATATATATATCAGTTGACTTCAAAGCTGCTTCTTATTGGTGATGTTCAATACCGTTACATTAATTATCAGATCGATGGTTTTGATGATGATTTGAGGGATATAGGGCAACAGCACAGTTACAACTTCTTCAACCCCAAGGCGGGATTGAGTTACAGGTATAGCGATCGTAACGAAAGCTGGCTTTTCATGGGTGTTGCCAACAGAGAACCAAACCGCAGTAACCTGACGGATGCTCGTCCGGATGTTCCTGTTCCGACAGAGGAGAGGCTATATAATGTTGAACTTGGCCATAAAATAAATCATAAAAGGTTTTCATTGAACTCTAATGCTTTTGTGATGTATTACAGTGATCAGCTTGTGCTTACCGGAGAGATAAATGATGTTGGCGACCCCATTATGACAAATGTAGATGAGAGCTACAGGGTAGGTGTGGAACTTGTTGCCGGTATAAATATTACACGCTGGTTCAAATTGGAGGCAAATGCTGCATTAAGCAGGAACAGGATCATGAATTTTACTGCTTATGTTGATGACTGGGATACCTGGATTCAGCGGGAAGAAAACCTCGGGGAAACACCTATCGCCTTTTCGCCATGGCTGGTTGCAGGTAGTATGATGAAATTTAAGCCTTTGGATCGTCTTACAGTTTCATTTTTAAGTCAATACGTTAGCAAACAGTATCTAGATAACACCGGAAGCGAAGAGAGAGCTCTTAATGCATGGGTAGTCCATAACATACAAATTCAATACAATGTAAATGTCAGATGGCTTCAGGAGATGACAGCACGGGTGATATTGAACAACATACTCGGGACCAGGTATGAATCCAATGGTTGGATATATCGGTACTATGAAGATGGTGTCCATAAAACTTCTGATGGTCTCTTCCCCCAGGCTGGTTTCCACCTTCTTGCAGGTATTCAGATGAGGTTTTGAGTTTTCTGTTATCAGAACAATCTTTATCTTTGCCGCTGATGTTTCCAAATAGTAACAATAAACCAAATAGTTTGTTATCATACTTGGGAAGCAACAATAAAGCGATATTATGATTATACATATTAAAAAGGGTGTTGATATTTCACCTTATTCTGAGCTGATAGATAGAATTTACGCTATTGTGGTTGAGACAGAATCCCGCACTATTATCATTACTCCGTCAGCGATGAATGATCTTCCGGTGGAGCTTGAAGGTATCACTGATGAGTTTTTTGTTTTCGGCAGCGATATTCAGCTTGCTTCATCAGAATATCAATTGCAAAAGACAATCAATCTTGGCGCAGAAGAGGTTGGTAGACAATTGAAAAATACTGCTGTTATTATCGGACCTTGTTCAGTTGAATCGCGCTCTCAGATTGATGTATCAGCGAAGCTGGTAAAGGAACTTGGGCTTTCGATACTTCGTGCAGGGAGCTTTAAGCCGCGAACATCCCCATACTCATTTCAGGGGATGGGAAGTGAAGGGCTTGATCTGCTTGACAAAATGCGTCAGCGTTATGGGCTTCAAATCATTACCGAGGTGCGTGATGCTACTCATACAGATGAGGTGATTGAGTACGCTGACATCATACAGATTGGCGCCAAATCGATGTATGACCATGGGATTCTGCGCAAATGTGCAAAGACCAACAAACCTGTTCTTATAAAACGGGGATTTGGGACCACTTTGCAGGAGTTTGTACAGGCTGCGGAGTTCATTCTTTCCGGCGGAAATCCCAACGTGTTATTATGTGAGCGTGGTATACGCACCTTTGAAACCAAAACCCGCTTCACGCTTGATCTGTGTGGAGCTGCATGGCTAAAAGCCAATACTAATCTGCCGGTGGTGCTTGACCCAAGTCATGCCATAGGTTACAGCTACGGCGTGCCCGACCTGGCGATGGCCTGCATGGCAATGGGTGTCGAAGGACTTCTTATCGAAGTTCACCCCGATCCATCAACTGCCAGATCAGATGCAGCTCAACAGCTTACACATGATCAGTTCAGGGAGCTGTTCTCTAAATTGCAAACACTTGCAGCAGCGCTGCAGCGTAATATCTTCTGACCAATGAACCATCTATTCAGCAATATAAAATACTTCCTTGGAAAAGAGAGCAGGAGGGAGGATGAATTTTACTCGTCCCTTGGATTTTCCAATGATGAGCTGTTCAATCTGATGACCGGCGGTGCAACTCTGGTTCCTGAACAACTTATCCTTATTGCTGACTCTCTTGGCAGAAGCGTTGATGATCTTATAAGGCGAAACTATGCGGCTGTTCGGGATCTGGAACACATCTATAAAATGCTGGTGGTGGATGTTGACGGAGTTATGACCGACGGCGGAATGTATTATTCTGACAGCGGATTTGAGATAAAGAAATACAACACAAAAGATGGCCTCGCAATGATGAGGCTTGAGAAAAATGGTGTAAAAACAGGGATGCTCAGCCACGGTTTCAACAGAGCGCTTATTAAAAACAGAGCTGAAATGCTTGGAGTTAGTTATCATTATACGGGTCAGGAGAAGAAAGCCGATATCATTGTCAAATGGAGCGACAAGAGTGGAATTCCGCTTAACGAGATTGCCTATCTGGGAGATGACATCAATGATCTGGATGTGATGAAACTTGTGGGTTTCACGGCTGCACCTGCAGACGCAGCGCCCGGAGTTAAAAGCAAAGTAAATATGTTACTTGGTGCCAAAGGCGGTGCCGGATGTGTGCGGGAACTGGCGGAATCTCTTTTCCCCCGCTTCTTTATGTAAATTACGAATTACGGATTAAAAATTAATTGCAGCTAAAAAAATCATCAAAGTAAATCAAAAATCAGCAATTCCGACTCGCTGCGCTCCCCTGAATCTTCGATCTGCAATCATTTCTCCTCAATACTCAATACTCACACTCAAAACTGTACTCCACCTCATCCACCGGCCCCTTCTCCTCAATACTCACACTCACACTCACACTCAAACTCAAACTCAAACTCAAACTCAAACTCAAACTCAAACTCAAACTCAATACTGTCATCCCCCGGTCTTTCCTTCGTAGCATCCACCTCATCCCCCGGCCCCTTCTCCTCAAGGAGAAGGGGAGTTGGGCGGTCGGTATGCCGGGTTGTTTCCGAAAAAGCCCGGGGAGGTGAATTGGATTCAATGGGTTGGAGAAAGCCCCGAGTTGATTTTGGTGCCATTATCTGATGTTTAACTCTTGAATTATGGTTTGAACCACTGAATCAGTTTCTTCCAATACCTCCTGATTGCTAAAACGTATCACTGCAATTCCGTATCTTTCCAAAACTGCGGTGCTGTTCTCATCTTTATCCACAGCTTCAGGATTGAGATGAATTTCACCATCATCTTCAACAACCAATCGCTTTTCATGACAATAGAAATCTGCAATGTAAGATCCTAATGGATGCTGTCTTCTGAATTTGTATCCTCCAGCATTCCGGTTCTGTAAATACCTCCAAAGTGCTTTTTCAGCTTCAGTCATACTCCTTCGCAGATTCCTGGCTCGGAAAAAATGAAGCTCAGGAGCATCCAGATGGAGCTGAAACTGCCTTGTCTTACCCAGGTTTACCATATTCCTTAGCATTTGTTATACAATAAATTATAACATATAAACCGTTCCACCATAGATTCTTACTCCCCTTCTCCTTGAGGAGAAGAGGCCGGGGGATGAGGTGCATGTTGAGGAGAAGGGGCTGGGGGATGAGGTGCATTGCCTCGGCCGAAGGACGGGAGGAGAGATTCAGAGAGGGGTTTTTGAACACCGAACAAGGAACATCGAACACCGAAGTATTTGAGAATGATGAACATTCCCGGAGGGCTGCGGGTTTCCGCAGGTGGTAGTGGGTTGTATGTGAGCTACTTGGGTCATTTTCTGTATTCGTACTTCAAAAATACTTCATAATTCGTTAATCGATGTTCCTTGTTCGATGTTTTTAAGGTTCTCTTCACCCCAGCAAAGTTCGCGGTTGTCGTGCCGGATCATGTTGCCGTTTTCATCCCATTGAAAATCGTGTGATGCCATGTGACACGTGATGGATTCTATGGCATGCGGCCGGCCGGAATTGTAATTGTAATTTGCTTCGTAATCAACAGGTACATCAATACCGGCCTGAAGCGTCAGTGCTTCCAGAGTCTTGTTTGTGATGTTGCCGGAAGGTGAGTAGCTCATCGATAATGTGTAATCGTACTGATTCTTAAAAGAGCCGTTGGCTGATACAAGTCTGTACATATCATCATAATCAAATGAGTAGCTATATACTCCGCCCAGGCCGTTCACAATACCTGCAGTGTTTGAAATTCTGGTGATGTTGTTCTCGTTGTCGTAGCTATAGCTCAGGTTCATCAGCATGTTTTGTCCGCTCCGGGTCTGCAAACCTGCCAGACGGCGGCGGTATGGCTCGTAATCGTATTGGGTTTTGGTGCCGTTGCCGTAAGCGATATATGACGTGGAACCGAATTTGTCGTAAAAAATGGTGTCTATGATTCGATATGGAGTGCTGTTTTTTTCTCCTTGCATGGCAAACAGCTGCCCTCCCGTATCGTAGTCATAGCTCACCATCTCCCCGTCGGGGTAAGTCATCTGCTTAATGCGGCTCCAGCTATCGTATTCCCATTCCATGGCAAAGGTGTATGTTTCGTTGCCGCCGGGTAGCTACATATAAACAGATTAAAACCATAATAATGCAGAATCACTTAAAACTTCCATTGACCTGAATCGACCTTCTAAGGCTCCATTGACTGCATCTTTTAAGTCCTTTGAAAACGGTGTATTGAAGATGTAAAACCCACATTTGTAATTATGGAAATGTGAGTAATATCGATATTTTAAATGCAACCCTGTGTTATCTAAGATATTACGGGGATACAAGAGGGCAATGCAATCAGTTCGCTCGTAGAAATGAAATAAATCAGATACCTCCGTTGGCTTGCATTGTAAAATCCCGGATATATTCATAATACAATCTTTTGTCAGGGACTTATGAATTATTGAATCAAAAAAAATTGTATCACGGTATGAATCATCAAATATTGTGACACTAAGGTGATCACAGCGTTCACTGTGCATAATGCGAATCTTTGTACTATCCTGCATGATAGAGGAAAGAAATTTTGAAAGCTCATGTATTTGATCTCCATGATTCTTATAATGCAAAATTGCATCTTCTTTTGATTTCACTTGTTGATGTATTTTATTGTAGCACTTATGACAACCCGTTAATGCTACTGCAGTAAAGAATGTAACCATTAGTGCTAATTTCAATGAAAAAACACTGTCTATGTTCCTTGTTATGTTTTCGAATATATTTCTCACAGAAATCAATGTTGCTGTTTTACGTTAAATCGTGAATTTAATACTGATGGCAAATAGATATCTTGAGCATTTCGATCAAAGTATCTGAACCCATCAATTATCATTCTCGAATCTGTAGGATTATCGCCATAAGAAGTTTTACACCAATGATTAAGTTCCTGTTGAGAAGGCTTTTTCGAATCATTTGAGTTTTTCCATTTTTTTTGTTCTGCTATTCCTGCCATCCTAAGCATTAAACTTTCTGAAAGAAACTTTTTACTAGCTTTAGCAATAACACCGAAGTGGAAATTATTTAAGTCTTCTGCTCTGTATTTTCGACCTTCAAAACTAAAGGTAGTATTACCAGCATTAAAGGCAATCCCAATTATATGCTCAGACATTTTCTTGTTCTCATCAACAATTCTCTCCTGATATCTGTACTTATAATCCCATATACCATCTTCTCTGATCGCATTGTAGAAATTAAAAATGCCCATTAAATATGCATTTGATGAATTCGTCCTTAGTAGCTTTTTAAACCAGCCATTTGCATTGATTTCACCCCCAATTTCTCCTATTTTGTCATATCCTCCTTTATTGTTTCTCATATAAACAAGGTTATCCACAAGATTGCCTTCGCCATTTCGTTGAGCATTAATAACATAACCTCGTCTGTTGACAAAGATGGTATCCCCGTTTATGTCAATATACTTTATGGGGTTGTTTGCACAATAGTTGTATGGTGTTAATGAAGGATGTTTACCTAAAAATGCATCCACACTCAGCCATATACTCAAATCACTGTTATAATACCGCGCCCCAAAGTAATTGTATCCTGTTTCGGCGTCTTTCTCTTTGCCTGTGAATTGGTACGGGGTGCTCCACCAGGAGATTTTCTGTGAGACGGAAGTTTCGCCAAATGGAAGGTATTGTAAGTGCTGGTACCCTTCACCATCGGCATCGGTGATAAATGAACTGCTGCCTAAATGGTCAGGATGATAGAAGAAACGGTTTTCTTCGGGCTGGTTTTCGTTTAGCAGATCTTTAATACTGGCCAGATATGGATCGATATCGATATATGCGGTGACCTCCGGCTCGGGGTAGCAGTTGGCGAACTTCTGCAACAGATGGCCAAGATGCTGCGCTATTTCGGTGTGGTTTTCGTAAAGCGCCTCTACCCCTTCTCCCACCGGGTCAACCGGAGCAAGCTCCAACCTGCCGCCGAAAAAACCCCTTCCAACCTCGGCATTCTGCCGAGGTTTTGCCCTCCCCTGAGAGGGGAGGGCTTTAAAACCCTTGTAGTACAGCATATTCCGAACAGTGCATGGCTTGCACCCAAATGATTCCCTTTCACATGAACACGCAACTGTTCTAACTGCTGGTAGGATTAAGCTGGTGGCATTGTGTTGTATGTGGGGTGTTCGGGTCATGTTCTGTATTTGTTCAACAAAATAAATTGAAATTTTTACATTAAGTGTAGTCGGTTGGCTCAAATCTGAAATTATGCATTAGTCCTCCTTATTTTATTGTAGCTGAGTATCAGTGGAGTCCTTGACTCCTTTTCGATTTCCGGATTCATTCGAAGGATTGGTTGAATATCGGTGTAGTCGCTTATATAGATTATCTGACCTTTGTTAAGCTCTATTTCAAGATAACCAGTAGGTCCAATTATAGGACAATAATTTGTACATCTAATGATATCATTTACATTGAAGTGAACGACCCTGATGTTTTTGTATTCATACTGAACCATACCTGTTTGCTGATCAAGCTTAATTACAGTATGTTTATCAAGAAGATAACTAAGGATATGTAAATATAACCCATAAATTCCGTAATAAAAGCATATAAAAGTAATGAGGGACATTCCGAAAAAAAATAAAAAATCGTACTGTGATGTTTTTGCCAATATATTCTTTATTAGCCAGATATATAGACCTGTAAAGAATACGCTAAGAATTACACTACGAATCCAATTAAAATAGAATCTGGAAGTCCGGACTTCGAGAAGAGTGTAGTCATTATTATTAAAGTCCATAAAACCACCCCCAGTTTTTTATATTTTCAAATCTTCTGTCTGCTTCAACCTTTGTATTTATTATGTAGTTGCCTGCAGCTCTATATGATTCTGCCGTGCTGGCACCCATTGCCCCAATCGGTCCGGTAGCGCCAATAACGATTAAAGCTGAATTGTATGCATTTTCACTTGTAATACCATGATCGTTGATATCATTTGCAATCATTAGTGCTTGTTCAGTGACAAGTAGTACATTTGCACCCTGAAATAGTGTTTTAGTTGGTTGCTTTGTTCCAGATGCTCCTATTGCTGTGATGACATTCAAATGAGTAACGTCCGTAGGGCTGATCATTGGATCTTTGAGATCTCGAATTCCTTGGAAAGAGCCGTATTTAAAAACATCATTATATGCGTGCAGTCTTTTACTATCCTTCAAAAAATCGCCTAATTTTCTCGCCCAACGATCTAACACAAAGTCTCTTTCTTTATTCCTATACTCAGCAAATCCGTAACCTTTATGCAAAGTAGCCCTATCTGGGATTTTATAAACTTTATAATCTTCTGATGGATTTGCATCAAACTCCCAACGTGCAACCCAAACACCTTTGGATCTTCTGGACACAACTGCTCCAGGAATTTGATGAGCGGCTCGTTTAGCATTTATTTTAGCATCTGACCAAAAAACATTTTTAAAAAAACCAGCTCCTTTAATCCATCTCCCATCCGGATCCACAAGCATCACCGGATTCCCCGCACAGTACATATACGCACTCATGCTCGGGTACTTATCTGATAGCGGATCCACACTCAACCAAATGGAAACATCACTGTTATAATACCGCGCCCCAAAGTAGTTGTACCCCGTTTCATCGTCTTTCTCTTTGCCGGTGAATTGGTAGGGGGTGCTCCACCATGAGATTTTCTGTGAGACGGAAGTTTCGCCAAATGGAAGGTATTGTAAGTGCTGGTAACCTTCGCCATCGGCATCGGTGATGAAACTGGATGAGCCCAGGTGATCGGGGTCGTAGAAGTATTGCTCGTGTGCGTAAACCTTTTGTTCGAGGTTGTCGTAGATAAAGCTTTGAAAAACTTGATAATAATCAAAATAGACTAGCAATTCCTTTGGGTATCCGGTTGCGAAGTAATACAAAATATCATTAAAACAATCCGTAATCTGACATCCCATGTTGTTTTCTTTTTCTAGCATGGATACTAATGCTTTTTCTTAAATAAAAAACCATGACACCAAAAAACCAATCATTGCTATATAATTTATTAAAAGACAAAAAAAGAATTGATTGAATAAACACTTCTCACTTTCTACTATCTGATCTGATTTGCGATATACTTTTATAACTCTAAAAAGATCAAATGGATTATTAATACAAGCGGTATATTGATCATCGAGCCTTTTCATGATTGGATCAAGTTCTTTCTTAGTGAAGATCCAAAAGCCTCCTGAAATTGTTGCTATAATTACCGATATAATTAAAAGTATCATAATAGAATAAGTATTTAAAAGTGACGTCCCGGCCTGCACCAGAAATCGGCTGCTGGAACAGGAGAGACTACTGTTTTACCTCGGTAACCGCCATAACTGCTTCCAAATCCGACGTTTCCGCCCCTTCCTCTGTAATTGTCAAATAAATATTCATTTTGGGCACCATTCGTATAATCCCCGTATATTTCCAAGCTTATTGGTGTTGACAAAACAGTTCCTTGAAAACCATCTACCTCGCCCTCAGCGAATTCCTCACACGAAATTTCCTTATCTATATATGAATAACCAAAACCAACACAAACTCCTGCTCCAAATGCCCATCCAATAGTGGTATAAAATTGGACATCTGAATAACTATCAATAATAATACCCCAATCAAAATATATTCCTGCCGGGCCTGCTGCTGCGAATAGATTTACAAAAGAAATCACATGTGCTCCAAAATCTTGTTTTCCTTTTATTGTTACAAGTTCATGAATATATTTTGAGCCGAGAAGCATCGGATCTCCGGATTTTGTATTTCCTATTTTTTTACTACTCCCACCAAGGTTATTCCCTTTTATGTATGTAACCTCTCTCCTTTCTTTATCGAATTTTGCCTGGTACATATTTAGTTCATCTTGATGTTTGTTTATATATCTTGTAAGATTCCTGCCACGCCAATGACCTCCCTTACTTTCATATTTTTCCTTCTTTCTATTAAACTTTTCAATAGGGTCAGAATCCATTCCAGTTGGATCAATGAATCTCACTGGATTATTAAAGCAATACACATAGGGCGATTCGAAAGGTTTAATGATCGGATCCACAGAAAGCCACACACTAATCTCTGAGTTATAGTATCTCGCCCCAAAATAATTGTACCCCGTTTCATCGTCTTTCTCTTTGCCGGTGAACTGGTAGGGTGTGCTCCACCATGAGAGCTTTTGCGAGACGGCGGTTTCGCCAAAGGGCAAATACTGAAGATGCTGGTACCCTTCGCCATCGGCATCGGTGATGAAGCTGCTGCTGCCCAGGTGATCGGGGTGGTAGAAGAAGCGGTTTTCTTCGGGATTGTTTTCGTTGAGCTGCTCTTCAATACCGGCCAGATATGGTGTGGTGAACACCGAACAAGGAACAAGGAACA
>CAYXYB010000012.1:0-92900 GCA_964469215.1 uncultured Lentimicrobiaceae bacterium
TTTCGCTGACGCGGCAAGTGATTTTCAAAATATATTGCTTCATTAACGGACAATGTAATCGGTAATTACAAATGCAGATTTTCGGTAAATAAGAATGCAAGTAAATCTGCATCGTTAATTTCCGATTACAACTGTTACCGGTGTGCACCCAGGAAACTGTTTTTTGAGTTATGAAGGAATCACTTTAAATTTAGCAAGCAGCCTGAAAAATTGCCAACCGAACCCGGAACGCGAGCGAAGCGAGCTTTGAACCCGGAACATAATAATTCGCCGCCTGCTCACTGTTCCCAATTTACATGGGTTGCTAACAACTTTATTAACTGTATGTTCGTATATTTTTTCTGTATGAGGCTCCATACGAAGAAAAATCATCCATTTTAAGCCATCTGAAGATATAGCAAAAATATTTTCACCCCCGGAAACAACCTGTCTGAAAGTGGCGTATATTTGATGGTTGAAAGGCGGGTGATGAGGGTTTTTGGACAGACTGCTGTTACCCAACATAATAAAAATAAATAAAACATGAAAAAGAGTGTATTGCATTTAATGTTATTTCTAGTTTGCTTGACAAACAGTAGTTTTGGACAATCACCCAAAAATATTTCCGGCAAATTTGACTTTATTCCGGGTGAGAAAATTATTTTCTTCGACGATTTTGCAAACGATTCAATTGGCGAGTTCCCTGCAAAATGGAATTCGAATATTGGAGGAGATATTGTCACACACGAAGGCTCTAGTGGCAAATGGCTACGAATGAAAGCACAGGGAGGGAATTACATTCCTGAGCTTGATATGAAATTTCCTGATAATACAACGATTGAATTTGATTTGTTAATAACCGATAATGCAGATTTTGTTGTTACATACTATTCCGAACAGAAATATGATGTAAATTCATACGGTGTTCCAGGCGAAGCAGGTTCAGAAGCAATGCTTTCGTGGTCGGCATCTGAGTTTAAATCATATTCGACTAATGAAAGTGATGAGGGTAAAGAGATCTTGTCGTCGAACGATCAATTTCCATTGCCAATAAATAAGGTAACCCATGTCTCTATCTGGATACAAAAGAGCCGTTACCGTCTTTATCTTGATACCGAGAAAATATTTGATATACCCAAAGGTGTGTTTTCGGGTTTCGTCTATAACCGTTTCAGGTTTGAAACTTCCAATTCATCAACAGACATTTTGATTGGAAATTTTAGAATTGCAGTGGGATCGCCCGACACACGTAATCAGTTAATCACAAAAGGACGTTTCTCGACTTCGGGAATTTTATTTGATGTTAATTCGGATAAGATTAAAGTTGAATCGCATGCTTGTTTAAAAGAAATTGCTCAGGTATTGAACGAGGCTAAGGGCACAAGAATTTTAATTGTCGGGCATACTGACAGCGATGGTGATGAAGTAAAGAATCTTGATTTATCCAAACGAAGAGCTATTTCAGTTAAAAACTACCTAAAAAATGAGTTTGGAGTTGATGTTTTAACTGTAAATACTGACGGAAAAGGAGAAGCTGAACCCGTTGCCGACAACAAAACCTCTGAAGGGAAAGCACAAAACCGTCGTGTAGAGTTTATTAAGGAAGAAAATCATTAGCTAGCTATGAATTTTTTTCAAAGTATTTCAATTTCCATAAAGACGCATTTGTTCCTTCTGTTTTCGTGTATGACTGGCAATTCAATGGCTCAAAGTTCATTTTCAAATCAAACAAATACTGCTGGAGAAGATGAGTTTATGCCTTATTGCAAAACTGCCACTGGCCATATGGGTTATCGTTGAAAGGCAGACAAAGAAGGTTTTTGTACGGACTGCCGTTAACGTCAAGAGTAAAAAAGAAAAAACAATGACATAATGAAAAGACATACTAATATTATTTTTGACATGTCTTGACACGATATTTCATAAAAAATAATAAAGCATGGAGACCAGACACCATGACAAAAACGGGGCGGAACCGAAAAGCTATACGAGTAGGAATTTAAAAATTAACAAAATGAAAAAAATTAAATTTTTGATCGCAATTTTATTAATTGGAGTTGCAATTATCAGTTTAAATAGTTGTAAAAAATGCAAAGGAGAAGATCCTAGTGCAAAAATTATTAATAATGGTACAATTAAAGCCAGTGTTCAGATCAAAACATCTGAAGGGAATACTGTTAATATTAACAATGTTGACCCCGGAACATCTTCTTCCTATGTTTCTTATGCAGCAGGCTTGGTGACTTTCACTATTACTGTATCCAGTAATGATTACGTTGAAACTGTACAGATGGAAGAATGTTATGATTATGATATTGCAATAGACGCAAACAATAACATTACGACGACAGCAATAGACAGGAATGATTGATTAACAGCATAAACACCAGCCCATAACCGGCGGTATATTTTATTGCTGAAACAGTGCGGATTTCAACATTTATGCATCTAATAAACTTTCGTGTAACTTGACGGGTCAGTACTTCGAAATCAGCAAAAAAAATATACTACCAAATCGTTAACGGCTAGGCTACAACGACACGGCAAACATGAACTTTAGCGACAAGACAAAAGACAGATTATCAACTTACAAGGCGACAACTCTTCCCGATCTTGGGGACGGACTTTGGAAAAAGAATAAACAACCATATCAGAATAATCAATGGGAGTGCATGTATCAGTTGTATGTAGTGTGTTAAAATTTGCAAGAGAGGTGAAATATGTAAACTCAATAAGGAATAGGAGATTGTAAAATCAAAAATATTGTTAAGCGGTTCATTGTAAATCTGGGACTAGTTGTTTTTGGTATTATAACAGTATTCTCCGGGATGCTTATTCAAATTAAGTATCATATGGGAAATCACGGTAATATCCCAATAAATGGTTTTGTGCTCGGATTAAATTACCACAATTGGTCTGTTGTGCATAAAATTTCGATAGTTGTACTCTCTTTATTTGCGATTTACCATATTTATCAGCATTGGAAGTGGTACAAACTTGTAATTAAAAAAAGGCTATTTGCCAAAAACCAACAAGTTTTGATTTTTTCTTTACTATTTGTTTTGGTCGCAATAACAGGGCTAATACCTTGGTTCATTGATTTATTAAAAGAAGATGAAATGCAACGGAAAGCATTCATTGAGATTCATGACAAATTAGCTATAATTTTAGCGATTTATCTTATATTGCACGTAATCAGAAGAATGAAATGGTTTTTTACTACATTTGACAAGATAAAAGATAAACACAGCACACAATAAGTAAGGCTTCGTGCGGCGCCAGCCCAGCATGTGACGGATCTACTTCTTTGGACAGTTTTCTTTCTAAAATAATTTATAACAATTATGAATGCTTCCTTTTGTTATTGTAATAGCTGATCAAACTATCATGGTTAGAATGGGTTCATTTGCCGGGATCATCTGTGACATGATATAAAAACCCGGCTTCATCCATTTACGGTTTTCTTAGTGTGATACTTACCAATTTTATTTTGCCTCCCAGCGACGGGTTCAGCTTTGAAACCGTTACCTCTGCATTTTTTACCTGTGGAAACATTTTGCAGATAGAATCAATTATTCGTCTGGCTACATGCTCGAGCAGGTTGGCATCTTTCTTCATTTCTGCCTTAACCAGATTGTACAGCGATTGGTAATCAAGGGTGTCTTCGAGTTTATCCGATATCTCTGCCGGTTCGGTTTCGGTCTCAACGGAAAGATCAACCTCAAAGTGGGTACCTATGAGCTGTTCCTCCTTGAAATGACCGTGAAAACTATAAAAATCCATTCCTTTCAGGGTGATGACTGCCATTTTTTATAATTTAATTTAAAGAGTTGATTCAGGAGATCAAAATTGGTTTTTTTTTCGATATGAACTGCTGTTTTCTGATTTTTGGTCGTCAGATTTTTGTATTTTTGGAGGTGATATTTAAACAGAATATTGACAGCCTGAACTTCAATAATAATGGAAAGAAGAGAAATTGAAGCGGTTATCATACAAGCCGTAAAGGCGTGTGTGAACAAAGAGGGTTGGGTAAACCTTGCCGAGCTGGGCACACAGTTGCGCCTGTCAGGAATCCGGTATGGCAAGTTATCGGCCTTTTTAAGTCAGTATGAAGATCTTTTGGAATTAAAAACTGATACCACGGTTGTACCGCCTGCTGTGTATGCCAGTTTGAAAAGAGAGGATATTGTATGACCAAAAAGTGGTTGATTCTTCTGATTTCCGCGATAGTTGTTGTTTGTCTGGTATCAGTTTTCTTCTTCATACCCCGGCGTGTGAGCATCCCTGCCGATATCACAGATGTATCGGATGCTGATACATCAGCGACGGTCATAATGTTCGGTCTTGATGTAACCGGATACCGGATTATTGACACAACTATCCCTTCGGGAGCTATATTTGGCAGCCTTATGGCAGCAAAGGGGGTGCCGGCAGAGGTTTTAAACGAGATGGTAGCCATGGCAGATACGGTTTTTGACCTCAGGAGTCTGAGGGCAGGGAACAGATGTACTTATTTCATTAATCAGAAAGAGAATAATAGTTTAAGGTGGTTTGTTTACCATACCAGTCTGATTGATTTTGTAATATTCGATTTTGGTGATCCGATAAGTATAAAAGCAGGTATCCGGGATGTTGACACGTTTAGGCACCAATACAGCGGGATAATAGTCTCATCGCTCTGGAATGCGATGGTAGAGGATGGAAAGAATCCAAACCTGATACTCGACATGTCGGATATATTCGCGTGGACAATAGATTTTTACGGTATACAGAAGGGAGACAGGTTCAAGGTGATCTATGACGAATATCTGGCAGACGGGCAAAACATTGGTATTGGCACCATACATGCAGCCTGGTTTGAGCATTTCGGGAAAGAGTACTACGCTTTCAGGTATGAGCAGGACAGTGTGATGCAGTATTTCGATCATGAGGGTGTATCGCTGAGGCGTGAGTTTCTTAAAGCACCCCTGGAGTTCCGCAGGATTAGTTCGCAATTCTCACACAGCAGACTTCATCCGATACTAAGAAGATACAGGCCTCATCATGGCGTTGATTATTCGGCACAGTCAGGCACACCGGTAAGCAGTATCGGTGACGGAACAGTACTTGAAGCACGTTATGCAGGAGGAGCCGGAAACATGGTAAAGATCAGGCACAACAGCACCTATACCACTGTTTCTATGCACCTGAGGAGGTTTGCCAAAGGGATAAGGGCGGGGGCTAAGGTTCAGCAGGGGCAGGTTATAGGCTATGTGGGAAGCACAGGTCTCTCCACCGGTCCGCATCTCGATTTCAGGATCTATAAAAATGGCACCCCTATAAACCCTCTTAAGCTCGAATCACCTCCTGCAAAACCGGTTCACCCGGAAAGGCTGGAGCAATACAAAATGGATATCAGGGAGTTTAGCAATCTGCTGGATAAGATCCCAAAGAAGGAATTACCATGATTGACCCCACATCCTCTAACATCCCCTGATGCAGTTCGATTACCTGATATTCATATTTCTCAAGATCGTGTCGAATAGCTTTTCCCTCTTTGAGGTTTTTCAGTGATCCGTTTACAAGAATTCTATTTTTAAAAACCCCGCAGCATCCTCCGAAGAAGCCGTGAGAGAAACCCTGTAAAGAGACTTGTTTTGGGTCAACCGATAGCACATTGAGGCCTTTTTCGTTTAGTATTTTAAAGATACCGGCGTCTGAGGTGATCCACAACCTTTCATCTGGAACCAGAAGGTTGCAGCGCGTATAACCCTGTGAAACATTTATTTGGGTCTTTCCGGTGGTGTTTTCTTTTATGCTGATATCTGTGATATCGGTGCAGTGAATCAGAAAACTATCTGTGACCACTGCATTGAAGATGGCGGATGAAGGGTATTGCATGCCGGGCCGGTTTTTGGAAATCAGTATATCCACCCCTGCATCATCGAGTTGCCTGATGATATTATCGGGAACGGCTTCCGATGCGATTAACAGGTCACCGGACACACAAAAGAAAATATCGGGGTGGCCTGAAATGGCAGGGTAGGTTATCCCGTCTGTCATGAAAGGGATAACCGTGTCAAGCCGCTCGAGATTGTGAAGGGCTGTGGGGTTGATTCTTTTATCAATTAAAAAAGGCACACTTATTAAGTCAAGAAGTGAAATTTTTCGTGGTGTTGTCTGAGTTTGCTTTAATTCTGATCAGGGAGTAGTCTTTCTGACTTCAGGATCCGACAAACTCATTATTAATCAATTCATTATTATTATTCTATCAGTAAAAGTTCCTTTAATACCCGAGATCTTCAGTAAATAAAATCCATCTGGAAGATTACCAAGGTTAAGGTCGATTATGTTGTTTTTATTGAGTTTATGATTTGATCTGTGCGCAGTTTTACCGTCAGGGCAAACGATTTCGATTTTATATATTCCTTCCGGGATCTGAGCCAGGTGTAATTGGAATTTTCCAACTGACGGGTTGGGGATTATCCGAACGATGGCATCTGGCAAGGTTTCCCTTATTCCGGGGTTTTGTGTGAAATTTATCAGTATGGTATCTCCACCGGAGCAGTAGTAATTGTTGGTAACATGAACCCAGATTGTTTTAACACCGATACCGGTTCCGGAAGAGTCTACTGTTATTGTCTGGGTGGTTTCGTTAGTGCTCCAGAGGTAAGAGTTGAATCCGGGGCCGGCATCAAGTAATATGTTTTGTCCCGGAAGCAAAACTGTGTCATTGCCAAGTGTCACCACTGGTAAAGGGTGAACAGTAACTGTAACCGTGTTTGAAAGGCTTGAACAGCCGGTAGGATTTATAACCCTTACGCTGTAATCACCTCCTTCTCCGGTGGTGAGAATATATGATGTATCAGAAGGCAAAGTTATACCATCTTTATACCATATATAGGAGAAATTAAGGCCGATAGACGCCATTAGTTTTACTGAATCGCCGTAACAGACGGCAGTACTTGTAACGGGGGAGATTGTCGCAGGAGGTGCTGCCTGAACAGATACTATTACAGACAAAGTATCTGAGTTTTCGCATCCTGTCGCATCGGTAACTGAAGTTATAAAATATGTTGTTGTCGCTGAAGGTGTAACAACAAAAGAGAATAACGGGTTCGTAATATTATTCACAGGAATATTTGTAGTGCCGTCATTAATGATTATGTTCCAGGGAGGTGTGCCCGAAAATGTTCCACCGATGATTGCTGTGTCGTTCTGACAAATGTTAATTATGGTGTCATTAAGATTGACACCAGGTGAATGCTTGATATTAATGCCGGAAAGATGAGCAGTATCATTCAGGTTGTTGATGGTATCGGGTGAAAGGTTTGGCATGCTGGTATAAGCTTTGATGTTATAATTTACACCATACTGGAATGGGTAACTTCCAATGGTTACATCAGAAGAGTCGTTGATGGCGAGGGTTCCTGTCCAAGAATATGATGTCTGTGAAGTTGCATTTATCTCCCATTCAATGTCAACATTCTGCAATGTGGAAGGTCCATTATTCCTGAGCCTCACAATAACGTCGTTATTACCTTCACAAACAGAGTCGACCGGAAAAACAAATGTTTGCAAACCTGCGTCTGTTGGCGAAGCCAACTGATAATACATGAATACTCTGCCCAATTCGTAAGAGGTTAAAGGATCATATCCCCAGAAATTGGGAGCAGGTGCTGTTGTGATATTATTCTGGGTTCCTGCTCTTCCAACAGCAACAGTATATGGGCCAATAGTTGATGTATGTATTCCGGATGTGGAATATGAAGTTCCTGAAGTCGTTTTCCCCATAATTACCAGGGTGTCGCCCTGTTGCACAGATATATTAACAGGAACAATAGTGTTGTTTGCAGCTCCTGAAATGTATTGAAGGGAAGTGAAGTTTGTAGATGGTGCGGTAAAATTAATCGGCAAAAGTGCATGACATTTCAGAACGTGGATATATTGCAGGCCGGTTCCTGCTTCAGGTGGAACCATCAACCCTGTGATGGTGAAATCCATTGGGGCAACAAACCAAAATCCTCTTGCATAAGAGCCGGTATAGAGGGATCCATGTTGTGTTAATGGCATCAGCGTCTGAGAGTTGCTGCTAAATGCCATCAGGCATAAAGTAACAATCAGTGAAGAGGTTCTAAGATTAATTGTTTTGTAATTCATAAAGGTGATATTTTGATGTTTAGGAAAGGTAAAAGTAGCAAAATTGTATTCATTAACAATTTTAGTTATTAGTACATGACAAAAAATTCCAAAAAACAATCAATTACAGTGAATAGATCTTTTTCATGAATACCAACTATATGAGGGGTATTAAATAGAATTTTGGAGTTGATCCGGGATCAATTTGTTATCAGACTGATCTTTCCACCAGCTCCCTGAAATTCGGGTGCCATGGACCTGCAATAAGGTCACCCTGCGAAAAGCTCTCTGAAGGGTGCAGCCCTACTTTGATGATGTTTTTTCCGGAGGCTCTGAAGACCTTCACCATACGTGATGTCTTCTCCAGAGCCTCGTTCAGAGTCAGAGGTTTATACAGTCCTTTTTCATACAGGTTGGCAAGTTCTGTGTCTTTTAGAACGAGAACAGGGTAGATCCTGATATCAGAGGCACCCAGTCTGACCGACTCATTCGTATTGAAGATCTCATCTCCCGGCTCTTCACCTGGCAGGCCAACCATAAGCTGATGCCCCAGGCGGAAACCGTACTGCAGTATCAATTCAGAAGCTTTTTCAGTATCAGATGCTGTATGACCTCGTCCGGAGGCAATCAAAACCCTGTCGCGGAACGACTGCACTCCAAGTTCAATGGTTATCACATTGTAACGTTTCAGCAGGTCGAGCACAGCTTCATCAATATAATCGGGTCTTGTAGAAATTCTCACAGCATCAATTTCGCCTCTTTTTATCCACGGTTGTACAATTGAGAGCACCCTTGTCAATTCGTGGATAGGCAGCCCTGTGAAACTACCTCCGAAGAAGCCAATTTCAACATGCTTTACAGTCGGCTTCTTTGTGCTGAGATATGTCTGTATAGTCTCACCCATTTCCTCTTCTGTGGGAGGAGCTACCTTACTGGTAATAACATGCTGATTGCAGAATACACAACGGTGGGGGCATGCTGCTTCGGGCATGAACAGTGGTATGGTCATGCGGGTTTTCACCGGCTGACCTTAAGTTTCTCACCTTCGGAGGAGGCCACTATCACTGCACCGCAACTGTCACTCCATACGTTTATCACTGTCCTGAACATGTCAAGGATCCTGTCAACTGCCAGAATAAGCCCCACACCCTCCAGCGGTAAACCCACTGCGGTGAGGATTATCGTCATCATCACCAGTCCGGCCATCGGAACTGCCGCAGCGCCAATGGATGCCAAAAGGGAGGTTATCACCACAATCACCTGCTGGCCGAAGGTGAGGTCAATACCATAGGCATTTGCAATAAATATCACAGCTACACACTCATAAAGGGCAGTTCCGTCCATATTTATGGTGGCACCCATTGGTAGTGTGAAGCTCGTGATCTTGGTTGAGACTCCGGCACGATGTTCAACGGCTTCCATAGTAAGGGGAAGGGTTGCCCCCGACGAGGAGGTAGAGAAAGCGGTAAGGAGTGCCACCCTCATGGCCCTGAGGTGTTTCAGTGGGTTCACTTTTGAAATGAACCTTATAGCAAGTGGCAGGGTTACAGCACCATGGAATATAAGGGCGCCGGTTACGGCAATCATATAAATCCCCATGTTCCCGGCAAGTGACATCAGGTCTGAATGGGGTGCAACCACACCGGCAACAAGTGCAAATACACCAAGTGGGGTGAATTTTATAACAAAGAGGGTGATCTTCATCATAAGTTCAAAGAACCCGGTGAAAATGCTGATCATCCTGTCGCGGTAACTGACGGGCAGTTTGGTGATGAAAAAACCCATCAGGATCGAGAAGAAAATTATTGAAAGCATATCACCCGATGCCATTGAGGAGAAGATATTCTCGGGGATGATATTCATCAGGGTATCTTTAAAGGTTGATGTCCCTGAGATGGCGGTTTCAGTTTGTGTGGCGACAAATCCCATACCCACTCCGGGTTTGAGTGCGGTTACAAGTAACAGGCCAGTAACAATAGCTACAAGGCTTGATAAAATATAATATCCGAATGTCTTCAGAGCTAGCCGTCCGAGTCCGCCGGCAGATCCTATTCCTGCCACTCCGCTTACAATGGAGCTCAGGATAAGGGGTATTATCAGCATTTTCAATGCTCTCATGAAAAGGACCCCCATCCAGCTTACAGCATCAATGGCGTCATTGGTGCGGGCAGCCTCAAGGAATGATTTCTGCCGATCCTTGATTTCTTCCCGGGAAAAATGGGAATTCAGACGTCTGAGAAATTCTTTCTGTGATATGGTCTGGCCTGAAACATCACCAAAGATGAACTGTGCATCAATAGAATAGCTGTACTCCTGCTCCTCAAGGCGTGAAAAGAATGCCTTATCGATAAGATAACGATCGGGAAACAGGATACCATAAACGATAGCCAGCACCAGTGCTATCAGGATCTGCCAATGGAGAGGGATTTTTTTCAGCATAAATAAAAAAATTGCATGAAGAGGATCTGTTGATCCGTTTCTTTCATGCAATATTAAGAAAAAGATCCCATGCCTGCACAGGATCTTTTCGGATAAATCATTGCCTATTTCTTTTCAAAAGTAAGGTGGTCGGTTCCTCCGTTGCCTCCGCTTATATCTTCCAGCCTGATCTTAACGGAGGTTTCCTCAAGGATAACCCAGTCTTCATTGAGTTCATCAAAAGGAGATGTGGAACCAAAATCGAGAATCAACTTTGGTTTGCTGTCATCAGTACCTTTAGCATACGAACCTGTAATGGCTGATGCGGATGGCCTGGTTGCTGTGATCACCCCATTGTTGAACACAAATGAATATCCGGTAAAATGATATGTTTCATCTTTTCCGTCATCCTTGTATAAGGATATTATCCATTCACCTGTTTGTATGTTTTTAATTACATCAGATGATTTCGGAAGATCATCATTAGTGCATGATGTTGCAAATAAAAAGACCGTAAACAGAACAGGTACAATTAAAAGCTTCTTTTTCATAGTATTTGCTGTTTTAGGGATTGACCGGTTGTTTTTAATAAATATTGATTATTGTCATTAACAATCAGAATCGGAAAAGGTTTTTTGCCTTTTATAAAGGGTTAAAAAACAGATTTGGTAGATGTGGCAATCCTTACAAAATAATCCTGATATAATGTCGTTTTCCCGGAAACCGATTTAAAATGAATCAGAGAAACTTGTTCATTCAGGTGCTTTTCGGAGCTCTGGTGCTTACTTTGTTATTTCACCGGCAACCTCCCGGAATTAACCTATGGATTGCCGGAGTTTTGTTTTTTGGATTGATATTTTTAGTTCATAAGAAACCGAAAAAGTCTATACTTCTTAAAACAGCAGTTGCCGGCTTTATCATCACGTCGTTAGCTGCAGTTCTGGTTCATTCAGCATTCTCGGGGTGGATGTATGCGATCAGTGTCATCATTTTGGCAGGTGTTTTATCTGTACCTGATCTTCAAAGTTTACCCGGTGCTATTGGAACAGGAATATGCAATCTGTTCCTTGCTCCGGTGATGTTTTTGAAACGGATAAAGCACCTCCGGATAAGAGGCAGGGCAGTGGGTAACTACCTTTGGAAAGGCCGTATATATCTGATTCCGCTATTGGTTATTATTGTCTTCCTGGCTATTTACAGAAACTCAAGTCCGGTTTTTGACAAGGTGTTGGATAGATACCTCGGCTGGATTGGAGAATGGATAAACATGATTTTCAGTAACTTTAACTTTGATTTGGCAGGAACATTTTTCCTATGCCTGGTACTGTCATGCCTCTTACTGATCCGTAATGAACTGCATTTTATCGCAAATATTGACAAAACTTCAGAGATTTCTTTAACCCGCAAGAGGAAGAAGTTCTTCAGGAGCACATTGTGGATGGGCCTTTCAGATGAACACAGAGCCGCGATCTTTCTTTTAGCCATGCTGAATGTATGTATACTGGTACTTAATATTACGGATATTCACTGGGTATGGTTTAACTTCGAGTGGGAGGGGCAATATCTGAAACAGTTTGTGCATGAAGGAACCTGGCTGCTGATAATTTCAATCATCATCTCGATGGCTATTGTTTTATGGTTTTTCAGAGGCAATCTGAACTTCTTTCCACGGAATCGTATATTGAAGATTCTCAGTTATGTATGGTTGTCTCAAAACCTTATTCTCACAATATCGGTAGCTATTCGTAACCTGTATTATATCAGTTATTTTTCCCTGGCATATAAAAGAATCGGGGTTCTTATATTCCTTATACTGGTCGTGAGCGGATTGTTCACGGTGTTCATAAAAGTGATCAGGAAGAGGTCAGGTTTTTATCTTTTTAAGGTCAATGCCCTGACATGGTTCATTGTTCTGGTAGTCTCATCATCTGTACCATGGGATATCGTGATAGCCAGGTATAATTTCAGTAAAGCAGGCGATTCGTTTCTGCACCTGAATTTTCTCAGCACACTTTCTGATAAGGCACTGCCTTACCTTGATGTATCGGCAGATAAGCTGGAGAAGATCAATAAAAAGCAACAGGAGATGTTTCCGTTCAGCAGGGATGGGCAGTATATGAGCCCTGAGGAATACCAGAGGATCATTGAAAAGCGAAAAGCTTCATTTATAGCAAGGTACCGGAGGGAGGGATTCTTATCGCGGAACCTGCCGGAGATGCTGGCATATAATAAACTTACGGGGAATACCGGTGAATCACCCTGATGTTTTGGGGACAAACAAAAATTCCGTTAACAATCTTCAGGTTTATCAGAGCCCTCTGAAGCCGATTATATCACGCACTTCACGTATTGTCCGGCGGGCGCTGTCAAGAGCTTTCTCACGTCCGGTGACAGCCACTTTGCGAAGGTAATCCCCGTTGTCTCTTAAAGATTTTATCCTGTTGAGGAGGGGAGCGGTGAAGCTCACCATATCTTCGGCAAGCTGTTTTTTAAGGTCGCCATACCTGATTGAACAGTCGTTGTATGCCTGCTCGAAATAGTTGATGGTTTCGGGTTCAGACACCAGCTTCATAAGGTTGAAGAGGTTTTCAACAGCAACACTTTTTGGCTGGTTTGGCATCTTTGGGCCTTCATCGGTTACTGCCCGCATTATTTTCTTTCTGATGATATCGGGTTCATCGGCGAGGAAGATTGCAGCATTGGGATTGTCGGACTTACTCATCTTGCCACCACCGTCGAGGCCAGGGACTTTTACAAGCTGTTCTCCGAAGTTGAAGGCTTCCGGTTCCGGAAAATATTCAACTCCGTAAATTCTGTTAAACCGTCGTGCAAAGGTGCGGGTCATCTCCAGATGCTGTTCCTGGTCTTTTCCCACAGGCACTTTGGAGGCTTTATGTATAATGATGTCAGCAGCCATCAGCACGGGATATGTAAGCAACCCTGCGTTAACATTGTCGGGTTGTTGACGTATCTTATCCTTAAATGATGTAACCCTTTCAAGCTCCCCCTTGTAGGCATTCATGTTCAGCAGAAGGTATAGCTCGGCAGTTTCAGGAACATCGCTTTGAATATAGAGAGTTGACACTTCGGGATCCAAGCCGGCAGCAAGGTATTCTATCAGGGTATTCTTCACATTTCCGTGAAGGTTATCAGGTTTGGGGTGTGTGGTGAGCGAATGGTAATCTGCAATGAAGAAGTAGCAACGATTCTCATGCTGCATCCTGACGAAATTCTTCAATGCACCCAGAAAGTTTCCAAGGTGGAGGTTTCCGGTAGGACGTATTCCGCTGACTACTGTTTCCATTTAATAGTGAATAGTGAAGAGCGAATAGTGTTTTTAGTATTTTTTGTTGTTGTCTGATGCTTTGGCGCCGTCGTAGGCCCATTTAAGGTAAATTGAGCCCCAGGTGAATCCGGCTCCAAAGGTTGCAAGGATGATATTGTCTCCTTTTTTCAGTTGCGATTCATAATCATAAAGGCATAGTGGAAGCGTAGCTGCAGTGGTGTTGCCGTATTTCTGGATGTTGATCATCACCTTATCGGGGTTGAGGTTCATCCTGCGGGCGGTTGCTTCAATTATTCGCATGTTGGCCTGGTGTGGCACAAGCCAGGCTATATCATCGGAAGTCATATTGTGTTTCTTCATTATATCCACAGCATAATCTGCCATGTTTGAAACAGCGGCTTTAAACACCGGCTGGCCTTCCTGATAAATGAAATGCTCACGTGCGTCAACGGTCTCGTGGCTGGCAGGTTTTACCGATCCACCCGCTTTCTGGTGAAGATGGATGCGGCCGGATCCGTCAACCCGCATCATTGAGTCAATAACACCAAACTCTTCTGTAGTAGGTTCCAGCATAACAGCACCTGCTCCATCTCCGAAGATAGGGCAGGTGGCACGATCCTGATAATCGACAATTGCCGACATTTTCTCCGCGCCAACCACAATGGCTTTCTTTACTTTGCCTGTTTCTATATACTGGCTAGCTGTTGCAAGAGCAAAAAGAAAACCTGAACAACCAGCATTCATATCGAATGAGAATGCTTTCCTGATACCAACCTTGTCGCATATTATATTCGCAGTTGCAGGGAACTGGTGGTCAGGTGTTACTGTTGCGCATATTACCATTTCAATATCATCTGCCGTGGTGCTGGTTTTAACAAGAAGTTCCCGTATTGCCTCTGCACCAAGTTCTGAAGGACCGTACTCCCCTTTAAGAATGCGTCGTTCACTGATGCCTATTCTGGTCATGATCCATTCATCGGAGGTGTCGACCATTCGACTAAGCTCATCATTGTTTAGAATATAATCAGGAAGATGTGCTCCGACACCGGTAATGGCTGCCCTTATTTTTGTCATATCTGTTTGTAATATTTTTTAAATGTCAAAATTAGTCAATAAAACGTTTCAGCGAAGTTGTCAGCTCATTGACAAGCTCTGAATCGAAAACTTTTCTGGTTTCCAGGAACATGGTTTTATAAGCATTGGGGTTGGAAATACCGTGCGCGATCATGGCAATTCCATTAACACCGAGAATGGGTGTTCCTCCGTAATTCTCATAGTTGAATTTCTGAAAGAAAGGATTGGTTACCTCATTATCTGTAATGAGACCATAGAATCCTTCAGCAAGTTTTAATACGATATTTCCTGTAAAGCCATCACACACAATAACATCTGCTTTTGAAGTAAAGATATCCCTTGCTTCAATGTTGCCTGAAAAATTGAAATCGGGATTTCCTTTCATAATCCTGTAAGTGGCCTGGGTTAAAAGATTGCCTTTCTCCTCCTCCTCCCCGATATTCAAAAGGGCTACCCTGGGATTTTCAACTCCCATTACCAGGTTTGCATATACTGATCCTATAATTGCATATTGATACAACACATCAGGCTTTGCATCAGGGTTGCTTCCAACATCCAGGATCAGTGAGTAATCCTCGCCGTAACGCGGAATAAAAGATGGGATGCAGGGACGTATAATTCCAGGGATTGTATTGAGGATATATATGGCACCCACAAGCATGGCACCTGTATTGCCGGCACCGATAAAGGCGTCAGCATCACCGTTTTTTACCAGTTGATAACCTTTGGGTATGCTCGCCTGCCGCTTGTGCGATAATGCTGAAGTTGGCGACTCATTCATGCCAATGACTTCAGGTGCATTAATTACTGATATCCTTTTTTCCTCTGCACCTGTTTTCCTTAGCTCTTCAAAGATCAGTTCCTCTTTCCCAACAAGAATTATCTCATCACCGGGAGGGAGAAATTTCAATGCTTCCATGGCCCCCTGTACAGGAGCAAAAGGTGCCAGGTCACCACCCATCGCATCAACAGCGATCCTCATGGCTGAAAAAAGTTTGGTAACTACTTAATTGCTTCCTGTTCCAATACAGGTTTACCCTTGTAAAAGCCACAATTTGAACAAACCCTGTGGTAAAGCACCGGAGAACCGCAATTACTGCAGCTAACAACAGTTGGAGCCACAGCCTTATAATGCGTGCGCCTTTTATCTCTTCTTGTTTTCGAAATTTTTCTCTTCGGGTGAGCCATGGTGATATTTATTAGAATAGGTTGATATTGTTTTTATTATATGTTTTATACTGTTGAATCTATTCATCCTGAGATCTCAGGCCGGATAACCCTTCCCAGTTACTGCCTGTTTGCCTCTCCCGGCTGTAACGTTCCAACAACCTGATCATCTCAGGGTCGCAGGTGCTGCCATCAGAGCTCTTATCATGGGTAAGCCTCATCGGAAGCAGAAGATTAACATAATCGTATAGGTGTTGTGTGAGGTCAATCTCGAAATCCTCTTCCGGAATAAAGACTATGTCATCATCATCAGTTGCTTCTGAGTCAGGGCTGCCGGTGATTTGCACTATAAATTCTTCATTGCCTTCAACCCTCAGCATAAAAGGATCTGCACAACGATCGCATATTACCTCCACCTCTCCGCTTATTGCAAATGTGAACACCATCATCCGGGTTTGCTTGTCGAGAGTTACTGAAACTTCTACTCTTCCATCCCTGATTACCTCAGTTTCAAACATTATGAAAAAAGGCTTATCAAGCACAAAGCTGAACTCGTGCAACCCTTCCGCTAATCCGCTGAATTGTATAGTATAATCCTTCACTTTGAGTTTTCCTCGTTACCCTTAAAAAAGAGCCTGCAAAGGTAAGGACTTTTTTATATCGTGCAATTGTGTGGTTATGAAAATATTTAACAGGAGAATTGGTTTGGTTAAATCATTACTTTTGAGTCATCAATAAATAATAATCTACGTTATGTCAGCTATAAGATATTTAAGGAGTTTATTAATCATTTTCACTCTGATCTTTTTCAACCTAACAATTATGAATGCCCAGACATCAGTAAAAACAGGACCATACGAAAACCAGTGGAAAGAGGTTGATTCATTGATTGAAAAGCAACTACCTAAATCAGCATTGGCTATCGTTGATAGAATCTATAGCGATGCGTTAAAGCGCCAACTGAATCCTGAAGTTGTCAGGGCTGTAACATACAGAATAGCTATCAAAGCCACTTTCGAGGAGGAGGTTACCCCCATGGCGATTCAGATTCTTACTGGCGAGACAGGTAAGAGCAGTGACCCCATTGTGACAGCCATTTTTGAGTCGATGCTTGCTGAGGTTTACCTGGGTTATTACAGGCAGAATTATTACAGGTTTTCGAAGCGTGGTGTGACTTCAGGATATGATGAGCAGGATTTCAGGCTCTGGGATATCACCAGACTGGTTGATGAAATCACACTTCATTATAAAAAGTCACTCGCAAACGACAGGTTACTGAAGGAAACAGCTCTGAAGAATTACCATCAGATACTTCAACCGGGTAAAGAATCACAAACATATCGCCCGACACTTTACGATCTTCTTGCACACCGTGCTTTGGAGTTTTTCACATCCGATATTACCGGGCTTTCCAGGCCGGCAGAACAGTTCACCCTGGATGATCCTGCTTATCTTGGTGATAACAATACATTTGTAAATCTGACAATTAATAAAGGTGATACACAGTCGCTTCTTTTTCAGGCTGTGCAGATTTACAGGGAGTTAACGCTTTTTCATCTTAAAAGCAACGATCCCCGCGCCATGGTGGAGATTACAATCGACAGGCTGAAATTTGCAAGACAAAAAGGGGGGTCAATACCTCAGGTAGATAAGCTGTACATTGATCAACTCGAAAATCAGGCTGAAACTTACAAATCACACTCTTTTTACCCATGGTTACGCTATCAGGTGGCAGATATATATTTCCGTAATTCACAGGAGCGTTCAGTAGTTGCAAAAGATGAAGATGGGAAACTTTTTATTGTGAAGGCATGGGAGGTTTGTAGTGAGGCGATAGAAAGATATCCCAAAGGGGAAGGGGTTGCAGAATGTAAAAACCTCATTTCCAATATCGAGCAAAAGCAATTGTGGCTCAACACACCAGAAGTCATTCCTGTCGGTCAGGGATTGCTTTTTTTAACAGAATACCGGAACCTCAGCTCAGTAAATTACAGACTCATCAGGGTGAATTACGATAAGTACGCCGAGATGAATAAAAAAGAACAGGAGGAGATGCTGAACTGGTTAAAAAGCCTGAAGCCAGTGCAAAGCTGGGTTCTTTCACTTGAAGACCGCCGTGACTTTCTGAGTCACTCATTTGAATATGCAGTACCGATCAATGAGCCCGGGTTTTATGTTCTGATGTCCTCTTCATCCCCTTCTTTTGGGATAAAGGATAATGAGGTTGCCATATCACCATTTCAGGTGAGCAATATTTCCTATGTAAGCCGTACCGGGCAGAACGGAGAGGGGATATTACTAGTTACCGACCGCACTTCAGGTGCACCGTTGTCTGGGATTAAGGTTATTGCCAACCTCAGTTACTACGACTATTCGACCCGAAAATGGACAAATCGTGTTTATGGGGAATATATAACCAACAAGGATGGTTTGGTCAGGATTCCGCCGCAGTCAGACACCCGGAGTGGAAGTTTGAGTTTTGTGTTTGCAGGGTCAAAAGGAGACACCCTCCAAAGCATTACGAGTTCGTATTATACAGAGAAGAAGGAAGTTGCCGTGAAAGAGACATATCAGAATCTTATATTTCTTGACAGGAAAATATACAGGCCGGGGCAGACTGTATATTTCAAAGGGATAATGATACGGAGTCAGGGCAAGGTGAATTCGGTTGCGGTTGATCAGTCTACCACTGTGAAGCTTCTTGATGTAAACCGCAAGATGGTTGCAGAGCTTACATTCAGGACCAATGAATACGGAAGTTTTCAGGGCAGTTTTGTTTTACCCGTTTCGGGCCTTACCGGCCAGTATGTTTTATCTACCGATCTGGGTTCTGAATATTTCATAGTCGAGGAGTACAAGCGTCCCCGGTTCAGTGTTGATATGATGCCTGTCACGGGGAGCTACCGGCCGGGTGATGAGGTTGTGGCTAAAGGGAAGGCAGAGGCCTATGCCGGGTTCAGCCTTACCGGTGCCAATGTGAAATGGCGGGTCACCAGAGAGGTAAGGTATCCATGGATTACAGATTACAGGTATTATCCGATACAACGAAGAACGGTGGAGGTGGCTCAGGGAGAGACAGTAATAGGTGAAGACGGGGTATTCAGCATCCGGTTCAAAGCTGTTCCCGAACCCGGCATTTCACCAGAAAGTAATCCGGCTTTCTATTATGTTGTCAGCACCGATGTTACAGACCTCAATGGAGAAACACATTCCGGCAATACAACGATTGCAGTGGGTTATACCACCCTTCTCCTCACCGCCGACGTTCCCGGGGAGGTCGAAAAGGGGCAGAATCTGACATTCCCGATAAAGGCAACAAATCTCAACATGCAGCCTGTGAAGGTGCCGGGGAGATGGATATTATACCGCATTCCTGAACCTAAAAAGGTTTATCGCAAGAGGCTTTGGAAAAATCCTGATACATGGCTGATGGAGGAGGCGGTATTCAGGAAGATGTTTCCTTACGATCACTATCGTGATGACGACAATAAAAGTTCTGCAAGGGAAAAAGTTGCAGATGGAACATTCAGCACACCTGATCAGGCGACAGTGGATCTGCCTAACCTGGTGAAATCACCTTCGGGAACATATTTGCTTGTACTTGAAGCTGAGGATCCATTTGGTGGCATTGTTACCGGTGAAAAGAGGTTTCTGCTTTTCGGAAAAGAGGAAAAGAACATTCCTGAGCCGGCATTCTTCAATGTGAGGGTACTTAAAAACCAGGCCGAACCTGGTGAAGTCATCACCATTCTTGTTGGTTCTTCAGAGAGCACCCATTTAAGTTACTCCATTGAGGTTGACGGAAGGGTACAGGAGGAAAGGTGGATAGCACTCAAAGGGAGGCAACATCAGATATCAATTCCTGTAATGGAACACCACCGGGGTGGAATAGTGTTCCATTACATCGGTGTTTACCAGAACAGGTCTTTTACCGGGAGCAGTATCATTGGTGTTCCTTACAGCAACAAGAAGCTGGATATCAGCTTCGCAACTTTCAGAGACAAACTACAACCAGGCGAAAAGGAGGAGTATCGTATTATAATTCGTGGCCCGGGCGGGGAAAGGGTGATGGCAGAGCTCCTCTCCGGGATGTATGATGCTTCTCTCGATCAGTTTGCCTCAAACGACTGGACATTAAGCCCCTTTCAACCAAACCGCACACGGCAGGGATGGAGTGCCAACCTGTTTGGTGCCCGCAGAGGCAGCATATACGGAGGTTTCAGTTCACCGAGATTGAAAGAGCGGAACATCATTTACGACAGGCTGAACTGGTTTGGATTTGATCCCGTTTATGGGTACTACAAAGGTTTGGGGTACTTTGCAAATTTTGAAGCAGAGAAGGAAGAAGGGATGACATCTGATCTTCCTCAGAGATATCTTTTTGAAGGGGCAAGGATGAAGGGAAAGGATAATGGTATTTCTGGCACAGATGACTCGGATGTTGAAGAAGACTCGGTGGCTACCGGAGGAGCACTGCAGCAACCTGTTGCTGAACAGCCGGCGGTCCAGCCCCGCACTAACTTCAACGAAACTGCCTTTTTCTATCCTCAGTTGAAAACCGATGATGAGGGGAATGTTGTCTTCAGCTATACTGTTCCTGAGTCGCTCACTGCCTGGAAGCTGCTGTTGCTTGCCCACACCCCTGATCTGAAGGCAGGTACGCTGGTGAAGAAACTGGTAACACAGAAGGAGCTGATGGTGATCCCCAATGCGCCCCGTTTCTTCCGTGAGAATGACCGGATAACCTTTACAGCTAAGGTTACCAATCTTTCAGACGTGGAACAGACCTGCAATGTGGTGCTAAAACTAACCAACGGACTCACAGGGGATGATATTGATGGTTTGTGCGGTAATCTGCAACCCCGGAATCAGGTTTTAGTGAAGCCGGGCCAGAGCGGTCTTGTATCCTGGGAGCTTAAAATACCTGAGCGTACCGGTGCGATAACATACCATGTGACAGCCATCTCCGGAACCTTCAGCGATGGTGAGGAGATGACAATACCGGTTCTTACCAACAGGATGCTGGTGACCGAGAGCATGCCTCTCTGGCTGAAGGGCAGGCAGACAAAAAGTTTCAGAATGGACAAGCTGCTAAATTCGGGTACGTCATCAACCCTCAGGCATCATAAACTCACTCTTGAATATACCTCCAACCCGGCATGGTATGTCATTCAGGCTTTACCTTACCTTATGGAGTTCCCATATGAATGCCTGGAACAGACTTTCAGCCGTTTTTATGCCAATGCCCTGGCCTCACACATTGCAAACTCCCAGCCGCGCATAAAAGCGGTGTTTGAAGTCTGGCGGGATTTAACCCCTGATGCATTGATGTCGAACCTGGAGAAGAACCAGGAGCTAAAGGCACTTTTAGTGGAGGAGACACCCTGGGTGAGGGATGCAGCATCGGAAACCGACCGCAAACAGCGGATAGCACTGTTGTTCGACCTTAACAGGATGGCAGATGAAATGTCGCTTACACTTACCAAGCTCAGGGATCAGCAGGTTTCCAACGGCGGGTGGCCATGGTTCAAAGGGGGGCCTGACAGTTGGTATATCACCCAGCATATTGTAACCGGTATTGGCAGACTACAGGCTATGGATGTGTTACCCGCCGCCACCCGGAACGACCTTGAAGATATAACCACCCGGGCAGTTGCTTACATCGATGCGCGGATGAATGAACACTACCTGGAACTTAAGAAAACATACCATGATAAACCGTCAGAGCTGCAGAAAAACCATCTTACCAGTATCACAATAATGTATCTGTATACCAGAAGCTTCTACATGAAGAGTCACCCGTTGCCTGAAACTGCAAAGGAGGCATTCGGCTGGCTGAAAAAGCAGGCTTTGGCCTACTGGACAGGGGAGGGGCTTATGATGCAGGGCTACCTGGCGGTGGCACTCAACAGGCTTGATGAGCGAACTACGGCACTGTTGATAATGAGGTCTTTAAAAGAGCGCAGTCTGGTGAGTGAGGAGATGGGCAGGTACTGGAGTGCATCGCCGGGGTTTTACTGGTATGAAGCACCCATTGAGAGACAGGCAATCCTGATAGAAGCTTTTGCAGAGGTCTCAGGCGACGCGGATGCCGTTGAGGAGATGAAAGCGTGGTTGCTGAAGCAGAAACAGACTCAGGACTGGAAGACAACCAAGGCTACTGTGGAGGCTTGTTATGCTCTGTTGCTGAGGGGCACCGACCTGTTAGCCGAAACGGAGCCGGCCCGGATAACGGTAGGCTCGCAATTGGTTGACCCTTATAAAGATGGCAGTGCAACTCCCGAGGCAGGAACCGGATACTTCAAAGTGTCGTGGAGCGGTGTGGAGGTGACCCCGGCAATGGGCAATGTGACGGTCACCGGCAGCAGTCAGGGAGTGTCATGGGGTGCACTATACTGGCAGTATTTCGAGAACCTGGACAAAATCACCGGTTTTGCCACCCCGCTCGAAATCAGAAAGAAACTCTTTGTGGAGGAGAATACCCCCTCAGGTGTCGTTATGAAACCCATCACCGACGGCAACTCCATAAAGGTTGGCGACAGGATAGTTGTGAGGATAGAGTTGCGCGTTGACCGTGACATGGAATATGTGCACATGAAAGATATGCGTGCATCTGCATTTGAACCGGTTACCACTGTGTCGGGATACCGCTGGCAGGGTGGCCTTGGCTATTATGAAAGCCCGCGCGATGCTGCTGTGAACTTCTTCTTCGACTACCTCCGAAAGGGTACATACCTGTTCGAGTACAAGCTCTTTGCCACACACGCCGGGGAGTTCTCAAACGGGATTACCACCATTCAGTGTATGTATGCGCCTGAGTTTGCCTCGAATTCCGAGGGAATCAGAGTGGTAATTGAGTAGGAAAGTGAGCAGGCGACTTTTTCCTGGAGCAATAAATAAGTTAACGCCGTAGGTATTATCGAGGCCACCAATCAAAAGCCCCTACTGCAGGCAGCACTGTTTGTATTTCCTGCCACTGCCGCAGGGGCATGGATCGTTGCGGCCGGGTGCTTTCTCAATTTGTTTTGATAAACTGAAAGAGGGGCTAAAAGAAGAGAGTTTGTCAGGATAAGGTTGACCGGTGAAATCGGGTTCTGTATCCCCCAAAAGGTTCCTTATGGGTGGATTCATATTAATGATTTTTGAAGTCGGTTCGGCCGGCACTTCTATATTCAGCCTGATGAAAGCTTCAAACAAAGGGGTGATACAGACTTCCTCTTTATACGAATCGGTGAACTTTTTGCCGGATTCTTTAATCTCAACCAACCCAAAGGGATGCAGGCATTTATTAAAGGTACGATAGCTATAGCAACTAAAAAAGTCCTCAACAGGTGTCTGACCCCAGGAATCTTCAAAGTCATCTGTTACCATCGGAAATGCAGTAAGGGTTTTGTCGGCATAAAATCTGACATCACGATACCCGGTACCATACTTATGAAGCAAAAACAAAGTGAAACCAAAACCCAACTGAGCTGCAGTATCGGAGGAGTAATTGTCCAGACATGCCCAGTTAAACTTCATGTAATAAGCAGAAAACAAGGCATCAAGCATTTCGCCGGGTTTGTTAAGCAGCTTTTTCCCTTTGCGGGTAAGGAACCATTTGGTTTTATCCTTACCTCTTCCTTTTCTGGCAAGACCCGCCAACTCACAAGTCAATCTGGCGATATGTAACTGGAACCAGTCCAGCTCTTTCTGAAGAGGTTGAAATCCAATTTCAATGAAATGTTCAGGGAAAACCCGTGTTTGATAAACCTCCTGCACCAGCCAGCGTGGCAGCGCCCCTGTTGCGGTTAACTTCAACGGTTTATCCTCAGTAATAGCTTTCAGAACGTGCATGCAGATCCGCAGAAATGGGGATGTCATTGCCAGCTCATCCGGGACACAAGGGTTAAGAGTGATCATGGTGCCATGGTTAAACAGCATACTTAAAAGCTGGTGAAGCTGAGCCGGCGACAACCCCTCTGCATCCTCACGAGGTGCATTGTTGTACTTAGACATCATCTTCCCAATAAAAGCGTTCATCTCTTCCTCGGATTGAACATTGCCTTTATCAATCTCATCCTTAAGCTTAGCTAAGATATCTTTTATTTCCATTTTTTTTTTCAAAGGTAATCAGGAATGAATTAACTAAATACCTATTCCATAAAAAGCAGGTATTTTTTATTTTTTTGATCACTTTTTCAGAGTATACCCTGAAAAAATCATAATAGTTTTGGATTATATCCTGAAAAATTAATTTTTTTACCATAAAAGCCTTCATGCCTGATAATCACTCAGTGCCATCCGGATACTGTTCCTTCCACCATTCCGGCTGGTCTTTGAGGTATTTGTCCCACCAGGCCATGATGGTGTTGTGCCACATGATACGTTTTGAGTAGGTGATGATATGGTGATTTTCACCTTTAACCAGAACAAGTTCCACCGGTCTGCCGAGGAGCTTAAGTGCGGTGTACATCTGTATGCTTTCACCGGGAGGGACGTTTGTGTCTTCGTCGCCAGTTATGAGGAGCAGCGGTGTGGTTATTTTGTCGGCGTAGAAGAGAGGACTCTGACCGACGTAGAGTTCCCGGTTGTTCCAGGGGAAGCTAAATGCGCTGGCACCGGCAGAATAGGCATATCCCCAGTACCCTTCACCCCAGTAGCTTGATATTGAGCTTATACCGGCATGAGAGATAGCGGTGGCAAAAATATCTGTCCGGGTAAGGAGCAGCATGGTCATGAATCCGCCGTAGGAGGCTCCGGCACAGCCAACCTTCGTCCTGTCAGCAAAGGGGTGTGCATCCAGGAACTTTTTGGTTCCTTCTATGATCTCATCTGCAACTGTAAAGCCCCAGTTGTTCACATGGGCAGCCGAAAACTCCTGCCCGAACCCTACTGCTCCGCTTGGTTGAAGAACGTAAACCAGATAATCGTTTCCTGCCCACAGGTTGAATGGGTACCGCCCTGCAAATGTGCGTCCAACAGGATTGATACCTCCGTAGTAATAAACTATCACAGGATATGTTTTAGCAGTATCGAACCCCGGTGGATAATACACTCTACCTTTGATAATGATGCCTGAGGATGCAGTAAAATCCCAGTTCTTTACCTCACCGAACTCCACGTTACGGTAGGTCGCTGCCTCCACATCTTCGAAGGTTGATACCTTCAGAGTTTTCAGGTCAATGAGTTGCCATGCAGACCAGCTGTTGGCAAGGTTCCCTGAAAAAACAGCCAGAGTGCCCCGGCCGGCAAAATCGACAGAGGTGACGTAGTCCACCCCGGTGATGATGCGCGTGAACCGATCCTTTGTCAAGTCGTATCTGTAAAGATTCCGGTAATCCTCTTCTATTACCGTCATATAGATATGCTTATCAACAGGATGCCAGAACACGGAGCTTACCGACGGGTTGAAGGCGCGTGTTATTGAGCGCACCGCCTTTGTTTGCAGGTCATAAATATACACCTGAATATCGGAGTTATGGGGTATAAGACCTTCGGGGATATTAAGACCGGTACCGTTGAATGATTCAGGGCCTCCGGTGGCAAGCAGCGATTTACCGTCAGGGGAGAAGCTGGCACTTACATCCCAGCTTTCATTGAAAAGAATAGTATCGGTTTTAAAGGTGGCAAGATCCATTACGAACAGATTCTGTTTGCTGTAAGGTCTTTCAGTCAGATCAGGGTAGTGCTGGCTGAAGAGTATCCGTTTTCCGTCGGGAGAGATGTCATTCAGAATGGTCGAGAGGTTTCCCCAGGTAAGCCTTGTAGTCATACCCGAAGTGATATCGTAGCGGTATAGGAACGTACGGTTGCGCCAGCCCGGCTGCCTGTCGGGCATACCCAGGATATGACGCATTACTCCGGGCTTCTCCTCCGGCTCTTCCCGACCAGAAAAGATAACAAATGATTCATCCGGTGACCAGCGGTAACTGCCGAACCTTTCCAGATCTTTCATTATCATTGTGACAGTACCTTTTTCAATATCATAAACAAACATGCAGGATTTATCACCCTGAGGGGCAACATATGATATTCTGCTGCTGTTTGGAAGCCAGCTAATTTGCGACACTCTTGAATAATTGTAACTGTGTATCAGGCTTTTATCTTTTATCCGGCGAATCTCTGTCCACGACTCGCTCTGGTCACCTGACTGGAGCGACTGCCGGTAACTGACTGCATAATATTTGCCGTCATAAGACAGAGATATATCAGAAACTTTAATGCCGTCGAGCATGTGGTAAATGTTCTTTCTGTTTTTGGGACTGAGGGTAACTTCCAAATCGCCTGTGCTGAAAGGGGATTTCAGGGTTAAAGCCGCCGAAAGGTCTGATTTCGTTGCTGTGCCGGGAGGTATTACAAGTTTTACAAGCAGCAGGTGTGTGCCCCTTTCGAGCTTAAGAGACTTTTTCAGCTTACCGGATTTGCCGTCTGATTCAACAGCAGTTTTAGTGCCTACCTCCTTACCATCAAGCCATGCCTTCATCATCATACTCCCTGAAATTTCAAGACCGGCGGTGAGCCACCTTTCGGTACGAAGATAGGTGGCAAGGTAAACCACAGTTGACCGGAGAGTATCAGCGTTATTATCCATACCCGGTTGGCCGTCAATATATGGGATTTCCCCATCCTTATCCGAAGCTATAGCTCTCCATTTCAATTTATTTCCTTCAATCTCAGTAAATTGCGAATCTACTTCCGGATAATGACCGGCGAAGCTGAACTGATTGCTTTTCAGGTAATCAGCATCAGAAAAGATTTTTTTATTGATATTCGGAATATCATCGAACAGCGGAGGTGCAAGCTTCTGCGGAGGCAGTACAAGCCATTTGTTTATGTTGATCTTTACAGATTTGTCGGTGTCTTCTGCAGTAGTCTCATTTGTTTGTGAATAGGAGTATTGCAATATGAAAATGCAGATCAGAAATGAGGTCAGAATTGAAAGATGATGTTTTTTTCTCATTTAACTATATTTTATTGCATAATGTGCTAAGGCAAAAATAGAGGAAAATGACCTGAGGAATTTAGATAGTGAATTTTTTACTGGCCATTTGATGGATAATTATCTTAACCCTGTGATAATCATTTGTAATCCAGATATTAACAGTAGGATTTCAACTAAAACAATGAAAGAGTCTCTCGAAAGTTTTTCGATAATTTTCTTACCTGCAAAACTGCCAGCTATCATTGCTATTCCTATAAAAAGTCCGTACAAGAGCTCCCTGGTTCCGATAAAAAGAAACCTTTTATAAACAAAGGCTTTGGTGACATGCATGATCAAAGCCGTAAAAGCTTCACTTGCAATATAAGCAGATGCTGCAAGATTTAGTCCAAGGAAGAAAGCTGCTCCCAGCGGCCCGGCACTTCCGGCAAGTCCTGATAAAAACCCTGTCAATGAACCTCCAATCAACATTCCTTTATCACCTAAAGTGATTTTCCTTGTTCTAAGCCTGCGGTAAACGACTATAAGTATGAGTAATGCCCCTATACCGATTTTTATTTTATTACTGTCGATGTGTGTGAACAGATAACTACCGGCAATTGAAAATGGGATTGCTGTAATAAGGAAAAATACAATTGGCCTCCATTTCAACTCTTTTCTGCCGAACCAGATTCTGGAACCGTTTCCGAATATCTGTCCTATGGTGAGAATTGGCACCGCTGCCTTTATTCCTACAAGGCCGGTAAGTATGGGAAGTAATAACAATGCTCCTCCAAAGCCTGCTGCCCCTGATATAGTTGCAGCAATAAACGCTACCAGAAATATCAGAATGAAGTCTGTCATATTCTTAGTTTAAGATTATCCCTGAAAAGCAATTCAAATTATGGGATTCAGTTTTCAAAGATCGGATAAAATAAGTTGGCCCTTTTAACTTTTGAGTGGGTAAACATTGAGAATATCTGAAAACTTTGTTTAAAACAGCAAGGAGTTACATTTCTAATTGTTTATTTTTGAATCCAGAAAGGATTGAACATCAGTAGCCCCGGGTTTGTGATCGTATCTAAAATCAAACCAAAGGCATGATGTAATCATTCCGGTCACTTAACCCGGGGCTACACTTATTCAACCCACGATGTGGGTTATAGTCATTGACATTTATTTACCCACACAGAAGTACAAAGAACCATAAAATCCAATTCAAAACCAACACCATGAAAAAGGCAGTCACAATCACAATTACAAGCCTGATACTCACATCCATAATCTCAGGACTTGCTGCACAGCAAGCTGGTGAAGGGTGCGGGTCATCCGGGCCCCGGCACTATTTTAACATTTCAATGACAGACCACCCGGAAAAACTTACGTTTTTAATAAACGAAGACCTGATTGTAGCAGTTGAATGTAAGGAGATACTTTTAATCCCCGTAACACAACTTATTGACTCCGTTGTCTCTGATTTTCAGCAACGTCTTATGGGGATTGAAGATTCTCTTAACACATTTAAAACACCTTTACTGATAAAATTTCATCATTTGTATAATGGGTTGGTGAAACTATCCGTAATTCGTAAGGATTCTTTGTTATATGAATCGGTCGGAAAATCAGGTGACGAAACATATCAAAACACTTTTTTTAAATACACCATCGAATATCCGGTTGATGAAAGCAATACACTTGTTATCTATACCAACCGTCTTAATTTCACAGAATTCATTTCCGTTTCGGATATCAGGGGCCATGTGATAAAAGCGCAGGCTGACATTATTTCACGTGATATACCACGTTTTGCTGCAAAAACGTGCACCTATATTATTAAAGATGGCATTATTGATTTGAATGCTGCTCATATTCACAAATATGCCGACCGTGGTATTGGCATCACATTGAATACAGGATTGAGCTACCTTAACGGTGAATTTGTCCCCTCAATTTCGTTTCCGGTAGTGTATATGCAATCCAGAAAACAGGGTAAACCTATACAGGTGGGAATTTCATTTGACATTCTTTTGAGCATTGATAAGGAAAAACAATACAGGATACGGGATAACTGGTATGCTGAGGCTTTGATAATCCCGGGTAAATCATATCCAACCTTTTTTGCCGGTTACCTTATTCATCGTGAAGGGGATCTGTTGCCTCCTGATGCCTGCCGTATTGGTGTGGATATTCCGGTGACAAAATCGGGCAACATCCGGCTGAGAAACGCATTTCATTTTTCACTGACGCACCCGGGGCAAAACCTGTTCGAAACCGGAATCAGAGTGGGGAGGTGATTATTTTCCTAAACTCCTCAACCCACTTGAGACACATCAGACCATCAGGAAGCACTTAAGAATAGTAAATCGTTAAAGTTATATCTTCGCAATTAATTGTCAGGTAACCCAAACAAACATCCGATATCTCTGTTTACAGATAAGATATAATCATTTTATGAATAATAACTATTTCGGGGAAAATGGTTTTAATAGCCGTGGTGTGCTTAACATCACGCCTTCTAAGGCTTATGCACTTTGTAATTATGGCGCTGTAATAATAGACATAAGGGAGAATTACCATTCATTCCTGCATGCGTTTGATGTGCCTCAGCTCTTTTATTGCCCGTTAAGTGAAATTTCAACTCATATCGATAAAATACCAGTTGACCGTCCTGTAATCATTGCCGATGCAGCTGGGCTGAAAAGTATTGAAGCGGTAATATTACTTAATGAAAGCGGGTTCACTAATGTTGCAAATCTGGCCGGTGGCCTGCTTGAGTGGAACAGGGAGGCACTTCCTGTTAAGACCGATAAAACCAGGCGAATGTCCGGTTCATGCATGTGTATGCTGAAATACAGAGAGTTAAAAACCATCAATTTGCCCGATATAAATCCTGAAACAGACTAATCGAATAATAAAATTAAAATCATGAAAATTCTTATTCTTTGCACCGGAAATTCATGCCGCAGCCAGATGGCGGAGGGGTTTCTGAGGTCTTTTAACCCTGCTTTTGAGGTGTTTTCGGCAGGAACGAAACCTGCCGTTTAGGTGTGGATATTCCCCTTGCCAAATCGGGCAACAACCGGTTGAGAAACTCATTTCATTTTTCATTGACCCACCCCGGACAAAACCTGTTTGAAACGGGCAAAGGAGTTGGGAGATGATGGTGTTTTATTTAAACTTGATCTAAATATACATTAAATTATTATTTTCGACATATATGTATTATCTTTGGGCATTAAATTTATAACTGATGTTTACCATGCTCATCATGTTTGTTAAACACTTTTGTAACCTGATTCAAGCTAAAGTTCAGGAATTAGTTACATTAAGGAATGATTTCAAAGTGAGTCCGTTCGGGGGGGGGGTATGATGCTGATATACAGAGCATTGTGTTCTTATATGATCTTATTATCCGGAAGACGGAATGTGATTTTCTACATGGAGCAGTGATTTCTGTTCAATTCGTTTAAGTAAAGACCACGAAATCAATTTTTTTAACGGGAAAGAACAATTTTATTTTTTTTCTCTTCATCAGACTATTTCAATGCAAAGTGATTTAAGTCGATGAAGAGGTGCATGTTAACAATTATATAGAACATTTTATAAAACATAACTTAGTACATGACAAAAATTCATAATGTTTTGAATGACAATGCTATATGTTGATAACTTAATGATAACTAATTTTAAAAAGATGCTATAAAACCCTGGCATTCTGCATCTTAGATTCAAATCACTACAAATGGATCGGAGATACACGAACACCAGGGTAGAGAGTAAAAATACCATTTTATTCGCAACATTATCAAAAATTTTTGGGGACAGTATGAATCTGGCCCGAATCAAGTTCTTTGGCTTATTTATCTGTGCTCTATGCAAGGTTCAAACGGTCTGTTTTGAGAAAATCGCAGCAGGCTTTGACTCCCCGGCAAGAGTGGATTCTTCTCTACGCAGGATTCAGCGATTCATTGCCGAATACCTGCTGGACACAAAGCTGATTGCACGCTTTGTGTTCACCTTGTTGCCGCACCATCCACCTTACCGCCTGACCATGGATAGGACCAACTGGAAATTTGGGTCATCCAATATCAATATCCTGGTATTGGCCGTGGTCTATCAGGGTGTAGCCTTCCCTCTGCTGTACAAGATGTTGCCAAAGTTTGGCAACTCTTCAACGCAGGAGCGGATCACCATAATGGAAGAGTTCATCGGGCTGTTTGGCAGCGATTGCATCGAATGCCTGCTGGCTGACCGTGAGTTTGTCGGAGAGGAGTGGCTCGGTTATCTTAACCATCGGCGTATCCAATACCACATTCGAATCCGGGAGAATTTCCGGGTTGACATCCCTAAAAACGGACATCATGTAAAAGCATCCTGGATGTTTAACCACGTAAAGATCAATCAGTATGCATTCTATCAAGGGATTGTCAAAGTCAATGGTCAACTATGCTACCTGTCAGCTTCCAGAATCAAAAACCGACAAGGGACCCCCGAATTGCAGATCATTGTTTCCTTCAATAAACCTGAAGAATCGCAGTCATTATACAAAGAACGCTGGCAGATTGAATCTGCATTTAAAGCACTGAAATCAAGCGGTTTTAATATTGAAGACACGCACTTGACCGATTTGGATCGCATTAACAAACTACTGGCGCTTGTGCTTTTTGCCTTTACCTGGGCTTACCTTGCAGGGATTTTCCTTGACTCGCTTCGTCCCATTAAGATCAAAAAGCACGGCAGAAAAGCCAAGAGCCTATTCAAATACGGATTAACCTATTTGGCAAGTGTCCTGTATTCCAATGATTTAGATAAATTTAGTGAGTGTTGTAAATTTTTGTCATGTACTTAGAAAACATAATACTAAAAGTAATGAAGAATATTGTAATATTGATTTGTATCGTAATAATGTGTCTGCATGGTAATAGTCAGGAAAGTGTTATCAGGTTATCACCTGAATTTGGCCAGGGTTATGTAGTGCTTGATGAATTGAACCATGATGTGAATTACTGGGAACTTCAAATTTTTTCAATGACATATGACTCAAATGGTGAAATTGTATATGAACTATCTGAGATCATAGAACTTGTTGGGAAGAATTATACTCGAATCAGCAATGAGTATATTACTAATGAAGGATATTCACTGAGAGTAATAGGTCATTTAGGAAGTGGTAATTATATTCAGGAGGATATTGTAATTTCAAAAATCAAGGGAGATGTCTATGGAGGCATTCCATATGATCAATGCAAAACATGGATTTGCAATGGATTGACCTATGGATATGAAATACGGCAAATGGTTAGGACTAATGATCCTGATTATACTTATCTCAAAGTTGGTTTGGCTTTTTCCCTTGATAATCCAATTTATCAGTATTTTGATGAATACAATTTCAATCAGATCTCAAATAACACTTATGTTAACTGGCCGGGTATGAATCCGATATGGTTCTTTAATTATTATGCGGTTAATTATCAAAACATTTTAGATGCAAAATCCTTCCCGGGGAAAGCAGCACCATGGATTATCAAAATAGCACATGATAACATGAATCCGAAATATGATGGGCAAAATAATATCATTACATCCAACTGGATATATGGTGTTGCCAAAGGGTTGGGTCCTTGGAGCGGATCATATCAGAATGATTGTATCATGACAACCCCCGGATTAACATATGGTCCCTGTTATTACCCTCCGGGGAATTCATCTATACAGAATCTAAATGAGGCTATTCTTATCATGAATACATACACAACACCATCACTTTGTGGTTGGCCAGATTATATTTGTAATGTTACTCCCAATGCAGCTCCACCGCCTTGGCTTGGGGGTTTGATAAAAAATCTGCCTCTTGACACAAACAAGCTCAAATCCATATTGTTTTATTGGGATCTTGTTAAACTTGCCGATAAGTCAATAAATGGAGAAAATACAGGTAACTGGTGGGAGAATTACCATTCAATTTCCCTTACCGACCTGGCAAATTCAGGGAATGAGATATTTAATGTAAAGATATCCGATGTAATAATTGATGGAATTCCTGACGAAATACCAATTTATCTACCGGAAGGTTTGTATTTAATCGGGGTGTCTGACAATGAGGGTAATTATATTCCGATTATAAAAGAAGTTCCATATTCGGAATACGAGGGTTTGTCGCCATTGGCAAATGAATTAAGTGTAAATATTTATCCTGTACCACACACAGAAAACTGTTTTAATATGGCATTAAGTTCTGGTGCTGATGCAGAAATGGTAATACAGTACAAGCTATTCAACAACCAATCACATCTGTTGCATGAATCTACTATAATTATTGGCCCTGAAGCATCAGAAACTTTATGGACATGTCCTGATGAAGGATTGACGACAGGAATTCTTTACCATACTTATATGTTTGAGGATGCATCATATAAGACTGTCTGTACGGTGAAAAACTAAATATGAAAATCATCTCCGGAATTAAAGACAGATCTTTAAGGTGTTTTTTGTCATTCCGGAGATGATTCAGGCTGCCATACAGAAGTAATTCATAGTTTTGATAAATAATTTTAATACGTGTGTTTTATGAACAAGACATTATTTTTGTTATTGTTTTTAGTTCTGCTGATAATAGATGGTAATGCCCAGACAACAATTACAAGGCAAAAGTCATATGGCGGATCACAAGTAGATTTTTATCCGAAGATATTAAATATAGGTGACGCATTTATTATCGGTGGATCATCTCAATCCGGAATCTCAGGTGACAAGACAGAGCCTTCACGGGGATTTGAAGATTTCTGGATACTGAAAGTTGACACCGGATTCAACATAATCTGGCAAAAGACATTGGGCGGAAGTAAATCTGATGTTTTGAACGACCTAATCCTTACCCATGACTCGTGCTTGCTGTTGTTAGGCACATCAGCATCTGACAGTTCAGGCGAGAAAAGTCAGAACAACTACGGTGATTGCGATTTCTGGCTTGTGAAAATGTCGCTAAGCGGAAGCATTCTGTGGCAGAAGACAATTGGAGGTAACGGAAACGATGAAGCTTCGGTTGTGTATGAACTGACTGATGGTTCAATACTGATTGGAGGTTCATCACAATCCGACAGTTCAGGGTTGAAAACTCAAAACAGGCGAGGAATAAGAGATTATTGGCTGTTGCGACTCGACATGCAAGGTAATATTTTATGGGACAGAACCTATGGCGGCAACAATACCGAATTCATGAATTCTGGTACGTTGATCAACGACAGTCTGATAATTATTTCCGGTTGGTCTGATTCGCCAGCCTCAGGAGAAAAGACTACAAATTCATACGGTTATTATGATGTCTGGATTTTATGTGTAAACTTAAACGGGGATATTTTATGGGATAAAGGTCTTGGCGGGAATGGTTGGGATGGTAAAGGATTTCCAGTGTTTTTAGACAATAAACTGTATATCATAGCTTCTTCAGATTCTGACATATCGGGGTTAAAAAGTGAGAACAGCCGTGGTGCCTTGGATATTTGGATTCTGAGATTGGATATGACAGGAGCAGTTATTTGGGATATAACAATTGGCGGTGATAAAGATGATGGTATAGAAAGTGTATTTGTGGTTAATGATCAATATTTTATTCTTACTGCCTCGTCTTTATCAGGGATTTCGGGTGAGAAGACAGAATCGGCGAGAGGATTTTCCGATTATTGGATGCTAGCGGTTGATTCTACAGGTAACATAATGTGGCAAAAAGCAGTTGGAGGAACTGACAGAGATGGTAGTATGAATACGATTAAGGTTGGTTCCGGCAGGTTTATTGTATGTGGAGACTCACAATCAGGCATTTCAGGAGATAAAACCCTACCCTGTATAGGGATGTCCGATTTCTGGCTAGTAGAATTTGAAGTTGAAACGGGGATAAGCGAATATTATACCGGGAAACATATTGTAAAGGCCTATCCCAATCCTGCAGAAGATATTCTGAAAATAGAGACCGGTACCAATGCTTCTATATCAGAGCTATACATAATTGATATTTGTGGCAAAACAGTCAGGGCATTGATTGTAAACGGGTCAACAGAAGAGGTTGATATAAGAGATCTTCCGGCAGGAGTTTATATCCTTAAAACCAGGATCTCGGATGGCTACCTGGAGGTCAACAGGTTTGTGAAGAGATAGAAATCTCATTAGGCAAACTTAAGCAGATATCAGATCGGCCGATTTTAAATAAATGACTTTGCTATTATCTTCAGTGGCAATAGCTGGAAATCCCGAACAATGAGCCGGCTTTCTCGTTTAGTGATAATGAGATGATAAAATCATGGATATTTGCAGATTCTGAGAATAATTATACATGGAAGAGTGACCGGTTATAAAAATTGTCAATTATGAAAATACTTATTCTTTGCACCGGAAATTCATGCCGCAGTCAGATGGCGGAGGGGTTTCTGAGGTCTTTTAACCCTGCTTTTGAGGTGTTTTCGGCAGGAACGAAACCTGCCGTTTAGGTGTGGATATTCCCCTTGCCAAATCGGGCAACAACCGGTTGAGAAACTCATTTCATTTTTCATTGACCCACCCCGGACAAAACCTGTTTGAAACGGGCAAAGGAGTTGGGAGATGATGGTGTTTTATTTAAACTTGATCTAAATATACATTAAATTATTATTTTCGACATATATGTATTATCTTTGGGCATTAAATTTATAACTGATGTTTACCATGCTCATCATGTTTGTTAAACACTTTTGTAACCTGATTCAAGCTAAAGTTCAGGAATTAGTTACATTAAGGAATGATTTCAAAGTGAGTCCGTTCGGGGGGGGGGTATGATGCTGATATACAGAGCATTGTGTTCTTATATGATCTTATTATCCGGAAGACGGAATGTGATTTTCTACATGGAGCAGTGATTTCTGTTCAATTCGTTTAAGTAAAGACCACGAAATCAATTTTTTTAACGGGAAAGAACAATTTTATTTTTTTTCTCTTCATCAGACTATTTCAATGCAAAGTGATTTAAGTCGATGAAGAGGTGCATGTTAACAATTATATAGAACATTTATAAAACATAATACTAAAAGTAATGAAGAATATTGTAATATTGATTTGTATCGTAATAATGTGTCTGCATGGTAATAGTCAGGAAAGTGTTATCAGGTTATCACCTGAATTTGGCCAGGGTTATGTAGTGCTTGATGAATTGAACCATGATGTGAATTACTGGGAACTTCAAATTTTTTCAATGACATATGACTCAAATGGTGAAATTGTATATGAACTATCTGAGATCATAGAACTTGTTGGGAAGAATTATACTCGAATCAGCAATGAGTATATTACTAATGAAGGATATTCACTGAGAGTAATAGGTCATTTAGGAAGTGGTAATTATATTCAGGAGGATATTGTAATTTCAAAAATCAAGGGAGATGTCTATGGAGGCATTCCATATGATCAATGCAAAACATGGATTTGCAATGGATTGACCTATGGATATGAAATACGGCAAATGGTTAGGACTAATGATCCTGATTATACTTATCTCAAAGTTGGTTTGGCTTTTTCCCTTGATAATCCAATTTATCAGTATTTTGATGAATACAATTTCAATCAGATCTCAAATAACACTTATGTTAACTGGCCTGGAATGAATCCGATATCGTTCTTTGATTACTATAATGTCACCTGGCAAGAATTTATTGGACGTAAATATCCTTGGATTATTAAGATAGCACATGATAACTGGAATCCGAAATATGATGGGCAAAATAATATCATTACCTCCAATTGGATATATGGTGTTGCCAAAGGTTTGGGTCCTTGGAGCGGATCATATCAGAATGATTGTATCATGACAACTCCCGGATTAACATATGGTCCCTGTTATTACCCACCGGGGAATTCATCTATACAGAATTTAAATGAGGCTATTCTTATCATGAATACCTACACAACACCATCACTTTGTGGTTGGCCAGATTATATTTGTAATGTTACTCCCAATGCAGCTCCACCGCCTTGGCTTGGGGGTTTGATAAAAAATCTGCCTCTTGACACAAACAAGCTCAAATCCATATTGTTTTATTGGGATCTTGTTAAACTTGCCGATAAGTCAATAAATGGAGAAAATACAGGTAACTGGTGGGAGAATTACCATTCAATTTCCCTTACCGACCTGGCAAATTCAGGGAATGAGATATTTAATGTAAAGATATCCGATGTAATAATTGATGGAATTCCTGACGAAATACCAATTTATCTACCGGAAGGTTTGTATTTAATCGGGGTGTCTGACAATGAGGGTAATTATATTCCGATTATAAAAGAAGTTCCATATTCGGAATACGAGGGTTTGTCGCCATTGGCAAATGAATTAAGTGTAAATATTTATCCTGTACCACACACAGAAAACTGTTTTAATATGGCATTAAGTTCTGGTGCTGATGCAGAAATGGTAATACAGTACAAGCTATTCAACAACCAATCACATCTGTTGCATGAATCTACTATAATTATTGGCCCTGAAGCATCAGAAACTTTATGGACATGTCCTGATGAAGGATTGACGACAGGAATTCTTTACCATACTTATATGTTTGAGGATGCATCATATAAGACTGTCTGTACGGTGAAAAACTAAATATGAAAATCATCTCCGGAATTAAAGACAGATCTTTAAGGTGTTTTTTGTTATTCCGGAGATGATTAAGGCTGCAATACAGAAGTAATTCATAGTTTTGATAAATATTTATAATACCTGTGTTTTATGAACAAGACATTATTTTTGTTATTGTTTTTAGTTCTGTTGATAATAGATGGAAATGCCCAGACAACAATCACCAGGCAAAAGTCATATGGCGGATCACAGAATGATAATGTACAGAAGATTATAAGGATAAATGACTCATATATTGTCGGAGGTTCATCTGATTCTGAAATCTCAGGTGACAAGACAGAGCCTTCACGGGGATTTGAAGATTTCTGGATACTGAACGTTGATACCGGATTAAACATAATCTGGCAAAGAACTTTAGGGGGAAGTAAATCTGATATTTTGAATGACCTAATCCTTACCCATGACTCGTGCCTGTTGTTGCTAGGCACCTCAGCATCTGACAGTTCAGGCGAGAAAAGTCAAAATAACTATGGTGATTGTGACTACTGGCTTATTAAGATGTCGTTAACCGGCAGTATTCTTTGGCAGAAAATAATTGGGGGTGAAGGTTACGATGAGGCATCGGTTGTGTATGAACTGCCTGATGGTTCAATACTGATTGGAGGTTCTTCACAATCCGACAGTTCAGGGTTAAAAACACAAAACAGACGAGGAATAAGAGATTATTGGCTGTTGCGACTCGACATGCAAGGCAATATTCTCTGGAACAGAACATACGGGGGCAATGTTATTGATATGTTGCACAGTATAACAGTATTAAATGACTCCATGATAATAATTGCCGGTAGATCAAATTCTCCAACCTCTGGTGAAAAATCAGAAAGCAGCTATGGTGATTATGATATTTGGTTGATTTGTGTAAACCTTAATGGCAACATTATCTGGGACCGCACCTTGGGTGGTAATCAATGGGATTGTCCTTCCGCTATGGTTGCAAAACAGCATTCTTTATATGTATTAGGCAGATCTGACTCAAATGTTTCCGGTTTAAAGAGTCAAAATTCCAGAGGTAATGAAGATTTCTGGATTATTAAACTTGATTATTCTGGTAACATCAAATGGGATAAAACAATTGGGGGTAGCGGTTGGGATGTTCCTTACTCTATGGTGTATTGCGAAGATAATAATCTGACGATTTCAGGTGCTTCAGGATCGGTTATTTCAGGTGAAAAACTCAGTCCACTATATGGTGTTGTTGATTATTGGATTATAGCCCTGGATACAAACGGTAATATTTTTTGGCAAGAATCCATTGGAGGAACATTGCCTGATTATGGTAGGAACTTGGTTAAATTATCCAGTGGCGGATTTGTTGTTGCCGGGGATTCCTATTCAGGAATTTCAGGGGTAAAAACAACCATCAACCATGGGATGTCCGATTTCTGGCTTATAGAATTTGAAGTTGGAACGGGGATAAGCGAATATTATACCGGGAAACATATTGTTAAGGTCTATCCAAACCCTGCAGAGGATTTCTTAATAATTGAGACAGACTTTGATGCTAATATCTCTGAATTATACATTCTTGATATCCATGGCAAAGAAGTCAAGTCATTGATTGTTAACCGGCCTTCAATAGAAGTGGATATTAGAGATCTCACAGCAGGAATATACATCCTTAAAACCAGGATCTCGGATGGCTACCTGGAGGTCAACAGGTTTGTGAAGAGATAGAAATCTCATTAGGCAAACTTAAGCAGATATCAGATCGGCCGATTTTAAATAAATGACTTTGCTATTATCTTCAGTGGCAATAGCTGGAAATCCCGAACAATGAGCCGGCTTTCTCGTTTAGTGATAATGAGATGATAAAATCATGGATATTTGCAGATTCTGAGAATAATTATACATGGAAGAGTGACCGGTTATAAAAATTGTCAATTATGAAAATACTTATTCTTTGCACCGGAAATTCTTGCCGCAGTCAAATGGCGGAAGGGTTTCTGAAATCATTCAATCCCGGATTTGAAGTGTTATCTGCTGGAACAAAGCCTGCCTCAAAGGTGCATCCTCTAGCACAAATAGTTATGCTTGAGAAGGGAATAGATCTGGTGAGCCATTTTCCAAAATCGGTGGACGGGTTTCTTGGTCAGGAGTTCGACTATGTGATTACCGTTTGCGGAGGTGCCAGAGAGAGTTGCCCGGTATTTACGGGTGCAGTAAAGCACCGCCTCCATATTGGATTTGATGACCCTGCGGAAGCAACCGGTACGTTTGATCAGATAATTGCAGAATTCCGAAGGATCAGGGATCAGATTGAAAAGGAATTCAGAGAGTTTTCGGATATGATAAGCAGGTAACTAACAAAGAACCACTGACCTTACCCTCAAATTTTGCTATGTACAAAATGATTACTTTAGCAATGCGTTTGCAGGATAGTTTATTGTTGCAGAAATGGCTTCAGGGATTAAGTGTAAATATTTGTCAATGAAGGTTTTGTTGATCCTGATCGTACTGATCACGTTTGACAGCAATAATCTTTTTGCACAATTTTACAACGGCTCCCAGCTCACTTTCGGAAAAAACAGGGTTCAGCATACCGTTGACCGGTTCTGGACACATTACCGTTATCCCAATTTTGACGCTTATTTTTATATGGGTGGAAGGGAGTATGCCCTGTATGCTTCCCGGTACGCTATGGATATAATGCCGCAGATGGAGAAAAAGCTGGATTACTCGCTTACTGAAAAGATCCAGTTCATCATTTATAATAATCTTTCTGAACTAAAAGAGAGTAACATAGGCCTTCTGAGTGATGAATATTACAATATCGGAGGGATAACCTATATTGTCGGCACCAAGATCTTCATTTACTTCGATGGCAGCTATATCAATTTCGAAAGGCAGATACGTGCCGGCCTGGCAAGGGTGATGATAAATGAAATTCTTTACGGATCAGAGATTACCTCCCAGATCAAGAATTCCACCCTGATAAACTTCCCTGAATGGTATATCAACGGCCTAATTTCCTATATTGCCGATGACTGGTGTACTGAAACCGACAATGCCGTCAGGGATGGTATCCTTTCTGGCAGGTATGGCAACTTCAACACTTTAACGGGGCAGGATGCGGTTTATGCCGGGCACAGTATCTGGAAATATGTTGCTGACAAATATGGCCGGAATTCCATTTCCAACATTTTATATATGACAAAGGTAAGCCGTCAGATACCCAACGGCTTTTTATTTGTGATAGGTGTTCCGTTTAAAACTCTCATCAATGAATGGATGACATATTTCAGGGATGATTTTTACCGTTACGACGACGACAGGCAGGCACCTGACGGGAAGCAGTTTCCGATTAAGCTGAGGAAGGACATGGCCTTGCAGGAGGTACGAATAAGCCCTGATGAGAGATATATTGCATATGTAACAAACCACTCAGGCAGGTACCGGGTGCTTCTTTACGACTCTGAAACGGGAAAGACCACAAGGTTGCTGAAGCGTGGCCAGAGGCTTGATGAGAAGGTTGACTTTTCATATCCGCTGATTGCGTGGCATCCGAGCAGCAAGCTCCTCACATTTCTTGTTGAAGAAAAAGCATACACATGGTTGTATTCTTATACCATTGATGAGGCTCTGCTTGAGAAAGAAAAGCTGGTTGAATTCCAGAAGGTTACCGGTTACTCTTTCAGCCCGGGAGGAGAACTGATTGTGTTCAGCGCAGTTCAGAGAGGACAATCAGACATATTCGTCTACTCCCGTTCTTCACGAACCTCAGAGAACATAACCCGTGACATTTACGATGATCATTTTCCGCAGTTCATTGACCAGGGCAGCAGAATAATTTTTTCATCAAACCGGCCGGAAGACACACTTCTGTTCGATAGAATAACTGCACGTATTGATACACATCTGGTGATTGACCGCCAGGAGTTCCTTGATATCTTTATTTATGATTACCGAAACCGTTCACAGGTGCTCAGAAGGGTTACAAACACACCTTTATATAACGAATCACACCCAATGGGTTATGATCGTGGTTTTGTCACTTATCTGTCGGATGAGAATGGCATAAATAACAGGCACATAGCCCGTTTCGACAGCATCATTGCCTTCATCGACACAACAACACACTATAATTATTTTACAATCTCGTTTCCTGTAACCAATTATCGCAGGTCCGTAATGGAGCAGGATATCAACAGGCCCGGAGGCAGTTTGTCGACGGTTTTCTATGAAGACGGAACCTACAATCTGTTTCTGCAGCAATTACCTGAAGCATCCTCTCTGGAGTCTCTTTCGATGACCAACACCACTTACCGCATGCAGATGCATGCATTGAGCAGGGCAGCCTCAACAGGGCAGGGGGCATCACCGGCAAGGCAGGAGGCGCAGGATACCACAGCCAGGGATATAAAACGCCGCTTTGTGACTGTGCGGGCCAGCCAGGAACAACTGGTCGATTCATCAAGGATCGACTTCGACAACTATGTTTTTGGAAGAGCAAGAGCCGATACAGCAAAACCGCAGGATCGAACCGGCAGTTTTTTTATTCCAAAGGAGCGGGTGTATGAAGTAGCCTTTTCGATTGATCAGTTTGTAAGCCAGGTTGATATGGGATATATAAATTCAGCATATCAGCCCTTTTCAGGTGGGGGGCAACCTATTTATATCAACCCGGGGATCAACGGTTTCTTCAGGATAGGTATCACCGATCTTCTCGAAGACTATCGCATAACCGGAGGGGTCAGGCTTTCGTTCAATCTTAATAACAACGAATATTTTCTGAGCTTCGAGAACCTGAAGAACCGCTGGGACAGGCAGATTATCCTTCACCGCAAGTCACTGGAGTCATATGGCATTTACAGTATTATCAGAAGGCATACACATGAGGTTCATTATATGCTCAAGTACCCTTTCAGCAATGTTCTTGCTGTGAGAAATGCACTGATTCTAAGGCTCGACAATGACATCTTCATGGGAACGGATCAGAACAACCTGTTGGAGAAGGACATTTTCACACCATGGTTGTCGGGGAGGTCGGAGCTGATATTTGACAACACACGCGACAGGGGTATGAACACCCTGTTTGGCACCCGGTGGAAACTGTTTGGCGAGTATCACCAAAAGATCAACAATCTCGAACACCAGATGGTGGTTCTTGGTGGTGATTTCAGGCACTACACCCAGTTGCACAAGACCTTCATCTGGGCGAACCGCCTTGCTGCAAGCACCTCATTTGGGAACAACCGTTTGATATATTACATGGGAGGTGTTGATAACTGGTTGCTGCCCAAGTTTAACACCTCGATAAACATCGATCAGGAAAAAAACTGGGCATATCAGACACTTGCTACCAACATGAGAGGTTTCCATCAGAATATCAGGAACGGCAACAGCTTTATGGTTCTGAACAGTGAGTTACGGATGCCGGTGTTCAGGTATTTCTTTGACCGGCCTCTGCGTAATAATTTTATAAACCATTTCCAGGTTATCGCTTTTGGTGATTTCGGAACCGCATGGACAGGGCCTGATCCATGGTCGGAAGAGAATGCCCTTTACACTCAGATTATTGAGCAGGGCCCCATAAAGGTAACTGTTAAAAGACAGGTTAACCCTTTTGTAGGTGGGTTTGGATTTGGTTTCCGAACCTCTCTGTTTGGGTATTTTATCCGCGCCGATTGGGCATGGGGCATCGAAGATGCTACCGTATCCCCTTCGGTTTTTTATCTCTCCCTGGGACTTGATTTCTGATCATCAACAATACAAAACCTGCTTAATGTCACAACAACTGCTTAGAATAAAGGAACTTGCAAGAATATATCATTCTGAAACGATAGCAATAAGGCGTCATTTGCATGCCAACCCCGAGTTGTCGGGTAAGGAGAAAGGTACTTCGGCCTTTGTAGCGAAAATATTGTCAAAGTTCAGCATATCATTTAAAGAAAATGTTGGTGGATATGGTATCATGGCCGACATACAGGGTAGGAATTCCGGGCATGGGTGTGTTGCATTGCGGGCTGACATGGATGCACTTCCCATAAGTGAGGTTACGGATATACCTTACAGGTCCAAAAATCCGGGTGTGATGCATGCCTGCGGGCACGATGCCCATACGGCAGCGTTGCTTGGCGCTGCGAGGATATTAAGCCAGATCACTGATCAGTTTGAAGGAACTGTAAGGCTGATATTTCAGCCTTCAGAAGAGAAGTACCCCGGAGGTGCAAAACCCATGATAGAAGCGGGAGTGCTTGAGAATCCCATTCCTGATATGATTTTTGGTGCTCATGTAGCACCCGATCTGCCGGCAGGTAAGGTGGGAATGCGTCCCGGGCGGTTTATGGCATCAACAGATGAGGTATTTATCACAGTAAAGGGCAGGGGAGGGCATGCTGCTACACCATTTTTAAACATAGATCCTGTGGTGATGGCAGCCCAGATACTTATTGCCCTTCAGCAGATCACCAGCAGGCTTGCCCCTCCTTCCGTTCCAACAGTATTATCTTTCGGCCGGTTCATTGCTGACGGGCAAACAAACATTATCCCACACGAAGTGAAGATGGCAGGAACCATCAGAACATTCGATGAGGAGTGGCGCAGAATGGTTCACAACCACATCAAAAATATTGCACAGAAAACAGCCGAAAGCCTCGGAGGTAAATGCGATGTGTTTATTGACAACGGCTACCCTGTTTTGGTAAATGACAAAAAAGCCACTGCCATGGCACAAAACCTCGCCGTCGGATATCTTGGGGAGACGGATGTGGTTTTGATTGAGCCAAGGATGACAGCAGAGGATTTTGCATACTTTTCCCAAAAAGTGCCAGCATGTTTTTACAGGGTAGGGATTCGTAACGAAGAGAAAGGAATAACCGCAAATCTTCATACGCCTGAATTTGAAATTGATGAGAAAAGCCTGGAGAGCGCTGCAGGCCTGATGGCATGGATTGCAGTTGGAGCTCTTCAAAATTTGTAGGTTATAGGTTTTTTTTCTACTTTTGGGCACCTCTTAAAAATCAATTTTGTAATCATTAACAATTTAAAATCAAATCAATTATGTACGGTGAAATGAAACAATTCCTGCAGCAGGAGCTGGAGGCAATCCGGGAGGCAGGGTTATATAAGAATGAAAGGACACTTACAACTCCTCAGGGTGTTGAGATTAAAACAAGTGCCGGGCTCGATGTTCTTAACTTTTGTGCCAACAATTACCTTGGTCTGTCATCGCATCCGCGTGTTATGGCAGCCGCTGCCAGGTCTATGGAAGAGTGGGGTTACGGACTCTCATCGGTAAGGTTTATCTGCGGAACACAGCAGATCCATAAAGATCTCGAAAAAGAGATGAGCGAATTTCTGGGAACCGAAGATACTATTCTTTTCTCATCAGCCTTTGATGCAAACGGTGGTGTTTTTGAACCACTTTTAGGGGAAGACAGTGCAATCATTTCCGATGAGTTGAACCATGCATCTATAATTGATGGTGTAAGGCTTTGCAAGGCTCAGCGCTTCCGTTATAAAAACAACAACATGGCAGACCTTGAAGAGCAGCTTATTGCTGCCAAAGATGCTAAGTTCAAACTTATTGTTACCGATGGGGTTTTCTCCATGGATGGTATTATCGCCAAGATTGACCAGATATGTGACCTGGCTGAAAAGTACAATGCAATGGTGATGGTTGATGATTCTCATGCCACCGGTTTCGTTGGACCGAACGGACGCGGAACTCATGAGTATTGCGGAGCATGGGGAAGGGTGGATATCATCACCACAACCTTTGGCAAGGCTCTTGGCGGTGCGTCGGGCGGTTGCGTTTCAGGAAGAAAAGAGATTGTTGACCTGCTTCGTCAGCGTGCACGCCCATACCTCTTCTCCAATTCCGTATCACCCATTATTGCAGGTGCAACAATTGAAGTTCTGAAGATGTTAAGGGAATCGAATGAGTTGGTTACAAAGATTCAAAAGAACACAACACAGTTCCGTGAAGGTATGACAAAAGCCGGGTTCGCCATTGTTCCCAGCACACACGCCATTACCCCGATCATGCTTGGACACCTTCCGAACGACGCCAAGCTTTCACAGGATTTTGCAAATGCCTTGTTACTCGAAGGGATCTATGTCATTGGATTTTACTATCCTGTGGTTCCTAAGGGTAAAGCCCGCATCAGGGTTCAGATTTCTGCAGCCCATGAACCTCACCATATCGACTTTGCGATTGAGAAATTCACCAAGGTGGGTAAGCAACTGAACATAATCTAAAAAAATATGATAATAGGTATCGGTACCGACATTATTGAGGTTGATCGTATCCGGAAGCATATCGAAGCAGGTTTTGGATTCAGGGAGAAGGTGTTCACCGGCAAGGAGATCACCTATTGCGAAGCCAGAACCAACAAGGCGCAGAATTATGCAGCCCGCTTCTCCGCCAAGGAGGCATTCCTTAAAGCTGTCGGTACCGGCCTTCGTCAGGGGCTCGCTTTTACCGATATTGAAGTGATAAACGACGAGTTAGGTAAACCCGAAATGGTGCTTCATGGGCAGGCCCTCGAACTTACTAAAAGAATGGGAATTACAAACCTGCAAATCTCAATGACACACCTGCGCGACTGGGTAAATGCAATTGTGATTCTGGAACGATAAACCTGTAACACGAGACACCTGTTGTGAACAGAATTGTTTTACCCATGGTTTTGATGTGCTGTGCAATTTTTACCGGCAATTCTGCTGTGGCACAGAACTACCCTATGTCTGTCCCTTCTGTTGACAGGTTTTACGGTCTGTCGAAAGTATGGCAGGAGGTAAACTATAATTTCACCGCCTTCGACAGAAATCCTACCCTCGACTGGGATAGTCTGTACAAAACATACATACCGCTGGTGATAAAAAGTACCAATGACTACGAGTATTACAGGCTGCTTCAGCGTTTTGCCGCCCACCTGAACGATGCCAATACTAATGTTTCAATGCCCGCAGCCATAAAGGACTCATTGGTGATACCACCCGTGATAATTAAAGAGATCAGAGGAAGGTACTATATCACAAACATCGACAAGCAACTGATGGCAACCATCCCTGTTGGTTCAGAGGTTATCCGTATCAATGGATTTGAAATATCCTCATACCTCCGCAATGAGGTGCTGCCCTATATCTCTGCAAACACTGATCACGCCCGCATGACTGCCGCACTTGAGACAATGCTGGAAGGCTGGGTAAATACCAGGGTGCTCCTGAACTGTATTACCCCTGATGGCAGAAACATCAATGAGATGGTTTCTCGTGACCGGTCGAAGAGGGTGCAATGGATACGGAACCTGCCTGCAAAGGATCCAATCTATGTTGAGTTGATAAACCGTGACATTGCCCTTGTTACACTCAATTCATTCAGCAAAGAGACTGTTGCCGGCTTTCCAAACAACAGTGATCTTGCAAAAGCCAGGGGAATTATCATTGACCTTAGGAACAATAATCACAGGGAACAACCGGGAAAGGCAGCATCCTTGGTGATTCGTTTTTCAGATCAGGAACAGATAATATTGCCAGGTTTCACTACCCGTAAATACCCCTATTCCTACACAGGTATCGGTGAAGGCTTGGATCGTTTCGGAAAATACACCCCGATATCAGGTTATTCCCATCAACCACCTGACACCTTCATGGTTCCACCATTGACTGAAAAATCAACCCTGCCTCTGGTGATACTTACCGGCCCCAAAACCGGAAACGCTGCTGAGCACTTTCTGATGATGCTGAAACAAAGCCATTTCAGGGCAACCATTATAGGTACAAGAACTGCTGGATCAACCGGTTCATCAATAACTGCATATTTACCCGGAGATGGTCAGTTATCGGTAAATGCCAGATACGATATCTACCCGGAAGACACCTGGATATTTGATGGCGTTGAACCTGATATATATGTTCCCCTCGACATCAAAAGTATTCTGAACGGGGAAGATCTGGTGCTTCTAAAGGCAGTGGAATTTTTTTCAAATCCGGCAGGAAAATAAAAAATCAGAAAAAATCATAATTATATATGAAATGGTTTTTTATTTAATGTTTATTTATTTCTTTTACATTCAAATCCTAAAATCTCAAACTATTATGAAAAAAGTATTTTTGTACGCAGCGGTTCTTGTTGTTATTGCAGGTTTCTCATCTTGTATGAAAGACTATACCTGCAAATGTGAATACACAGAAGGTGGTGATAAGCAGACAATAGACATACCAATGGATTTCAAAACAAAGCTCCTGGCTGAAACGCAATGTGATACTGAAGAGAGTTTATTTTTAACTACATATCCTGATGCTAAATGCGAGCTTAAATAATCCGGGAGATCTCAGATTATAGGAGCAATAAAGCTGAAAAGCCATACCAGTCTGAAGGAGTCAGGTAATTCTCTGAATCTGCGAACAAGGCTGGTTTTTCAGCTTTCTTTTTTATGCAAATGGTTGTATTTAGATTAATTTTATAGAAAAAGCAGAATCAATATCGTACTAATGAAAAACCGCAAGGTAATAGTTGTTTCGACCATAATAATGTGTCTGGTTGGAGTATCATTTATTCTGTCTGCTTTTACCAAACTCACCGGTGTTGATGAGTTTGAACTATATATATACAACCATAAAATACTCGGATTTGATCTGTCTAGCATTGCAGCACGTCTGATTATTTCACTTGAATTTGCGATTGGCATTCTTCTCATAATAGGGTTTTATCATAATGGGATCAGGTTTATTGCCCTGGGTGTATTGATTTTATTTTCCTTGTTCCTCGTCTGGAAGCTTCTGACAGGCAGTGCTGAAAACTGTCATTGTTTCGGGTCGGCCATCGATCTGAAACCTTATGAATCGTTGCTGAAGAATGCAGTTCTGATTGTTTTGGTGCTCATTGGCAGGAGGAGGTACAGTTTAAAGATGCCATGGAGCGGCCTGGTGACTGCGGGGATTATTTCAGCAGCTATTGTAATACCTTTGGTTCTGTCGCCTCCTGACATCATTTACAACCGCATTTACAAACCTGTTGTGATTGATGAGGGATATGAGCAATTACATTTGAGTGAACAGACCCTTCCTTATGATAAAGGCCGGCGTATCATCCTATTCTTCAGTCCTTCATGTCCTGTTTGCAGGCTTACTGCCAGAAAAGCTGTAACTGCTGCAGAGAGATCCGGTACAGGTGATCAACTTTTGTTTTATTTTTTCGGAGACGAGGGATTTGTTGATGATTTCCGGGTAGAGACAAGGATAAAGGCTTACCCTTACTCAATACTTCCCACCCGGGAGATCATTGAAGTGACTGGCGGATTCTTCCCGACAGTTCTTTTTCTGGAGGATGGAGTGATAAAAAAGCGTAGCAGTTACCGTGATCTTTTCGAATCTGATTTCATCAATATAAATTAAAACAACCCCGGCATTCAAGGGTGTTACCTATTAATGCCGGGTAGTGGCGTAAGGGTTTAACAAATCGGTTTGTTTTTAAGGTTTACTTCCCGAATTTTTTCCTTATCTCTGTGATCATCACCTTAGTCATTCCTGCGAGGTCATATTTGTCAGTAAGTCCCCAGTCGGCACGGGCAACACTGTCGTCGATACTCATTGGCCATGAGTCGGCAATTGCCTGGCGGAAGTCGGGTTCGTATGTGATCCCGAATCCGGGGATATGCTTTTTGATCTCTGCGGCAAGGGTTTTTGGGTCGAAGCTGATACCGCCAACGTTGTAGTTTGAACGGATCTTCACCTTTTCAGCCGGTGCTTCCATCAGGTCGATGGTAGCTTTGAGGGCATCCGGCATAAACTGCATTGGCAGGCGGGTATTTTCTGAAAGGAAGCATTTGTATTTTCCTGACTTAACTGCTTCGTAGAATATCTCCACTGCGTAATCGGTGGTGCCGCCGCCCGCTTCGGTCTTATAGCTTATGATACCCGGATAGCGGATACCACGTGTGTCGACTTTGTATTTGTTCCAGTAATATTCAACCCAGCGTTCACCTGCCAGTTTCGACATGCCATAAACCGAGGTAGGTTCCATGGTGCATGTCTGTGGGGTGTTCTCACGTGGAGTTGTTGGCCCGAAGACAGCAATGGAGCTTGGCCAGAACAGCTTGTCGATCTTCATCACACGGCATACCTCCAGAACATTGAACAGACTCTGCATATTGATATCCCATGAAGGGAGTGGCTTCTTCTCGGCGCTTCCCGACAGGACGGCCGCCATATGGTATATCTGGTTGATTTTGTACTTGTTAACTACTTCATAAATATGATGAATGTTCATCACATCGAAATGCTCGTAAGGGCCACTCTCAAGCACCTCAGCAGGTGGTTTGGTGTAATGAACCGTTGCCACAACATTAGAAGCGCCGTAAACGCGCCTCAACTCCATAACCAGCTCAGATCCTATCTGTCCGGCACTCCCGATAACCAATATTTTCTCCATCGTGATATTTATTTAAGTTCTTGATTCTTTGTCGGGGGCAAAGATATGATTTTGGTTTGAAAATACCATGAGTGTTAAATTACCGTAAAGTAGTTCTCCTGGGATTTTCAAAGTAATTCAAAGAATAAATTGAAAGTCTGTGAAAATAAATTCAGTTTTTTCCCAAATTCCCGGGTTATTATCCTATAGTATTTACAGAATGTGTTTTGGAAATTAAAAAGGAATAAATGCAGATTAGTCTGCCATCATCACAATAGTTTTAACTCCGGCAGAATCCAATACCAACTGTTCGAACCTCAAAATCGGATATCGGGCAAAAAGTAAAGTAAAAGGCCGTTCACTTAAGAGTCCATGACCAGAAGTGATTTTGGTATATCAAATTGCCTGTAAATCAAATAAATTGTTTTACCTAATATCACCGTTTCCAAATACTACATCCTCCCTTTCACAAACCTGAACCTGTAAAAGTCACCGTTGCCGGTAAGAAGTCGTCCGATATATATCCCTGCTGGAAGTTGACTTACATCAACTTCGGCTATTCTTATGTTTGGTGCAAGCTGCAATTCAGAAAGTCTCACACCCTGAAAGTTGAATATCTGTAACATGCCGGATGATAAAAGATTATGATCGGGCATTCTGATGTAAAGGATTTCCTTCACAGGATTTGGAAATACCTGCAGATTTTCCTTCGGTGATATTGATTCAATATTGCTAATAGTAACTGGATAACATGCAGATATTGCGCTACACCCGTTTTGTGTCACGATACAGGCATAAATGCCACTGGCGCCGGGTGTAAAACTGCTTCCCGTGATTCCTGCCATGGTGTCGTTTGTGGTGCAGTCGAACCATTGAAAGCTAGCATTGGTTGCCTTGGCAATAAGGGTAATGCCACTAAGTATTACCGCTGTATCTACCACCACCGGAATTATTGATATCTGGACTACACTGTCGCAACCAAGAACATTTACCAGAGTGTCATAAACCACGGCGGCCTGGTTATACCATATGCCATTCACCAAGATGCTGTCGCCCGGACATAGATAGTGTTGAATATTGGAAAGGGCACCAAAGGCTTGGTAGGGAAATATAGTGTTTTGCTTGAAAGTGGTTGGGCCATTATGTACGGTACCAATCGATCCCGGCATGGCAGGAGGCGAGCCGTAAGGGCCGCCGGTACCGCCTGAAACATTCATTGTGCCGGTAGCATTGTAACCTGAACCATGGAATAGCTTGATCCTGCCGCCACCGCCACCGCTGTCGTTGGCCGAAGACGAACACGTAGATCCGGCACCACCTTTTGCCGATAAAGTGCCTGAAATAGACAGGTGATCTGCTTTGATACTAATACCTCCACCTGCACCACCTCCACCACCACGTGAACTTCCCGGTTGTGTTGCATCTTTGCCATCCATGATAATCTGGCCGTTGATAACAGCCACTCTGGAGATTATGGAAACATAACCTCCTCCGTTACCTCCGGGAGTATTGTCACTTGATCCGCCTCCGGAACCCATCTCTATATCAGAACCTGATGAGGTGCCGTAAGTGGAACCACCAATACCGGGGGTGTCACCGGAATCATAGCCTCCAAGCCCTCCTGCGCCTCCGTATCCCCCTCCGCCACATCCTGAATTGGTAGAATAACCGCCACCTCCGGGGCCATTGCCCGGTAATGTAGGAGTGGGGGAGGTATATCCACTTCCCGCACCATTGATGGTACCATTAATCTCAACATATTCAGCATAGATAGTTAGAGGTTGCCCTCCGTTTACAAACAGGATGTCCCCTGAGTTAATCTTGAGCCAGCCGTAGTGCTGAATATTGCCGGCATAAACATTCCCGGATGTAATAAGTGCATTGGGAAAAGTGTTGCTGAAATTAGACGTACCGGGTGCAAGAGAGTCACCGAAATACATCCATAATGTTATGGAATCATTTGCCTGAAGTTGATCAAGCTTTACCCATATAACTGTACTGTCCTGGTTTATACCCGTTTCAATCCAGTAAGATAGATAATTTTCAGGACATCCGGTTGAAAACCTTATGTCATCACCATCAGGTTGCATAAGCCCCGCCGTAACCAGCACCTGGGTGTTGATCTGAACCATTGCCTGGAACTGGGTGTGACTTATTCCATAGGGTTCAAAAACTACTAGTTTCATGCATTGTGAAGGTGCATACTGACCGGAAGCATTCAGAGAAATCATAAGTATCATCCCTGAAATCAGAAACAGGTAATGAAATGAACAAAGGATATTTTTCATGGTCTGGAATTTTTTTGATGAACGGTAATATTTTTCTCGATCAACATTAAATATGCTAACAAAGTTAATAAATAAATCATAATGTCACTTAAAAAGAATGATTTGGATGTTTTTTTATCTCTCCAATGAAGCTTAATAAAAGTATTAGGGCAAACTCATTTCTGAGAACAGGCTGTTTTAAGACTCCGGCTGTATTCACACTTTACACCTTTAGTGAATTATAAAATTAGAGAATAATGCATATCTTTGCTAATGGATAGCCCTGAAAATTGGCTTTGGAACCGTTGAGAGAGCCAATAATACAGAAAACAAAGAGTCTAACGAACGAATGTTCAAATCTCAGGTTCGAATACTGATGATGCCATATGCTGTTTTCTATTGGCTTTAAGGTTAGTTTTTTCAAAGAATCACCAAACTTTCATTTCATCAGGAGTGCAACAGGGATACTGTGGTTAGTTAACAAAAGGGAATTATGAAATTATGAAGCAAGTCATCAAAGACCTCTGGCTTATTACTATGTTGATTTTGGCGGCCTCTTTTCTGTTGCTTTTTTCTGATATGGGGCAACGTGAAACGGGAAAACTACCACACTGTATCAATACCCATCCATTGCAATCATGCAGTTTTCCTCAACTGCTGTATTGGATAAGCATGTTGCCGGAATTCTTGACAAGCTTCAATCAGAGGGGATGTTTGCTCCGGATCAACAGAACATAAGAATGTTCAACCCTCAGGGTGACATCAATACTGCCAATGCGATAGCCAAAGAGATGGTAAATGGCAATTTCGAACTTATCATCACTTCGAGCACAACAGCTCTGCAAACGGTAGCGTGTGCCAACCAGAAGATTGGGAAAACACATGTTTTCGGAGCTGTGACCGACCCTTATGTTGCGGGAGTTGGCATTTCCGGCCCCAACCCATCCAACCACCTCCCTTACAAGGTATACGACTGCATGAAGCAACAGCCACCTCCGTGACGGAGTTGGGTATCGGAACACAATCAGTGATTCAGCGTGGGGCGCAGGCCATGATAATTTCGGCAGACAATCTGGTGGCAACCGGCTTCCCGACCATTCACAATGCAGCACAGGCAGGCAATATTCCCATCTTCACCACAGAAACCGGGCTGGTTGAAAAGGGAGCAGCAGGAGCTTATGGGTAAAACCATTTAGAAGAGGGAATACAGTTCGGGAGAATAGCAGTAAAAATCATTGCCGGACTTCCGGTTGCACAACTACCTGTTAATGAAACTTAAACAAAATGGCGTATTGATCCTGATGTTACAAAGGCAGCCCGGCTAACTTCGAGGATGCTGAAGCTTACATTGGTACATTACAGTGACACTGAATTTGCTGAACGGTGCCATGAAGGGCTTATTGATGGGTTGAAAAAGGCAGGATACCACCAGGGAAATCAATACACTTTGCGGGTATTCAATGCTCAGAGCGACATGACAACCCTATCCGGAATCATCACCAAATCTCCTTTTTCTGGAATGGCACCTTTGATAAGCGAATAGGTACCTGATGTTAAAAGGGTAGGGACTCTGTATACCCCGGCTGAGGTCAATAATGTGCTTTATATGCAGTGGTTCCGTGATGCGTTGAAAAAGTAAGGTTTGTAGTTGGTTACTGTTCCGGTAACCTCAGGTTCTGAAGTGTCTCAGGCTGCTACAAAGTTGTGCCGTAAAGAGATACAGGTCGTCTGTCATGTTGTCGATAATCTGACCCGGCCGGGTTTTGCACTTATCGCCTACAAAGCACACCCAAACGGATTGCCGGTATTTGTTTTCGACAGCGCCCAGATGAAAGATGGTGGTGCGGTATGTCTGTCACGGGACTATCTTAATGCAGGTTTTGAAGCTGTTGAGAAAGCAGTAAATGGGCAGAATACAAGCGTGCTCGTTTTATCGGGAGGGTATTTCAGAACCCTTTTGCAGGAACTGCAGCCGACAAGACCATCGCTGAAAACATTGTAATGGCAATGGGATGTGGCTGGTCGAGACCCTTTCGGTTAGCGGTCAGCAAACCGTCGCTGAAGGCTATCGCTGAAAAAACCAGTGTTTTGAAAATGGGTCTCGAAGACCGGCTCAACAACCCGATAGGAACCCTCTCCGGGGGTCAGCGTCAGGCATTAACACTGCTGATGTCCACCTGGCTGAAACCAAAACTGCTTCTGCTGGATGAGCATACCGCCGCCCTGACCCTAAAAGTGCTGCAAAGATTGCAGAGCTTACCGAAGAAATTATCAAACAGGAATAACTTACTACACTTATGGTCACCCATTACATGCAACAGCCTGTCGATCTTCCCGACAGGATTGTGATGATGCACCGGGGTCAGATTATCGAAGATTTTCGCGACGAGGCTAAAAAACGGGTACGCATTCCTGACCTTATAGATATTTTCACCGTAATACAAAAAAAGGACATGTTCGACGAAGTGGTTGCAAAACTTATGCGTAAGCAGTTCATATAAAATCTAGAAGCACCGGTTATTGTGTTCTGATATTTAAGGTGATAACATTCTTGTCGGACTCACGTTGATATTCAACGCTTTGACATTTGCTCCTGATCAGCATCAGTCCCAGATCATCATCCTGAACTTCCAGAAGGTTGCAGGGATCCCCGGCAGCATCACAGATCAGATTCACAATGCCCGATTTCTCGGAATAGGACAACCTGAGGTGGATGTCGGAAAAGTCCTTCTGAAGCAACAATACCTCTTCGGCTAATGATGATACCGAGTCGGCCAGATGCTTTGAAAGGAAGTGCTTTTCACAGAATGCCTCCAATCTGGCCTGTATGGCGTAAAGATCATAAGTCTCGGAAGTTACATGAATATCAAGACTTCGGATACGATTAATAAATGCCCGGGTTTTGGGTTTAATTGGGTTTTCGAAGATCTCCTCAGCAGTACCCTCTTCGTAAATAGTTCCCTCATCCATATATAGAACCCGGCTGGAAATATTTCTTGCAAACTCCATCTCATGTGTTACAATCACCATGGTCATTCCCTCCCGTGACAGGCGGCGGATCACAGCCAGCACCTCGCTCACCATTGTAGGGTCAAGGGCAGAGGTAGGTTCGTCGAAAAGGAGGATTTCAGGTTCCATCGCCATACAACGTGCGATAGCAACCCGCTGTTTCTGGCCACCTGACAATGCCTCAGGCATGGTATGAGCTTTTTCAGCAAGGCCCACAAGCTTAAGCAATGCCATGGCCTGCTGTTCAGCTTCAGCACGCTTCTTATTCTTTAACCTGACGGGTGCCAGGGTAAGGTTCTCGAGTACCGTTAGATGATCATAGAGGTTAAACGATTGAAACACCATCCCCATCCGCTGTCGAATCGACGGAACATCTGCACTCCTGTCAAGCAATGGTATTCCATCAATCATGATAGAACCCCCTGATGGGTGCTCAAGAAGATTAATGCACCTAAGCAGAGTACTCTTTCCCGATCCTGATGGCCCGATCACTGAAATCACCTCCCCCTTACGGATGTCAAGATCAATATCCAGCAAAACCTGAAGGCTCCCGAAACTCTTTGATAAATTCCTGATTTCTATCATAATGCAACCCCTCCTCTGATTTTATTTCTTCTTATCCGGCGATATGGATCCAGGTTGATTTCGATACGGTTTAAAGCCACAGTCAACAGCCAGGATAGCACAATATAGATCACAGCAGCCATGATCAGCGGAAAAAACGCATCGAAAGTGCGGCTACGTATAATATCACTTGCTTTTGTCAGATCTTCCACAGCAATATATCCTACAACTGAGGTCATCTTCACAAGTGATATAAACTCACCTTTATAAACCGGCAGCACTCTTCTGATTGCCTGTGGCATTATTATCAGCCTGAAGGTTTGCAACCTTGTAAAACCGGAAGCAATTCCAGCTTCATGTTGACCCCGTGATATGCTTTCGATGGATGTCCTGAACATCTCAGAGACATAGGCGGCGAAGTTTATCCCGAAGGCAATCACCGCCACCAGCACCGGATTGATATGAACAGAGGCGAAGATGATATAGTAGATGATCATCAGGAGTACCAGAACGGGAGTCCCCCTTATCAGTCCGATGAAGAATATGGAGGTACTCCTTAAGTATCTTCGTTGTGACATACGTCCTGCACAAACCAAACCACCAAGCAGTGTTCCGAGGATTGCAGCAAGGATAGCGATCACCAGGGTGACATAAATACCTCTGAGGATCATCAGGTATCTCTTTTCAAGGATGAGATTGCTGTAGAACCTTTGCCCTAGCTTTTGCCAGAAGGTTTCCTGATGATCGTTGGATACATCCTTTTCGGCAATGAAATTCCTGCTGTTGTCTTTACGGCCAAGTATTGTAGCCCCGGAGGCAAAATATGGATCTGAAAAATCTATCTGTAGGCTACGTTCCGGGGTGATCATCATAGAAGCAGCTATCATGTCTATTTTACCGGATATCAATGAAGGCAGCAGGCTGCCAAAGGGTAAATCGACCCATTCGACCTTGCGTCCAAGCCATGATGCGAAACGGCTGCTAAGCTCTATATCGAGTCCAAGCCACTGATCCTTACTCTTAGCCGTCATGGGCAATCCCAGGTCGCTCACAACGCCCACTCTGAGTGGATTGGAAGAGGGATCAAAAGGGAGTTGGGGTACAACGGCAATGGAATCTTCCACCCACCGCTTTATCATGTCATCATAGATGCCATTGCTGCGGATCTCCCGGACAAAACTATTGAACCTGCCCCGCAGATCATCGGCATCAGGATGAAACCCAGCGGCAATATCAACGACGAAAAGGTTAGCTTCAAGAACGCCAAAATCCTGGTTCTGCTCCAGAATGACTCTCACAGAGCTGTGATCTGTAAACGCCCCGTCGATTTTTCTACTGCTTAGCGCCATTAACATGTCCGTTACCGTATTGTAAGAGTGGATGTTAGCATCTGGATATGTCTTTGCTGCATACCCCTCATGAATCGACCCCATCAACACCCCAAGATTTTTATATTTAATCCCTGATTTATCCTTTGTCTTTATACCCTGACCCGAACCACTCTCTGCTGATGGCCCCCGCACCAGGGCAGCAATACCACTCTCAAAGTAACTCCCGGTAAAGAGCACACTCTTTGCCCTCTCTTCGGTGATGGAGAGGCCTGCTCCGATCATCTGCAACTTGCCGGCAATGAGTGCCGGAAGCAGGGCACCAAATTCCATATTGACAACCTCGAGCCTCCGGTTGAGCTTCTTAGCAATGCGTTGTGCAAGTTCAATGTCAAATCCCACAACACCGTGCGAGCTGTCGATGTATGACATGGGTTCAGTAACTGCTGCCGTACCGAAGATCAACACCTCTTCTGCCTCCTGCTCATCCTGAATCTCCGGCATAGGCCCGGGATCACCCTGTTCAGGAAACCACCTCGAAAGCATCTGATCATATATGCCATTCATCCTGATCTCATTTAACACTGCATCAGCAACTTGCTTCAGCAGAGTATCCTCCATGGCAACAGCAAATCCATACTGGTCAGGAAACAACACCTCTTCAAGAACTATCAGCCCTTTGTTCTTCGCAGCAATGTTCTTCAAAACAGGCTTATCGTAAACGGCGGCATCCGCTTTCTTGTTTTTTACGGCCAGTGCACAATCATAGATGGTGTTGTAATAGGTTACCCGGGCATCCGGAAACTTTTCCAGCACAGATTGGTCAGCAACCGTTCCTGTTGGAACAGCAAAGACATTCCCTCCGGCAAGATCCTCAAGGGTGTTTATCTCCTTTGTGTGACGCTGACATGCAGTAAATATCAATAGCCCTGAGATGATCAATCCTGGAACCAGAATCCGGGATCTCCCGATTGCCTTAGGTGAAATATTTAAAAGGCCGGTAATCCAAGTTTTAAAAACCTTCAAGATTAGTTTAAATAGTATCATATTGAATCAATGGTAATTAAATGATTATAGTTTATAATGACACAACGAATTCCCAAATTGGTGCTCCGCTTTTAAACCCTTCTGCATGACCGAAAATTAAATTCATTTTAATGCCCGGCAACTCACGGATGAAGTAAGAAGAAGACATGGTTTTTATATGATAGGGTGTTTTTTTGATGCCCCTGTACATTCATATTTTTCAACTCCAAAGATATTGTTTTATAGTTATGAGTTATGAATTATGAGTTATGAATTATGAGGGGAATGAAGTTGTGGATAGTGAAAAATGGAGTACATCTTATTTTACTTTAAGGCAGGAAAGTAAAACAACGAAGTTTCTGTTTTTGTGCCGGATTAATATGAATAAGCCTGTTAATCAAATAATTAACAGGCTTATCACGTAGCTCCACCAGGAATCGAACCTGGATCTATGGTTTAGGAAACCACCATTCTATCCGTTGAACTATGGAGCCAATTGTGGGAACAAAAGTAAATCCTTTTTTCGCTTTATGCAACTCCTATCTTCTGACAATGTTTAAAACAGCTATATAATCAGTCATTTACAATTAATTTTGACCTCTATTAATAATCAGGCCAGCTCAATGAGAAACACATCAGGATAAAGGTTCTTTACTTCACCGAAAATAGTTGCCACGAATGCTACTAATGAATTTTTGTCGGAAACATTATTCTTCATTAATGGTCTGAATTATCACATTTGTGAGTTGAATCTACCATTTGCAGGATATCAATCAAAATTTGATAAATTGCCATTAACATTTTAACTTTGACCCTTCTTTTAAAAATATGGAAGGTCAAAGGAGATTAGGTACTGCACCGGTTTTTTTCACAGCAATATCAACCATACTTGGGGCGATACTGTTTCTTCGTTTTGGTTTTGCTATTGGAACGCTTGGCTTCTGGGGAGTTATTCTTATAATTATCCTCGGACATCTGGTTACAATACCCACTGCTCTTGCCATTTCTGAAATAGCCACAAACAAAAAGGTGGAAGGGGGTGGTGAGTATTTTATCGTTTCACGATCATTCGGGTTGAACATCGGGGCGACAATCGGGATAGCCCTGTTTTTATCTCAGGCAATAAGTGTTGCATTCTATGTTATTGCTTTTACCGAGGCCTTTGAGTTCTTTTTCAACTATATGAGGGAGCAGTACTCACTGTATGTTCCGCGGCAGGTTGTGAGTCTGCCGGTGATGTTTTTCCTTGCAGTTTTAATTATTGCCAAAGGGGCAAACCTTGGTGTAAAGGCACTATACTTTATTTGTGCGATACTCTTTTTCTCCCTTATAATGTTCTTTTTGGGTGAGACCGGGCATGCAACAACATCAGGATTTAGTCTTGCAAATGCAGAATTCCGGAACATGAAAGATTTCTTCGTTGTGTTTGCGATTGTTTTCCCTGCATTTACCGGGATGACTGCAGGGGTTGGGCTTTCGGGCGACCTTAAGAGGCCTTCACGATCGATACCGATAGGAACTATTCTGGCTACTTTTACCGGTTTGATAATTTATGTATTTGTTGTTTATAAACTTGCTCAATCGGCATCTTCAGCAGATTTGCTTGAAAATCAGCTTATCATGGCAAAGATTGCTCTCGGAGGAGCAATAGTTATTCCTCTGGGGCTTGCCGCATCTACCTTCTCATCTGCACTTGGATCAGTATTGGTTGCACCAAGGACACTACAGGCACTTGCCATGGATCAGTCATTCCCATCCGGAAGGTTGAACCGTTGGCTTGCCAGGGGCACATCAAAAAACAATGAACCCCGACACGCCTCACTTTTCACAGCATTAATTGCATTTGTCTTTGTTGCTATTGGTGATATTAATGCTGTTGCATCAATAATATCGATGTTCTTTATGGTAACTTATGGTTCACTATGCCTTATTTCATTTCTGAACCATTTCGGAGCATCACCTTCATACCGCCCCTCATTCAGATCCAAATGGTATATATCTCTTGCCGGGTTTCTTGTGTCGTTATGGGTTATGTTTAAGATAAGCACACCTTATGCAATCCTGGCTATTGTAATAATGACACTGATATATCTATACATTAGCCATTATCACCGTGACCGTGCTGGCTTTGCCTCATTATTTTCAAATGCTCTATTCCAGCTTAACCGCAACCTGCAGATACTCCTTCAACATAAAAAACTCAAAAATATTGATAAAGAATGGCGACCCAGTGCAATATGCATTTCTAAAGACTCCTTTGAACGCGACACCGCATTCAGGCTATTAAACTGGATATCATATCGTTATGGCTTTGGGACATATCTCCACCGCATTGACGGATACTTCTCAAAATCAACTTCTCAGTTGGCCAAAGAAGAGCTTCACAAACTAATTGATAAATATGGTAAAATCAAAAACCATGTTTATATTGATACGTTGATTTCGCCTTCATACACTTCGGCAATTGCACAGGCTATACAGATTCCCGGCATCGCAGGTATGGAAAATAATATGGTGATCTTTGAATTCATAAAAAACAAACCCGGTAACCTTCCAGGCATTATTGACAATTTTGCTCTGGTAAGTTCGGGTGATTTTGATATATGTATACTTTCAAGCGGCGAAAAGCCCATAGTCTATAAAAACGGAATACATGTGTGGATAGACACTCTGGATACGGAGAACGCAAACCTGATGATTTTGCTGAGTTACATTATAATTGGCCATCCCGACTGGAAACGACGGGGCATCAGGATTTTTGTAATATGCAAACCCGACAGGATTGAGGAAACGGAAGCCGCAGTGAATGATCTGCTGCGTTCAGGCCGGTTACCAATCACCAGGAATAATATTGAAATCATCATACAATCTCATGATGTCTCTTCGCGGTCACTTATCAATGAGCGCTCAAAAGATGCCGGTCTGACACTTATTGGTATCAGAAAAGAGTCGCTGGCTCACAATAAAGAGAAATTTTTTGAAGGGTATGATGATCTGGGAACAATTCTTTTTGTGCACTCCAAAAATCAAAAGGAGCTATCATAAGGTTGTGTTTATTAACTTTGACCCAAAATATATACTGATGAAAACATTAAGAACATTCCGGGCACTGGTGTTTATATGCCCTTTAATTTTTATGGGAGGAGTAGCTATGAGTCAGAGAGCAGGAGTATCAGGTTATATCCCCAACGCTGACATCGAAGAGATTATAGATGATCTTGTAACAAGGCATGGTGGAACTGACAGGAGCAGGATAGAGCGGGGTGTGAGGCAGGCAGCGGGCTTATGGCGGGAATCAGATGGCACTGCGGATGAATTTGAATCTTTCTGCAAAGAAAAGTTCATAGGCAACGAAGAGGCCAGGAAGATCCTTTTCGGTAAGCTGCTCGTAAACTTTGAAATCTTAAGTGGTAATATGCTCCGGGTAAAAAAGGATCTGATGCGGCCACTCCATCTCGACATGGGACCGATAGAGCCTGTTGACCTGATGTTTGGCAGCTATGAACCGGGGGCACATCTTCATGATGATTTTTATGAAAACAAAATCGCCTTTCTGGTGATACTGAACTTCCCGTTTTACAATCTGGAGGAGAAGAAGGAATTTGGGTCCGGCTGGTCACGCCTTGAATGGGCTTATGTAAGGGTTGGCGACTATTATACATCAAGGCTGCCTGCGCACCTGCTGCAGAAGTCTTCAGCAGCAGGTACCGAAGCAGATAACTACATTGCAGAATATAACATCTACATGGGCAACCTGTTGAACAGGCAGGGGAAGACACTGTTCCCGGCTGAGCTGAGGCTAATAACACATTGGGGGCTAAGGGATGAGCTGAAATCAAATTACGCTGATAAAAACGGCCTCGAAAAACAGCAGATGATTTATACTGTGATGAAAAGAATCATCGACCAGAGCATACCGGAGGAGGTTATTAATAAAGAAACATACAAATGGAATCCATTTGACAACAAATTAATTCATGAGGGGAAGGAGGTTTCTTTCAAACCTGAACCTGACAAAAGATACGAATATCTGCTTAAAAACTTCAGGGCTAATCTTGAAAACGACCCTTATTATCCCGGTTATCCGACATTTATCAGGAGGCAGTTTGAGGCCGACATGGAGATCCCCATGGAAGAGGTAAGGGCTCTCTTTATCAGTTTCATCTCCAGCCCGCAGGTTAAGGAGGTTGCAGCTCTTGTCAGCAAACGTCTCGGAAGAAATCTGGAACCATTCGATATATGGTACAATGGTTTCAAAGCGAGAGGTAAATATACGGAGGAGGAACTCGACAGGATTGTCAGTGCAAAATATCCAAACGTGGAGGCTTTCCAGCGCGACCTTGAGCCTATGTTGATAAAGCTTGGCTTCAGCAGTGAAAAAGCCTCTTTCCTAGCATCACAAATTCTTGTTGAGGGTTCACGCGGTGCAGGGCATGCATACGGTTCAACGATCCGTGACGATAAGGTTCTTTTACGTACCCGTATCGGAGCCGGCGGGATGAACTACAAGGGATACAATATTGCAGTACATGAATTCGGGCATAATGTAGAGCAGGTTACCACTCTTCACAATGTTGATTACTATTCCCTTAACAGGGTTCCTAACACTGCCTTCACCGAAGCTCTCGCCTTCATATTTCAGAAACGTGACCTCGAGCTCCTTGGCCTCACCAAGGAGGATCCCATAAAGGAACACCTGGCAGCCCTGGAAGCTTTCTGGTCGTGCTATGAAATAATGGGTGTTTCTCTGGTCGACATGAAGGTATGGGAATGGATGTATGCCAATCCCAATGCCACCCCGGCGGAGCTGAAAAATACTGTAATTGAAGTTGCAAAAGAGATATGGAACACATATTATGCTCCTGTATTCGGTAAACGTGATGAGCCGATACTGGCTGTTTATTCTCACATGATAAGCAGCCCATTGTACCTCTCAAACTATCCCCTTGGACATGTAATTGATTTCCAGATAGAGCAATATATCAAAGAAAAGAATTTTGCTAACGAGGTTCAGCGTATGTTTCAGCTTGGCTGCCTGATACCCCAGGAGTGGATGAAGCAGGCTGTAGGCTCGGAGATTTCTGTTCAGCCATTGCTTGAAGCCACCTCAAGTGCATTGAAAGTGGTCAGAAAATGAATAGAGGTATAATGTAGGCCTAAAATATTATATTATTTATCAAAATTAAGTTTGATTTTGCTTTGAATAAAAAAGCAACGAAGGATTCCTTCGCTGCTTTTTTATTAATCATTTCTAATTACCTTATCATCACCTTATCGGTAATTGTGCCTTGTTTAGTGATAAGCCTGATATAGTAAATCCCTGCAGCGAGGTTGCCAAGGTTGAATTCCCTGATGGTTTCGTTGCCGAGTATCAGGTTTTCGGTTTTCACCAGTTCACCTGTAGTTTTCATAATGTGCAGGGTAGCTTCACCCGAAATGCCTGAAATCTTCATACTGAAGGTTCCGCTGTTCGGGTTTGGCCAGATGTGAATGGTTCCGTTGCTTAACAACTCATCTATGCCGCTGCAGTCGATAACATGGATAGTAACCTGACCTGACCCTTCACAACCGATGTTGTCAGTAACAGATACTGAGAAGGTGCCCGAGTTGCCTGCTCCAATTGAAGCGCCAGTGATACTAAGTGTCTGGCTTGTGGAAGCATCGCTCCAGAGATAGGAGGCAAAGCCGCTTCCGGCATCGAGTACAACAGCACTGGTCTCGCAGATGGTATCTGCCGCTCCCGTGATTGAAACAACAGGTGCCGGTTGAACGGTGATTGTAACCTGTACATTGTCCGGGAAAAAGGTATTGGTATAGTCTGCAATGTTTATTATTGAAAATGTAGTTGTAGAAGTTGGAGTAACAGGAACTGCAAAGGTGGGTAAAGTAATTCCGGGAACCATTGTTGACGCTGTTCCATCCGAAACCTCCAGTGTCCATGGGGGTGTTCCGGTGAGGGCAACGAACAGGTTGATGGAGCTCCCTTCGCATATCGTGGTATCGGGAGTTAAAATAGTAACTGTTGGGATGATATTGGCTGTGATCGGTACACGTGGACCTTCACATCCGGGAAGTACTGCAGTGAATATTTCAATCTCCCTGAAATTGGGATTTGATAACTGGCTTCCTGAGAGCTCAAAGGATGTGATGCGGAATTTGGTAGTGGTTACTACCGGGAAGGTAACCTCATTTTCGCAGATTGTGATCGGAAGACCGGTAAAACTGCTGAGATATACCCATGCATTGTTTTGCCAGGTATATAATGCACCACCGCTCAGAAACCTTGTTCCGGTTGCACCATGGTGTATCACCATCTTGTCGATTGTATAGGGGACTGTCCATTCAAAGTCAATGAAATCATTATGAGGTGTTGGCCCACCGGAGGTGCTTATCCACACCTGCTGAGTGCCGCAAGTACCATAATTAAGGTCGTTAAATGAACTGCAGGGGCCTGTGCTGCAGTTATTGGCATTGGCGGTAGCTAAAGGTGCAACGTTAATGCCTACCGACGTGATGGAAGACCCTGACACAGCAGATGCCCAATAGGTAGTTGAATCAGTCAATGGAGGAGTGACATAGGTGGGTGATGTAGCGAGAATTGTTGTGCTGGTATCTGAATCGTACCAGTTGACATCATAAGTGGTTGTTGCAACAAGTGTTGCCGGGGTGCCATAAGGCACATGGGCTGCAGTCAGCACCGGGGGTGCCGGGATATGCAATGAAACCACATCCAGGATCGCAGTATCGTTCACCAGAACATTGTCGTTCAGCAGATCAACCCAGGTTACTATGGTAAAGGTAGAATCGGCAACGGTAACAGAGAAATCTGCCGGGGTGTTGAAAACGAACAGGATGGTGTCGCCAACGGGTATGAGGGTGGTTACAGGTTGGGTAACAGAGGTCAGGCTTCCGGCCAGCTTATAGCCTGCTATAATGTTTCCATTGATTGGCATGATGCCCCGGTTGGCAATGAGTATCTTTATGGAATCCTGCCCCATACCACATCCATCAGTAACAGGCAATATTTCAACCATTTCTCCATCGTAAAGTGCCAGGGCATAATAATTGAAAAATGCAGAATCATTGAAATTGTTTGTGTCACCGCTCAATATTGTATAAAAGGTGAGTTTTATCTGTCCCTGAGGTGAAGTAAATGATGGCAGTGCAAAGGAGGTATTTGTGCCGGGCAGAATATTCGGAGTGAAACTGGTTACCACCGGTGTACCATTATTTACTGAATAGGTTATTGACAGGCTGGTAATCGGAGAGGTGCCGTAGTTCTCAACCACAACGTTGACCGGAACAATGTCTCCCTCATTAATTGTTATTGCGGTTGTTGGTGAATTTATTGTTGTTACACCGGCATCAAACGGAATAATGTATATTTCATGTGCTCCGATAGTTGGGTATGTAGCTCTCGGCTTACCGTCAATGTCAGTTGTAACCTGGGTAAGGTTCGTGCCCTTACCTGAAAGTTGCAGCCCTTTAAGGCGCAAATTTTTAACTGATGTATGTGGAGGATTAAGGCTCACGGAATTTACATCTTTTCCACTGGCAGCCTGCAGGGAAGCAAGATCCGGTGTAAGGACTCCCCAGTAAGCAAGGTTGGAGGCAGAACTATAAAAATTATTGTAATTGCTGGTTGTTACAGAGGCAGTTGTTGCGAAATAGGCAGCATATCCACCTACCCTGTTTGTCATGGTATTATTTATGAAAGTCTGTCCAAGGGTATTTGAAGTGGTGTTCCCCTGATACAAACAATACGATGAAGTGGAGCCTCCTTCCATAAGGAATGAGTTATGGTAGTATTCAGTCCCGTTGCTGTAATATGCATAAATACCGTAATTGGCTGCCGTTCCTCCGGTAATGCCAACCATATTATTGGCTACAATACCATATCCTGTTGGTGATGCATTATATGAGTAATAGTTGCCATAGTAATCACGTATACCATAAGAGGCTGTGCTGGTAGTGCTGGTGATATAAACTTCATTTCCGGTTACCCGGTATGCATTGTTTGGGTAATAGTTATATATTCCGTATGAATATGGACTTACACCATCATATATCCGGTTGTTCAGAATCTGAATCCCATCCTGATAATAGGCATAAATGGGGTAATAATAGGAATGGACAATGTCATTTCCTTCGATAATGGTTCCGGTTTCCCAAACTGTTGAAGAACTGCCATACACATAAACGGTATAATAACCTCCGCTCATATAGTTGTTTCGATACGTATTGTAATGATTAAGGGTATTGTAATCATAGATACAGGAGGTTGTTGAACTGCTGGCACCTGCTGAGATCAGCTGGTTGTTTTCAATCGTGTTGTGATCTGCACCGTTAATCATTTCCACAACCCTGCCGTAAGTGGCATGTTTGGCTTTGATGGTAAGGTTTTTAAAGGTTGTGTAATCTGTTCCGTTAAACCTTACAGTCCAGTTATCTGCTGTACCTGAAGCGGTATATTCGATAACAACGTCCTGGTTGCTGGTGGTGGTTCCCTGGAAGGTGATTGTATTAATGGCAGAAGCACCTACAATCTCATTCAGGGTGACCTGTTCGGTGTAGGTTCCTGCAGCAATGTTGAAGATTATGGGGCCGCAGACTCCGTAATTGTTCAATGCAGCTACTGCTGCCGAAATGCTGTTAAAGTCGTAAGTGACACCTGATCCAATTGTTAAGATTCCGCTCATGGCTGTCTGGAAGCCAAGAACCTTAAGGGTGTCGTTAGCAGGGTTCTGGTCTGCAACACTTCCCGGGCCGGTTGTCCAGAAAACCATGTCATAAAGAACTCCACTGGCGAAGGTATAGGTTCCGATCGTAACCTCCTGGCTGGCTCCCGATGCCAGTAAAGAGGTATAAAGAAATGGTGCCTGTGAAACACCGTTTACCTTCCAGTTTACCGATGCACCAGTGAAGGCCTGAATACCGAAGTTCTTGATCTTTACCTTAATACTGGTAACAATTCCCGGACACACAGAAAGCGGTTCCGTTAGCTCTGAAACACCGGCATCATTGGAATAAAGCATGTACTCATCTGCTCCTATACAAGGTGTGGTTGGATGACGGGGATCTCCGTCAATATCAACAGTAACGTTTACAAGAGACGTTCCTGTGTGAAACAATGGAACAGAGTTGGTATGCAAATCTGTATTTGACAAGAAAGAGGGGTCAACACTCATAGAGTTTAAATCCTTGCCACTGGCTGTTTGTAACGCGGCAAGGTTTGCAATGGCGGCAGCATAATATACAAAATTGTTACCTGTTGAATAGAAGTTGTTATAATCGGTTGAAGTCAGGTTGGTCGCATTGTAATAATAAGCTGCATAACCACTTGCAGAGGTGTTGCTAAATATATTGTTGATAATATTATGGCCGGTATATGATGCCGATGAGTTATACAAATAGAGGCCATATCCGGTGGCACCTGTTCCGGTAACATGCGTACTGTTATGATACAGATTTTGGTAGCTGGAATAATAATTCCTGATGGCATACCTGGTCGAAGACCCATTAACAACTATCATGTTATTGGCAGTAAGGCCCGGTAAGGAGGTTGTGCCATCACAATAATAGATGTTTATGCCATACAACGTTGAGGTACCCGTTATCAGAATTGTGTTCCCGATAGTCTGATGGTCATTGTCATTATAATACATATAGATGCCATAGACTGATCCGGAGCTTGCTGAGTTAATAATGGTATTGCCTTTGATTACCATGGCGTTTTGACCATAGCTGTATATACCATAATAATAGAATCCCTCAAGCTTATTACCTTCTATCCTGTTGCCTGTTTCAAGGCTTGTGGATGAACCTCCATACCAATAAATAGCATAATAGCCATTCTTAATATTATTGTTGGTAATCACATTATTGTTATCAAGTCCTGAACTGTTATAGATACCATAAGCAGTGCTGGTGGTGGTTGGAGGTGTTTCGATCACGCAGTTTGTAATGGTGTTGTAATCGGCTCCTCCTATGATCTCAATGACTTTTGTTGATGAGGTAACCGTGGTTTTAATAGTAATTTGCTTTATTTTGATATAGTCGGCTCCATTAAATTGCAGAATATATGCTCCGCTGCCGGTGAGTATAACCGAGGTGCTATCCCCTGTGGCAGACTGGAAGGTGATTGTATTGACCGATGAGGAGCCTGATATATTTCCATTGAAGGTAACCTGTTCAGTATAGGTTCCCGGTGCCACATTGAAAGTCACAGGTCCTGAGATGCCTCCGGAATAGAGAGCTGTCAATGCATTGCCAAAAGAGGTAAAATCAGGTGTTGTGCCCCCAATGGTGTAGGTGCCACTCATTGTTGTGGCAAAATAGATTGTAACCTGGGAGGTGTCGTTGATGTTAAAGGTATCTGGTTGATTATTGGGCAATGATGTCCAGGCTTTGATGGTATTAAACCCTGCCGGGAAGTTAAAGCTTCCAATTGTGACATTGGCCTGGTTTGCTCCAAGTCCCCCGATTGTATCAAGCAGGGTGGTATAAGGTACCGGGGTCTGAACCACTCCGTTAACAGACCAGTTGACATTAACCGAACTGATCTGATTTGATCCGAAGTTTCTTATGGATGCTGAAACAGAATGTAAGCCCGGGGAAATCGGAGCTACCGGAGAGTTAATTGATATTACACCTGCATCATTTGGAACACCTGATGCCTGCAGCTGGTAAGTGACCGCACCTGTAAATCTCCTGGGATTGTTGGGTGGTGTAGGAGGAGGGCCACCATAGCTTGCACTGTCGGCAACTATCACAGAAAGAATGCCATCAGTAAGAAATGACGGGTCTGCCGCTACTCCTGTCTGATAGCGTGTGTTCCCCTCAATATGAAACCCTATTCTCGTATTGGCCTGAACAGGAATAACCGTTGTCCCGAAATTGATTGGGATAAGGGTTGTATTATCAGCTCCGGTGATAACTGCCCCGGTAATTACCTGTGCCCAGCCATTGGCAGTGGATATATTTATCTGTCCTGGAATATGTTGAACACCACCCGTACGTACCCATACGTTTGCAGATGTTGCACCTGTAGAAAATATGCATAACAACTGGGTAATTTCAATTGGTTGAGTACTCTCAACTTCGAAGGTGACACCTCCCGAACCGTTATTGGGAGTTAAAGGAGGTGATGTGTAAACAGTAAATGTCTGTGCTTGAACAAAAAGTCCGGCTGAAATTATAAAAGCCAGAAGGATTGATAATCTTACAATCCCACCACAGTTGATTTTGAATGATGGAATGATGTAAGAAAATCTGCTGAAAAATAGGTCAATTTTTTTCATTTCTTTGTGCTTTGGTTAATATTGATGTGTTTTTTTTTAATGATCATTAATATTTGAAGGGCTGAACCAAATTCTCAGGCCCGTAAGATCTATTTTGTTTGTCGTTACATGCCACAGATTCCCCCGATAATTTCAAACAAACTTTATTGTCATAGACAATGACAAATGTGGCAATTTTATATAGCTACTTCCTGAGAAACTTACAATCAGATCCTTTACCAGAATCAGGAAGGCAATAGTTCAGTATGTAAAGGGCTTGTGGCAATATATCGAGAGTAAAAGTATAACAAAAGATCCTTAATTGCAAGAAGAACTGAAATTTTTTTTTTTTTAGCAAAATACAATCTAACTGAAACATAACAGGGTTTCAGTATTTCAGGTGGTAAAATAAAGTGTCGAAAACCGGCAGCACCAGGGAAACAGAATCGATGGTTGTATCTCCTCTAAACACAAGGTACGATATGGTTATCTCCTTACCTCCTTTTGATCTGCATACTGTAACACTGTCGTATTCTGTGCCGATACCCTTAACATATTTATTACTGCAGCAATCGTAACACACAGGATTATCGGAAATTATACGGTAGGTTATCATATCAGAACTGTTGAATGGCTTGTAATTTTGAATTCTGAGTTTTAACCAGCCCATAGGGAACAGATCAAATGCCGGACGGTAAGCTTTCCCTGAGGCTATCTCATTTAGGGTCAAAGATTCTTCAATGGTGAAATAGTTCTTCTTCACCACATGCAGTTCAAAATCACTTGCCTTAATTTTTTCTGTATTAATGCTGAATTTTCCAAGATTATCAGTTGAAGCAGAAGCAATCACAACAGGATCCGGGTTAAACATGCCCCCTTCAAAAACTTTTCCATATAGATAAACATCTGCATTATCAACAGCTATCATCTGAACAGGATCGGTAACCACACCTTCAATAATAATCCGGTCAGCATCCTTTTTACATCCGGATAGGGTAAAAACCAAAGATATGAGAATGATCGAAAAAAAAGTGTATTGTGTCCTGTTCATTTTAAAACAGTTATCAGTTATTAAATACATAATGAATGAGGTTTGCACCCATTCGAAGTGCTTTAAGTCGGGTTTCCTCGCTGTCGTTGTGAACTTCGGCATCTTCCCATCCATCACCAAGGTCTGCCTCGTAGGAGTAAAAGCAGACAAGCCGCCCCTGATGAAATATGCCGAAGCCCTGAGGTGGCTTGTTATCATGTTCATGTATCTTGGGCAATCCCTTCGGGAACGGGTATTTCTGGTTATAAACGGGATGCGAGAAAGGCAACTCAACAAGTTCATATTCGGGAAATACCTTTTTCATTTGAGGCCTCACGAAGGGATCCATTCCATAATTATCGTCGATATGCAGAAAACCTCCTGCAGTAAGATATGTTCTGAGATTTGCAGCCTCCTGATCAGAAAAGAAAACGTTGCCATGACCGGTCATGTGGATAAAAGGGTAATTGAAAATTTCATCACTCCCAGGCATCACGGTCTGAGGATCTTTGGCAATATTGGTGCCCAGGTTTCTGTTGCAGAAATCAATCAGATTCGGCAGGGATGTTGGGTTAGCATACCAGTCGCCCCCACCGTTATATTTAAGAAGGGCGATCTGAACAACAGGGCTGGATACAGGGGCATTTGATGCTGCAATAAACAAAAAGGCAGAAAACAAAATGAGGAGGCGGTACATAAAACGATCGTTTGTTTGCTTTATGCAAAGATAAGCAAAGTAATTCCCGGGTCAACGCATTACTTAGGCCTGGAAATGGATATCTTATACAATATGCTGATTATTAATATTAAAAGCTACGCAGGAATAAATTCCTGCTGTTTCTGTTCTGAGAATTCCCACACCCAGGCTGACAGGCATAAATCCGTTTTCAGTTGCAGATTTTAGCTCCTCTCGTGTGAAATCACCTTCAGGCCCTATCAGGATCAGGGTGTTTTTTCCGGGCAACAGAGCGTCCGTCAGTAGTGGGGCAGGCTTTTCTTCACACCAGGCGATGAAACGCTGTTCTTCTCTATTTTCTGAGGAAATCAGCTCTGGTAATGTAACAGGGTGATTGAGTGCTGGTAACATGGTACGCCCCGACTGCTTTAATGCCGATACTAAAAGTTTCTGATATCTCTCTTTTTTAAAAAATTGTTTTTCTGTTCTTTCACATATCAAAGGAGTAATCTTTTCAATACCAATCTCGGTAGCTTTTTCAAGAAACCATTCGAACCGGGAGGTGTTTTTAATAAGTGAGACTGCAAGGTGCAAAGAAAAAGACCTATGGTCATGTCCCTGCTCAACCTGTTCAATATTGAGTGCACATCCGGAGAGGTTATTATCGAGTAATTTGCAGATATACATGTTTCCTGCACCATCAGTTACCGAGATCCTGTCACCTGCCTGTTTTCGCAGCACTTTCAGACAATGCCTTGATTCTTCACTGCTAAGGAAAAATCTGTCATTCTCAGGAATTACATCGGAATAAAAGAGGTTTTTCATGACTGAAATTTTTCGGCTATCTTATTTGCTGCTCTTAATCCTGAATGTAAAGCTCCTTCGATCCATCCTCCTGCAAAGGAGACACCATCGCCGGCAAACCAGATGTTGTTGGATTCTTTTGTAAGAGCATCAAGATATTTGTGCTGGCCAGGATAAAATTGTTTGAAAGCACCACGGTAACCGGGCATCTCCTCCCAGCTAAATCCATAGGCACTCACCACATGCGGTCTGATGGAGTCTTTCCCGTAGATCTCTTCAAGCAGATCTATCGACTTTTCGGCCCGCTCCTCAATTGTTGATGCAAGCCATTTCCTGCTGTCATCCTCCCAGGTATAGCTTGCACAGATCAACCCGGAATCTGTATCTTCAAAATCGAAGAAATAGGTTCCTCTAACCGGAAGATCACTGATGGTAGTGGTAATTTCTGATCCCTGCTCTTTCCAGAATGCCGTTTCTGTCTCAAGAAAGATTTTCCCAGATGACATCAGGTGTGTGTTGTTCAGTGCCTGCCACTGATCGTATGACAGGAGATCCCTGCGAATATCCATCTCCATAACGATTGCCCGTGATTGTGCAGTGATGATGATTGCATCAGCTATGAAACAGCTACCCTTCTTGGTTTTAAGGATGAGATTCCCTGTTGCATCATCCCGGTCAATTTTTGTAACAGGAGTTTTGGTCATAACCAGTCCGAGGTCTTTTAATGATAATAGCTCCCCCTCTTCTGTTTCAACCTTATTCTCATAAAAGCCATGTGCAAGCCTGTCGTTACCACCCACTATCTCCATCTGGTCATCATCCCAGCGGCACATATTTATCCTTAGTATTTCCAGGAAGCTGACCGGGAAAAGGGGGCCGTACCCTCCTACACCGAACCCAACCACGGCAAAAAGTTCTATCTCCTCAGAAGTCCAGTCCTGTTCAATAAGGAAATCCCTGAAGCTTTTATCGGAATAGCGGTCTGAAAGAGCTTTCCATTCAGCAGTTCTTTTTTTAGGATCATTCCACACCTTTTCCAGCTTCTCAGCAAAAGGGTGAATGGTTTTTTCCCACTTCGAATAAAGCTGGCCTACCCATGGTACCTGATTTTCCGGACTGCCGAATTCCTTCTTCCCGTTTACATAATAGCATGTTACTACATTATTGGGATTTGGAAATTTTCTGGTTTTGATGTTGAACTTACCGAGATAATGCATCAGTGTTTTATGGACAGGAGGCACCCTCATGCTGCCCATCTCTGCATACACCAGTGGGTCTTCAAACTCCCTGAAGGTAAAGAGTCGTCCGCCGATCCTTTCCGAGGCTTCAAAGATCACAGGATAATGGCCGGCTCTGAGCAGCTCCATTCCGGCAACCAGCCCTGAAGCTCCGGCACCGATTATGGCAACTACTGCCGGTTTACCTGCTGCAGCCTGAAGCCCCGATTCTGCAAGAGAGATATAATCAAACGGATCATCCGGCATCATTGGCGGATCAAGTTTTACCGGGTCAATATATGGGTCGGTGGTTGAGGAAATTCGTTCATAAACTTCAAATTCTTGTCCTTCAACCTTTGCGGATAACTTTACCCCTTCAACACATCTAGATTCAAGCTCGAGCTGCATGTTGCCGGGCCTCTTCTGACGGTATTTTAAAATGTTGGTTAGCATATCGGATAATGTCAGAGTGTTTCGAGATCCTGCTTTTTCCTTTTAGCCTCATATCTTTTTATTACCCAGAAACTGACCCTGAAAGTCACCCAGATGATAACCGGCCAGGATACCAGCCATAATATTTCATGCAAATATTTCATATTCAATCTTATTGATTATTATTTCATTTTTTCATTTTAAAATCACATCAGAATAATTAACTCATCACTCATCACTCAGTAGACGTGAGTATCCTTCCCCATCTCCTCCTCAGTGATCTTCTTCCTTGTCATTGATCTCCACACAATCACAATGTATGCAATGACGAAGGGTATAAGGAGCGAAACCCAGCTCATTGCTGTAAGGGTTGTGTGACTTGATGAACTGTTTGTAATATTCAATGAACTCTGGGGGTCGAAAGCTGATGGGTAATAGCAGGTGTTGTTAAAGCCAGCCAGGATGAACAGGGCAAAAACAGTAAGTACTGTACCTGCGCCCACGGAAGCAAAGGCAAGCTTGTGCGCCCTGAATATTCCAAGGTAGATTCCAAGGAGAACAAACACTACCCCCAGGAGCAGAATTACAGTATTCACAGGCATCTGAAGGATGTTGTTCAGATATTTATGTGCCTCAATGTTAATGGCTCCTGTTTCGGGATTGTAAGCATATCCGTCTTTGAACATCAGATGGATAATGAAGTAGAGGAAAAATACCAGGAATGGGATGGCATTGCGGATAATGATCCCGGGCACCATGGCTTCAACTCTTTCTGATTGAATACTTTTACGGATGAACAGAACCCCTGTGATCCTCGCAAGAAAGAATACCGAAAGACCGAGTGCCACATTATGAAAGTTAAGTACCGCCTCGAGTCCGTGTGCGGAATTGGCCCAGTATGAGCTTTTTATTCCGTGGTGACCGAATTCAACAACGAAATTGGCTCCGTTGAAGAATGTGCCTACGGCTGTACCAATGAGTATGGTTCCCATCAAACCGTTTGTAAACAAAAGCCCTTCGTAAAATCCAGGCCCGTAAATATTTGAGGGTTTTGATCTGTATTCATAGGATACTGCCTGAACAATAAAAGCGATAAGTATCAGCATCCAGACCCAGTATGCTCCGCCGAAACTTGTTGAATAGAAGAGGGGGAATGATGCGAAGAACGCTCCCCCGAAGGTAACCAGGGTTGTAAAGGTGAGTTCCCATTTCCGCCCAAGGGCATTAATGAGTAGTTTTCTGTCGGTAGGATTTTTTCCGAGTTTATAAATCAGGGTTTGTCCTCCCTGGATAAACATCAGGAAAACAAGGGCAGCCGCCAGGATGGAAATTATTACCCACCAGTATTGCTGCAACGCTAAGTGTGATAAATTTGAAAACATATTAATTCCCTCCTTCTTCTTTAGGTCCGATTTTAACTTGTTTGATCATGATAGATATCTCTGCAATCAGCAAAGCAGTGAATATCAACACGAAAAGCCAGAATGTGGTTTGTACTGCGGCAGTGTTTATCCGGGTAACACCGATCATTGTTGGCATAAGATCCTGAATAACCCAGGGTTGCCTGCCCACCTCTGCCACTATCCATCCCGACATCGATGCCAGGTAGGCAAGAGGAATTGCAAGGAATGCCAGTCTGAGCAGCAGCTTTTGTTTTCCGATACGATCCTTCAGTACGAGATAAAGCACAATAGCAAACAGGAAAAAGAAAATGAATCCAAGCCCGACCATGATCCTGAAGCTGTAGAATGTAAGAGGGATTGGAGGAATTAGCCTGTGTTCATTATTCTCGAAATAGCCGTACCCGAAATACTGGTAGTGCTCTTCCAACAATGCTTTTGCGACAGCAGCGGCACTGTCGTCGTTGTTTTTGTATGCCTCCTTGAATTCTGCAAGTGCCTGTATTGCAATCTTCCCCGATTCGATCTTTTCAGCAACAGGAGGTATACCCTGGTCTGGATTGCCTTCTATCAGGTCTTTTATTCCCGGTACAAAAGCATTAAAATCCTGATAAGCAAGATACGACAAAAGATTTGGTATTTCGATTTTACCTTTAACCTTTTTGGTCTTAACATTTGATGAATCATCTTTATTGTCAACCAGATAACCAATGGCTACAAGTCCTGCCCCTTCACTCCCTTCATTCAGCGATTCCATTGCAGCAAACTTCATCGGTTGTTTTTGTGCGACGAGCCGTGCAGAGCCATCCCCGGTGAGGATTGTGAGTATTATGCCCATCATACCAAATATTGAAGCGATAATCATACTTTTTTTGGCCAGCATCTGATGCCTGCTGCGTAACAGGAACCATGCACTTATACCGATTACAAATACTGCGCTCAATGTATAGGCACTTGTTATGGTGTGCAGAAATTTGTTTATTGCCATCGGGGAGAGAAATACCTCCCAGAAATTCACCATCTCGTTGCGTGCGGTCACTGGGTTGAACTTCATACCTGCAGGATACTGCATCCATGCATTGGCAACCAGTATCCACAGAGCGCTCAGGTTTGCCCCGAAGGCAACAAGCCATGTGGACAGCAGGTGGAATTTTTTACTTACACGGTTCCATCCGAAGAACATAACCGCAATAAATGTGGTTTCCATAAAGAAGGCCATAATACCTTCAATAGCCAGTGGAGCACCAAAAATATCGCCTACGAACCATGAGTAGTTCGACCAGTTGGTGCCAAACTCAAACTCAAGGATAATTCCTGTGGCAACCCCAATGGCGAAGTTAATGCCAAAGAGTTTCATCCAGAACATTGTGATCTTTTTCCATTCGGGATTACCTGTTCGCACATAGATCGTCTCCATGATAGCCATAATAAAGGTAATCCCAAGTGTAAGCGGCACAAAGAGCCAGTGGTACATGGCCGTAAGGGCAAACTGCCCACGTGACCAGTCAATTAAGGAATAGTCGAATTCAAACATAGATTATGGTTTTGGGTTGGTTAGTTCATCTATAACATACTCACTTCTTTCTTCATTTGTATTGAAATTGGTTCTGAGAAAATTCGGGAAAAAGAATATCCTCAGAATCACAAACATCACGAAAAGCTTTACGATGATAATGATCCAGAGTGAACGACCCCATGTCATCAACCTGAATCCATCAGCGTAAAAACGGTAAATCCCTGAAAAAATATTCTTACGGTTCTCCATTGGGCTAAATCAAATCAATTGATAATTCAGGGCAGGTGCTTTTCATCAAATAATCCTTTGAATGTGTAACCTTTTGCATTTACAGCTTCTTCTATCAATTCAGATGTGACTTTTGTAGTGTCATAAGTAACAATCGCATATTTTTCATTAAATGACGATGTTACCTCATAAACTCCCTCAATTTCACCAACAGCAAAATTTACCGTGTTTTCACAACCAATGCAGGTCATCCCTTCAACAGCATATTTAACCGTGACCAGCTTTGTTGAATCCACAGGTTCCTTAAATGCATCTTTATCCTGTTTTCCAACCTCACTGCATGATGTGATGATAACTAATAAAACCACCAGAATACAGTTTATTTTAATCATAATATGTGATATATTAAAATAACAATCTATGAACAGGTAAAAGTAAATCACAAATCTGAAATAAAAAAGCGCTTACAAAAATTTATAAAGACTATAAATTTATATTTAGGTGGAATGTGTTGAAACCACCCTGTCGAAATCTTCGATGAATTAATCAGCCCGGTGTTTTTTGTGAATATAATTCAGATATTTGCATCCTTAAAACAAAGTCTTAGGAACACAAAAGAATTCATTATGAGAAAGCTAAGTTTGATTTTTCTGATCATTTTACCTGTGGTGACACATTCCCAGGATGGGATTAAATTTTTTGAAGGTACATGGGCAGAAATCCTGGCTATGGCAAAAACGGAAAACCGTCTGATATTTATGGATGCGTATGCTACCTGGTGTGGCCCCTGTAAACGAATGGCAGCAGATGTTTTTCCTCAAAAGGTTGTTGGTGACATGTACAACCAACATTTTATACCTGTTAAAATCGACATGGAGAAAGGGGAGGGTACATCACTTGCGAAGCTCTATAATGTACGTGCATATCCAACTCTTCTGTATATCAACTGGAAAGGAGAATTAGTGCACAAGGCTGTTGGAGGAAGAAATGCTGAAGATTTCATCGAACTGGGCAAGGAGGCTTTGGATGATACGAGGAATTTCCGTTCAATTGAGCTGGCTTACCTTAGAAACCGAGATGATGTGAACAGCCTGATCGCTTATGCCAATGCACTGAAACAGACATACGACAGAAGTTATTCTGTGGTAATTTCGGAGTTTCTGAAGGATAAACCCTCAACTCTTTTACTCTCTGAAACCGGATGGAAAATAATTACCGGATTTGCTGATGATCCTCAATCTTTAGAATTCCTTTACCTTATTAAAAACAGAAATGACTTTTACCAGATGTTTGGTAAAGAAGAGGTTGACAAAAAAATTGGTGAAGTTGTTGAATTGATGATAGCACAGGCAGTGAGGAAGAATGATGAAGGTGGACTGGATAATCTGAGAAGAGGTATCCGGGAGATAAATCCGGAGAATGTTGAGTATTATCTTGCACTGGCTGAGGTACAGTATTACCGCCGTAACTCGAAGTGGGAAGCATACGCACCAGCTGTAAAGATTGTTCTTGAAAAGGGTCCTGTTGTAGACGCGAAAAAACTTAACACTTACGCCTGGGATTTTTACCTTAATGTTGATGATCAGAATCATCTGAAATGGATGACCTCGCAGGTAGCTTCAATGCTTAAGAATGATGATGAATATGCAATTCACGACACTTATGCAGCATTGCTTTTCAAGACCAGGAATTACAAACAGGCATTGAAGGAGGCCAGGGCTGCTGTTGAACTTGCAAAGAAAGAGGAAGCCATCTACGAAGACACCCTGGAGCTGATTGAGACGATTAAGAAGGCAATGAAAAAGTAGGACCGGTTGATGACATTATCATTCCATCAGAGCTACAAACTCTGAAATGTCTTGTGGAGAAAGTTCATGATGTAACCCCGTTACTTTGTTTTTATTCATCTGATTGATGATGTCCTTGTGGTTCTTCTTGCCAATTCCTGCCTCTGAGAGCTTAACCGGGCATTGCAACAGGCGGAAAAAATATTCAAGTTTATATATTCCATCTTCCAGGTCATCGGTATAGAAAAGTTTATACAGAAGTTCTCTTATTCTGCCTGGGATACGGTTTTTCATAAGGTTAAGCCATGCAGGATATGCTATTGTAAGAGAAGCCCCATGCGGAATATCGTATAATAGCGATAATACATGCCCGGCAGCATGAACGCCCCAGTCGCCATATTTTCTTCCATGCATACAGGTACCATTCAATGCAAGGGTGGATGCATACATTACCCTGGCACGAAGGACATAGTTTTTCAGGTCTTTCATCAGCAGAGGACCTACCTCCATAGCCTCCTCCAGAATTCCGAGCACCACCCTGTCTGCCAGGGGGCTTTCTCCCTTACCGAACCACGCCTCCATTGAATGTGCCATCAGGTCAGCCACCCCATAACCGGTTAATTTTGCAGGAACGGAAATGGTGAATGAAGGATCAAGGAAAGATCGAACAGGGAAAGAATAAGGTGAGGAAAAGGAAGCTTTGATGCCAAGGGTATTGTTTTGAACCACTGCAAATGGGTTCATCTCTGTTCCTGTGGCTGCCAGAGTAAGCACGGTGATAACAGGCAGTGCTGTTGCTGGTTTTGCTTTCCTTGACATCAGATCCCACGCAGGGCCATCGTGCTTAATAGCAGTAGCAATAACCTTTGCCGAATCGATTACGCTGCCACCGCCAACTGCCAGGATCACATCTGCTCCATGACTGCGGGCAAGTTCAACAGCCCCATCCACATCTTCAATAACAGGATTGGACTTTATTCCGTGATATTCCCTCACATTACATCCTGCCAGTGACAATTGCTCCATCACAATGTCGTAAATACCGTTCTTATGAATGGAGCCCTTGCCATATAATAAAAGCACTTTATGCCCATACTCCGCAACAGATTCCCCCAGCTTATCCAGAACACCATGCCCGAAATGGACTTTTACAGGATTATAGATTGTGAAATTCTCCATAGATATTCCTATTTATTCTGGTAAAATAATAATTTTTAACTTAAAATTCTTAACCCTGATCATCGTATTCAGAATGTGTGATTTACCACTGAGACACTTAGAACACTAAGAATCACTTAGATATGAAATACTTAACGGTTCATACGTGTTTCCAGTGTCTTAAGTGGTTTTAAAATATCATCTGACTGAGCCTTCAGACCAGGGAATGAGTTAACAGTTAAAAATCAGGACATAAATATCTTCATGTCTTCATCCACAGTAGTTATCCCTGTGATTCCGAAGTTGTTAACTAAAACATTGGCAACATTGGGTGAAAGGAAACCGGGGAGTGTCGGCCCCAGGTGAATATTCTTCACTCCGAGATACAGAAGTGCAAGCAGGACAATCACTGCCTTCTGTTCATACCATGCAATATTGTATGCAATCGGCAGGTCGTTGATATCATTCAGCTCAAACACCTCTTTAAGTTTCATTGCTATTACTGCCAGGCTGTAGGAGTCGTTACACTGCCCGGCATCAAGAACACGGGGTATACCGCCAATATCACCAAGCGGAAGCTTGTTGTAACGGTATTTTGCACATCCAGCAGTAAGGATAACTGTATCTTTCGGAAGAGTTTCAGCGAATTCCGTGTAATAACTCCTGTCTTTCATCCTGCCGTCGCAACCTGCCATCACAAAGAATTTACGTATTGCACCACTTTTAACAGCATCAACAACCTTATCAGCAAGTTGCATAACCTGGTTGTGAGCAAAACCTCCTGTTATCGTGCCGGTTTCAATCTCTGTCGGAGGCAGGCATCGCTTAGCGTGTTCAATGATTAGTGAGAAATCTTTTGGTGACCCGTTTTTCCGGTCGGGAATATGTGTGCAGCCATCAAATCCTGAAGCGCCGGTTGTATAAACCCTCGATTTGTATGAATCCCTTGGGGGAACAATGCAGTTAGTTGTAAAAAGAATCGGACCGTTGAAGGTTTCAAACTCCTCTTTCTGTTTCCACCATGCATTGCCGTAATTACCCACGAAGTGGCTGTATTTTTTAAATGCAGGGTAATAGTGTGCCGGAAGCATCTCGCTATGGGTGTAAACATCCACACCGGTACCTTCGGTCTGTTTCAGAAGCTCTTCAAGGTCCTTCAGGTCATGCCCGCTTATCAGAATAGCAGGGTTGTTCCGTACACCAATATTTACTGTTGTAATTTCAGGATTTCCATAGGTTGAGGTATTTGCCTTGTCGAGCAGTGCCATAACCTCCACACCATGCTTTCCACACTCCATTACCAAAGCTACCAACTCATCCACACTTTTTGAGGGATCCAGAGTGGCAGCAAGCCCTTTTTGCATAAATGCAAATACATCTTCACTGGCATAACCCAGGTTGAAGGCATGCTCAGCATAGGCTGACATACCTTTAATACCGTATGTAAGAAGCTCCTTCAGGCTCCTGATATCCGGGTCATCAACAGAGAGAACTCCCACTTTGGCAGCTTTCTCCTCCAACTCCTCTTCGGTTTCTGCACTCCAGGTTGTTGAAGTGTGCATATTTTCAGCCAAATGAACCCCTTCAGCAATAAGCTTTTCACGGAATTCATCACGCAACGCAATCCCCTGCCTTATCTTCCTGATGATGGCATTACGATCGAAGTTGGCATTGGTGATGGTGATAAACATTGCATCAAAGATGAACCTGTCGATACGACTGTCATGCACCGAGAGCTTCTTCCCCTCTTCAGCAAGAAGTGATATTCCCTTTGATATCCAGATCAGAAGATCCTGCATATTAGCTACATCTTCCCTCTTTCCACAAACACCTATTTTTGTACAGCCGGTGCCATGGGCTGTTTCCTGACATTGAAAACAAAACATGCTCATAATAATGGTTAATTGTTAATTATTAATTGTTAATTATTTACTATTCACTATTTACTATTCACTAATTACACCCACTCTTCGTTGAGGAGTTCGCCGCGAATGCTTACAACCATATTTTTAACGGGCACTTTCCTTGAAGATTGTGCCTGGGCAGCTTTAACCATTTGAAGCAATCCACTGCAGCAAGGTACTTCCATCATCATTACGGTGATGGTGTTAACTTCAGACTCATCAATAAGCCTGCGTAGTTTTTCAACATAAATTTCTTTACCGTCATCAAGTTTCGGACAGGCAATAACCAGCGATTTCCCTTTCATATATTCAGAGTGGAAGTTACCGGCTGCAAAGGCGACGCAATCAGCTGCCAGCAGCAGGTCTTTCTTTGTAAAATATGGAGCTGCCGGATTAATAAGATGCATTTGCACTGGCCAGTTGGCAAGAGCAGAAGAGACATCACCCGAATGTGCCTGCTTTTCATCCGGAGCAGAGACCACAGCGGCAAGGTCAATTGGTTTTGAACCTGCACAACCACACGATTTGTCAGTCATACCTGCATCTTTATGCATTTGCGAATGGTTGCCATGCCCGTGATGGTGAACTTCGCTGATAACCTCTTCCACATTAAAAGGTACAGACTCCCTGTTGTTACTGAGATATTCAACTCCCTGTTTCAGGTAATCGAACTGTTTATAATCTTTCATGTGTTTAAGATGTGCAATGATGGTATTCTTTCCTTTTGGTATCATGCCTGAGATGGTAAGCACTTCATCGTAAGGTTGTGATTCTCTCTCTTCAATGGTTATGGCTCCTTCAGGACAATGACCCACACATGCTCCAAGTCCATCACACATAAGCTCACTGATAAGCCGCACTTTTCCATCTATGATCTGCAATGCTCCTTCATGGCAGTTTGGAATGCAAAGGCCACAACCGTTGCAAAGGTCTTCATCTATCTTAATAATCTCTCTTTTCATTCTTATTGCTTGTTAAGGGTTTGGTGCAAAAATATACCCTCTTAACTCCTCAGAATGTATCATAGGTTACAAAACCGATCAGGATTCAAGTATAAATAATTAGAAATGTAACTCCTTGCTTTTAAAAACAAAGTTTTCAGATATTCTCAATGTTTACACACTCCAAAGATAAAAGGGCCTTAACCATTAATATGGGATTTGGAGGCTAATTCCTAGTCAGTAGTATCCGGAATCCCAGACGTATTTGAAAATTGTTGAGAGGGAAATATGGTCTTAGCGATTGCTGAGGCAGGCTTTTATCCGGCTGTTGGGTATTGTCAGTACTTACCTCATCAAGGAAATGAACCTCCTTTTCGCCAACGGGTAGGTTTTCCAACTCAGTTGACCCATTATACATTAAAAGCTTAGCTCTGGTTGGAGACAGGGTCATGTTCTGAAATTCTGTTTCCAGAAACAGACACAACTCTTCATTAAGCATTATATCAACCCCTGCGGCGAAATTGATATGCCACGATATAAGAGAAGGGTATTTCCATGTTGATGTTGTAATCTGATTTGGGTAACTCACTGTATCAACAAGATATATATTTCCGGTAAACAAACCGGGGGAAAGGGAAAAATAAGGCATTAAAATATTTTCATTGGCACGCACATGCAAAGCGGCAGCAACAGAAACCCCATTTGCCCTGCAGCTTTGAGATTTGTGCTGAATATACACAATCTTCTTTTCGGAATGGAATTTCTGCCATTTCCCTCTTACAAGAGTGCCTTGTAACCCAATTCCAATATTATCATTAAAAAAATACCTAAAATCTGCCCTGTAGTTAAATCCTTCACCCAAATAGAGCCTTTTGGAGCTCATGGTTACCTGGTTACCCTCCATTCTGCTCTGCTCAAACATACTGTGTGTAACCCCGTTTGTGCCTTTGCACCAAGATGCCGATATACTGAAATACGCCTGCTGGGCAGCTAATCTTAAACATGCAACAAAAAGAAAAGCATTTATCAGAATGACATGCTTCATAACAGATACTTTATATTAATTTGAATATGAGCCTTAATGACTATCGCAACAACACGAATGTACCTCTAAGGACATGGTGTTTCTGAGTGGCGTCCTCATATTTTATCACCCAGACATAAACCCCTTCGGCGGCAGGTTTGTCACGGAATCTGCCGTCCCAACCAGTTTCAATATCATCACTTTCGAACAAAATTTCCCCAAGCCGGTTATAGATGTACATTGTGTAATCTTCGATATACTGTCCATAAGCCCTGAAAACATCGTTTATACCATCTGCATCAGGAGTAAAAGCATTAGGCACATAGAGTTTCAGGCTGCAGTCTTCAAGATGAACATACATGCTGTCAGTATCAATTCCGCATTTGTTTATCACAGTAACATAATACCAGCCGCTATCCGATACCATGAAAGTATATCCGGTTGAACCATCCTGCCACAGGTAGCTATCAAAACCTTTTCCGGCATTCAACTCCATTGGATGATCAATACATATAACAGTGTCGTTCATAATCCAGTTGATTTCGGGTGGGTCAATAAAAACTATTTCGATGTTATCCGATGCAGTGCAATTAAACTCATTAACAACCGTTGCCGAGTACGACCCGGATGTAGTAATATATTTAAACGAATCATTGGATCCGTCGTACCATATTATTGAATCGGGTTTCGGGACAGGGACAACTAATGCTACATCTCCAGCACAAAGTTCAATATCAGGTCCAAGAGAGATCGTTGGTACAGGCAGAGCTGCAATGGAAATACTATCGAAACCAGTACCACACATGTTTGACACGGTAATGGAATAATTTCCCGGAGGAGCAATTGTGATGGCTTGTGATGTCTGGCCGTTACTCCATTGCAGGTTTGTGGGGATAGTGTGGCAATAAACAGCACTTAGCATCGCAACAAGATTATGGGTAACATTGCTGCAAATGGCAGTATCTTCACCCAGATAGACACCCGGTGCACCCTGTACACAAACCAGAGTATTAAGTGAATATTCGTTTCCACACATATAATATATCAGTTCAACCTTATGGAAACCCGGGTTTGTATAAACATGCCATGCAGGAAGTTTGGTTGTATAGTTATCCTGACCGGACATAGGGTCGCCGAAGAAGAATATGAACGAGTCTGCCCTTTGCAAAAACTGAGGATTAAAAGCCACAGTGTCATTAATACAGACATTAAGAGGCGGCAGGTGATTGAATATCAATTGAGGAATATGTGGTGGAAGCCCCGCTTCACTCAGCCTTCCGGAAAGGTACAAGCCCTGCTTTACATAATTTGAACTGTTTCCAAAGGAGTTAGGAGATCCGAAATAGCCCAGGAAGTTATCAAGATCACGGGTGATGTAGATACGCCCGTCGGGGGCAATTTGCAATGCTCCGGTAAGCATGTTGGCTGATGCTACCAGCACCTTTGATGCCTGAATATTTGCTGCCTGTAGATTGAACTGATAGATCTGCCCGGTCAGGCAACTGACGTAAAGAAGAGTCTGATCCGGAGAAAATTCAACTCCATAAGGCTGAAATATGGAGTCTATCGACATCATGAAATATGGCTCTCCGGTAATATTGTCAAAATCAAACAGGTCAACCCTGTTACTTCCGGTAACAGCAAGAGCCAGCATATCATCCTTGGGTGAAGGTTTCATGTACCCTATGCTGTTTTCAACACCTCCGGAATAAATCGGGCCTTCATTAGTCTCAACTGGGATCAGGTTGATGCCATCTTCGGTAACATGCCATGAAAAGAATTTGTTTGAGCCCCATTCATGCGCCACCACCCAATAACTTTGAAGGTCACAGTGCCTCAGAACTGTCAGTTTTTCAGCAACAGGGGTGGCAAGTGTAATGTTTTTATCACCCCCCTTTACACCACCATTATTGCCGATATCTTTGTCAAGAATTGAAAATTTAATTCCCTGAGGGCCACCCTCAGCATCGGTGGTAAAGAGGTAAAACAAACGGGTGCTTTTTGGATAAGGTATCAAGAGTGCAGATTGTGTCGAGTTTTGATTACCCAGAATGTTGTCGCCATCATGGATTAGCTGATGATTAAACCCCCACACCTTTTCTCCGTCACTATAAAAAGTAATGGCTCCGGTGCCAGGGTCTGATATGGTTGCAACCCCTTCAGGAGCCGACATGGCTGACCCTAATACCGCAAATGAATTCGTTCCATCGAAACTTACACCTGCATAGTTTCCGAAAACCCAGTTCTGATTGTACTTGTTTATCTGTGAATTAACAGAAAACCCAAGCAGAATCGCCATAGTAAGAGTAATTGCTCTATTTAGAAAATTCAGCATCAACAGGTGGTGTTGGACTCTTAAACAATAACATGACAATCTTTTCAGCCGAAAAGTTGCCTGTAAACGAATTCCTGTAAATGAAAACCTATACAGACTGTAAAGATAATGTATTCTTGATTGATACCCTCAAAAAATCGAGAAGAACCGATAAAAAACTTAGATAATAATATCTGTGAAGTGAAAAAATAATAATTTTAGTAATTATTTAGGAATTGGTCGCCCATTAACCATTACACAGATGGAATATTCAGAACTACTATCAAAAGGTCCGGTTTTCAGGAACATCAAGCCTGATCAGATATCGGTCATTATGGAGAAGATTACCTGGCAGGTAAGGCGTTACCGTAAAGGAGAGCTGATTGCCCTGGCGGGGGAGGAGTGCCGGTACCTTATGATTGTTGTTGAAGGTTCTGTCAAGGGTGAGATGACTGACGCTTCAGGCAGGGTCATCAAGATTGAAGATGTTGAAAAGCCACGGCCTATTGCTCTCTCCTTTATATTTGGACAACACAACCTGTTTCCTGTAAATGTCACAGCGAATGAGGATTGTGCCATCCTTTTTATACCAAAACCTGACATTATCATACTGTTACAATCAGACAAGCAGGTGCTTCAGAATATTCTTGACGCCATATCTTCAAGGGCACAGTTCCTGTCGCAGAAGATAAGGACCCTTTCGATGAAGAGCCTGAGGAGCAAGATTGCACAGATGCTATTGGAGCTTTATATTGAGCAGGGGGATTTTGTAACGCTCCCCTCATCGCAGACAGAACTTGCCGATTATTTCGGAGTGGCCCGCCCATCCCTTGCCCGCACTCTTGGCGAACTTGCCACTGAGGGGTTAATATCTGTTGACCGGCGAAACATTACTATCCATAACCTGCAAAGGCTGAAAATGTTGATTGACCTTCAGGATGTTTAATAGTATATTAGCAAATTACATACGAGCTAATTAGTAAATGGACTCTGAACCTTGAACGCTCGCGAAGCGAGTAAAGAAAACCGAACGTGAACGAAGCGAGCAAAGAACCCCGAACAGCTCGCGAAGCGAGCTACCTGTACGGCACCACCTCGTCAAGTGCCTTTTCTTTCCATTGCACCCACATGGTGATTAGCTGCTGGCCGGCACTGTTGATGAACCCATGAGTGTTGGTGATTTCCATAAGCTTCGGGATAGATAAGTCGGCCAGAAGGCCGGGGCGTTGGTTGCCTCCACCTGTAAAATACCTTATCTGCTCAATAGGAAATTCACTAATGGTAAGCTTTCTGCCGGAAGGTTCCGGGTATTGTGTATAAGCATAAGCAACCGGAAGATTCACCCGGGGTACTGCCGGGGATACATATTCTGACAATACCGGATTAATGGAAACTGCTTTACGAAGCGACTGTGTGATAGGCACAACTTCAGGTACAGAGGCCAACTCCGGGCCGGCAGTCTTGATAGCAGGGCTTTCATCACCCGAATCGGTTAGTGTTGCGGTTTTATTTACCTTTCTCTCCGTCCTGAGTTTCACCTCCTGCCCGGTAACCAATTCATCAGCTTTTGCAATCAAAACATGGTCAGGCCTTGCATTTCCCGGAATCTGTACAAGAGTTGTTTCTTCCGGTGATGTTACCGATAATTCCTCAGTCCGGTCAATAAGAAAGATTCCGGCCAGCAATGCTATCGATGCAGCAACTGCTGTAATCCTCAATACACCTTTAGCTGTAAACAGAGGTACAACAGCTTTTTGCTTCAGGCTTGCCTTGCCGGGACAGATAATCCCGGTATCGGGGTTAAGTTTTGTAGAGGCATACTGTCTGTAAAGAACTTCTGCAGACCGGTTCCCTTCAATGTATTTGTTAAGCTTTTGCTGATCCTCTTCTGACAGTTCACCTTCTATCGATGCAATAACAAGCTCATCAATCATGTTTTCATCTATTGCTTCACCGATTATGATAACAGGTTGCCTGAGGGATTCAACATCTTTAAAAACAACCCCTGTGTCGGGTGTCAGTATGGTTAAACTGAATATTTCCGCCTCTTTCCTCTTTTCAGGGTTTTCTTTTAACCAGTTCTCAAGTTTTATTACGGCACTATCAGGGAGTTCACCGTCAATTTGTGCCATCACAAATTCGAGGAAATTCTTGTTATTAAGCTCTTTGTCAGAAACGAAATGTTTCAGGCCGGAGAAGTCAGCCTTTTCATCAAAGAATCCGTATGGCTGTAATCCCTCCATATCCCTCATCTCATAGAGTTCATCTGCAATGTCCGGACAGATATTGAGGAACCTTTCGAATGCCTCTTTCAGCTCCGTGCTTAGGGAGCCTTCGAGCCATTCGGCCGCATATTCCTGATAATTATTCCGGTTTATTTCCATTGTCACGGATGTTAATATCAAATTACCATATCGGTACTCACCAGATATTCCTTCATGGCAACCCGCGCCCTGAATATGTATACTTTCACCTGCGATTCATTAAGCCCAAGAATGTCTCCTATCTCCTTATAAGAGTAACCTTCATAGTCGCGCAGCAGTAAAGCCGATCGTTGCACATTGGGTAGCCTCTGAACAGCCTCATCAAGAACCTCTTTCAGATCGCTGTAGTGGCTGTCAGCAGCAGGTTTATCCCATGACAGGTTTTCGTATGAAGTGTTTCTGCTCTCTTTCCTCAGGTGGTCAATCATAATATGATATGCTGCGGTAAAAAGGTAAGACTTTGACTTCTCGTAGCTTATGGTATCAACTCTCTCCCACATCCGGGTAAAAGTCTCCTGGATCACATCTCTAGCCGATTCCCGGTCGCGAAGGTTTTTGAGAACAAACCTGTAAACTGAATCAGCGTGGATGTCAACACAAAGGTTATACTCAGCAGTGGTCATTGCTTGTGAGTTGATTTATCTGCATCTCTGTGACGCATAAAAATACAAAAAAGTTACAATCTATCCGAAAATTCCTCCGAAGATCATACCGCTGATGGCAGCCATCACAACGACGAGTGAAATATAGACAATTGTTTTCTGTGTACCCAACACACCTCTTATCACCAGCATATTTGGCAGGGAAAGAGACGGACCTGCAAGTAGAAGAGCGAGTGCAGGCCCTTTACCCATTCCACTGGCAATAAGCCCCTGAATGATAGGAACTTCTGTTAGGGTGGCGAAATACATGAAGGCACCAACTATTGAGGCAAAGAAGTTTGAAAATACGGAATTACCACCAACAAGCATCTGAATCCATTCATTGGGTATGATACCCGGAATGGATGTGTCGTCATGGGTTGACCCGAGCAAAAAACCTGCTATAATAACACCAACAGCGAGAAGGGGGATTATCTGTTTGGCAAAATCCCAGCTTGAAATTGTCCACTCCCTGTTTTCATCATCTTTTCTATCGAACAGTGTGATGATACTCAGTGAAGCAATTCCAACGATCATTGGTACCAGAGGGCTCATCTTTGGATTTGAGATGAAATAAGTTGCAAGAAAAGCCGAGGCGATTGTCACCAGAGCAGCACCAACAACCCAAAGCCATCTTATCTTCAGGATGAATATCATTGAATATACAAGCAAAAGGGAGAAGAACCCAGTGATATACCATTTATAAGTGAAAATATAATACCACCCGCTTGATGTATCATTTGCAGAGGGGCTCCCCCAGTTGGCAAATACCAATATCAGTACAAGGGTAAAGAAGTGGAATGAAGTCTGCCACATCGGGCGCTTCTCCGGCATAACGGATATATTCATCTGATCTTCCCGCTTTTGCCGTTCCTCCTTCCGGTAGATCAGCGACATCAAAACCCCGATAATGATGCTGAACAATACTGCACCAACAACTCTTGCAACACCCATCTCAAATCCCAGGATTCTTGCAGTAAGGATTATTGCAAGAATGTTAATAGCCGGGCCGGAATAGAGAAAAGTGATTGCCGGACCAAGACCTGCGCCACGCTTGTGAATGCTGGAGAAGAGGGGCAAGATGGTACATGAGCAAACGGCAAGAATGGTTCCTGAAATTGAGGCAACAGAATATGCCAGCCATTTTTTTGCATTTGCCCCAAAATATTTAAGCACAGAGCCCTGGCTGATAAATACTGCAATTACTCCTGCAATAAAAAAGGCGGGCAGCAAGCACAGGATAACATGTTCACGGGCATACCACTTTGCCAGATCTAATGTGGCTGCTATTGCAGTATTAAACCTGACACTTTCAATTGGCAGGAAGAAAACGAGAGTAAAAACAGCAGATATCCAGAAGAGTATCTTTAATTCCTTGTTTCGTTCCACTTTGTTGATTGTTTAAAACGGTGTTGGGTATTGTTTGCGATTTTCACAAGTGTAAGCATCAGAGGCACCTCTACCAGCACACCTACAACTGTAACCAGGGTTGCTCCGGAATCGAGGCCAAAGAGTACTATTGCCACTGCCACGGCAAGTTCGAAGAAGTTACTCGCTCCTATTAGTGCGGCAGGTGCGGCGATGTCGTGCGTGAGTTTCCATTTTCTTGCCCACAGGTAAGCAATATAAAAGATCAGGAAGGTCTGGATAGTAAGTGGTACAGCTATAAGTGCAATGTTGAAAGGGTTTGTGAGTATCTTTTCACCCTGGAATGAGAATATAATTATAAGTGTGAGGAGTAGGCCGATGATAGTAGTGCTGGTGAATTTTTTGAGAAAGACAGTAAGAAACCATTCCAGACCTTTTCTTTTGATCAGATAATGCCGGGTAATTGCTGCCAGCCCTAGAGGTATTACCACGAATAACACAACGGAGAGAACCAGGGTGTCCCATGGTATAGTTATTCCGCTGATTCCAAGCAGCAGGGTGACAATGGGTATAAACGCTACAATCAGTATAAGGTCGTTTACTGCTACCTGCACCAGGGTGTATGCAGGGTTACCTCTTGTAAGATGACTCCACACGAAAACCATTGCAGTGCATGGTGCAGCTCCAAGAAGTACAGCTCCTGCCAGGTACTCCTTTGCCAGATCAGGAGTTATAAAAACAGAAAAAATGACATAAAAGAATACCCATGCAATACCAAACATAGTGAAGGGTTTGATAAGCCAGTTTACAGCACAGGTGATGGTAAGCCCTTTAGGCATCTTCACTGCGTTAACAACGCTAGCGAAATCTATTTTCAGCATCATCGGGTAAATCATAATCCAGATAAGAACTGCGATTGGAAGCGATACATTGGCATACGTAAACTTATCAAGCGTGGCAGGAATGCCCGGCAACCACTGCCCAACAGCAATCCCTGCAAGAATACAGCCCGCCACCCATAAGGTAAGGTAACGCTCAAAAAATGAAATACCTTTATCTTGTTTCTTCATGTCACTTTCACACTTTCATTCTTTCATATTTTCACACCTTCACATTTTCACACTAAAACAACCCAACAATAATACAATCCAACAATAATAAACAGTACCGAGACAATTCTCCTGAACCAGAACTCAAACGTCTTTATGCTTTGATACACTTTACCAATGCTGGAGACGCTGTATGCCAATATCCACGCAATTATTACAACAGGGAGACCGGTGGCAATTGCAAAAACCAGGGGAAGAAAATAACCAGAAGAGGCAGTGGTTGCAACAGGGATCAGTCCTCCGAAATAGAGCACCCCACTGTAGGGGCAGAAGGCCAGGGCGAAAACGATCCCCAGGAACAGTGATCCCCAGAGGCTGCCATTACCGGCTTTCTCCTCAGCCTTTGCAGACATTCTGCCGCCAATGTTGAAATTAACCTTAATCAACCCAAGCATAAACACTCCGATCAGAATAAGAAGAGGGCCGATAAACATCTCACCGTAAGTTCCTATGACCTTTTGAATTTTATATATGCTGGCTCCCTGTTTCAGAATGATTATCAATATTATACCAAGAAGAGAATAACTTATTGCCCTGCCAAGGGTGTACAACAATCCGTTCAGAAATATTCTTTTGCGGCTTTGAAGATCTTTACTTATATAACCGATAGCCGAAATATTGGTGGCAAGCGGACAGGGGCTTATAGCAGTCATCAGCCCCAGTACAAAAGCTGTAAGTATAGGAAACTTTGCGCTATCAGCAAGGCTCTGAAGGAATTCCATTATCTATTTCAAACCCTCTTTGATCTTTGCTACCAGATCCTTCTCAAACTGATCCTTGTCACCGCTGCGCTGATACCTCCTTACCATGTCAGATAGGTCTGTAACCTTCTCCTTCTTTCTCTTTTTAACAACCAGCACAACGGTCTGACTCTTTGCATTATGCTTCTCGACCATCTCTTTGTTTGCAGCATCGGCAAGCTTTAACTCAACAAAGGTTACTTTGTCGTTATTGAAATTCTTGGTTATTACATCCTGAATATCCTTCTCAAGTGCCGCACATGCCTTCGCCTGACAACAAGCCAGATTGGCCTTGAAATATAGCACCTTAGCAGTTTGTGACATTGCACCAACAGTTATTAAAATAACCATTGCTAATGACAGAATAATTCTCTTCATGTTTTTGTGATTTTAAAGATTTATGTATTCACGTGTTTTCTCAATAATTGCTTCTCTGACAACCTCAGGGTTCTTCAACGCATTGGCAAAAGCTGCATCTGTGAGGTTGGTGTAATGGTCACCTGAAATTATTATCAGACTGCTCCATGCAACTTCATATTTGTCTGCCAGAGCTTCATTTTTCTTTAATGAAAAATCTATTTCAACAAATTCCACATCGGTGTTATCTCCAAAAACTTCCGCAACAGTTTCGGAAGCTATCTTTTGTATGGTTAAACAGGTTTTGCACCTTTGTTTTCCATGAAAATAAACTACGTGTACCTTAGCATCCTCTGCATAGGGGCTGGAAATATTTGTAGTATCCTTATCTTCTGTACCCGTTTCCTGTCGTGGTGCATTATTACAAGCAGCAAGAACCATCGTCATAAAAATAATTAACACAAGGTTTTTCATATCTAGATTGTTTTTTCAGGTTTCCTTATTCCACATGATCGTCTCGACCGTCTTCACGCAGCTCAACCAGTACCGGATCATCCTCGAGGTCG
>CAYXYB010000013.1:0-86975 GCA_964469215.1 uncultured Lentimicrobiaceae bacterium
CCCGTAGGAGTCTGGTCCGTGTCTCAGTACCAGTGTGGGGGATCATCCTCTCAGAACCCCTAGACATCGTAGCCTTGGTGAGCCGTTACCTCACCAACTAGCTAATGTCACGCATGCCCATCTTTAACCGCCGGAGCTTTAATTCATATGAGATGCCTCAAGTGAATGTTATGGGGAATTAATCCCGATTTCTCGGAGCTATGCCCCGGTTAAAGGTAGGTTGCATACGCGTTACGCACCCGTGCGCCGGTCGCCACCAGATATTGCTACCCGTGCTGCCCCTCGACTTGCATGTATTAAGCCTGCCGCTAGCGTTCATCCTGAGCCAGGATCAAACTCTTCATTGTATAAAGATTTTGAATGCTCTAAGATCTACTACTCTCTGAATTTGATTTCAGGGATATTTGCTTACCTTTCTTTTGTGCTTCAATACCTTCAAAGAACTTTTTTCCCGTTTCTTTTCCCAACATTTCTATCTGCATCCGGGATCTTATCTCTACTTATTGTAAATTCATTTCTTAGAACAAAAAGGAGTGCAAAAGTATTATAGTTTACCGTAATCACAAAATAAAGTTATCAACATCCCTAATACAACCAAATACTTATTTAAACCCCCTTGAAAACATCCCTAAAAAAGGGACTGCAAAGATAAATGCTTTTTTTTTTTCAAAAAAGGGTTTTTTGGTAACTTTTTTTCGTTTCCGCTCAAAACCTGCCTGATAAAGACTTCCAATGCTGAAACTCCTGTCTGTTCATGCTTTCAATGTACTCTCGCTAAAAGCGGGTGCAAAAATAAGTACTTTTTTTATTCCGGCAATAGGTTATGTAATATTTTTTTAAAATAATTTCACATCTTTCTAAAAGTCAGGTGGAAAATTTTTTCAATTAAGAAGAATAAGCTGCTATATCCTCCTCAAAATCTCGGTCAACAACCTCCAGAAACGATCAACAGATGCAATTTCCAGCCTCTCATCCGGTGAGTGCGCTCCCTTGATTGTGGGGCCAAATGAGATCATGTCCATCCCGGGAAACTTCTCTCCAATAACCCCACATTCAAGCCCTGCATGTATCGCAAGCACCTTTGGATCAGTCCCGAACAGTTCCCGGTATGTTACCTCAGCAACTTTCATTACCGGTGAACCTGGGTTTGGCGTCCATCCCGGATAACCGTCAGAATGTTCATAATGCGCCCCGGCAAGCCTGAAAACTGAGGCAACCATATTACATATATCCTCCTTTGCCGATTCGAGAGATGACCTCTGACTTGTTGTTACCATTATACTAGGGGACACCATCTTTACACTTGCCAGATTAGTTGATGTCTCAACGAAGCCCGGGATATCGCGTGACATTTCCATGACTCCGTGCGGGCAAGCGTACAGGGCATCAAGCAGCCTTTTTTGCAAATCGGCAGCAAGTATCTTCTCATGAGTTTCATGAGGTTCTATACTGAGTTTCAGATCAGGCTCTGTAGTCTGATATTCCGCTACAATATTGGCAGCATATCGGGCAAACCAGTGCCTTACATCCGAAACCTTTTCGCGGGGAACCATCACAACTGCCTCCCCCTCCCTTGCAATAGCGTTGCGGAGGTTACCGGCATCCAGAGTTGCCACCTTCAATTCAAACTGAGCAGCTCCGTGCCACAGAATCCTGTTGAGTATCTTCACTGCATTACCCCTGCCCTTGTGAATGTCGTCACCACTATGGCCACCTGTAAGCCCCGACACAGTGATCCTGAAAGTATTGTGTACAGACGGTGCTGCCTCTGTCCCGAGACTGAACTGTGCAACAGTATCTTTTCCACCAGCACATCCGATGAAAATCTCTCCTTCATCCTCAGAATCAAGGTTCAACATAATCCTCCCCTGAAGCTGATCAGGTTTCAGCCCAAAAGCACCTGTGAGCCCTGTCTCCTCATCCACAGTGAACAGGCATTCTATCGAACCATGAGGGATATTTTCCGAGGCCAGGATGGCAAGCTGGGCCGCTATCCCTATGCCATCATCCGCACCGAGGGTCGTTCCCGTTGCCTTAACCCAACCATCCTCAATGCGTGGGATTATCGGATCATTGTCAAAATCATGATCCACATCGCTGTTCTTTTCACATACCATATCTATATGGCTCTGCAGAATAACTACAGGTTTATTCTCATATCCTGCAGTTGCGGGCTTGCTGATCACCACATTGCCAAGTTCGTCAACCTTCGTTTTCAGGTTATACTCCCTGCCAATGGCTTTCAGGTATTCGATGATCTTACTTTCCCTTTTTGAAGGCCGGGGAATGGTAAGGATCTCTTCAAAATATCTCCACACGGGGGCGGGCGTGAGGTTAAGGAATTGATTGTTTAACATAATATAAAAATTAAGGTTAAGGCTGAGGTTAAGGTTAAGGTTGAGGTTGAGATTGAGATTAAAGTCAGAGCAAATATAGCTTGATATTTTCAATCCTGAAAGGGATTGATCACTTATTATCTTTTTAGTCGGTTCAGGATTTTCTTTAATAATTTGTTCGAACCCTGTCATATCCTGTAAACATAAGGCAAAGGGAGTTATGAGTTATGAGTTATGAGTTATGAATTATAAGATCAAATCATTAACAATTAATCATTAATCATTAATCATTAACCATTATTCTGGTTATTTTTGCGAAAAATCAATTGGGTTTGTTTATGACACGATATGATCATATGGATGTTGCCGGACTGTTGCAGGAGATATTTGCCGGTATGGGGGCACCTAAGGGGGAGGCAGCCATTATTGCAGATGTGCTGATTCGTGCCGAGCTTCGCAGCATCCCATCACACGGGGTGATGCGGGTAAAAGATTACTACGATTTATGGAGGGCGGGACGGCTAAACATGACGCCAAAGCCGGAGGTGGTTCATGAGACCATGACCACTGCGGTGGTTGACGGCGATAACGGCCTTGGGATGATCCCCGGGGTGATGGCGATGGAACTTGCAATAGCGAAAGCCTCTGTTGCAGGAACAGGCTGGGTGGCAGTGCGCAATTCGAATCATTACGGTATTGCAGGCTACTATAGCATGATGGCATTGGTAAACAACATGATAGGCATTTCTATGACGAATGCCAACCCGCTGGTGGCTCCCACCTTGTCGACTTCACGGCTTCTGGGTACCAATCCTTTAGCGGTGGCAATTCCTGCCGGAGAAGAACCTCCCTTTGTAGCCGACTTCGCCACCACACCGATAGCCCGCGGCAAGCTGGCAATGATGGAGAAACGGGGTGAGTCGGCTCCATTGGGGTATGTGCAGGATGCCACCGGAAATCCGTCTACCGACCCCTCAGTCATCACCCAAGGGGGAGCAATCGTCCCATTGGGCGGTGATTATACCCATGGCAGCCATAAAGGGTATTGTATGAGTGCCATAATAGATATCCTTTCGGCTGTGTTACCAGGTGCCAACTTCGGGCCATTTGTGCCTCCTCAGGTGAGCTATATTGAGCCCAAACCCAATGCACCCGGCAAAGGGCTGGGACACTTTTTCGGAGCCATGAGAATAGATGCATTCCGGCAGGCAGATGACTTTAAACAGATGATGGACCTCTGGATCCGTACCTTCAGAAATGCAACCCCTGCTGAAAATGAGGCGAGGGTATATATCCCGGGCGATATAGAACGTGAATCGGAGACGAGACTGATAAAAGAGGGAATAATGCTTAATGACAAAGTGATGCAGGATATGCAACTGGTTTGCAATGAGCTTGGAGTGGCATTCATTTATAAACTTGATATCTGATTTACTTATATATAATCTGATATGGCTGCATTCATCGAAACATCCAGATCACTTAAATCACTGAATACATTCGGTATTGATGTGAAGGCATCATATTATACTGCCGTTAAGAACAGGGGTGACCTTATAGAACTTCTTTCCGGAAACAGGCCGGAGTTATCGGAGTTTCTGATACTTGGCTGTGGCAGCAATATCCTTTTTACTGGTGATTTTGACGGATGTGTTATACACATGTTCAATAAGGGGATCGATGTTGAGAGGGAGGATTCAGATCATATATATGTGAGGGCGGCAGCAGGTGAAGTTTGGGATGATTTCGTAGAGTATTGTCTGGCAAGGAATCTGGGTGGAGTTGAAAACCTTATTGCCATACCAGGAAGTGTGGGTGCAGCTCCGGTTCAGAATATAGGAGCATACGGAGTTGAAGTTGGTGAAACTGTTGAAGAGGTTGAAGCAGTTCTGGCTGAAAATGGCTCCCGTATAACAATACCGGCTCCGGAATGTGATTTCGGTTACCGAAGCAGCATTTTTAAAACAACCTTAAAAGGGCAGGTTGTAATTACCTCAGTACTTTTCAGGGTAAGAAAAAAACCTGTGATCAATGTCGGTTATGGTGATGTAAAGAGTAGTCTCCTTGATGCCGGGATAAGCGAACCATCAGTCAGGGATGTTGCAAATGTGATAAGGGGGATCAGGGAATCGAAGCTTCCCGATCATAAGGTCATGGGTAATGCAGGGAGTTTTTTCAAAAATCCTGTAATATCTGAAGAGGAGTGTTCACATCTTCTGTCAAAATATCCTGAAATGCCTGTTTTTCCCCAGCCCGGCGGCATGGTAAAACTGGCAGCCGGCTGGCTGGTTGAGAAGAGCGGACTTAAAGGTGTCCGTATGGGCAATGCAGCAATACACGATAAACAGGCACTTGTTCTTATAAATAAAGGTGATGCTACAGGTATGGAGATAACGACCCTGGCTAACCATATCATTAAAACAGTGTGGCTGAACTTTGCTGTAAGACTTGAACCTGAAGTAGTTATACTTTAATCAGAGATTGTAAACAGTTCCGCATCTGGAACATTTTACCGAGTTTCTTGTGAATGAGGGTGGAATCTTGAGCTTCATTCCACACGAACAGTTTACAAACCTGAATCCGTTTGCTGCCATAATTATATCACCGCTCGCATGTTTAACCGAAGGTGCTGAAAAATCTCCGGCCACGGCTGGCATCACGCCAGGGTCACCCTTACTCCTGAGAGGCACCGGATCCGCCTCAGCCAATGCTGAGCCGGGCAACAGTAGCGACTTCCTGTTAGTAATCTCACTGAATGTTTTCTGATAATCGATATAGGAGGCACCTGAAAGCTTTCTGAGAATTCTGATCCTTTCCTGGATGGGGGGATGTGTACTGCTCAGATTCCTTATCATCTCCCCTTTATTCTTGAGAGGATTGGCAATGAACATGGGTGCTGTAACTTTATTGGCACTCTCGAGATCGGCAGTAGAGCGGGAGATTTTCTCGAGGGCCGAAGCGAGTCCTTCGGGGTATCTGGTAAGCTTCACAGCTGAGGCATCTGCAAGGTACTCCCTCTTGCGGGAAATGGCAAAATATAGCAATTGGGCTAAAATTGGTGCCAGAATGGCAAAGAGTATTGCTACAACAATTATCAGAATCTGGCCTCCGCCACCCCCTTTGGAAGAACCACCGCTATACCGGCCTGAAGAGAAAAGAAGGCTGCGTGAAAACATCTGGGAGATAAGCACTATGCTGCCAAGCATTATACCTGCAAAGGTAATGAACCTGATGTCACGATTGATGATATGGGACATCTCGTGTGCAATAACCCCCTGCAACTCATCACGGTTGGCCACCGCCAGCAATCCGGCAGTTACCGCAACAGCGCTGTTTTCGGGATTTCTTCCAGTTGCAAAGGCATTAAGGGCATTCGATCTGATAATGTACACCTTTGGCATCTTCTTGAGTCCGGCGGCCATAGTCATCTCCTCCACCACATTGAACAACTGCGGATGTACCTTTTTCTCCACCTCTACCGCATTACTTGAAGCCAGAAGGATGGAGCCACCCTGGAAATGACCTATCAGGGACATAATGAACCACACAATTGTGGCCAGTATTATACCTGTTACGGCTGTTTCGGGTGTCCCTCCGGCAGCAAAGCCTATTATCATCCCCAGCATGAGAAGAACCAGTCCCATTCCAAAAAACAACACCACAGACCTTCGTCTGTTGGCTCTGATAATTTCCCACATAACTGATAAAAGATCAGAAACTCACTTTGGGAACTTCACGTTCCTGTGGTACATCCACCTCGAAGAATTCAGCTTTCCTGAATCCGAACATACCGGCAATAATATTCGAAGGGAACATCTCGATCTTGTTGTTAAGAGCAAGGACGCTGTCGTTGTAAGCCTGCCGGCTGTATGATATCTTGTTTTCGGTAGAAGCTAGTTCCTCCTGCAATGCAAGGAAATTCTGGTTTGCTTTCAGGTCGGGGTAGTTCTCAACAGCGATACGGAGCTGTCCGAGCGCCTGTCCCAGCATACCTTCTGCCACACCCTTTTCTGCAACACTGCCGGCTGACATTGCCTGACTCCGGTAAGATGTGATCTTTTCAAATGTTTCCTGCTCATGCTTCATATACCCCTTAACTGTTTCTATAAGGTTGGGGATAAGGTCGTGCCTCCTTTTAAGCTGCACATCTATCTGTGCCCAGGCATTCTTAACCTGGTTACGAAATTTGACAAGGGCATTGTACATCCCAACAAGCATAAGTACAATCAATGCAATAACTGCAATTACAATTAGTGTTGAATTCATTATTTCTGACGTTTGGGTTTTAGTGTTGTTTGAAAATTAGGTACAAAGGTAAAGGAAAAAGTTATAAGTTATAAGTTATGAATTATGAAGGTAAAAGATAAAAGAATGAAAGGCGAAAAGGAAATACCCCGACACGCAATCATAAAAAAATCATAAAAATCAGGGTCATCTGCGTTCTGTTTCCTTCTTAATTCTTACTTTTAACACCCCGAAACTTAATCCCATGACCTCATCCAAAAGATACAACCCCAAACAGGCGCTCAACAAAGCCTTTCTGAAGGTGAAGCCCAACAGAGGAGAGATTGAGGTTTTTAAAAAGAACCTGATCAAGCTTCTGGACCATGCCAACGATACCGAATCAGAAGAGTTTCACAAGAACCTCCTGTCCGATTTCCTGAAGGAGACATGGTATAAACCAAATCATTTTATCAACACCAAAGGGCGCAATGATTTGGTGATCCATAACGGGCAGGATGCCTCTAGTCCGGTTGGAGTGATCATTGAAGCGAAGAAGCCGACCAATAGAGGGGAGATGCCCGGCCTCAACGAAGATCACTCACACCATTTAAGCACCAAGGCTTTTCAGGAACTAATACTCTATTACCTTCGCGAGCGCATTACTCACAGGAATCTGGAAGTAAAGCACCTGATCATCACCAATATATACGAATGGTATGTTTTTGATGTAACCCTGTTTGAACGCCTTTTTGCCCAAAACAAGAAGCTGGTACAGCAGTTTACTGATTTCGAGTCAGGGAGGCTGGCCGATACACGTACCGATTTTTTCTACTCCAGGATTGCATCCCCTTTTATTGACGGGCTTCATGCTGAAATCGAGTACACCTGCTTCGACCTGCACAACTACTTGAAGCCGTTGCGCAATTCAGATAGGCGAGATGACAGGCAGCTTGTTGAACTTTTTAAGCTCCTATCGCCCGAACACTTGCTGAAACTCCCGTTTGCCAACGACAGCAACACCCTTGACAAACGATTTTACAGTGAACTGCTCCACATCATTGGCCTCACCGAAACCAAAGAGGGTGGCAAAAAGCTTATCAGGCGGCACGCAGAGGGTGCGCGCCATTCGGGTTCTATCCTGGAAGATGCTATCAATCAGCTCGAAGCCCTCGATAAGATCACCAGACTTCCTCACCCGGAACAGTATGGCAATACCATTGCGGATCGCTTTTTCAATGTAGCGCTTGAGCTCTCCATCACCTGGATCAACAGGGTGCTATTTCTTAAACTCCTTGAAGCTCAGTTGATCACCTATCACCAGCGAGATCCGGAATATACCTTTTTAAATACAAGGCAGATCAAAGACTACGACGATCTCAATACCCTCTTTTTCCAGGTACTGGCACGCCAACCCCATGAACGGAGTGATACTGTAAAAGAACATTTTACCCGTGTACCATATCTCAATTCGTCATTATTTGAACCTACCGAACTGGAACATGCCGCCTTGTTCGTCAGCAACCTTTCAGGCTATGTACAGATTCCATTGCATCCGCAAACCGTGCTTAAGGATCAACAGGGCCGACGTTTATCCGGAACATTACCTCCACTTGAGTATCTGCTGTCATTCCTTGACGCCTACGATTTCAGTAGTGAGGGAGGGATGGATATTCAGGAGGAGAACAAGACGCTGATCAACGCCTCGGTGCTTGGGCTGATCTTTGAAAAGATCAATGGCTACAAGGACGGATCGTTTTTTACTCCAGGTTTCATCACCATGTACATGTGCCGCGAGACGATCCGACGGGCAGTGGTTCAGAAATTCAATGAAACAAAAGGTTGGAGTTGTGAAACACTGGAGGATTTATACGACAAGATTGAGGATCGCTCTGAGGCCAATACCATAATAAATGGTGTCACGATTTGTGATCCTGCGGTTGGTTCCGGGCATTTTCTGGTGTCGGCACTGAATGAGCTCATCGCCGTGAAGCACGAGCTGCGCATCTTACAGGATCTGAATGGGCGGCGCTTGAAAGAGTATGATGTGGTTGTAGAGAACGATGAGTTGGTGGTGACCGATGAAAACGGGGATCCATTTTCCTATCATCCCCAAAACAAAGAGAGCCAGCGGGTTCAGGAGGCGTTGTTTCATGAAAAGCAGACCATCATTGAAAACTGTCTGTTTGGGGTTGATATCAATCCCAACTCGGTGAAAATATGCCGGTTGCGTTTGTGGATAGAGCTGCTGAAAAATTCCTACTACAAAAATGCCAGCGAGTTGGAAACTTTGCCCAACATCGACATCAACATCAAGTGCGGCAATTCACTGGTGAGCCGGTTTGCTTTGGATGCCGATCTGAGCAAGACCTTGAAAAAGAGTAAGTGGAGTATCGAAAGCTACAGAGTTGCAGTAGCTACTTACCGCAATGCAACCGTTAAGGAGGAGAAGCGGGCGATGGAGCGGCTGATACACGATATCAAAACCGATTTTGAGAGTGAGATTTCAGTAAATGACCCCCGGTTAAAACGATTGCGTAAGGTTAATGGTGAGCTCGACTTTATGACCAACCAGACACAGTTGTTTGAGATGACGAAAAAGGAGAAGGCTGACTTTGACCGGAAGGCAGCCCAACTCGCCGATGAGATCAGTAAGCTCGAAGCCGAACTTGAAGAGATCAGATCAAACCGCATCTACCAAAACGCCTTCGAATGGCGCTTCGAGTTCCCTGAGGTTCTCGACGAAGACGGCACCTTCACCGGTTTCGACGTGGTAATCGGTAATCCGCCATACATCCGGCAGGAGGTATTTACGGAGCTGAAGCCATATTTGAAGTCGAATTATTCGCTTTATTCAGGTACGGCTGATATATACATTTTCTTTATTGAGAGAGGATTTGAAATCCTGAAGAGAAATGGAGCCTTTACGTTTATTATGCCCAATAAGTTTATGCAGGCCGGGTATGGTCAGGCTGCGAGAAAGTTTCTGGCTTCGATCAATGTACTGGATATTGTTGATTTTGGGGATAAGCAAGTCTTTGACGAAGCGACCACCTATCCATGTATTCTCTCGGCTGTTAAAGAGCCACCTTCTACTCTTTTTACAGGGGCAAAAGTTGACACTCTTGAATTTATAAAGACTTTCCCGTTGTACCTCAGTCAGATCAGCCAATCTATCCATCATGCAAGCCTGGATGAAGAGGTGTGGATCCTTTCAACTGCTGGCGAGAAACAGCTTCTCGAAGCCATCAAACAGCTAAGCAAACCGTTAGAGACTTATGTGGATATTCCACCCAAGCGGGGAATTCTAACCGGGCTTACAGAGGCATTTTTGATCGATGATGCTACCCGGGATCAGATTGTAAAGGAAGACCCTAATTCGGCAGCTTTGATCAAACCGTTTCTGTTGGGGCGTGACATTAAGCCATATCTGAACCCTAAGAACAGAAGCTGGCTGATATTGGTACCCAAAGGTTTAACAATTAGAAAGAACTTGCCGGCAGACAGCCCTTATCATGTTTGTGAACCAATGCCGAGGTATGGATATATGGAATACGACCATGCCTGGGACTGGTTTTCGAATCACTACCCCGGCATTGCAGCCCATTTGCTTACCTACAAGCACAAGGCAGAACTGCGCACCGACCAGGGGGATTATTGGTGGGAGTTAAGAGCCTGTGATTATTACCACCTGTTTGAACGGCCCAAAATCATGTACCAGGTATTGCAGGTGAAGCCATGTTTTATTTTTGATGATGCCGACATGTATTGTAACAACTCCATGTGGTTTATTCCTTCTGACGACAAAGTGCTTTTAGGGATTCTGAATTCCCGGTTAGGCTGGTGGCTTATCTCGAAATACTGCACTGCCATTCAGAATGGGCACCAGCTCATCTGGAAGTATTTCAGCCAGATACCCATTGCAACAGGCAACGGACCGTTACGCAATGAGATCAAGAACATCGTAGAACAAGTTTTGGAAATCAAAGCAACAAACACCAACTCCGACAGCACCCCCCTCGAAACTGGAATAGACCGCCTGGTTTATGAGCTGTATGGGTTGACGGAGGAGGAGGTGGGGGTAATAGAGGGGGGAGATTAATTACTTTTTCCATATTAGCATGAATTAATTTTTTGCTTTGTAAATAAATGCATTACCTTTACATCTGAATTTTCGTCATTGCTAATGATAAGTTCAATAACTCACATATTGCGAGACAAAACCAAAAGCAAGTCAATTCTTACATCAGACTTGCCTAAGTTTTATTATACCTCAACCTCCGGTATGCTTACTTTTGGAGCGATCACAACAAATAGTCAAGATAAACCTACAGGCAGTTCAGTTTTTGCTGGTAGTGGCCAACCATCAAATGGAAAATATTATGGTCTGCCTTATTCCTGCAATAGTTTTGGCCAAACAGTTTATAATAATGGAAGTATGGTTGACGCCTGCGCTTTCTTGTATTTTGATAATGGAGTTAAATTATTTGACCCCTCTAGTAATTTGGCCTATAATTCTATAAAAGATCTAAATTATGAGGAAATGCAAACCAAGTCTTCACCGAGCCATAACTTCAAAGAATATTTAAAGCACATATTTCTGAAAGTCACATCTATTTTTCTCCCTGGTGACTCTTTCGATTATACTGCTGAAACCAGTGCTTCAGCCATTCCGGGAGTCTTTACTAATAAAACTAATAGAACCCCAGAAACAATGTTTGCAGCTGTTTACCCAAAGGTCCCTGCTGACAAGGTTCAATTAACTAATGCTATTGGTGTGCCAGTGAATAAAAAAGGAGATACCTATGAAGTTGTTAGTGCTGGTTTCTATACTCTCTCCTTTAATACTATAGTAGATCTAGAACAAGTTCCTATTTCTGAATTAACCATTAGAATCAAAGAAGAGAAAACTAACTGGAATAGTGACGAAGGACGTATTATTTTAAAAAATGTTGATCCTGTTCCACCAGAAACCAATAGCACTCATAGAATATTCAGATACCTATCTCCGGGGGATTACAAGATCCTGATTAAGGCTAAGGATAATTGGGGCTTCTATAGTTGTGTTGGGTTGAGTGGGTTTAGCTCTGATCCAGTTCCTATTAATTGCTCAAAGTGTTGTGTCGAAGATGAATTCAAGGACTCTATGACGATAAATGGCAATTGCGACTCTTGTGCTAATTAAAAAAATAAAAATAAATTATTTTTAAAAACATTTTTAAAAACATTGACATTTTATTATTAATGTGATATAATGTATTATTCTTTAAAAATTCAATATAAACCATAAAAACGGAGGTCGTCATGAGAACTTTTGTTATGTTTTTTTTCTTTTTCTTTATGGCTACCTTGAGTAGCTATGGGCAGACTTTTTCTTTCAGCTCGATGAGCAATCCAGATCCTAACCAAAACAAGATTTATGATGTTTTGATGCTTGGGAACGAAGCTTTAGCTGGTGGACCTACTGTTGGATTATATTATGATGGCTCCAATTGGAGTCAGCTTAATACTCCGACTAATCAGCCGGTTTTACCGATTTGTGGAACCAAAAGATCCAACGGGGATATTCAGGCCGTATATATGAACTATTATGGCTTTTATTCCTGGAATAATGTTTCAAAAAGTTGGCAATCAGCCGGAGCTAGACCGACAGCGATGAGTGCTGGGGCTCGTGGATTTTTTTTGGCAGAAGATCAGGCCTTTTTCGTCTCCAGTGACAACGAGAATTATGGCTGGATTTGGTGGTATAATGGGACGGAGTTTACCTCTCTTAAGTCAGATTATTGGTATTCTTATCCAGACCTTTGGGCCAAGGATAGCAATACTTTATTTCTGCTCACCGGGAAGAATGTCAATTATGATGCTAGGTTGATAAGGTATAATAACCTTACTAAAAGCAACTTGGTATTGTATACTTTTCCTAACGGAAGAGAAACTCCTCATGTTATTCGTAGTAAGGATAATAATATTTTTTTTGTCCTTACGTATTGCGGTGACTTGTATAGGTGGACGGAGAGTCAGGCGAAGATGGATCTCATCTATGAGGCTTCTGTTGGTGATTACAATTATTTTGGAGAAGACTTAATTGTCATTGATAATAATAATGTAATTACTTGTGGCTACGGAGGAATTCGTCATCTAAAAGTTGACGCTAGCCAGCTTGCCGTTATTTATCCTACGGCCAACACTTTCTCAATATGGGGAGCTTCGTATAACGGTCAAGGTCGCGCCATGTTTGTTGGTCACAGCGGACTGATTCTTGATATGCAAGTAATTGGCTCTGTTCCGGATGAGGACATAGCCGATGCCCTGAACCTCTACCCTAACCCAGCCGAAAACTCCGTCACTCTGGAATTTCCAGTTTTCGGAGTAAACGAAAAAACGGTCGAGCTCTACAGCTCCACCGGCCAGCTGGTTCAAAAGGAAACCTTCCAGTCTTTTAAGACTGAACTAGATATCTCCGCACTGCCCAGCGGAATATACCTGGTGAACGTCAAGGACGAAACTGGAAAAAAACTCGCTTCCAAGAAGCTGTTGGTCAGGTAACCTGGCTAACTCCAAGAAGCAAAGAACAAAGCCCCACCGATATCCCACAAGCTCCGTTAGGAGCGCAATATTGGTAGAAACAAAGCCCCACCCGATATCCCACAAGCTCCGTTAGGAGCGCAATATTGAACTGTGCAAGGGATTCATTGAAACATATTTTACTTTTAGTATGAATGCTCTATGCTTGCAAACACCTTTAATTCAATAGTATGCAATACTCATAGGTTCAAATATACAACCCCAAATAACTTATCATCAAATGTCAATACCAGAGATGTACGAAACATCGGCCATTTCGGTACCGGTGACCTCGAGGTGAGCCTCAATGACCTGGCATCATTCGAAGCCACCAAACACCTGATCACAGAAGCCTACAAGAATATTGGAGGGTGATGTTACTCAGCCAAAATCACCACTTCGGTGCGGCGGTTTTTCTGCCGCCCTTCAGGTGTGTCATTTGAGGCTACAGGGCGTGTCTCGCCGTAGCCTTTCGCAACTACACGTTTTGCTGCAACACCTTTTCTGACCAGGTAATCTTTTACCGCCTGTGCTCTGTCCTGCGACAGCTTCATATTCGATTCGTCATCCCCTACGCTGTCGGTATGGCCGGCAATCTCAATTTTTACCGTTGGCTTCAGTTTCATATACTCCACAAGGTCGTTCAACTCTGCATTGGAAGACGCTTTCAGGGTGGCTTTCCCGGTATCGAAATAGACATTGTTCAGCAGGAAGGTTTTCCCCGGCTCAAACTGAATCATCACCACCGATTTCTCGCTGAAAAACTCCCCCTCATTCAATGCCGGGATCTCCAGAGTGTTGTACTGCAGTTCATCGCCAATAGCCTTGATGCGGATCTGGTAAACCGCCCCGGCAGGCAGCTGAATGCTGATCTCACCTCTTGCATCGGAAATACCTGAGTATGTCCTGCGTGCCACGCTGTCAACAAACAGAATGGTTTCGCCGGTCCGCTTCTTCCCTTTCATGTCGGTTACAATTACCTTCACGGGTGCGGTGGGCTTCTGCTGGGCAAACAGACCTGATGAGAAGAGGGATAAAATCAGTAATACCATCCACAAAGTTGGATTACAAAGGTGTTTTTGTTGCATCATGATGATAGTGAATGGTTTGATTCATAAACGAAGGATGAGGTGCACAAATTGCCTTTGGCTGGGTGATTATCCTATCATCAGAATAATATTAATTATTGCACAAAATGCGCAATTTGTGGCTATTTATTCAGGAGAATTAAATCTTTTCAGCCATTCATGCCGGGGAACATCTCCTTCAACAGTGCAGCCAGCTTGCTGCCACTGTATTGTTCAGAGGATTCAAGGATCTGCTGCAGCTCGCCTGCATCGAACCACAAACCATGATTCGGACAGCGGTCAAGCAATACAGGGAATTCATCAGGCCCGGCCTGTACGTTTTCCATCGTTTTACGGCATATTGGGCATGAGCGTGAGGCCTCGCCTGATGAAACCTTCCTGAAAGTGGAGACCAACTGGTCATCACCCGATCCCTCTTCAAGCAACATCTCGAGTTCCCCTTTATCGAGCCAGATACCATGGCACTCAAGGCAATGATCAACCTCAACATCGTTGAGTTCCTGTATTATCATGTCTGTTTTACAAACCGGGCAATGCATAGTATCAGAATTTGTTGATTTGAAAACATGAGAATTAACTGATTTAGATATGTGAGAATTTGTTAATCTGAGGATGCGAGAATGGGAGTATTAAGACGAGGCAAAGTTAGCTGTTTTTGAATAATGGTGGTGGCAGGAGGGTAAATGTGGTTATATTTGCGCATAGTCAGAACAACCTGTTACGAGCCCCTCTTGCCTCATCAGGATGGGGGCTGGTATGTTCATGGTCGGGAAGACCTCACCATTATTACCATCACATGGCACTTGGTGAAAACATTGGGTATTCAATGTGGCGGACGCTGCGCAACAGCTCAACTTATGAAGCAGGTTACGGAGCAGGTTTTGGTCAATGCTGCTGGAGTTACCTCAGTGAGTAAGTTTCTGGTACTGGGTTCCGAGTGGTAGGAGGAAAAAAGATTTTGACATCATACGGATTTTTTAATTCGCACAGATCCCGGAAATGTGCGCAGAGAACCTATTATTTGGATTTCTTTATCAGAATGATATCAGCAACACTCCATTCCACCTACCAGCTCTTTGACGGAGGCGACATTGTGGTGGTCGAGGTATTCTTCGATACCGCGGAGTATTTTGATGGTGACTGTCGGGTCGAGAAAGTTGGCGGTACCTACCTGGATTGCGGAGGCGCCTGCGAGGATAAACTCGATTGCATCTGTGGCGTTCATGATTCCTCCCATGCCCACGATGGGGATTTTTACGGCATTGGCAACCTGCCAAACCATCCTGAGTGCCACAGGTTTGATGGCTGGACCGGAGAGGCCTCCGGTGATGGTGCTGAGAACCGGGCGGCGTGTTTCGGCGTTGATGGCGATGCCCAGAAGAGTGTTGATGAGCGACAACGAATCGGCGCCTTCATCTTCGATCACCTTTGCTATTTCAGCAATGCTGGTAACATTGGGTGAGAGTTTCACCATAAGGTGCTTTTTGTACACTGCCCTTACCGCTTTGGTGACCTCTCTGGCAGACGGGCAGGAGGTTCCGAAAGCCATACCCCCCTCTTTCACGTTTGGGCAACTGATATTCAGTTCAATACCGGGGATATCATCAAGGTCATCGAGCATTTCGCACACTTTCACATAATCCTCCACCCTTGAGCCGGATACATTCACCAGGATATTGGTATCGTAATGCCGTATTGCCGGGTAGATATGTTCGACAAAATATGCAACCCCTTTATTCTGCAATCCCACGGAATTGAGCATTCCTGCAGGTGTCTCAGCCATGCGGGGGTAATTGTTCCCTTCGCGGTGTTCGAGAGTGGTACCTTTAACCACAATACCGCCAAGGTCGCCTACATTGATAAAATCATCGAACTCGGATCCGTAACCGAAGGTGCCTGAGGCGGTCATCACGGGATTTTTCAATTTAAGTCCGCCTATATTTATTCTGAGATCTGCCATAACGTTGATGTTACCAGTTTACAAGGGATGTGGTTTGAAAAACGGGACCTTCGGTACAAACACATTTATGCCCTTCGGTGGTCTTAACCACACAGCAGAGGCATGCTCCGAAGCCACATGCCATAGTGTTTTCGAGTGAAGCTTCACAAACGACACCTTTCTCGCGGGCTATTGCCGACAGAGCTTTCATCATAGGCTCAGGGCCGCAGGTATAGATCCTTTCGAACTGAAACCCCTCGTTAAGAAGAGGGTGACCGGTAACAAGGCCTTTTACTCCCTGAGAGCCGTCTTCTGTGGTCACATGCATCTTTGCCACTTTGTAATATTCATCAGAAATGTGGATATCCTTTACCGACCGTCCACCGATGATGATAACAGGTCTGGCTCCTGCCTGATTAAGAGATCTGGCAAGCATCAGCATGGGTGCAACACCGGTTCCTCCCGCTACCAACAGAACTTTGCCTGAGGAGACGAGAGAGAAATGGTTTCCGAGGGGGTAAATCACCGAGACCTTTTCACCGGGAAGCAATTCAGACATTCTGGCTGTTCCTTTCCCGGCAATTTTCACATAAAAGCTCAGGGTTCTTTCAGCAATATCAAAACCGTGCACTGAGAGCGGCCTGCGTAGAAATATTCCGGATCCGCCCGGCACCTCAACTTCTGCAAACTGCCCCGGTAAAATCGGTAACAAGGGTTCTTTACATCTGAGCACAATTATAAATGTATCATCACTCAGATGCCTAACTTCCAGAGCCGAAAAATCTACTATTTTCTTCATTCAACTGTTGTTGTTTAAAGGAATGATGTTAATGAAGATGCTATTCTTAAGATGGTTCATCAACGTTACCGGCAGGTTCATCCTTCTCAGCGGATTCTTCCACTGCTTCATCCCATACCATTAAACCTGCCTCAAGAAGTTCATTATACCAGCGGAAAACTTTTCTCATATCCGACTGGCGAACCGAATCGCGCTCATACTCAGGCACTATCTCTTCGAAATAGTCTGTTATCACACGAGTATCTGCCTTATGGTCAGGAGCTTTGCCTTCAGATTCCTTTTCAAAAATCCTTTTAAAAACATCCTTAAGTGGCATATCCTCACCTGTGGTGTAAATGGATATTTCCTCAAGCACGCTCACCTGCTGTGAAGGGAATGCAGGCATCCGTTTACCGTCTTCGAGTGATTCAACAACGAAGCCTGTTTTGGTCTGGCCGATCATTTTATACAAACCGGGCTTACCACCGATTGAAACAATTTTGCTTAGGTCCATAATGATAGTGTTTGGATTGCAAAGATAATCAGAAAAATCGTGCAATAAGGGAAATCGGCTGTTGGCTGTTGGCTGTTGGCTGTTGGCTGTTGGCTATTGGCTATTGGCTGTTGGCTATTGGCTTTTTTTTATTACTGATTTTTGATTGCTGATTAGCGATTTTTTTTACACATAGGGAATCGGGGAAATCGGGGAAATCGGGGCACTTCGACTCCGCTCAGTGCCCGGGGGAATCGTAAAGTCGTAAATTCGTAAAGTCGTGCACCCTTATCACACCAGGTTAGCAAACCCCATAAAAGCGAGTGCCATGATGCCTGCCACAACGAGTGCAACAGGGACACCCCTCATCCCTTTTGGAACTTCCATCATGTCGAGATGCTCGCGGATTCCGGCAAAAAGAACCATAGCAAGGGCAAAACCAATAGCAGTAGAGACAGCAAAAGTAACACCCTGAAGAAGATTATAGTCCTTGTTAATTGTAAGGATAGCAACACCGAGTACGGTACAATTTGTAGTAATCAGAGGGAGGTAAATTCCCAGGGCCTGATAAAGGCTGGGGACAGTTTTTTTCAGGATTAATTCGACCATCTGTACCAGGAATGCAATCACAAAGATAAAACTGATGGTTTGAAGGAATCCCAGGTTAAAAGGTTCCAGCAAATACTGCTGAATCAGCCAGGTCACGATAGTGGACAAAGTCATAACGAACAATACGGCACCACTCATCCCTGCAGCGGTACCAACCCTGGATGACACTCCCAGGAAAGGACAGATTCCCAGAAACTGGGCAAGGACAATATTGCTTACGAATGCTGATCCGATAAATATTATGATGTATTCCATTGTTATTCAGAAATTTGATTAGATTTTCTTTTTAATAATATTGGTTAGGGAAATCATATAGCCAACCACGATAAATGCACCGGGAGCAAGGACAAAAACCAGAATGGTTTGAGGATTTCCCTGGGCATCGAGGGGGAAAACCGGGATTCTGTATCCAAGCAGGGAACCGGATCCCAACAGTTCACGGATACCGCCGAGGATTGCCAGGGCCATAGCAAAACCAAGACCCATTCCAAGACCATCAATTATGGATGAAAGGATGTTGTTTTTACTGGCAAACGCTTCGGCTCTTCCGAGCACAATACAATTGACCACTATCAGAGGGATAAATAATCCCAACTCCTTATGGAGAGCGGGAACATAACCTTTTAAAAGCAAGTCGACAACAGTGACGAATGTAGCAATAATAACAATAAAAGCGGGTATTCTGACTTTTCCGGGGATTACATCTTTAACAAGTGAAATCACCAGATTAGACATAACAAGAACAAAAGTAGTTGCTAATCCCATTCCCAAACCATTGAAAACAGATGTTGTTACACCAAGTGTAGGGCAAAATCCCAGTAACAACACCAACACGGGGTTTTCTTTAATAAATCCTTTTGTAAAATTTTTCCATTGATTCATTTCTGAGCTCCTCCATCTTTAATAAACTCATCGTAGGCACGTTGTACTGCATCCGAGAAGGCACGGGAGGTAATGGTTGCTGCGGTTATAGCGTCCACGTCACCTCCGTCCTTGGTCACTTTTAATTTGAATTCAGCAGGGTTTTCACCGATAAATTGTTTGGGAAAACCTGATTTGGAAGCATCCATCTTATCCCCTAGACCAGGTGTTTCAGTATGCTCCAGCACAGAGGTATTTATAATAGATCCATCCGGCCGGAAACCTACCATAATCCTGAATTTCCCGCTAAATCCTTTCGTAGTATAAGTTTCGACAGCAGTACCAACCAATTCATCACCATTCATTGCATAATAGAAGATAAGCTTGTCCTTATCGGTTATCTCAACCTCTTTTATATCCTTACTGACTTCGTATTCGACATCAGTAGGCAGTACAACCTTAAGGGAAGACTCCAGCTTCTGTTTTTCTGCAAGGGCAATTGCGTCGGCAGTAAGGTTTTTCACCCCTGCAAGGGCAAAACCTGCAAGAGTTGTGATGATCACCAGTGTGGCGACCATATTTGTAAAAGTAGACTCTTTTTTAGCCATTGTTAATAACCTCCCCAAATCGTTTTGGTTTTATAGATCTGTTTATCAGTGGCACGAAAGCGTTCATTATCAGTATTGCGAAAGAAACACCTTCGGGATATGCGCCGAACACCCTAATGACGATGGTAAGGATACCGCATCCAGCTCCGAAAATCAGCATCCCCTTTGCCGACATAGGTGAAGTTACCATGTCGGTAGCCATAAAGAAAGCACCCAGAAAGAGTCCACCGGTAAGCAGGTGGAAAATAGGATCCATATACATGTCAGGGTTAACCAGCCATAGTATTCCGGTAAAAATTATTACCGAGCCAAAATATGCCACAGGGATATGCCAGGAGATCACTTTTCTGAACAACATGTATAATGCGCCAATCAAAAGTGCGATAGCGGAAATCTCGCCAAGGCTTCCGTACATGTTGCCAAGAAGAAGGTCGGCATATTCCGGAATAGCGTCAAGGTTTCCGGCTTTTGCCAGTGCAAGGGGTGTTGCTCCGGTAATGTTGTCAAGTGCTACTTTATCGAGGCCTCCAAAATTTAAAATTCCCCGACTCTCAAAAGGTTTAGGCCACATAGTCATGTCAACAGGAAATGATATCAGCAGAAAAACACGGCCGACGAGAGCCGGGTTGAACGGATTCTTTCCGAGGCCTCCAAAGGTCATTTTACCGATTCCTATTGAGACAAGGGCGCCAATTACAACCATCCAAACTGGCAGGCTTGATGGCAGGTTGAAAGCGAGAAGGGTTCCGGTGACAATTGCCGAACCATCAGCAATTGTTGATTTTGCCTTCAACAGGAACTTCGTTATCAGCCATTCGAAAAGTATACAAGTAATAACAGCTACAAGGGTTACTTTTACAGCACCCAGGCCAAAAAACCAGAGAGAGACAAGCAACGCAGGTATCAGGGCGATGACAACATCGAACATGATACCTCTTACTGTTCTGTCGGTTTGGATATGCGGTGAACCTGAAAGTGTTAGTAAGTTCATATTGTGAATATTGTTAATTCTTTCTTGTTCTGATGATATTTCCAACCTTTAATTTTCCAAGGCGTACAAAATCTAGCAGTGGCCTGCCTGCAGGGCATTCCCATTGGCATGATCCACATTCTATACAGTCCATTATCCTGTTCTTTTCTGCCTCTTCCCACTTAGCAAGGTTTGCCAGTTGAGCAAGGAGATACGGTTCGAGCCCCATAGGGCATACTTTGGTACATTTGGCACAGCGAATGCAATTCAGAACCTCTTTTCTGAGGGATTCACCCTGTTGCATAATAAGTATTCCGGAAGTGCCTTTGGTAACAGGTGCTTCAAGTGAGTTGAGAGCTTTTCCCATCATAGGGCCTCCACTAATAACCTTTCCTGAATCGTTGGGTAGCCCGCCAGCTTTATCAATAAGTGCCTGTACCGGGGTTCCTATCCGAACTACCAGGTTGCAGGGATTTTCAACACCCTTTCCTGTCACTGTGACCACACGTTCAATAAGAGGTTTATTCTTCTGAACTGCCTCATAAACGGCCAGTGCAGTACCGGCATTACTCACAACACAGCCAACATCAAGAGGTAGTTTTCCGGAGGGAACCTCACGGTTCAAAACAGCTTTTATAAGCTGCTTCTCAGCGCCCTGAGGGTACTGAACCTTAAGTGCTGCTACATCTATCCCTTTTAAATTTCTGGTCATTTCGGTCAGATGAACGATGGCGTCAGGTTTGTTCTTTTCAATGCCGATAACTGTCCGATCCACACCAAGGCCTTTCATCAATATTTGAACACCGATGAGCATCTCTTCAGCACGCTCAAGCATAACTCTGTGGTCGGCAGTAAGATAAGGTTCACATTCCACCCCGTTTATCAACAGGGTCTCAATCTTTTTGCCATCCGGCACCATAAGTTTAACATGGGTAGGGAATGTGGCACCTCCCATGCCAACAATACCCTTGTCTTTGATCCTGGCAATAATACCGGCCTTATCTGCAGTTATTTCCCTGATAATTTCAGGGGAAGTATCGATACCATCTTCCCAAATCTCCTCATCAGCAACATCAATAAAAATCATTGTCCGCCTGTAACCGCTCTGGTCAGGGTGAAGATCAATTTTTGCGACTTTACCTGTTGCGGGTGAATGTATATTGGCAGAAATGAAAGCTTCACCAACAGCCAGCAATTGTCCTGTTTTCACCTCATCGCCCTTGTTTACAATAATCTTTGCCGGAGCTCCCAGATGTTGAGATACCGGTACGTAAACCTGTTTTACCTGTTCCAGCATCTCGATGGGTATATTTGCAGAGATCTTGTTTCCTTCCGGATGAATTCCACCTAATTTAAAGGTCAGAGTTTTCAAGGTTTTGTCCTCCCTGTTATGTTGATTTTTTGTTTTGTACGTTGAATTATACATCAGCTTCTGCAACAGGTGCAGGATCTTTTTCTTTTCGTGGCGGGAAATTAAGTTCAATAATTGCCGTGGTGGGGCACTCAGGAACACATTTACGGCACAGCTTGCATTTTTCGTAATCGATATATGCGATGTTGTTCTCCATTGTGATAGCATCATGGGGGCATATTTTCACACATTTACCACAGCCGATGCATGCAACACAACAGTTTTTTCTTGCAAGTGCGCCTTTCTCCGTGTTGATACAGCTAACGTAGATTCTTTTGCTTTTCTTCCCTTTGTTCCTTAACTCGATAATGGTTCTGGGGCAAGCTTTTACACATGCTCCACAAGCCACACATTTCTCTTCATCAACGACAGGAAGGCTGGTCTCCTCATCCATCCATATAGCATCGAAGGTACAGGAAATCACGCAATCACCCAGTCCGAGGCAGCCGTTTGGACACCCTGATTCGCCTGATGACAGAGCATGAGCAAAGGCACAAGTCTGTGGCCCATCGTAGACTATTTTAACAGGTGCGTTAGCCTTTGTACCAGAACACCTGACAACTGCTATCTGAGGCTCTCTTGCCACTGCCTCCATACCCAGAACTTTTGCAATAGCGGCTGCAACCTCATTACCACCGACAGGACAACTCAGAGCTGAGAGGTCACCCTGTTCAGCAGCCTTTACCATAGCTTCTGCAAATGCACGGCAACCGGCTAGGCCACATCCTCCACAATTTGCACCTGGTAACAACTCCTCAACATCATCTATCCTCGGATCTTCGATAACCTTGAACTTCTGTGCTACAAAATACAATATCACTGCTGCAGCCAAACCAATGGATCCTAACGAAACAACTGCAGTTATAATTACGCTTGTCACGTGTTTATCTCCTTTCTTTATTACATCTGATGCGCAAAAGTAAAAAAAACAAACATTTTTTTTAAACCATTAAAAGTTATCTGTTCTTTTTAAAGCATTGTTTTAGTGGTTTGTATAAAATAGTGGCATTTATGCGCTAAGATCAAAAGGAGTATATAATACTGATTTATTGACAATTGTAAAACTGTTTAGATAACGTCTAAATATCAGGAATTCGATTAATCCTATTAACAGATATAATGAAATGTATCGTAAAAAGCGTATCTTTGAGATTGTTTAGTTTTCGATATCAATAAAAAATCATTACAAAAAATCAATAATTATGAAGCGTGTATACACTTTTTCTGTTATTTTATTAGTTTTCAGCCTGCTGTCCAATGGCCAGACTATTGTTTACCAGGAGGGTTTTGAGGGCACGCCGTCAGTTGCTTCAGCAGGGACGCAGTTATGGGGTCTAAACACAACACTGTATAACTCCGGTACAAAATCATATTCAGCTCATATTGTTAATCCCGGAGATTCATCGTTGTTATCGACAACAAGTTTCAGTACAACGGGAAATCTTTATGTTTTGCTAGAGTTCAGCCATATTTGCAAGATTGAGTTTTTTGATGAGGGTACGATATGGGTATCAAATAACAACGGAACAAGCTGGACACAATTAACAGAGACACAATATCTGGGCAGTGGAGGATTCAGTGCAGCCTCCGGGAACAAGTTCACCTCAACTGCCTACACCACATGGATTCCGGGCAACCCAACCCCTCCGAACAACACCTGGTGGAAGAATGAAGTATTCAATATATCAAACTTAGTGGGCAATTCATCACAGGTAATGATAAAGTTTGTTTTAAAAGACATGAACAATGGAACTCTATATGATAACTGGGGTTGGGTAATTGACGATATTAAAGTAACCGCCAATATTGATGAGATGATACCCCCGGCAATAACACTTACACCACCTTTGCTGCCTGACACTGTATATCACACAGGCCCTTTTCAGGTTTTTGCAGAGATCACCGATTTCAGCGGTATTGATACTGCAGTGGTTGTTTACACTGTCAACAGTGGCACCCCTGACACAATCGGTATGGCAATACAATCAGGCAACATTTACACTGCCGATATTCCAAGTAATACCTATAACTCGTTAATCTGTTATCATGTTCTTGCCTGGGATGGGTCAACCTTTTCCAACATGGGTCGTTATCCGCAGACGGGATGTATAAGTTTCAAGGTTAAGCAGCCGCCCCAGCTTGTTACAATAGGTACTGGTACAAGCAACAGCACCTCTCCTGGCCCTATAATCATCACGAGTGCCAGCAGCACTTACCTATACAGTAATCACATAAGCATATTCACACCGGCCGAACTGAATGCAGCAGGTATCATTGAGTCGATGGCATGGAACAAGGCGAACACCAGCGGATATAATCTGGGCAATGCGACGCTGAGGATATACCTCAAGCATACCACCATCACTTCAATACCTTCAACAGTTGGTACATTCACCTCGGAGCTGAGTGGAGCAACACTTGTATATCAGAGCACCACACAGAATCTGCTACTCTCGACAGGTTGGCAAACATTTATGTTCAACATGCCCAACAGCTTTAACTACAATGGCAACAACAATCTCATGGTATTGGTTGAATGGTACAGGCCCGGAAACGCAACAGGAGGGTTAAACTGGTATTACACTACTGCAACGGGTATGGGGCAGAGCTGGAGCTCCTCAACAAATCCCCCGAATTACGTTTACGGAACCAACATGAGGCCAAACATACAGATCGGGTTCCAGGTGACAAACTATCAGTATGATGTTGGAATTTCGCAGATCATCGAACCAACCGGAACTGCAATAGCAGGCACAAATCCGGTACGTATATTCTTAAAAAACCACGGAACAGATACTATCACAAAAGCCACAATAAATTATACCTATAACGGGCAATCCAGACCACCTTACATCTGGACGGGGACCATTCTTCCATATCTGTCATCCAATGCCATTACTCTTGGAAACGAGCTGATGTCTCCGGGGTCATATTCAGTAAAAGCGTGGGCATCGATGCCAAACGACAGTGCAGACCAGAACCCGAATAATGATACGGCAGTATCTTCAGGTTTTGTCTGCCTGAACGTATTAAATGGCACTTATACAGTTGGCAATTCGCCAACAGCAGATTTTCCTACCATAACAGATGCAATAACTGCAGTTACACAATGCGGCATGTCGGGACCTGTAGTATTCAGCCTTTTACCGGGGATACACCAAACCCAAATGACGTTTCAGAACATTCCGGGAACATCCGCCATCAACACTATAACGTTCAGGTCATCGACTATGAATCCCAATGATGTTGTGATAAAATACAACGCAACCGGCACTGCCGATAATTTTGTGCTGAAACTTGACGGGGCAAGATACCTTAACTTTGAATATCTGACATTTCAGGCGGAGAACACTACTTATGGCAATGTAATATACATAGCTAACTCTTCATTTAACAACAAGTTTACTGGCAATAAGATTATTGGTCCTATGGTTTCTGTAAACTCAACCAATATATGCCTGGTTTACAGCCCATCGGGCACTGCCAATAACGACTCGAACCATGTATTCCGGTTGAACAGGTTTTACTATGGGTCTTATGGGTTTCTGTTTTACGGAGCCTCCTCTACCGTTACAGTTAAGGGTATAGTAATTGACTCAAATCAGTTCATTAATCAGTATTACAGGGGTATAGATCTCAGGTACCATGAGGCTCCTGTTATCACTTCAAACTACATCTATTCACAAACCGAGGCTATCCATGGGACTGCCAACACTTACTATTACGGTATGTACCTCAATTATTGCCAGAACGAAATGAGAGTTGAGAAGAATACTATCAATGCACCCTTTGGAACATATGGGATTTATGTGGCAACCTGTACTTCAACGCCCGGCAGGGAAGCTCTTTTTGCCAATAACATGATTTCCGAGATTGGGGGATTCACCTTTGTATACGGTTTTTATTTAAGCAATGCCAATTATCATTATTATTATCATAATTCTGTAAACATCACATCTCCAACAAGTAATGCAGGCCATGCCTTTTATCTGGCTTCGGGCAGTAGTATTCAGTTACTTAACAATATATTTGCAAACACAGGAGGAGCATTCTGTGTTTACATAAGTGCCCCTGCAGCGGTATCACGTTCAAATTACAACAATCTTTTTTCGGTTGCCACCACAAACTGGGGTTATTGGAACGGCACTATCAGCAACCTTAATATGTGGAAATCTGCCAGTGGTGTTGACACCAATTCGGTATCCATAAATCCTGGTTTTACCTCCCCCAGTAATCTTCATGTTTCGAGTATCCCCATGAACAATCTTGGCACCCCGGCAGCTTTAGTGCCCGTTGATTTCGACTGGGATGTAAGAAGCCTTACGACTCCCGATATCGGGGCAGATGAGTATACGCCACCGGCTAAAGATTTACTTTTTACGAATGTTCTATGGCCCAGGAGCAGCTGTGCATTAGGTTCACAGGAAGAGGTCAGGCTACTTGTCAGGAATAACGGTACCGACCCTGTTACTTCATTTACGGCCACATATAAGATAAACAACCTGCCGGCCGTTACAGAAACTTTTAATAAAAACATTCCCCCATTAACTACCGACACCCTGAAATTTCTTTCCAAAGCCAACATGTCTGCATACGGGTTATATAATATTCAGTTCTATACATCACTTCCAAATGATGAAAATCTTTTAAACGACACTATTAATGATTATTTGATTTTTAATAGTCATAATTTCTATGATTACGATTATTTCACCAGTTTCGAGATTGACGATCCGGTAAGGGGACCGTACTCTTATATTGATGGAAATAATGACAACTCATACTGGCACTTTTTTGGAAATGCAACTACTGCAAAAACAGGTATGATATACATGGGTTATGAGTGTAATCAGAGTAATGCAGGCAATGACTGGTTTTTCACCAGATGTTTCACATTCGAGGCCAATCGCACATACGAGCTTTCATTCTGGTATAGAACATCAGACGCCACCTATTCCCAGAGTGTTGATGTTAAACTCGGCAATGCAACCACGATTGCATCAATGACTACTAACCTTATAAGTTTGCCGGGGTTTAGCAACGCAGCCTATCAGCAGGCTGTGACGACATTCAGTGTACCTGTTACAGGAGTTTATTATTTGGGATTTTATGCCTCCAGCCCTCCGGTTGCAACCACAGTACAGGTTATGGCCTGTATAGATGACATGACCATCAAGCTGTTACCTCCCTTTGATGCCGGTGTTATTGCTATTACGGAGCCTCACCAGGGTTGTGGCCTGACCTATGAGCCGGTAACGGTTAAGATAAAGAACTTTGGAACATCAAACATTGTAAGTGGTCTTACCGCCTCGTACCGTGTAGACAATCATCCGGTTGTTACGGAGGTTGTGACCGGAATACTTCTTACAGGAGATACCATCAACTATACATTCAATACCCCTGTCAATCTCACTTCCGTCAATGACACTGCATTCGTGATAACCACATGGACAAACCTGCCCGGTGATACTCTTTTAAGTTCCAATGCAAATGATACAGCAACGAGGATCGTAAAGTCATTCTCTCTTCCCGACCCTCCTGTTGTTTATGGTGACACCATTGCCTCCGGCAATACTGCAATGCTTACAGCAACCAGTTCAAATACGGTCTACTGGTATGATGATATTGTCGGAGCACAGTCGCTGGCCTACGGAAATACATACATAACTCCTCCTCTTTTTGCAAATAAAACCTATTATGCTGAGGTTGGTTCAGAAACACCGGCAAGTGTTGTCAGTGGAACAGGAACATCCACACAATATAATCTGCCGTTTTACGGGTACTATGAATACGGATGGTCAGCGTTTACGATAAATCCCGGCTCAATGGGATACATTGATTCCATAGGTTTCGAGGTGGGTACAACAACGACAAATTATCAGATGCCAACTCAGCGTATATATATGGCACTGGTACACGATTCGGTGTTCTCAACATCAACGAAACCTGATCCGGCAATGATGACACTTGTATTTAACGGAACCATAAATTACAGTGGCCCCGGTTTCCAGATGATACGACTTGCCACCTCATTCTTTTATGACCCTGATTATGTTCTTCTTGTATATTATGAAAACCAGAAAGGGAGCACTTCCACAGGTTACCCCAGTTTCAGGTACACAACCACCACCCAATATCAGGCTATGTACAGAACGCAAAACAGTAGTTTCCCCAATCTTGACGGATATGTTACCTATAACAGGCCTAATTTAAGGTTCTTTATAAGACAAGGGACAGGTTGCCGCAGCACCAGGGTACCTGCTTATGTTGTTGTTAACCTTCCACCTATAGATGCAGGAGTTTCAACTATACTCTCACCCATGCAATTTGCACAGACAGGATCAAGCAAACCGGTAGTCGTTGAGGTTAAAAATTACGGTCAAAACCAACTCACCACGATACCTGTAAGTTATCAGTTAAATAACCTTCCAGTGGTCAGTCAAAACTGGGCAGGCACTTTAACAACCGGACAGACCGATACGATATCATTCCCTGTCATCACCATTCCGGCTGGATTTTCAACATTGAAAGCATGGACAGCTCTCACAGGTGATGGGGTAATACTAAACGATAGTGCAATGATAAACATTCTGGGGACTACACTTGTGCCACTGTCGTTCTGGGATAATTTCGATGCTGTGACACAGTTCACGGCCAACACAACACCATATACCAACTGGCAGGTTGGCCCTCCGTCATACGGTACTCTCAACAATGCTTACAGCTCTCCCAATTCATGGTGTACAAATCTCCAGGGGGCATATTATATAAATGCAGAAGCTATCCTTACCTCCCCTTTGTTTGATTTCAGCAACGCGGTGAATGCCAATCTTGGTTTCTGGATGAGTTATAATTCAGAACTTGGTTACGATGGTATGTTTGTGGAATTCAGCCTTGATAATGGGTTGAACTGGAGCTTGCTGGGGGTTGTTAATGATACTAATGGAGTAAACTGGTACAATACAGCAAACTTAGTTTCCTCTGCCGGGCCTGCATGGTCAGGAAATTCACAGGGGTGGCAATATACCTCATTTAACCTGAACCAGTTCACCGGTATGGCAGGTATCCGTTTCAGGTTCAAGTTTATGTCAAACGGAAGCGGGAATTATGAAGGATTCTGTATTGATGATTTCTCTATTACAATTCCGGCAGCAGTTGATGCAGCCGTAAGCGGATTCTTTGCACCTCAGCAGAATAAACCACAAGGGCAGAACATCCCTGTAGTTGTTAAGGTTAAGAACATGGGATCAGCCCCATTAACGGGATTTGCAGTTTCTTACAGCCTTAATGCCGGGCCTGTTCAGACGTCAAACTGGAGTGGCACCCTTTCACCGGGAAACGTTGCATATGTTTCCCTGCCAGGGATAATAATTCCGGCAGGATATTATAATATCTGTGCCTGGGTTAACGCCACCGGAGATATGAACACTTCAAACGACACTCTATGCAATACATTCTATGGAAAACCCAAATTCGATGTTGCAGCAGTTCAGATTGTAAGCCCTGTAAACAATCAGGTTCAGGGTATGTCAGTACCTGTTAAGGTTCTTATCCGCAATTATGGTGTAGATACCCTTACATCGATTCCTGTAGGTTATCGTATCAATGGAGGTAATATTGTAACAACAACATATGCAGGTGTTTTATATCCCAATGCAATCGATACGGCATTCTTTCCGGCAGTTTCCTTACAACCCGGTCAGCAGTTCTATTGTGCCTTCACTCAATTATCCAACGACTTTAATCCGGGTAATGATACTGTATGTAAGATGATGTATGCCAAGCCATTGCTTGATGTTTCCCCGGTAGCTCTACATGCACCCACCGGTAATGCCTGCAACACTGCAGCGATGCAGGTAGCAATACGGGTTCGCAATAATGGAGACGACACGATAAACTTCAGTCTTAATCCATGCACAGTAACGGTTGTATCCACAGGTACAAATCCTACCAATTTTAATCCTGCAGTAGTTAACAGTGGAACACTCCCGCCGAATTTTGAAGCCAATGTTGTGGTTATTAATAATTACAACATGAACCAGGCAGGTGTTTATACTTTCAGTGCAACTACAAGCATGCCCGGTGACGGTGACGCTACCAACAACGGTTTCGGGCCGGTGAGCATAGGTGGGGTAACCATAATAAATTCATTCCCCAGATATGAAAACTTCGAGACTGGTTATAATTCCATTTTAAGGATGGAGCCGGCACAAAATGCAGGACTATCTGTTACAAATGCTGCCGGTAATGGAAGCCAGTATGGCTTGCATTTCCAGGGTGGCAATCCGTTGGGATGGATTGGTGATGCATCCGGGACAAATGCTACAACCTATCAGCAGGCATGGACAACCAATGCAGCACATCATGCCAATGCCGTGAGCTGTAATATTAATGCTTCCGGTTTGACAAGCCTCAAGCTCCGGTTTGACCTGAGACAAACATACTCTACCGGTGCTGCTTTCAGTTGGTTCAGGGTTAAAGTAAACAACCAGGTAATAGCAAACCAGAATGGTGACACCTTGTTTAACCCGACAACCCCCGATAGTGATCCCTGGGTTACCCAAGTGTTTGACCTTACACCTTATGTTGGAACAACTTTCATGTTAACTCTTCAATCCTCGAACAAGAACCCTTACCAGTATGCAGGGACTGCTGGTGACAACGCATTAGTAGATAATATAATGCTGTTTGTTCCTTCTCCGAATGATGCGGGTGTTTCAGCAATTATCCAACCTACATCAACCAGTGCAGCGGCAGGCACCCAGGTGCCGGTGGAGGTTAAGATTGAGAACTTTGGCAGTTCACCAATCACCTCCTGCCAGGTAGGATTTCAATTTGGTAATCAATCACCTGTATTCGAAACGTGGAGTGGAAATATACCACCCGGAAGTTCCACACAGCACATTTTCACAACACAGGGAACAGTGTTGCCGGGAATTTTTATGATAAAAGCGTTCACAAACCTTTCCGGTGATACTTATAACCTGAACGACACTTCCGGCATTGAATTCCTTGGCGTACCATTATTACCTGTACCATATTCTGATGATATGGAAGGGGTGAATTACTGGGTTGGTGAAGGCCCGCATAAATTATGGGAGAAAGGTACACCCTCAGGTATTACAATAAATTACGCTTATAGTGGAACAAATGCCTGGGTGACAAATCCTTCTGGATTCTACACCAACAACGCTGATGAGTACCTAATGTCTCCATATTTTGATTTTTCTAACACTTCAGGTGCTACACTCAGGTTCTATCACTGGCTTGATATGCAGCCCGATTTCGACGGTGCACAGGTTCAGTACAGCCTGAACAGCGGACAGACATGGATCAATATCGGGTATATTATGGATCCAAACGGCCTGAACTGGTACTCACATAATATTAATGGTGTAAACTGTTTCAGCGGTATAAGTGGTGGATACGCTTTAAGTACATATAACCTGTCTTTCCTTGATAATAATCCCAATCCTGTCAGGTTCCGCTTCAGGTTCTTTTCAAACAGCAGTGTGAACAGCTATGATGGATGGGCTATTGACAATTTTTCCATAACAGTTCCTGCTGTTCCTGTTGATGCAGGTGTAATCGCTATAAATTCTCCGGTGAACACCACAGAAAAAGGTGGTACCATACCAGTCGAAGTCAGGATTAAGAACCTTGGAACAGACCCCCTTACGAACATTCCTGTGTCATATAAAGTTGGCAATTTACCATCTGTATCCTCAACATGGACAGGAACACTTGCCCCGGGAGCTGAAGTTAACCATAGTTTTACCCAGACATATACAGGGCCTGTTTCACCTTATACCCTCTATGCTTTCACTTCAGTGGCAGGGGATCCATACAAGTTCAACGATACTGCAAAAGCTAACATGATACCTTCTGCCGGTGCAAAAGATGTGACTGTAAAGAGGATAATATATCCCAAGGATTCATGGCCGTTAATGTGTGACTCAGCCAAAGTGGTAGTGGTAAATGCAGGTTACCAGGTTATCAACAGCTTAACGTTGAAGTACCTGATAAACAATAATGAACTTGCAAGTAAAACCTGGAGCGGTACACTGCAACAGGGAGATTCAATGATATATACGTTTGATGAGAAATATACTGTTCCGTTAGGCACCTTCACAGCCTGCATCACAGCACAACTCACAAATGATGTTGACACATTCAACAACAAACTTTGTAAGAGCTATTCAAGTTGTTATATTGATATAGATGAGCCGGAAGGAGCATCACTGGTACTATACCAAAACATTCCAAATCCTTCAAATGGCAATACCATTGTAGAATTCAGGACAGACAGCCCGGGAAAAGCCCGTTTCTTCGCAGTTGATCTGCTTGGAAGAGCTGTTATTGTCCGGGAGACAGATGTTGCATCAGGCGACCATACCATTGAACTCCATCATGGTGAACTTTCACCCGGATTCTATCTGTATGGTATTGAATTTAAGGGCAAGAGGCTTGTGAAAAAGATGGTGGTTCAAGAGTAGATTACTGGTAGCTGCTGTCATCGTAAAGCTCCCCGATAGCCTTTTGATAACGCTCAGCAAGTAAATTGCGCCTTAATTTAAGGGTTGGTGAAAGTTCACCTGTTGCCGGGTCCCAGGTTTCGGTTACAAACAGGAATCGTTTGATCTTCTCAAACTGCCCCAGGTATTTATTGTATTTCTCAGTTTCGTTGAATAGAAGTTGCCTGACCTCACTCCTTCCAAGAATTTCCAGAGGAATAGATACATCTATATGATTGTTTTTACACCAGGTATGCAAATTCCGAAAGTCCGGAGAAATCACTGCTGCTGGAAAGTTCCTCCCCTCTCCAACAACCATAATCTGATCAAAAAATGTTGATTGGCCAAACAATGCCTCAATCTGTTGGGGTGAGATATACTTCCCACCTGATGTTTTTATCAGCTCTTTTTTCCGGTCGATTATTCTTATGAATCTGTCATCAACCCACTCACCAATATCACCTGTATGTAACCACCCCTCATCATCAATCACCTCATCAGTAAGTTCCTGGTTATTCCAGTATCCTTTCATCACATTAGGCCCTTTACAAAGAATCTCACCCTCTTGATCGATTTTCACGTCAACTTCATCGAGCAACGGGCCAACTGTCCCCAACCGGAACAAACCCTTATTAATCCTGTTCACTGCAATTACAGGAGCTGTTTCGGTGAGGCCATAACCTTCAATAACTTTAATGCCTGCGGCCCAGAAACTCTGAGTAAGTTGTGGATGAAGAGCAGCACTTCCCGATACGATAATTTCAAGCCTTCCTCCCATAGCTCTGCGAAATTTTTTAAATACGAGAGACCTAAGCAGTCTGAGTTGGATGAGATACCATAAACTGTTATTACCCTGCAGATCGTATTTGCCGGCAAACTGCACAGCATATCTGAAAAGAAGCCTGAGATAAATAGGTTGCCTGTAACCTGCATCCAGAAACCTGTCCCAGGCTTTTTCAATAAACCTGGGAACAGCACAGAACACATGAGGCCTGATCTCCCTGATTAACTCTGATGCACGTAAGGCCGGAGCTACATAACAAATTGTCATACCCAGGTACTGATACATATAGTTTAACGTTCTCTCATAAATATGGCATAAAGGGAGAAAGCTCATTGCTGTTTGCGCCGGACCATAACCTGATATGGGTGAAATCGCCAGGAAATTTGAAACTATGTTGCGGTGTGTCAGCATAACACCCTTGGGTTTTCCGGTTGTTCCGGATGTGTATAGTATGGTGGCTACACTGTCCGGGTCAATGTTGTCAGTATCCTGTTCAATATCATTATAATATAGCTTTAATCCTGTATCAAGCAATTCGTTGTAATGTTTAATGCCATTAGTTGCATGCATACAATAAACAGTTACATCAAATTCAAGGTTGCCGGTAAACTCCTGAATCGCTGAAGCAAGAACAGGGTCTTCAACAATAATAATCCGGGGCATTGAATCCTGAATTATATGCTTAAAACTGTTTCTGCTAAGTGTTGGGTATACAGGAATATGAATAATACCAGCCTTCATCAAACCCATATCGATATAATTCCAGTCGGGACGGTTACTGATGATTGTCATTGCTCTGTCGCCCTGTTTATAGCCAAGAGTTTTAAAAACATGGCACAGGGCAGTTGAAGTTCTGATATAATCAGGAAGTGAAACCGGGATCCAGGAGCTTTCAACCTGCCATGAGAAAAGACGTGCTTTATTCCTGCATGTTCTTTGCAGATGCGGAAGCAGATCGAAGATCCTTTTTACTTCAACCATTTATCAACTATTCGAACATAGCCTTAATCAATGCCTCATACTTCTTACTAATCACATCCCTTTTAATACTCATTTTAGGGGTAAGTTCACCTGTTGGTTGCGACCATTCATCTCCAATGAGTTCAATTTTCTTAACCTGTTCGGTATTTCCCAGAGATTTATTGGCAGTATTTACCTCCCTCATTATGCGTTGACGTATTTCAGGAAGTTTAACCATTTCCTGGTTAGTTGTATAAGGCATCTCTTTTATCAGACACCACGACCTGAGGTAAGAAAAATCAGGAACTATCAATGCACCAGCAAACTTCTGGTTTTCACCAACAACAACTGCATTATCAATAAAGGGTGACTCTTTCAGTTTATCCTCAATCGGACCGGGAGCAATATATTTGCCAAATGATGTCTTAAACAGTTCCTTTTTCCTACCGGTTATTTGCAAAAAACGGTTGTTGATCATCACACCCATATCGCCGGTATGCAGGTAACCCTCTTCATCAAAGATTTCTTTTGTAAGTTCTGGTTCCTTATAATAACCCATCATAACACTTGGGCCTTTACAAATTATCTCATGGTCACTGGCAATCCTGACCTCAACATTCTTAAGAGGCAAACCAACGGTTCCGATCATACATCCGTCGGGATCAAAGGTGTTTACGGCAATTACAGGAGATGTTTCCGTAAGGCCATAACCTTCCAGCACCTGAATATTGGCTGCCCAGAAAGCTCTGGCAAGCCTTGGTTGCAAAGCAGCTCCCCCCGAAATCATTAACATCAAACGGCCACCCATCGCATCCCTCCATTTCGAAAAAATCAGTCTGTCAGCAATTCTGTGCTGTATTTTGTACAAAAAAGTATTCTGGTTATAGAGTTCATACCTTAACCCAAGATTTACTGCCCAGAAAAACAGCTGCTTTTTTATTCCTTTCAGAGCCCTGCCCTTTGCGATGATCTTGTCGTACACTTTTTCAATTAACCTAGGAACAGTAGATACAATATGAGGTCTTACCTCCTTAATGTTATCTGCAATAGTTGCAATACTCTCTGCATAATAAACAGATATTCCAACATATTGAAACAGGTAATTGATCATTCTCTCATACACGTGACATAAAGGCAGATAGGAAACTGCATCGCCCTTTTCCCGAATCGGAAGAATAGGCTCGCAAGCTTTGAAATTGGCAATGATATTGTAATGCGAAAGCATTACCCCCTTGGGAACACCTGTTGTGCCTGAAGTATAGATCAATGTGGCCATGTCATCACCGTTAACGGCAGCAGCTCTGTTTTTCAATTCATCAGCTTGGGGATTGGCTTTCCCTAATTCTATCAATTCACCCAAATGTCTGAGCCCTTTCCAATCCTTTATGGTGAAAATTTTGCGCAGAGTTGGTATATCCTTTTCTATACCTTCAATTTTATGATACAACTCTTTACCCGCAAGAAAAACATAGATAACCTCTGCATGGTTTAGAATGTAGCGGTAATCATCCTGACTTATGGTTGGGTAGATTGGGACATGAATAGCGCCTATCTGCATTATTGCCATGTCGAGAAAATTCCATTCCGGCCTGTTGTTTAGTATTGTCGCTATCTTATCGCCCGGTTTAACACCAAGTTGAATGAGTCCATAGCTTATATTCTGTACATTTTCAAAATATTCTTCTGAAGAGTACTTCTTCCATTGTCCATCATCTTTACCTGCAAGAACTGCTTCCTTGCCAGAGTATTTCGCTTTCGATCTTGCAACAATATCGAAAAGGCGTGTTACCGGATATTCCATAATGAGTTTTTGGTTATAATTTTTATCAGCATAAAAATACAACAGATTAAGTAAAAACCAACTAATTACTAAAATATTTGAATATGATTGGCTCCTGGTATCTCAATCAAGAAATTCCGGAAAAGAGTCAATGAATAAATACAGATAAGTCATGGTCTTTAGCTTTTTCAGGATCTCTACTTCCAAACAGGCTGAATAGAGGATTCAACAACAGTGAGGCACCCATTCCTATCGTACCCGCTTCGGGTGATGGCATACCAAAAAAATAGAGGCCCAGACAAATACCCAGTCCACCAATTCCTGATATATATGCACCAGTTTTATTAACCTTTCTACTAAGTAAACCCCAGACAAAAGGCCCCAGGAAGAATGATCCTATTGCACCCCACGATATTCCAAGTATCTCAACAATAACATCAAATTCAAATGCTGCAAAAATAACTGCCAGCAGAACAAAGAAGGCACTCGTCACACGCATCATCATGGTAACATTTTTGTCAGACATTTTGTGATTTACAAATCCGACCCAGAAATCTTTAGTAAAAGAGGAACTTGATATCAGAACAAGAGAAGCAAGAGTTGACATAGATGCGGACAGGATCAGCAGGAGAATAATTACAGAGAGGGATGCCGGCATCACATTGGTGAGCAGTTCCGGCATCAGTTTATCAAAATCGGGAATTAACCTACCGTCCATCTCTTTAAAGATTGCGGGTGCTGAATCCGGACTAATGAAATATCTTGTTGTTGAGCCCATAAAATAGGCGATTCCACCAATAATTACAGCAAAAAATGTTGAAGCAATTGCACCAATCCTTACAGCTCGCTTATCACGGATAGCATAGAACTTTGCTACCAGTTGAGGCATTGCAAAAGGGGCTATACTTGTAAGAAAAACAAGAGCAAAGAGTGGCCACCATCCAGGAGGGCCAATCCATGATACAAGTTTCGGTTCCATAATCCTCAGGGAATCGGTCATATTAACAAAACCATCTCCTTTATCAAGGGTAAAATATAGCAGCAGGAGTACACTAACCGTCATTATCAGTCCGAAAATCATATCTATCATAGCCATCGATTTGTAACCCCCAAGAACAATATATGAGGCGGTAAAAACGCCCATAGCAACCAGAACCCACACGTAAGGTACTCCAAGTGATATTTCGAAGAGGTATGAGAGGCCCATGAATACTGCTGCTGAATAGGGAATAAGAAAAATAAAGATCACAATTGCCGAGATCAGCTTGAATATTGATGACTTATATCTCTTTTCAAGGAATTCGCTCATGGTTGTAACGTTGTACCTGATTGAAGCCTGCTTTATCTTCCATCCAAGTAATAGCCAGACTGCAAAAACGCCCAAGGCAGCATTGAACACAGCAATCCACAATCCTGAGAATCCAAACCCCCACCCTATTTTCCCGGCAAAACCAATAAAAAGAACAGCAGAAAAGTAGGCTGTTCCATAAGAAAAGGCAGACATCCAAGGTCCTACATTTCCTCCTCCAAGCAGAAAATCTTTAGACGACTTGGTGCGAAGAAGTCCAATTATCCCCACAGTAACAACCATAAGGGCATACAGTGCAATAACTACAATTTTTGTTATCATGGCCTTAGTTTTAGTATGCGAATGTACAAAAGATTATTTTTAATCGGGGTATCGGGGGGAAATTTGGCTGTTGGCTTTTGGCTTTTGGCTGTTGGCTTTTTTAACTTATAACCCACAACTCTAAACTCCTAAATAATAAGCTTTTAAACAATATAGTACTTTCTATTGCAAATTATTTTCATTTTTTTAGTTCTATGTATTGCATAGTATTAAAATAATGTTGTATCTTTGCCGCATGAACATCGAGAACATAAATGCGCAAATGAGGAAAGGGGTTCTTGAGCTTTGCATCCTGTCGATAATAATCAGGAAAGAGGCCTATGCATCAGACATTTTGGATGTATTGAAGCGGCACAAGATGATAGTTGTAGAGGGAACCCTATACCCTCTTCTCACACGTTTAAAAAATGAGGGTTATCTTGAATATTACTGGACTGAATCGAAATCAGGGCCGCCGCGTAAGTATTACCGGATAACTGTTTTAGGTGAAAAACTATTTGAGGAGTTAACCCGAAGTTGGGATGAGCTTCAACAGATTGTAAAAAAACTTATGAATGAAAACAAATAAAGGCAATCAATAAACAAATTCAAGACAAAAGATGAAAAAGAGTTATTCTGTAAACATCAGTGGTATCATTTTTCAGGTTGATGAAGATGCTTACGACAAGCTGAACCGTTATCTCGACAGGTTAGACCTGCATTTTGCGGACACACAAGGCAAAGAGGAGATCATCGCAGACATCGAACAAAGGATCGCCGAGATGGTTATGAACAAGCTCGGAGACCAGAACAGGGTTGTAACTCTGGTTATTATTGAGGATATCATCAGGACACTTGGCGAACCGGCAGATTTCGATGATAACATACAGGAGCCGCCGCAGTCAAGTGGTCGTTACAGAAAGAGGTTGTACCGGGATCCGGACGACAAGGTTCTTGGTGGAGTAGCCAGTGGTATGGGTGCTTATTTTAATACAGATCCCATCTGGTTCAGGATTGGATTTATTGCGCTCACCATCTTTGGTGGGTCGGGAATCCTTATATACCTTGTTTTATGGCTTATAGTACCTGAAGCCAGGACTACAGCCGAAAGACTGGAGATGCGGGGTGAGCCTATCAATATCAACAACATTGAAAGAACCATAAAAGAGGAGATGAACGATCTGAGAAGCAGATTCGGAAACTGGAAACAAGGCAAAGGTTACCGAAAAAAAAAAGATCCCACGGGAAGAGTAATTGAATCGGCAGGCCAGATATTTGTGACTTTGACAGTCCTTTTTGCAAAAATTCTGGCAGGAGTTATTGGATTTTCGATAATTGTATCATTAATTGCTCTATTCTTTGCCCTCTTTGTACCCGGAATTTCGTTTCATGGTTTTCCATTTATATATGATGTTTCGGTTCATGATTTTCTTACCGCATTAACCGGTAGCTCAGGTGTGGCATGGATAGTTCTGCTTTCATTAGTTCTGATAATCCTGCTGCCATTGCTGGGATTGCTCTGGACTGGCATACGGCTCCTCTTCGGAAGGCCCAGAGCCGGAAAACTTCCGGGTGTGGCATTCTCGGGTTTGTGGATTGTTGCAATTCTTTTTATCACTGTTATTACAATAATAAATATCAACGATTTCAGCACTAAAGGATTCGTGACAAAAACAGAAACCATCTCTGTTAAGCCTAATGATACTTTGATCATTGGCATGACAGGTTTGAATACAGTATTATGGATTGATGATGATGAGGAAAGTGGAAATTTCCGCACACTGAAGATCAAGCATGATGGAGGTAGTCATATTGTTTTGGGTAAATCGGTAATAGAATTCAGGCAGAGTAATGATGATTCAGTTGTTATCACAAGTATCAGAAGGGCAAGGGGTGATGGTCACAGCACTGCAAAGGAAAGAGCAGAGGAAATCATACACACCATTTCTGTAAAAGATAACCGGATTGATATCGAAAAATATTTTTCGACGACTCCCGGCTCGTTGTTCAGAAACCAGGAGGTGAAAATAAATATTTACATTCCTGAAAATCATGTTTTTATTTTCGATCCTGTTTTACAACAATCAAATGATCAGATAAAAAATCTTACTCCATTATGGGATAAAGATATACTCGACAAACCACTTACTATGAAGAACAATAAGCTGGTTGAAGTAGAGAAGCCGGTAAATAGTGATGAAAAATTATAAAATATCAACAAAAACAAAAAGCAATGGAATTGAGAAAGATCATACTTCGGATAATAATCATGGCGCTGTTTCTGACCGCTATCCTTTTTACAGTTCGGTTCTGTGACAAGGTCTCATCAGGATTACGAAAGGCAATAAAAGGGGATGGGAATATAATACGGAAGGAGATGCCGGTAAAGGCTCCTTTCAGTGCCATCAGGATAAACGGATCGATAAATGCATGGATAAGGCAGTCGGCAGAAACAAAATTAGAGTTGATAGCCGATTCCAATCTGATACCATTTATTTATATGGAATTTGATGATGAAATACTTACCATCAGACAAAAGAGAAACCTGCATCTGTCGGAACCTGCCAAACTTCTTATCAGCGTACCTGACCTTAAATCAGTTACTGTTGATGGTGCTGCAGAGATAAGAATACCTGACACTATGTACACAAACGATTTTTATCTTGATATCAGAGGGGCTGGTATTGCTGAACTGTTGCTTAAATGCGACCGTGTAGAGTCATCCATATCGGGAGCAGGAGCTATCAAGCTTGGTGGCATATCCGGTTTTGCCAAAAGCACAATAAAAGGGGCAGGCAGGCTTTCGGCAGGCAATTTTATTGTAAAGGATCACGAGGTAGTGTTGAACGGAGCCGGAAAAGCTTCAGTTACTGCAACAGAAACTATAGATGCTACGATAAATGGCACAGGAGTGATAGAATACTATGGCAATCCGAAAGTTATCCCCAAAATAAACGGAATAGGTAGGATCAGACCGGTAAATTAACAAAGAAGTGAATCTGATCTGGTTTACGAAATACAAGTCAGGCAAACAATAGGCATTATTCATTGTTTAAACAGAATAGCTTATCTAATGCTATTCTGTTTTGATTATTCAAAAGAATTGATCATTTTTGACCTGTAAAACCATTTCGAAAATGAAGGATAAACGCAAACAAATGGATCTTGAGATTACTTCTGAGATGGTGCTTGAAGACTACCGTATTGCCTGTGAGAGCAGGCAGGTAAGCCTTCTTGGCAGGAAGGAGGTGTTAACGGGAAAGGCCAAGTTTGGTATTTTCGGTGATGGCAAAGAGATACCTCAGCTTGCCATGGCAAGGGTATTTATGCCGGGTGACTGGCGTTCGGGTTATTACAGGGATCAGACTTTTATGTTTGCATCGGGGCTGATGTCTCTGGAGGAGTTTTTTGCACAGCTTTACGGTGATACTGACCAGAAGTTTAATCCTGCAAACGCCGGAAGGCTGATGAACAACCATTTTTCAACATCAACCCTTGATGCTGATGGTAAGTGGAGAGATCTCACTGTTTTAAAAAATTCATCGAGCGATATATCTCCTACTGCAGGTCAGATGCCCAGATTACTTGGGCTCGCCTATGCTTCGAAACTTTTTCGCAAGGTGACGGAATTCAGGGAGTTGAAAGGTTATTCAAAAAACGGAAATGAGGTGGCATTTGGCACCATTGGTGATGCAAGTACCTCCGAGGGGCATTTCTTTGAAACAATGAACGCTGCGGCTGTTTTGAAGGTTCCTTTGGTAATGTCGGTCTGGGATGATGGTTATGGGATATCTGTTCCGAAGAAAATGCAGACAGCAAAGCAGAGTATTTCAGAGATCATGAAGGGTTTTGAATACAATGATGAGCTGGGTGGAATCAAGATTTTCAGGGTAAAGGGATGGAATTATCCAGAACTGATAAAAACATATCGTGATGCTGTTTCCATTGCCAGGGAGAAGCACATTCCGGTATTGATACATGTAACAGAGTTGACACAGCCACAGGGTCACAGCACCTCAGGTTCTCATGAAAGATACAAGGATAAGGAGAGGCTTCAATGGGAAAAGAACCATGACGGGTTGACTAGGATGCGGGAATATATATTAACAAATGGTTTTGGTGATGCAAAAATTCTTGAAGAGATTGAAAAAGGTGCCATTGAAAGGGCCCGCCAGGCAAGGAACCATGCCTGGAATAATTTCTCATCGCCTATAAAAAAAAGACGTGATGACTTCCTGACAGCAGTTGATATTGCTACGTGCCGATGTGCCGGGACATCAAAAATTGCAACAGTAAAAGATCAGTTATCAAGGATAGGTGAGCCTATCAGGTCTGACATCACTGCAGCGGGTAAACAGATCACAAGGCTTATCTGCGACTCCTGTACAAATCCGGAGAACTCTCTGAAGAAAAGGGTAACAGAATGGCTCGATAATGATATTGCTGATAATGAAGAACATTACAGTACTTATCTGTACAGCCAGTCTGATGAATCGGCTTTACTTGTAAGTCCGGTTACCCCTGAATATGATAATGAACCGGAACTGGTACCAGGCAGGGAAATACTCCGTGACAACTATGATTATATATTTGCAAATGATTCGCGCGTGTTGATATTTGGTGAAGATGTAGGGCGGATTGGAGGTGTAAACCAGACTCTTGAAGGGTTACAACAGAAATACGGTGAATATCGGATCGGGGATACAGGTATTCGAGAAGCAACTATTGCAGGCCAGGCGATTGGTTTGGCAATGCGCGGATTAAGACCTATTGCTGAGATACAGTATTTTGATTATCTGCTTTATGCCCTTCAGATTCTGAGTGACGACCTTGCCACACTCCGGTACCGCACCAAAGGAAGACAAAAAGCCCCGGTAATAATCTCAACCCGTGGCCATCGTCTTGAAGGGATATGGCACTCAGGATCTCCGTTAAGTATGGTAATAAATTCCCTGCGGGGCATTTACGTGCTTACACCAAGGAATATGACACAGGCAGCAGGCTTTTACAATACAATGCTTGCTTCTGATGATCCCGCACTTATCATTGAACCACTTAACGGATACAGAATAAGGGAACCTAAACCAAATAATATCGGGCAATACAGAATACCTTTGGGTGTACCTGAAATACTGGAGAAGGGTGATGATGTTACAATTGTTACATACGGGTCGTGTGTTGGTATTGCACAGAAAGCACTTCAACAACTCAAAGGATTTAATATCAGTGCGGAATTGATTGATGTGCAATCGCTTCTCCCGTTTGACCTTAATCACATTATTGCAGAATCAATAAAAAAGACAAATAAAGTATTATTTTTCGATGAGGATGTGCCGGGAGGAGCCACCTCTTTCATGATGCAGAAAGTGCTTGAAGGGCAGAAAGCGTGGCAATGGCTTGATGCTGAACCCAGAACTCTTACAGCCAGGGAACACCGCGCAGCATACAGCACAGATGGTGATTATTTTTCCAATCCCAATGCTGAGGATGTATTCGACGTAGTATATAATATGATGCATGAATACAATCCAGGAAAGTACCCGAAGATCTTCAGTTATAAGACCGGTAGTCGGTAGTCAGGAGTCGGTAGTCAGGAGTCGGTAGTCAGGAGTCGTGTACCCTGTACCTAATCCAATAAAAAGAGAGCGCCTTTTTGGGGCGCTCTCTTTTGTGTAATGATGTAAGTATTTTATTTCAACACAACCATTTTCTTGCTGGCTTTGTAGTTTCCTGCTGTCAGGGTATAGAAATAGATACCGTTTGTGAGGTTTGCTGCATCTACTTCGATAGTTTGTATGCCTGGTATTTCAACACCTTTGTTGATGCTCATTACTTTTCTTCCGGTCTGGTCGAACAGGTCGAAAGTAACATCGGCTGCTTCGCTGAGGCTATAATTTATGGAGGTTACATTGTTGAATGGGTTCGGTTGGTTCTGGCTCAGGGTAATAATATTCCCTTGAGGCTGATTAACGTAAGACTCTTCAGCGGTAAGTTTATAATAGATTAGGTGATTTTCAAAACCCCATGTATTGTCCCAGGCATATTTCGGAATCTGAAATTCGTACCATCCTTGCGGATTGGTGGGATCCATTGATTGCCTCTTTGTAGCAATGGATGAGCAATTGTAATCTCCTTTGGCATAGCTTGGATAAGTTTCTTCACCTTGTTCCTCATAAGAAAGGAAAAGAACCCTGTTTTTGCTGGTGAGAGTGTCAACATTCGGTATCCAGGTATAACCGGGTATAAATTTAACAGTAGAAGCAACCAAACGGCCTGCATTTACCTGTGGTATGTTACTTGTGTTCACATAAGCCACAACTGTTCCATCATCAAGAGTATCATTTGCAAAGGCTTGAGTCAGAAGGACTGTATAAGTATATTTGTCAACGGCTTTGGAGGAAAGGTCACCGGCATTAAACTGCAAAGCAGGAAATCTAACAGTGTCTTCGCCATATTCTGCCGACATGCCTGTGAACATATATGTCGGCAAATCGGAAGCAGTATTGTTAGACCATACTTCTATGATAAGCGTATCAACAATAGTAGGATCAGGATGAAATCTGTCATAATAGAACTGCACTCCAACCGAATCAACGGTATATGGCATATAGTTGTTTATAAAAAGCTCGCCAGGATAATTGAAGGGATCATTGAACCATTCTGATTTTGGGTCCAATACATCTCCAAGTATATGAAAGCTTGGTGTTCCGGGGCCACTGGTATATATTACCTGAATAGTGCTATCGGGGAACAGGTAATGACCATTAAGGATGCTGATATTGCTAAGAGCATTATTCATAGTAATTCCATAATTGTACCACCTGGATTTCTGAGCTTTTGAATTCATTGCTTTCAGGTGATTGATGCCTGGCTTAAGATCCAGATTGACCTTTTCTGCAATTTCACTCTTTTCATATTTAAGAACCTGAGTTTGCGCGAAGGTGCTGAAAATGAAAGCAATCATCACAATTGTACTGAGTATAATTTTCTTCATAATTTTAAAAATTTTAGTTAATAATTCTTGATATTTCCTATTGACTGCAAATATATAACTTTTTTTTTAGTACGAGAGAAAAATTTGTGAATTTTTCTCTCGTACTAAAAAATTCAATATTAAATCTTTTACCGAATATATGATTCAATTGGCTCACAGGCACAAACAAGATTTCTATCGCCATATGCATCATCAATCCTTCTGACAGGAGTGAAATACTTGTCAACTCCAGAGTATTCCAGCGGGAAGGCAGCTTTTGTTCTTGAATATGGATATTTCCACTCGTCTGACGCCACCATTGCAAGGGTGTGTGGAGCATTTTTAATTGGATTATCTGCTTTGTCACACTTACCATTTTCAATTTCGCTGATTTCGGAGCGTATGCTCCTCATGGCATTAATAAACCTGTTGAGTTCACTCAGGGGTTCACTTTCGGTAGGTTCAACCATTAATGTACCATGCACAGGAAATGCAACTGTGGGAGCATGGAATCCGTAATCCATCAAACGTTTGGCTATATCCACAACCTCGATGTCAGCTGAACGTTTGAACTCATGGCAATCGAGGATAAATTCATGTGCCACCCTACCCATATTATTTGTGTACAGTATTATATAATCCTGTTCCAGCGAAGATTTTAAATAATTAGCTGTCAGGATTGCACTATCGGTAGCAGCTTTCAGTCCGTCACCTCCAAGCAATTTTATGTATGCGTAAGAAATAGTTAGTATTAATGCACTTCCGAAAGGGGCTGCTGAGACGGCGCTTATTGCTTCATTGCTGATGCTGCTTGTCATGATATGACCCGGAAGGAATGGTGCCAGGTGTTTTGCAACACAAACAGGGCCAACGCCAGGGCCGCCACCACCATGAGGGATGGCAAATGTTTTGTGCAGATTCAGGTGGCAGACATCGGCACCTATGATAGCTGGATTAGTATATCCTACCTGTGCATTCATATTTGCACCATCCATATATACCTGACCTCCATGCTGATGAACAATGGAGGTGAGTTCTAGGATACCCTCTTCATAAACTCCGTGCGTAGATGGATAGGTGACCATAATTGCAGCCAGGGTATCATTGTATTGTTCAGCTTTAGATTTAAGATCCGAAAGATCAATATTTCCATTGTCATCGCAAGCAACCACAACAACTTTCATCCCGGCCATTACAGCACTAGCAGGGTTTGTACCATGTGCTGATGAAGGTATAAGGCAGATGTTTCGCTGGTTCTGTCCAATACTTTTCAGATACTCCATTATAACAAGCAGTCCGGTATATTCACCTGAAGCACCTGAGTTGGGCATAAATGAAACAGCATTGAATCCGGTAATTTCACAAAGGTCTTTTCCGAGGTTGCTGATTATTTCCAGATATCCTTCAGCTTGTTCAACGGGCACGAATGGATGGACGGAGGCAAAACCGGGCCAGCTCAATGCAAACATTTCGGCTGCAGCGTTAAGTTTCATTGTGCATGAGCCAAGAGGAATCATGGTGCGGTTTAACGCGAGGTCTCGGTTTTCAAGCAGCTTCATGTAGCGCATCATCTCGGTCTCAGAATGATAGGTGTTGAATACCGGGTGTATTAGATAAGCTGATGTTCTGCTTAAAACATCCGGGAAAGTATTAATCTTACTGCATTCTTCAGGGATACAGACAAATTTTGAGAACTTCATTCCAGAAGCTTCAGCAAGTATTTCAAGTATATTGTTTACATCATCAAGACTTGTGGTTTCATCAAGTGAAATTCCAATATGCTGGTTATCAATATAACGAAGGTTGATTCTGTGTTTTTCTGCAATAATCCTGATTTTTTCAGACGATGTTGTTGCAGGTAGTTTTAGTTTTATAGTGTCGAAGTATGCAGAATTTTGCTGATTGTATCCATATTTTCCAGCTTCATTGGCAAGAACCCCGGTAAGGATGTTGATATTACGGGCTATTGCCTTCAATCCTTGAGGGCCGTGAAATGCTGCATAGAAACCTGCCATATTAGCCAGCAGGGCCTGAGCAGTGCAGATATTGGAAGTAGCTCTTTCGCGTTTTATATGTTGTTCGCGGGTCTGAAGTGCCATACGCAGAGCTCTGTTGCCATCAATATCAACAGAAACACCGATAATTCGTCCCGGCATATATCTTTTAAAGTCCTCACGCGCAGCAAAATAAGCTGCATGGGGGCCTCCGAAGCCCATTGGTATACCAAAACGCTGTGTTGAACCAACAACCACATCTGCACCCCACTCACCCGGAGGGGTAAGGAGTGTAAGGCTCAGAATATCTGCTGCGACAGCAACCACCAGGCTATGTTCATGAGCTTCTGAAGTAAAGGCAGCATAATCATGGATTTCACCGTATTGATCAGGGTACTGAATCAAAGCTCCGAACCATGAGTCATCAAAATGAACATTCCGGAAATTGCCAGATACAGGTTCAATACCAAGAGGTAGTGCCCTGGTTTTCATTACCTCTGCTGTGTGAGGAAACACACTTTCGTCAATTAAGAATTTAACGGAATTAGCTTTGACTTTATCGCGCGACCTGGAATTGAACGCCATGATCATTGCTTCTGCTGCAGCTGTACCCTCATCGAGAAGTGATGCATTGGCAAGAGGCATTCCGGTAAGATCACAAACCATTGTCTGAAAGTTTAGCAAAGCCTCCAGTCGGCCCTGACTAATCTCAGCCTGATAAGGGGTGTAGGATGTGTACCACCCCGGATTCTCGAGTATGTTACGGAGTATTACCCCAGGAGTTATGGTGTTGTAGTAACCGATTCCAATGTAGGTTCTGTAGATTTTGTTTTTTGCTGCCAGATCCTGCATGTGGTTCATAAGTTCATACTCATTGATGCCTTTTTGCAGATTCAAGGGAGATTTCAGCCTGATTGACAATGGGATTGTTTCATCAATCAGATCTTGCATGCTTGATGCGCCTGTTACCTCAAGCATCTTCTTCTCTTCCCCGCGGGCTGGACCATTGTGTCTTTTAATAAAATTGTCGGTTATCATTTCAGTTGTGTTTTATAATTCGGATCGGCAAAAATAAACAAAAGAGAATAACAACTTATCAGAAACACCTTATTAAAAACTTATCTGCAGAGGTCGCTAAGAGTTCATTTTAAAGGTTAATTAATTTGTTACCAAGATGGTAAAAAAGCATTTCTTTGCGTACTTTGGGCAACTTCAGCGCACTTTGCGGTTTAAAGATTTTTCGGCGTAGCCTCAAAATCTATATTTACATTTAAATGGCATTATGACAGGAAAAGTTAACCGGAAAAACTCTATCTTTGTAATTTATTACCATAATGCATCATCTATTTGGTATTTACCTGATTTATAAACGGAACAGCTTTTAGCATGTCGAAAATCGAGCTGAATGTTGTTGGTATATCCAGCAGTCAGACCCAAAGTGGGGGTTATGCTCTAATTCTGGCTGAGCGTGAAGGCACAAGGCGCTTACCTATAATAATAGGGGTTTATGAAGCGCAGTCAATCGCAATCTACATCGAGAACATGAAACCACCACGGCCACTCACTCATGATCTTTTTAAAACATTTGCTATCGAGCACCAGATCATTGTCAAGGAGGTTCTGATAAGCAAATTCCAGGAGGGAATATTTTATGCTGAGATTCACTCTATTGATGCTCAGGGGAACGAGGTGGTAACAGATGCCCGTACATCAGATGCCGTTGCAATAGCTTTGCGTTTCAACTGCCCTATTTACACAACCGAGCAGGTTATTTCACAAACAGGGATTCAGTTTGAACCCGAGGCAGAGGATGAGGAAAATGAAATCGGGGAACTAACAGAACCAAATAAAACTGATCATACAGATGACCTTCAAGACCTTTCTCATGAAGACCTGAAAACGATGCTCGACGAAGCAATATCGTCAGAGAATTATGAATTAGCCTCAAAAATCCGGGATGAGATCAACAGAAGAAAAAAAGGATGATCAGGAACGGACACTGTATTATTATCTTCGAGATGCATTACCATCAGGAAATTAAATCTCCCCCGGAACATCAGAACAATTGCTGAAAATTAACTGTTAAAATTCTGTATATGCAACAATACCTTTCCCTTCTCGATCATGTTCTCAGACATGGAACCCGGAAAGATGACCGCACCGGTACAGGTACGCTGAGTATCTTTGGATACCAGATGAGGTTCGATCTGAATGAGGGTTTCCCATGCATGACAACAAAGAAACTTCATTTGCGATCAATTATCCATGAATTGCTCTGGTTCCTCAAAGGTAACACCAACATAGCATATTTAAAGAACAATGGTGTAACAATATGGGATGAGTGGGCTGACCCGGAAGGTAATCTTGGTCCAGTTTATGGATACCAATGGCGTTCATGGCCTACCTCTGACGGAGGTTTTGTGGATCAGATAAGCCAGGTGATCGATGCAATAAAAAACAATCCGGATTCAAGGCGACATATTGTGAGTGCATGGAATGTAGCCGACATAGATAAAATGGCGCTGCCACCATGTCATGTAATATTTCAGTTTTATGTTGCTGAAGGTTCACTGAGCTGTCAGATGTACCAGAGAAGCGCTGACATTTTTCTTGGAGTACCTTTCAACATTGCAAGTTACTCAATTCTCACCCACATGGTTGCTCAGGTTACAGGGTTAAAGCCAGGTTGGTTCGTCCATACTTTCGGTGATGCGCACATATACCTCAACCATCTCGAACAGGTTAATCTTCAACTTACCCGTAAACCGATGAAACTGCCAACACTTAAGCTCAATCCTGTAATAAATAATATTTTCGACTTCACCTTCGACGACATATCTCTTGAAAATTATCAGGCACATCCTCATATTAAGGGGGAAATAGCTGTTTAGTATGACGAAAAGCGAAAAACAAAAAATTGCCATCATTGTGGCATTCGACAATAACAGAGCCATTGGCTGGAAGGGGGAAATGCCATGGAGATTGTCTGCCGACCTGAAAAGGTTTAAGAAAATCACAATGGATTACCCTGTGATTATGGGAAGAAAGACCTTTGAATCTTTACCAAACGGGGCTCTTCCGGGAAGAATAAACATTGTTGTAACCGGAAACATCGATTTTTCTGCCGATAACATAATAGTAGCACACTCTCCGGAACAGGCTGTTGAGATTTGCCGCGATTCTGACAAAGTGTTTATCATTGGTGGAGGGAATCTTTACAGGGAGTTTATAAAAAAGGCTGATATTCTTTATCTGACACAGATAGATCACAATTACCAGGCTGATACATGGTTCCCGGAATATGATGCTGATTTATATGAAGTAGTTGAAGAAGAATATGTTGACAATGACCCAAAATTTCCGTATCCCTATTCTTTTAAAATCCTTAAGTATAAAAACAAATAATTAACGAACAGAACATCTTTTTAACCATTTATTCGTAACTTTGTTAATCCAAAAACGTAATCAGAGTTTTCTTATAACATCAAAGAAACCATAGAAAAATCATTCACCAAATACCAATTAACATGAAAAAGCTATTCTATTTTCTTTCATCCGCTTTTGCTATTACTGCAATTTTAGCCTCCAGCTCATGCGACACCGATTTGACAAAGATTGACACTAAACCGGCAGAATCAGCCCTTGAGGTTCTTAAAACTTTTTCAGATATCATAATCACAGTAGATGATGGACTAATACCTGACAGTACCAAGAGTGGCATGAAAATGAATAAGAAGGACTACACAGAGACTATAACCGGAGATTTTCCAAACAAGGAAATCAGATGGGATTTTGGGGCAGATGGTGATTATCAGGGTGTTATAATCATGTATCTCACTGATGAGTACACCAATCCAAGTGCTGTGGTACAGGTATCGTTTGAAAACTTCTTATACAAGAACAAACCCGTTGATGGTGTAGTTACTTTTGAAAACCTGGGCAAGAATAACGAGGACATGGATGAATACACCGTAGAACTTAATCAGACTAAGGTTGGAACAAATGAGCTTTCTGCTGCATGGAAATTACAACGAACCGCTGGTGGCGAAACTCCCGATCCATCGGATGACCTCATTACTCTCAGCCAGGTAGATCAGAATGTAGCCTCTGGCATTACTGACGAAGGTGTTTCTTTCACGCTGAAACTTGAAAATCCGCTGGTACTTGACCTTAGTTGTGAGTTCATCATTACGAAGGGTATTTTCGAGATGGTATTCTCAGACAGTTTTCTTAAAGCTGATTTCGGACAGGGTGAATGTGACAGGCTGGTAAACGTGTCGAATGGTGTACTGAAAGCAGATCTTTATCTTTAATCAGAAGATAAAAATAAAATAATGCCAAACCTGGTGGGTGAAATTACCCATCAGGTTTTTCTTTTCTTCTTTTTTGCTGCCGGGAAAAGTACATTATTTAATATCAGGCGATAACCGGGGCTGTTTGGATAAAGGTCGAGGTCGGTAGGTGGGTCCCCGACTAAATGCTGGTAATCTTCCGGATCATGGCCACCGTAGAACGTCCATGTACCATTTCCAAATTCCCCATGGATATATCTGGCTTCGCTGGCAGGTTTGTTCTCACCCATTATCAGAACGTGGCTCTTAATGAGTGGGCTGTTGAATGCAGTCGTTTGTCCCATAAAACCTTTTATTGTTGTTTCATGGTTCTGGCAAAGCATCGAAGGTACGGGATCCCATTTTGCAGAGAAGTCGAAAAGATTAAAAAAATCGTTATTCCTGTTAAGGGTTTTGGGCCGGGTATCAGTAACATCAATATCTGAAATTTCATACCTGTAAGGTGAAATTACGAGGGAAAAATTATGGAAGGCAAAACAGTTCTGATAGTTTAGTTTTTTCTGTGCATCGGGGTCCATTGGATCACCGTCGAACATGGCATCACATATATCCACTCCATCAGCAGCGAGGGCTACGTCGTAGCTATCCGGTGCTGAACACATAGCAAACATATATCCCCCACCGGCAACAAAATCCCTTATCTTTTTGGCTACTGCAAGTTTTAAGTTTGAGACTTTATTAAAGCCAAGCTTCCTGGCGAGCGATTCCTGATAACGAACCTCTTCAATATACCATGAATAATTGCGGTAACTATACCAGAATTTTCCGTATTGCCCTGTAAAATCTTCATGATGAAGGTGCAGCCAGTCGTAGGTTGGCAGAACACCACTCATAACTTCTTCGTCATAAATTGCATCGTAAGGGATCTCAGCATAAGTCAGAACAAGGGTAACTGCATCATCCCAGGGGAGTTTGTTTTCGGGGGTATAAACCGCAATCCGTGGTGGTTTGTTAAGCCTTATATCCTGCTGATTAATTTCTGGTTGTGCTATCTGTTGCCTGATAACTCCAGCCTGAACATCTGCAATAATCTCGTACGTTACTCCACGTAAATTACATTCTGTCTCCAGTGCTTTGGTGTGAGCAAACATAAAACTTCCACCCCTGTAATTAAGTAGCCAGCTAACCTCTATATCTTTTGTGAGGGTATAATAAGCTATACCATAAGCCTTAAGATGGTTTTTTTGCCGGTTATCCATTGGGATAAGAATTTGAGCTGAGAAAAGGGTATTCAGGGTTGCAAACAACAGAAGTGCCGTAATAACTGATCTTCTTATAAAAAATCCTGTCATTTTATTTTTCATTCATGGTTAAAAAGATGTATACGCCTAGGCATACCATAATATATAACATATAACGCAGAAAAAATGTTTTGCTTGTATCCAAATCAGATGGGTGGTTCAACATCTTCTCCGAATGTATCATCCGGATCATTCATTTTCGATTGCCTGATTATTGATTTCGATTGTGACTGTTTGCCTGATTTAACCTCGGGAAAATCGCTGATAAAAGGTGAAGAGTGCTCAAAAGTTATATCGGGATTTTCGAACCTGGCGAAGTTACTCACAAACTTCAGGATAAAATCTTCGAGCCGGCCATTACGGTGTTTGGCAATAATAAATTCAGCAAGGCCTTTGGATGAATAACCGTTCAATTCGTCGATTTTGTATAATTCAGGTCTATAAATAAACATCACCATATCGGCATCCTGTTCAATAGCGCCTGATTCCCTGAGGTCGGACAATATAGGCCTTTTGGGGCCTCCCCTCGTCTCGACAGATCTGTTAAGCTGTGACAGGCATATAATTGGTATTTCAAGCTCTTTGGCAAGTGCCTTAAGAGAACGTGAGATGGTGCTTATCTCCTGCTCACGGTTAATACTTCTGATTGAACCACCACCGACATTACGGTCACGTTCACCTGAAATGGTCATCAACTGAAGGTAATCAACTATTATAAGTTGGATATCATGTTGAGCCTTAAGTTTTCTGGCCTTGGTCCTCAACTCAAATGATGAAAGAGCTGGAGTATCATCAATAAACAGTTTTGCATCAATAAGTGCATTTAACTTGTTATGCAGATGTGTCCATTCCTGGTTGTCGAGATTACCTTTTCTCAGTTTTTCTGATTCGATATCCGATTCACTGGCAATAAGCCTTGTAATAAGCTGAACGGCTGACATTTCGAGGGAGAAAACAGCAACAGGTTTTTTATATTCTACTGCGACATTTCTGGCCAGGGTAAGCACAAATGCTGTTTTACCCATCCCGGGGCGTGCAGCAATGATGATAAGGTCAGATTTCTGCCATCCTGCGGTAATGTTGTCGAGTTGTGGAAATCCGGATGGGACACCACTTATATGACCTTCATGCTTTCTGGCCTCTTCAATCTGGGTAAGTGCTTCCTTAACCAGGCCAGACATATCTTCAAAACCACGGCGAAAATTGCTCTGACTGACGTTAAAAAGCTCTGATTCAGTCCGGTCAAGTAAATCAAAAACATCAACAGTATCTTCAAAAGCGTCCTGTATCACCTCGCCAGAAATTCTAATAAGCTCTCTCTGAAGGTATTTCTGAGCGATGATTCTAGCATAGAATTCAACATTTGCAGCAGATGCTATTCTGGAGGTAAGCTGGGTCAGATAGAATGGCCCACCGCACAGCTCCAGCTCTCCGGAGTTTTTCAGATGACTTGTAACAGTGAGTAGGTCAACAGGTTCATTTTTACTGAAAATAGCCATGACAGCCGAATAGATTCTGCTATGGCTGTCTTTGTAAAACATCTCTGGCCTGATGATGTCAATTACTTTGTTCAGGGCATTTTGATCCAGCATCATTGCCCCCAGAACAGCCTCTTCAAGGTCAAGTGCCTGAGGGGGAATCTTGCCTCCGGAATAAACCGGATCCTGAGCTGAACGCCTAATTGATAATGCTTTAGCATCCCCGGTCTTCTTGATATCTTCCATACCCCAAAGGTACAAAAAAGTGGTTTTCTGATTTATGTTAAACCGGAATAATTATGAACAAAAGAAGCTTAATTTGGGATTTCGTTTTTGTGGTGCTGAGTGTTGATATCGTTTGACAGGCTTTGTGCAGAATTTTATTTTCAATATTCATTCTGTCACGTGAGCCTTTTACAACGAATGTTCAGTTGCAAAGCTTTTTATTTCCTGCTGATAGGCGCAGAAAATAATCACCGTAAGATGGGTTGAACTTTGTTGAAGAAGGTACTGGCGTTGTCCAGGGGGTAGGTTTCAGGTATTTTACCCAGCGGTCAGCCTGCAGCCTTGGTATAACTGGTTTTACAGAAAACCTTGAAGATGGCAGTGTAGCTATTGAAGCTGAAGGTGATAAAAAGAACCTGGAACAGTTTGTAAGAGTAGTTTATCGTGGACCTCAGTGGGCAAAAGTTGAAAATCTGGAGAAAAGAGACATTCCTCTTAAAAACGACACATTATTTATTATCAGATAGTTCTATGTAAATTTCTCTGGCTATACATTCAGCAGTCCAACCACTTTTTTATCTATCGGGAAAGTTACATCATCAGGGGAAAGGCCATTAACAGGTACCCACCTGAAAACCTGAGCTCCTTCTACCTCGCTAAAATCAAAAGGTTTAACAGCAACTTCAATTTTATCAGGAGAAGGAATATCGACCGTATAATAGATACTTATAAGTTGCTTTTGGGGTTTAACCAGGGCAGTAGGCTGAAAGAAGTCGGTAGTATATAAATGCCTGATATTAAAAGGTTCCTGGCCAAGTTCTTCGACAAATTCGCGCTTCAGGCAGTCAATTGTACCTTCACCAAACCTCAGCCCCCCACCGGGAAACTTTGTCATACGCCTGCCAAATCTGAATTCGTCCGTAAGTAATACCTCAAGAGACTTGCTGATCACAACACCATACACCCTTATAGTAAAATTTTCGGAGATTGTCATGCAGTAAAATTACATTTTAATTGCTCTCACCATTTCACGTTTGCCAGCAGGTCCGGGGATTTTTTCCACATTGAATCCAGCACTCTTCAAAGCTCTTCTTACAGAACCTTTTGATGAATATGTCACCAGCACACCTCCTTTAACCACGATAGCTGCGATATGCAAGAAAAGAGGCAACTCCCATAAATCTGGATTAACATCAGGAGCAAAGGCATCGAAACATACAAGGTTGACATTGGGATCCGTTGGATTATAGTCCTCAGCCCTGCCCTTCCATTTGAGCAAGGATGAACCTGAAGGAAAACGGAATTCTTTCATCCATCGTGCTTTATAATGTATTGCTTCCCAAAGTTCCGGAATATGGGGATGGTTGATAATAGAATTGTAATTTAGTCTTTTCAGAATTTCATCATCAGGAGGAAAGGGTTCGATTCCGGTGTAATGTATATTTATCCTTTTCATTTCAGCCCTGTGCATTATCAGCAACGCATTAAGGCCGGTGCCTAAACCAACCTCCAGCACATTGATGTGTTCGAAGCGGTTTGAAACAAATTCAAATCCAGCCTCAACAAAAACATGAATGCTTTCGGTAACGGCTCCATTAATACTATGATAATGTTCATTGAGTGATTTCACAAACAGGGAATGACTTCCATCACCGGTTACTACAAGCTCTATGTTGTGGGCAGCCAAAACACCTTTATCATTCATTGTAAATGCTTATTATTCATATTGGAGGTAAAAAGCAGCAAGGCCGCCAGGTAATGGTTTTTGCCACAATAGAGTCTTTGCCAAGCAATTGTATGCACTGATACCACCCTGATTACCCACATATAGTCTTCCAGAAGATTGATCAATATGAATTTGAAGAGCGCCGGCATTCTGAAGGAAAGAAGATATTGACTCATTATAGGAATTATATGCAAGGATTTCTTTATCTGTGGCCAGCAGGAATGTAGACTGGTTGAGTTTTTCCATATCAAAAATCAACTCTGAATTAAGCTGCAATGTTGTTGTGACGGAGTTTGCTGAAAAATTCCAGATTATCAAACGTCCTGATCCATCAATGTTTCCGGCCACCAAAACCTCGTCGTTGCTTAATGGTTGAATAGAAACAACTTCAAAGCGATCAGGGAGTTTATAATCTTTCCAGCGCAGTCCACTGCTCAGGTAGGAGGCTGCGATCCATGAACCCTGGCTTGCCTTTTCCCTTTCTGCAACAATCAGGTAGCTTAAATGGGCTGCCATCTTCCCTGGTTTTCTTCCTTCGGTAAGTGTTGTAATAAATTGCTGTACACCTGCTTTATTGTACCCTTTAATGTAACCTTCGGTAAGGCCAATGAAAAAGCGGTCGGAGCCTGCAAGAAGTTGTTCATGATAATAAACAGAAGGTGTTCCTGTCTGAGCTAATTTGAAATCGACTGTATATGTTTCGAGATTGACAGCATAGCACTCGCCAAATCCCCGGCCAAGGAGATACAACTGACCGGAGTGTTCGTAAATTCCTGATGATGCGTAAGTATGATTCCAGGTGCCACGATGCAGCAATTTAAGAGTGTCAGGATCGAGTGTGCCCAGGCTAAAGGAGCCATCCCCTTGACGGGTTATTACAAGAAGTGTTTTCCGTGATTGCTGCCCCTGGGTAAGCCGTATCTGCCTGTATTTATATTTGGTATTCTTCCTGTTTGATACCTTCACCTGAATATAGTAATCACCTGTCGGGAGCTGCATATCAGAGGGTTTATACCATAAATTAATAAGCTGAGGGTTGCCGGTCACAGGTATGATCGCAGAATAATCCTTCACAAAATAGTTGTTGTCTGTAAGTGTTACACTGATTGAAGTAATCTCATTATCATCCGAGGCCTTAGCTGAAACATATATGCTATCACCTATCTGAAATGATTGATTTTCAATGGGTGAAAAAATCTCAACAACAGGTTTGGTGTCATTAGTTTCTTTTGAACAGAAACAGAATACCATCATCAAAGAAGAGACTGCCAGAATTAAAACTGACCGGTGCAGAATTTTTCTTTTTCCCATTAATTTAAACAACGATAAGTTTACAATGTTAAAAACCGGCGATGACAGCTATATTTTGGTAAAGGTAATCAAATAAGGTTTATTTTAGCAAAAAATAGTGAGAAATGCTTGACCAGGTTAATCTTAACAACATCCTGTTTCTTGATATTGAAACAGTACCAGTTTATCCATCCTACGAAGAAATGCCTGAAAAGATGAGGCTGTTGTGGGAGAAGAAAACGACCAGGATGGCAAATAACAGTGACGGGATTTCTACTCCGCAGGATTTATATCCCCGTGCAGGGATATATGCCGAATTCGGCAAGGTGATATGTATTTCTGCAGGAATTATGTCTGATGAACATATCAGGCTAAAATCGTTCTGGAGTGATGATGAGTATGATCTTTTGTCCCGTTTTGCACACCTTCTTAATAACAGGTTTGCAGGCAAGGATTATTTCCTGTGTGCCCACAACGGCAAGGAGTTCGATTACCCTTATCTGTGCCGCCGTATGCTGATAAACGGAATCAGATTACCTGAGATTCTGAATATTGCAGGCAAAAAACCCTGGGAAATCCAGCATTACGACACAATGGAACTGTGGAAATTTGGTGATTACAAGAGTTATACCTCTCTTGAGCTACTTGCTGCCATATTCGATATACCTACTCCAAAGGATGATATCAGCGGAAGTGATGTGTATCGTGTTTATTATGAAGAGAAGGATCTTCAAAGAATAGTTCAATATTGTCAGAAAGACGTTGTAACCGTCATACAGCTTTTCAGGCGTTATCTGGGGATGGAACTGATTTCTGAAGAGAGGATTATCTATCAGGATAAGTAATTTGACCGGTGGTTTGGTACAATTTATTCTCCAAAGATTTCAGCCAGAATCTTTTCGAGCTCATGTGAGCGGATTTTTTTTGCGATGATCCTGCCCTCACGATCGAGGAGAAGTGCATGTGGTATGCTGGTAACTCCGTAAAGTCTGGCAGCATCGCTCGACCAGTACTTTAAATCACTCACCAGCACCCATGTAAGCTTATCGTCCTGAATTCCTTTCACCCATGATGCTCTATCGCGGTCGAGAGATACACCATAAATCTCGAATCCTTTGTCTTTGTATTGATTATAAATCCTTACAAGGTTTGGGTTCTCCCTTCTGCAAGGCCCGCACCATGCAGCCCAGAAATCGAGCAGAACAATCTTGCCTTTTAATGAACTCAAGCGTATCGTATCGCCACCGGGGTTTGGAAGAGCAATATCGGGGGCAACAGAACCCGTACGGGTGACCTTATCGACCTGTACCTTCCTTTTCAGATCCTGAACATAGAAATTCTGTGGATGTTTTTTTTCCAACTCCTCGATCATCAGATCATACAATACAGGATCATGTTCCAGTTTTACATCCTCGGTAAAAAAGAGAACCGCAAGTGAGCCTGGATTTTCTGCCATAAAATTTCTGATGATGTTCAATCTTTCATTCTGAAGCAAAGTGTGCTTTTCAACAATCTCAGCTAGTTTTGTCTCATTTCCCGGGGTAGTATTAAGACGCTGGTACTCCTGTTCAAGGAGTGTTATCAAAACTTTGATGCTGTCAGTACGGGCTTTGACTGCAATGTATCGGGCATTCTCCGGAGAACCTTCCACCTTCATTGCCCCTATCAGGTTATCCATTGAGGAGGTAATAGTTATATTGTCACCAGGACCTGTTATCAGAAAAAAGTCACCTTTGTTTTTATCGAAAATCACTTTATAAAAACCACGTTCTATGAGTTTTAAGGTCACACTAAGGAATCCTGTTGGATCAGTATTTCCCGAAAACACCTGATTGGCCTTTCCGCCGTAGTGCTCAATTACAAGAGGTTTGCTTTCAAATCCCTTTATATTGAATGTGATACGTGTATCCTGAGCTAGCAATGCCAAATTGAGTATCAGGAGAAGCAGGACAGACAGACAAATTCGTTTCATTATATTCTTATTAACTATTGATTTAACACTAACTACTGAAGGTTTGTTCGATGCTTTTTCATTGAATATTCAAGAAAAAGAACAGCAATAAACAGCAATATCAATGCGAGGCTAAAGGTAGCAGTAAATCCGAAAAGTTCGAAGAAAAATATTCCAAGGAGTGGAGCAATCCATCCTCGTATGCCTGTAAGTGACAGATGAACTGCCTGATAATCACCGACATCTTCGTTGCTGGAAAAATAAGCTGAACCTATGCTCCAGAGGATACCCATCGTGGCTGCAAAGAGTGCATGGAACAAAATATACGGAATCATCATGTAGTAAATCTTATAACCGGCAATTTCTGTATGACCTGGCAGATATTGGGTGATAGTGAGGAAAAAGATATACAGAAACATGCTCCCGAATGTTATCGCAGAGAATCGTCTCGGGTCAATTTTACCAATCAGCCTCCCGAACCAGGGCATCAGGAATATTGTGATTATATAGTAGGCATTCCTGTAGAATGCAACGCTCCTGTTATTCAGCTCAAGAACATCCCTGTAATAGATCTGAATAACATTTATCGACAGCATGAATGCGAATCCATAAAGCATGAAACCCACCTCGAAGTCGAAGTAGGACTTGTTTTTCCTGAGAATGCCTGCCAGCCTCAAAAAGGAGTCGCGCAAAGCCTGCCCGAAGGGTTTCCTGATTTCGGTTCCATTTGCCGGCATGTGTTTTATGCTGCTCAGAAGAAATAATCCGGTAATCCCCAGAATGCCGGTTATAGGGTACACATATATAAATCCGTATGGATGAATGTCGAGATACATGCCATAACTAAGTGCGGAGAGCATCGTAATCAGATGTTTACCGGTAGTTGCGACGCTGAAAAGATAGCCAAAGCTCTGGTGGGAATAGTTGTTTTTAAGCAAAACGTTGGTGGTGGGATAAATGATGACCGTTCCCATAAAATAGATCAGGAATACACCCAGGAATACGAAATGAACCAATGAGGTTTCTGCATACCCGGCAGCACTAACAGGAAAAAATATCAGGACAAGCATCGGAAGTCTTGTGATGATGGCAGTCCTGCGTAACATTTTTCGTTTGTCATGATTTCTTCTGATAAATTCATTGAAAATTATCAGGAACACAAACACTCCAACGCTGAAGGTAAAAATGAACCCCATCATATAATTGGTGCCGTGCATTGCGGTAAGGAAGATAAACTCATTGAGGGTAAAGACACCCAGCACTATTCCATCCAGAAGGGAATAGATGAAATGAAGAATAAATGTTCTCTTTTCGCCGGGTTGAAGTTTTACCATGATTAAAGCCTGATGTGCCGGTGACAATTTGATTTTTGCGGCGTGCAAAGATAGTGTATCTTAGCCACCGGAAAACCCAAACAATTATATCAATGGAAACAAAGGAAATAGTATTAAAGACTCTGACTTCTGCAGGAAAACCTATGAAAGCAGGAGAGATTGCCGATGCGGCAGGAATAGATAAGAAAGAGATAGAAAAAGGGATAAAAGCACTTGTGAAGGAGGGAAAAGTTCATTCTCCGGTAAGATGCTTTTACGGTATTAAATAAAGTAAACCACAACTTTTCTTTCTCCGGTAAGTCTTCACTTATAAATGCTTACCACCACCATAAACAACATCATTCCCACCAGGGTACTGAAGATGTTCAGTGCAACTGTAATTCCAATGGTTTCGCCAACCTTAAAGGCTTTCCTGAAAAGTATTGTCAGCAGAACCGATTCGATTACAACCGATGAGGCAAAGAAAATTACAAATGCAACGGGAAAGGGGAAAAAGAGCGGCAGGATAAAGAGGGTGAGTGGCACCGTTATCAGGTTTACTGCTATAACATAAAAAAGAAGTTTCCAGGGCTGGCGGGTTATCCATATTAAAATAAGTGCCGGAATTGCTTCAAGGGCTGCAACTATCAGTGTGATGATGATGACATCTGTTGCGCCGAAGAAGTTATAGTATGCTGTAATTGAATCCATAACCACAGTTTAAATCCACGGTAACCGGGCTGACCCGGATGGATGTTGTTCCCCGGCTAAATTAAGGCAATTGTTTGAATCTGGTGACAGGAATTTTTACCCCATCATCTCGACACTACGTTTGACAAAGGTTGTGAGTTTCTCCCCTTTCAGGAGGTTTTGTGACAACAGGGCAAGATCAAATAGCTGACTGACAAGTTTCTCTTTGTTCTCCGCAGATTCACCATCGTTGTTAAGGAACTCAACGCGAGGGTGGTTTGTATTAACAACCAGATTATACGTATCAGGGAACATGCCGAATGTATTCATCCCACCACCTCCTATCTGCTGCATATCCTTCATCCTTCTCATGAACTCAGGGCGTGTGATTATCATTGGCATCTCCTCATGGCTGAGGTTCTCGAAGACCACAATGAAATCTTTATTATCGATTGTTTTCTCGATCAGCTCTTTGATGCTTTTTTGCTCCTCTTCGGTAAGTTTTGAGGGCATCAAATCCTCTTTGTTGATGAGTTTATCCATCACATCTGCATCCACCCTGGTGAATTTTACATCTTCGAGTTTCTGTTCGAGGTGATTTATAAAGTGGTTATCGAGCGGGCCGTCAAACAAAAGCACATCGTAGCTGCGTTCCCGTGCTGCTTCTATATAGGTGTGCTGGTCTTCGGTATCGGCAGCATATAGATGCACCACCTTCTTATCCTTGTCGGTCTGAAGGCCTGCAATATGATTTTTGTACTCATCAAGAGTGAAATATTTACCTCCGGTATTTTTCAACAGCACAAACTTTGATGCTCTCTCAGCAAACTTCTCGTCAGTAAGGATACCATAGATGATAAATATCCTGATGTCATCCCATTTCTGTTCGAACTCTTCACGGCGGTTTTTGAAAATATCCTCAAGCTTTTCTGCCACCTTTTTGCCGATATGTCCCGATATCTTTTTTACGTTTGAATCGCTCTGAAGATATGAGCGGGAAACGTTGAGTGGTATGTCGGGTGAGTCAATTACTCCATGCAGCAAAGTAAGGAAATCAGGCACAACACCTTCAACAGAATCGGTGATGAAGACCTGGTTTGAATAAAGCTGAATCTTATCGCGCTGAACCTCGAAATTATTTTTCACTTTGGGGAAATAGAGTACTCCGGTGAGATTAAAAGGATAATCGACATTCAGGTGAATATTGAAGAGAGGATCTTCGAACTGCATGGGATAGAGCTCACGGTAAAATGCAAGATAGTCTTCATCTTTAAGGTCTGCGGGAGTCTTTTTCCATAAGGGGTTTGTGTTGTTGATTATTCGTGGCCGCTGTTTTGATTCATACTTGTCGTGGCCGTGTTCGTCCTTCTCCCCTTCGATCTTTTCGCTGTAGCTTTCAGTTCCGAACTCGATCGGCACCGGCAGGAAACGGCAGTATTTCCTCAGTATGGATAATATCCTCTGCTCTTCAAGGAACTCGAGTGAATCATCAGCGATATGCAAAACAACGTCTGTTCCTCTTGAAGTTTTGTCGTTCTCCTCCATTGTATATTCAGGAGAGCCATCGCAAGACCATTTAACGGCTTTGGTATTCCCGCTTTTTTTGTAAGTCTTTGTAAAAAGTTCCACCCGTCCGGCTACCATAAAACTTGAATAGAATCCCAGCCCGAAATGGCCGATTATTGCAGAGGCATCAACATTTTTGAATTTTTTAAGGAACTCTTCTGCGCTCGAGAATGCGATCTGGTTTATATACTTTTCAACCTCCTCGGTTGTCATCCCGATACCTGCATCAGAAACCGTCAGTGTTTTCTTCTCCTTGTCGATATTGATCCTGATGGTGACATCACCCAGTTCTCCTTTGAAGGTTCCGAGTGAAGCCAGGGCTTTAAGTTTCTGTGTTGCATCCACAGCGTTTGAGACCAGCTCACGCAGGAATATTTCATGATCTGAGTAGAGGAATTTTTTGATTATCGGAAAGATGTTCTCTGTTTGGACGTTGATTTTGCCTTGCTGCATAACTTAATTATGTTTAGGGGTTAACTTTGCCAGCTTGAATGTTTAGAGTTTTGTCGATTAACCGATTTAACGATTAGCCGAATAGACATCCCACGGGATTGTCAAAGCGTGTGCCATTGGGTAATTACTGACAAAATGTCTGGGGGGGGTATCTGCAATTACGAATTACGAATTACGAATTACGAATTACGAATTACGAATTACGAATTACGGGGTAGTCGGTAGTCTTGCGTTCGGCTCACTTCGTTCGCGTTCCGGGTTCTTGCACTCGCTTCGCTCGTGGGTTCAGAGTTTAACGACTATACAACGTTATGATTACTCGATTCCCCGATTGTACGATTCAATAAAACGCAGATTACGCTGATCGTTTATGATTGATTATGATATTGAGTGAACCACGAGGTTAGCTGATGGCTCATAACTAATAAATTATAACTTATAACCCCGATTCATCGGGCACTGATCTCGATGCCCTGAGCGCAGCCGAAGGGGAGCTGAAGTGCCCAGACTGCACAGTATTTATACATTGTCAAAAGGAAAAAGAAAAAAGTAAAAAACTCAACTTTCACACTATCAATCTTTCACACTTTCAAACTCAATCAACAACAATATTCCACCCGTACTTATCTTCGACTTCACCGAGCTGGATACCGGTTAGGGTGTTGTACAGTTTTGTTGTCAGGGGGCCGGGTTTGCCGTCTTTGCAGTAGTGATACTCTTTGCCTGTGTCGCGGTCAACTATCTTTCCAATGGGAGTAATGACTGCAGCTGTACCACAAGCACCCACTTCTTCGAAGGTCTTCAGTTCCTCAACGGGAACCTTACGACGTTCAACCTTCATCCCCATATCCTCCGCCAATGTAATTAGGCTTTTGTTAGTTATGGAGGCGAGAATTGAGGTAGATTCGGGGGTGATATAGGTGTTATTTTTTATACCGAAGAAGTTGGCAGGCCCACATTCATCTATATACTTTTTCTCTTTGGCATCAAGGAACAGTACGGAACTGAAACCTTCTTCCTTACCCCTTTTCAATGCTTTTAGGCTGGCAGCATAGTTTCCGCCCACCTTGAAGGTACCGGTGCCAAGTGGTGCTGCCCTGTCGTAGTCGCGGGCTATCTGGATTGATACCGGGTTGAAACCTTCCTTAAAATAGGGCCCTACTGGGGTGCCAAACACCAGGAACAGGTATTCCTTTGCAGGCTGAATACCTACATTGGCGCTGGTGCCTATAAGCAGAGGCCTCAGATAGAAGGTGGCACCATAGCCATAAGGAGGCACAAATTCACGGTTGAGTTGCACAGCCTTTGTTATTGCTTCTTTGAACAGATAGTCGGGCACTTCCTGCATCAGTACACCTCTTGCCGAGTGCTGAAGGCGCCTGGAGTTTTCATCCCAACGAAAAATCCTGATCTTTCCGTCTTTACCGGTGAAAGCCTTCATCCCCTCAAAGGCCTCCTGCCCGTAATGCAGGGCAATTGCAGACATGTGAATGTTAATATTTTCAGATTCTGTAACCTCAAGGTCACTCCACTTACCATCACGGAACCAGGAGCGAACATTGACATGGGTTTTAAAATAACCGAAAGGCAGGTTTTTCCAATCTATATTCATGACATTTGGGTGTTAAATTGATAAAATATTTTTAGCTTGCTAATGTAGAAAAAATACATCTTATAACAAACATCAGTCGTTGATTTCGCACATTTTTGTCAAAAGTACCTCTATTTCTTTCATCAGGTCATTGTGTTTGCCGCTGTAGTTATTAACAATAAGTGAGTAGGCAAGCTTTCTGCCTGAAGCTGTTGTGGCATAGCCGCTGAACCCTTTTACATTTTCAAGGGTGCCGCTTTTTGCCCTCAGGTTTCCTTTTGCGGCGCCTCGCCTGAAACGATTTGCCACACTTCCCGATTCACCTGCAACTGGAAGTGATTCGTGGAAAACCCGGTAGTTTGGATCTTTGGTGTATGCTGCCAGAGCCATTGCAAGGGTTTTGGTTGTTATGATGTTCTTCCTTGCCAGTCCGCTTCCATCCTTCAGGTTCATTCCCGACACATCTACACCCTGTTTTTGCCAGAACTCAACTACCTTCATCAAACCCGCTTCAGTTGAGCCGTCACCAGCACTCTGTTTTCCAAGTGTTCTCACAATTGCTTCGGCATACATGTTTACACTACGGAAGTTAATCCAGTAAACTATTTCTGCCAGGGATGGAGATTGGTACACCAATAGTTGTCTCCTTTTCAGAGTATCTGCCTCCCCCATCCATAACATCCTGAGTTGTGTTGTGGGTTGTTTCATTATCACCGTGCCGTTTGCCGAGAGGAATTCGTGCATCGAGAAAGCCACATGGTACGGCGGGTCAGGGAGGGTGCCCGATACCTCAAAACTCTTGACTCCGGCCGGGACTGTACCCCTCAGCCAGCGCAGGTTGCTGAGCGGAGCCCCATATACATTAACCATGTCGCCTGAACCCCTCGGTCCGGTAGTAACGTCAGAGATAATCTCAAGATATGGCGCTTCAGGGCGCGTACTGGTGAGTTTTGCAGGCATACCTTCACGGCGCCCGGGTTCATAAATGAAGGTGACAATATTGTCATTCACAGATAAGCCTGCAACCCCGGCACCGTAGGAGTTACCAATGTCTTCGTATTGCCAGGAGGGGATGACCTGCATCTGGGGGAAAAAAGATTGATCTGCAATAATGCCTCCATGTACAGTCCTTATGCCTGATTCCTGCATGATGTTCAAAATCGTCTGAAGCAATGTGTCGTAACATGTTGCAGAACCAAAACGGGATGCACCGAGGGTTGGGTCTCCACCCCCTTCAACATAAATATTACCCCATAAATTACCTGCTGAATCAACAGTACCGCTTATACTTACTGCCGTTTTAAACCTGAAGTCGCTGCCCAGCAGTGATAGCGCAGCGGCTGAAGTAAAAGGTTTGAGTGTTGATGCAGGCATCAGGGCAAGGTTATCATTAATGGCTTTATACTTTTTTCCGGAGGTTATGTCGATTGCACAGAAGCCCCAGCTTGCATGCTTCACAGGAGCAGAGCCGGCGAAATTCACCAGGGCGCTGTCGAAGGCATTAGCTACAGGTGTGTCCGTTACCTGGGCCTGACCCGGATACCAAAAAACCGTAAGAAAAAATATCAATATAAAACTAACCCGGGTAAACTCTCTTATTATCATACCAATAAAAAGTTAAATGCGAATCACAATGTTAAACAGAGATAACGCCATGCTAAAATATCAATTTTACATTTGAGCAGATTTTTTTTTTAAATCTCTTGTATAGAGCATATAATAATTGTATGTTTGGTATCACAAATCAAAAACCAAAATACCATGGGAATAGTAAAGGAATTCAAGGAGTTTGCCGTTAAAGGCAATATGATTGACATGGCCGTGGGTATCATCATTGGTGGTGCCTTCGGGAAAATTATCACATCATTGGTCAACGATGTTATTATGCCTCCATTGGGTGCATTGCTTGGTGGTGTTGATTTCACTGACATGAAATTACCCATCAAAGCTGCAGAACTAGATGCCACCGGTGCGACAATTGCAGAAGCTGTCACACTGAATTATGGTAATTTCATTCAGACCGCGGTTGATTTTCTGATTGTTGCTTTCGCAATATTTATGGCAATAAAGGCGATGAACAGACTGAAAAAGAAGGAGGTTGAAGTTCCAGCCGCTCCGGCACCCGATCCGGAACCACCGGCACAGGAAAAACTTCTTACCGAAATCAGGGATTTGCTGAAACTGAAGTAATGACGCTATAAGGGAGCTGTATTATCCCTGGATGTTAAATATCTTTGTTTTATGAAACACCTTTGTGTAGCATTGTTGTTATTGATTTCCATTGCCTGTTTTTCTCAGACCGACACTTCAAAAGCTCCTGATAAAAAGGGGAAGATAAAAACGGGATGGACTTTTGGTGCGTTACCTGCCGTGGCATATGATTCCGACCTTGGCTTCAAGTATGGTGCCCTGGTAAACTTCTACAACTTTGGTGACGGATCAACATACCCAAACTATCTTCAGTCGATATACCTGGAGGTGAACCGCACTACCAAAGGGAGTGGCGCCAATCAGCTTTTCTTCGACTCTGAACATCTTTTTAAAAAGAGGAAGATCAGGGTTACCTCAGACCTGAGTTATCTCACAGAGCAAGCCCTCAATTTTTACGGTTTCAACGGTGCGGCTGTCAACTATAATCCATTGTTTGAAGATATGGAATCAGATGATTATATTTCAAGGATGTATTACAGGCTTGACCGTCGCATGTTGAGGTTCACAACAGATTTTCAGGGATATATCTATAAGGACAGGCTCAGGTGGCTTCTGGGGGTGGCACATTTCACAAACAGGATAGACAATGTTGATATTGACAAGCTAAACAAAGGGAAAAGCGGTGACAAGTTATTACCAGATACAGCACTTCTTTATAATAAATATTCTGATTGGGGTATAATACCCGGGAAAGAGGCTGACGGCGGTATAAACAACTATCTGAAAGCCGGATTTGTATATGATACCAGGGATATTGAAGCAAATCCGAACAGGGGGATGTGGACGGAGATATTGCTGCTTGCCGCACCGGAATTTCTTTACAACAAAGAGAATTCGTTTGGCAAAATGGTTTTTATCCACCGGCAGTATTTCACGCTGTTCCCAGGAAGGCTGACCTTTGCCTACCGTCTTGGTTACCAGGGAACTTTGTGGGGTGATGCCCCTTTTTATATGCAGAGTTACCTCTTCAGTTCATATTCACAGTCGATAATTACCGAAGGGCTTGGTGGAGCAAAATCACTCAGAGGCATTCTGCGCAACAGGGTTGTGGGTGATGGGGTTACCTATGGAAACTTTGAGTTCAGGTATAAATTTCTGCGAACTATGTTTCTGAAGCAGAATTTTTACTTAGCCTTAAATACCTTTCTGGATGCAGGTATGGTTGTCGACCCGGTTAAGATCGACGATTCAGGACTCCCGGCTTCAGAGGTCTACTCAGATTATTTCAAAAGTGATAAGGATAAACTGCATACCACATACGGTATTGGATTACATGCTGCACTGAATGAAAACTTCGTGCTTTCGGTAAATTTCGGGATTGCAGCAGACAAGCAGGATGGAAAGACAGGCCTCTATATAGGTACCAACTGGCTGTTCTAAAAACCTGTCAGACAACGTTGTGTTTTTTCAGCAGCGATTCCATCTGCTGCTGCATTGATTTTGCTTCTTCTTTGGCTTTAATTGCGAAGTCCGGTCCCTTTGATGCGAATATTATTGTTCTAGAAGCATTGACAAGCAATCCGCAATCGTTGTTCATTCCATACTCAGCCACTGCCTCAAGGTTGCCTCCCTGAGCTCCGACACCCGGCACCAGCAGGAAATGCGAAGGTGCAATTTTCCTTATTCCAGTAAGCATCTCCGCCTTTGTAGCTCCAACCACAAACATCATCGAGTTTTCATCGGCCCACTCAAATGACTTGATAATCACCTGTTCGTAAAGTTTTCTGCTTCCATATTGATGAACCCTTATACCCAGCCTGTCGAGAGTTGAGGGGAACCATGGCTGTATCAGCTGAAAGTCTTCTGCTCCTTCATTGGATGTAAGTATCAGGAGTACTACCCATTTCCCCTTATATGACAGAAAAGGGGTTACAGAATCCTTGCCCATATAGGGAGCAACTGTAATTGCATCGAAAGGCAGGGTCTCGAAAAAAGCCTTGGCATACTGTGCTGAGGTATTACCTATATCACCTCTTTTTGCATCGGCAATTTTAAAAACCTGATCCCCGAACTGCTCCAGATAATGTATGGTTTTCTCGAGGCTTGTCCACCCGTCCACGCCACGGCTCTCATAAAACGCAAGGTTTGGCTTGTAGGCAACAGCAAAATCTATTGTTGCATCAATGATCTGTTTATTGAATGAGAAAACAGGATCATCCTCCTTCATCAGGTTTTCCGGAATTTTTGTAATATCACTGTCTAATCCAACGCAGAGGAAGCTTCTCTTTTTTCTGATAAGATCTGCAAGTTGCTTTCTATCCATAAACCTTGGTTTTATATAGGGGTTATTTTCGAAGGGAATACATGACTATTCGGTTTCGATAGCCTCCTTGAGCCTTTCGGCATTTTCTGCTACCTGCAATCTTTCTATCAGCTCCATAATATCACCATTCATTACCGAGGGGAGGTTGTAAGTGGTAAATCCGATACGATGGTCGGTCACTCTACCCTGCGGATAATTGTAGGTTCGTATTTTTGCACTTCTGTCGCCGGTTGAAACCATTGTTTTTCGCTTTGATGCAATCTGATCGAGATATTTCTGGTATTCCAGCTCAAAGATTCTTGATCGCAACACCTTCATGGCTTTGTCGAAGTTTTTTATCTGCGATTTTTCATCCTGGCACGAAACCACAATTCCTGTTGGTATATGAGTAAGCCTTATTGCGCTATAGGTTGTATTAACAGATTGCCCTCCGGGCCCGCTGGAGCAGAAAGTATCCTTACGGATATCAGTCATGCTGATTTCAACGTCGAATTCATCTGCTTCGGGGAGAACTGCCACTGAAGCTGCTGAGGTGTGGATACGCCCCTGAGCTTCGGTTTTTGGAACACGCTGCACCCTGTGCACACCACTTTCATACTTAAGTATGCCGTAGGCATTATCTCCGGTAACATCAAACACAATCTCCTTAAAGCCTCCTGCAGTACCTTCAGTCATGCTGACCAGCTCTTGTTTCCACCCCTGATTCTCGACAAACTTTGCAAGCATCCTGTAAAGATCCCCTGCAAATATACTTGCCTCGTCGCCTCCTGTTCCTGCCCTTATCTCTACAATGGCATTCTTGCTGTCCTGAGGATCACTGGGCAGAAGAAGTATCCTGATCTCCTCTTCCATCTTCTCTTTCTCCTCCAGAAGCATTGCTATTTCATCCTTTGCCATAGCCCTGAACTCCTCGTCCTTTTCCTTTGCCAGCAACTCCTTTGAAGAGTTAAGGTTATCAATGATATTCTTATATGACTTATAGGCGTTCACAACAGGTTGAAGCTCTTTGTAGTCTTTGTTGAGCCTTACATACCGTTTTATGTCGCTTATAACAGCGGGATTGTTTATCTGCTCTTCTATCTCCTTGTATTTAATATACAAGCTTTCCAACTTATCCAGCATACACTATTACTCCGATTTTTTGATTTGCAAAGGTAGTAAAATCATCCGGTCTGTTATCTACAAACCAAATCTGAAGGTTCCATAGGGTGAGGTAATTGTAAGGGAAGCTTCAGATGCAGGGTCACATCGCCCGATGATCCTGGCAGGTATTCCGAACGATTCGGAGATTGCAATTATCTCTGCGGCAACATTTTTGTCTGAGACATAGAGTTCCATTCTGTGCCCCATATTAAAAACCTGATACATCTCTTTCCAGTCGGATCCCGATTCTTTTTGAATCATCCTGAAGAGAAGCGGGACAGTGAAGAGTTCATCCTTTACAATATGAAGATTATCTATGAAATGGAGTATTTTGGTCTGCCCTCCCCCACTGCAATGTACCATACCATTAATATAAGGCCTCATTTCAGACAATATCCTGTGTATTACCGGAGCATAGGTTCTTGTTGGTGAAAGCACGAGTTTACCAACATCAATGTCAGGTATTTCTGTCGGGTCGGTAAGCATCAACGACCCGCTGTATGTTACTTCAGTTGGCAGTGTATTGTCGAAACTTTCGGGATACTTTTCACGGTAAAGGAAGTTGAAAAGATCGTGCCTTGCCGAGGTAAGGCCATTGGAACCCATTCCCCCGTTATAATAGGTTTCGTAGCTTGCCTGTCCGTCGCTTGCAAGGCCGACAATCAGGTTGCCTCCGGTAATATTTCCATTATCGATTATATCTCTTCGCTTTGACCTGGCAACAACAGTGCTGTCAACAATGACTGTACGTACCAGATCACCTACATCGGCTGTTTCACCACCTGATGAATGGATCTCCACACCAAGGCTTCGCATTTTAGCAAGGAATTCTTCCGTTCCATTAATAATTGCAGAGATCACCTCTCCCGGAATTACCCTTTTATTACGTCCGATTGTGGAGGAGAGGAGGATATTTCCGGTGATTCCGGCACAGAGAAGATCGTCGAGATTCATTACTATTGCGTCCTGCGCAATGCCTTTCCAGACTGAAATATCGCCGGTTTCTCTCCAATAGATGTATGCGAGCGATGATTTAGTTCCTGCTCCATCAGCATGCATTACTGAGCAGGAATCGGGGTCCTCTGTTAGGAAATCGGGCACAACCTTGCAAAAAGCTTTTGGAAACAACCCCTTGTCAAGGCTGCGTATTGCCTCATGAACATCTTCTTTGGATGATGAGACTCCCCGTTGCAGATATTTGGAGGTTAGGTTCATTGTATTGAAAAAAAAAGCATCCCGCATCTTGGTATGACGGGATGCTTTTAAGGTTTCATTATACTGTTATTGTCCTAAATCAATTACTATCCTGCTGTTGTTACGATCGACACTGACCGGCCCAATTTTCTGCAGCAGCTCCTTACCAAACATGAAATTCTGCTTCTGATCGTGTGAAACTCTTACAGAAACATCCCGGAGTTGCATGTTACGACCGAAGACCACTGTTGAAAGCATGAACTCGGCTCCATCCTTTATGGTGCCATCTTCCAGAATTGCTGAATCCTTTTCGGTGAAATTCGTAACGGTGATCCACCTCTGACGGAGGAATTCCATTGCCTGATCGAGCGACATAGAAACGTTCTTCATGGGTTCATTGTAAATAAATCCAAGAGTCTGACCATTAACTACTACGTTACTTCCAGCAATTTCACCGGTTTCATTTACATAGAAAGGAATAACGTTTTCATCAGGATTTATAGCTATCTGGATTCTTTGCATTGCAAGGCTGTCGATAGGGACATTAGTATCTTTCGGCACGTAGTCGTTTCTGACGATGCGGAATTCTGTACGCCTGTTGAGCTGGTGTGCTGCCTCCTTTTCGTTAGTGGTTCTGAGTTTATTGATAAACTCCTCGGTTAGATGACTTCCTGCCTTGATGGTTGCCTTCCATTCAGGCACAAAGTAATCGCGATCCAGCTTTCTTGGTTCTCGCTCACCGCGTCCCACAGCAATGATTCTTTCGGGATCTATACCCTGGGTAATAATATATTCAACACAGGACCTTGAACGCCTGAAAGAGAGTGAGTCGTTATATTCATTGCTGGCCCGGAAGTCTGTATGTGAAATAAGTTCAACTACGATTGTTGGATTATCCTTAAGGGTTTTTACAAGGCCGGCGAGTGAATCGCGATATTGAGGCAGCAATTCATGCCTGGCTAGTTCGTAACGGATCTCAGGCAAAAGAACAGGTCCAACCGGAATTGGCTCCAGGTTTTTGTTATGAACAAGATCTTTGCTTACCATAAGGCCAACAGTGGATTCCTTACCCTGGGCTCCGAAATATTTATCCTTCGAGAATATTATAGTATAGGTAACATTAGGAAGTATCTGCTGGTTGTTGAAGCGGTAAATACCGGCTCTGTCAGTAAGGGTTTCAATCGCAGTCTTATCGGTACCTTTCAGTTCAACCTTAACGTTTTGAAGCCTCTGCAGAGTTTGAGCATCACGCACCGTACCACTTAGTGTGAATAGGATTGGCGGCAGATGTATTGAATAAATATCGTCTCCGCCACGTGCACCCTTGACAATACGGTTTGATGTCATAAAACCATCCTCCTGCTCTCCGAAACGTTTTTCAAGACCTTGTATTATAATACCAAAATCATCTCCTTCTGAGTTGATCGGAACCTCCATGTTAATTGGAGCCGTCCATTCACCATTTACCAACAGTGACTTGAAGATATCAAGGCCACCCATTCCCGGGTGTCCGTCGGAGGAGAAATACAGCACCCCATCCTGACGTAACCATGGAAACATTTCATTGCCGGATGTATTTATAACCGGCCCCAGGTTTTCAGGTGTTCCGAAAGGTCTGTTTTTGCTTGTCCTCCTTGCCATCCATATATCTCCACCTCCATAACCACCGGGCATATCGGAAACAAAATATATGATCTTTTCATCTTCACTCACTGTAGGATGCATCACTCTGATACTATCGGCGGCAATTGCCAATGGTTCAGGCTCACTCCACTTCCTGCCCATCTTTTTTGATGTGTAGATATCGCAACCAAGGCGCTCTTTACTTGCAATTCTGCAGCGGGTAAAATAGAGCACATTAGCTTTATCATTGAAAGAGGTAACGCCCTCGTTAACAGGTGTGTTTATGATATTGTCATCATCAAACGACTGAGGTTTGCTCCAACTACCCTTTCTGTCTAAAGTAGTATAAAAAAGATCTGTAAATTTTCCACCGGTCCACTGATCTGCATTTTTACCTCTGGCCTCTTCCCTGTCAGAGGTAAATACCAGCACGTTATACTTTTTATTATCCGCATAAGTGGGTGAGAAATCGTTGTACCGGGAGTTTATCCGTTTCAAGTTCTCAACCTGCCATCGTGTTGGATTCTCTATCCAGGCTTTTGCAGAATCACAATAGTCGCGTGCTATCTTTGCCCTAACGTCACCTGGTTCACGTTCAAGGTAGATGTTGTATGCTGCCTTGGCATCATCATACTTCCCCCTCGATTTAAGAGTTTCAGCATATCTAAGGTAAACTATCGGCAAAGGATAATCCGCCCTTATTGCCCTCTCATAACCAAGCTCAGCACGTGTAAAATCACTGGTCTTCCTGTAACACTCAGCAATCTGAAAGAGTATGCGCCTCCGCTCCGGCTTGTTTGTAACCCTTGAAAATGCTTTTTTGTAAAGGGGAATAGCGTCGTTAAATTTATGCAGTCTGAATGCCTCATCAGCATCTGCTGTAGCGCTCTGTCCAACGGCAATCGAACTCATAACCGTAAAAGCTAGCAGCATAACTACAGAAAATAGTCTGGTTAATGACATATTAATTTGAATTATTGATGCATTTGTATTTGGTTTGCTAAAATAGTAATTATTATTATTAACGCACAGTTTTTATGATTTGACTTTTTTTATTTTGTTACATAGAATTTTACTTATACAAACATGGCTGAAAAAGCTCCGTTAGTTTACGCTGTATATTGACAGGTGACTTCACCTTAATAAGTATTTGAAACTATCAAATCATACCTGATTTCTATTAAGAACCAAACATGTCAAACATTTTTCTTTCCGGAGGATAACTTAAAAACGTTACAGTTACAGCTCAAAATTATATAGAAATCCATCATCCTCAAACCAGCAAATTATATTGATTATCACTAAAATAAATTGCTGATTAGAAAAGGACACCGAATCTATTTCTTTCTTAAAACACCTTTTGCAATAAGCTTTTTCTCACGTTTTCTCTGTTGCATCCGGATAAAGTCATAAGAAATAGGGCTTGCAATGAACAGAGAGGAGTAAGTACCAACAACAATACCAACGAGCAGTGCAAATGCAAAACCTCTGATCACCTCACCACCGAAGATGAAGATTGCAAGCAAAACGACAAATGTTGTTCCGGATGCGTTTACAGTACGACCAAGTGTGCTTATAAGTGAATTGTTAATGTTTTCCTTGAGTTCTGTTTTTGGATGCAGGCCCAGATATTCACGTATTCTGTCGAAGATCACAACGGTGTCGTTGATAGAGTAACCTATAATGGTGAGAATAGCAGCAATAAAAGCTTGGTCTACCTCCATATTGAAAGGCATGATACGATAAAAAATTGAGTACATGGAGATAGTAATCAGGGCATCATGGAAGAGTGAAATGACACCTCCAAGCCCATACTGCCATCTGCGGAAGCGCACCGCGATATAGATAAAGATGATAAGAAGGGCAAAAGCTATTGCCTCCACAGCCGCAATTTTAATATCCTGAGCTATTGCCGGCCCAACCATCTGGGAACTCATGAGGCCGATAATTTTTCCCTCCTTTTCCGACATAAATTCATCATAGGTAAGGGATTTATTAAAGAAACCCTTAACACCCTCATATAATTTATAAGACACAATACTGTCGCTGCTGGTAATTTCCGACTTTTCGATAAGGTATTTGGTACTAATCTTCACCTGGCTGCTGGGGCCAAAGGTTTTAACTTCAGGGGCTGAATTGAATTGTTCTGCAAGTGACTGGCTTATCTCAGTGGTTTTCACATCATTGTCGAACCGTACGACAAAGGTGCGCCCACCTGAAAAGTCGATACCAAGGTTTAGGCCCTGTGAGGCCAGAGAGATAATACCCACCAGAATAACAGCACCTGAGATATAGTAGAATCTTTTCTTTTTACCGATAAAGTCGTACCTGATTTTTGAAAAGGCATTGATGGTATATTTGTTTCCGAATGTGATAACCTTGTTTTTATCGATCTGCCATAGGAAGATAAGCCGTGAAATGAGCACTGCGCTAAACAGTGAGGTAAGGATACCTATCATCAGGGTAGTAGCAAATCCTTTAATCGGGCCTGAACCAAAGACAAAGAGCACAACACCTGTGAGGAAGGTGGTTATGTTACCATCGAGGATTGCGGAGAGGGCGTTTCTGTAGCCGTCGTGGATAGCAAGCCTCATTCCTTTTCCAACCCGCAGTTCCTCCCTGATGCGTTCGAATGTTATAACGTTGGCGTCGACTGCCATACCAAGAGTGAGAACTATACCTGCAATACCGGGTAGAGTAAGGGTTGCCTGAAGTGATGCCAGAATACCTATGAGGAAGAAGACATTGAAAAGAAGGGCTACATCTGCAATTACACCTGCCTTATTGTAATAAACAGCCATATAAATCAGCACGAGAATAAATGCTATTACAAATGAAAGGAGGCCTGCCCTGATTGCCTCTTTACCAAGTGATGGGCCAACGACGGCCTCTTCCACAATCCTTGCCGGAGCAGGCAGTTTGCCGGCTTTAAGAACATTTGCAAGGTCCATTGCCTCTTCAATGGTGAAGTTTCCGCTGATCTGGGAATTTCCTGTTGGAATTTCGGAATTAACCGTGGGATAAGAATATACCATCCCATCGAGCAAAATTGCGATAGACTTGCCAATATTTTGTCCCGTAAGGCTTTTCCAGACTTTTGCCCCTTGCGAATTCATACCCATGCTCACTACCACCTCACCATTCTGGTCATAATCCTGCATTGCGTTCGAGATGGCATTACCGTCGAGGGGAGGAATGCCTTTACCAGATTTATCCTTCAGGGCAATAAGCTCAAGAATTGTCTCTTTGGTGTTATATTGAAAATATTTGTTAGGTTTTGTTGTCCACTTGAGTAAAAGAGTATTTCTTAATATTCCCCTTTCATATGCTACATTTATAAGGTGGTTAATACGTGCCGTATCCCTAGCTGCTGCCCGGCCTACAACAGGGCCATCCACAGGTTTGCCTGAGTTAGGGTCATAATTGGGGTAAAGATAATCGTACAAAGGGTTGGTACCGGCCTTGTCAGTGCCTGTCAATCCTGCATCCTCCGGCTTTTCTTCACATTCATCACCACCTAAAAGGGAGCCCGAAGGCTGATCATCCAGCATTGAGCCAGCAGTATCCTGACCTAAAGCTCCAGGTTTAGTGGTATCGGGAAGAGGAGTGGTTTCACTCACCAACTCACTAGTGGTGAACTTCACATCATTCAACCTCTTGTTCATCTGGTCAATATCATCACTAACCTCCTTGAAATCATAAGTCTCCCAGAATTCAAGCATTGCCGTACGTTGTAAGAGTTTACGTACCCTATCAGGATCTTTTATGCCCGGTAGCTCAACAAGGATACGGCCACTTTGTGGTAACCTCTGAACATTGGGTTGTGCCACACCGAACTGGTCGATACGTGTTCTGATAATATTGTAGGTGCGGGTGATAGCTGAATTGGCTTCATCCCTGATAACCTCTAAAACCTCCTGGTTGGTGGCATTGGGCGCTATCTTCTCCTTCAACTCGAATGAGAAAATCGAAGCAAGCTGTCCTTTGGGATCCAACTCCATGAAAGCTTCAAAGAAGAGGTCGACAAAGTCACTCTGTGAGTTCACCTGTCTGGCTATTGCCAACTCGATAGCTTTGTTGAATACTGAATCGGTGGTATTCCCCGCCATCGATCTGACAACATCAACCACACTAACCTCGAGGGTTACATTCATCCCCCCCTGAAGGTCAAGCCCCAGATTTATCTCCCTTGCCTTGGTTTCCTGGTAACTGTACTTCCGTAAACCAATATTGTAAATGTCTTTGTTGGCTGTTGAATCTGTGAGAAAAAACCTTCTGTTAACCTCTACCAGGGAATCATAAACCACACTTTTCCTCAGTTCATCTCCTCCGGCGATCTTCTCTGCCAACTGCTGTACTTCCGGCCTGTGTGCATACCTGTCTGCCTTCCTCTCATGAACACGTGTTACAATTGAAAATGAAAGATAAAACAGACAAATAAGTGTGAGCAAGATTGCCAATAACCTTACGGCTCCTTTATTCTGCATCGCTAAACTGTTTGATGATGTTAATTTACTAAGCTGCTTTTTTAAGGCTGCAAAGATAGAATTTTCATTTGTTAATACACAAGTTATGTTCAAAGAAATCAGCTTTATGAAAACCTCTCTTAAACCTATGAGCTTTTAAACAGTCTAAATGGCCAGGGATCATGAACTTTTAACCTTATCTTTGCTGACCACTTTACAATGTAAATTTTCTAGTTATTTTCAGTAAATATCATCTTAATCAGCAAACTGGAATAATCATCATCAACAATAAAAACAATGGAACTTTTAAGAAAATCAAGCATCTTTCTGTTTGTGTTTTTAGCAGGAATCAGAAACTTTTTACCTGCTCAGACTTATGATTTCGGTTTTGAGCGTGATTTCAGTGTGTCGGTATTTCTGGATACTGCTCAGATGTTGAAATTTCCATGGGCAGGAGGGCTTAATTCTGCACATGTCAGTCAGGTAGACCTTAACCAAAATGGCATTAAAGACCTGGTGATATTCGATAATCACACTGAAAAGCTATATACATTTCTCAACAATGGCACGACAGGCCAGGTTGATTATGTGTATGCCCCGGAATACGAGATGAAGTTTCCAAAGCTTTACAGTTGGGTAAGGATGATCGATTTCAATGGTGATGGGAAAGAGGATATTTTCACCTACGGTTTTGCAGGGATAAAGGTTTATACTAATACATCCACATCTGCCGGACTGTCCTTTTCATTATATACTCCCATTCTAAACGCATATCAGGGAGGAAATTACACAAATATCCTGATAACAAATTATGATTATCCTGCTATTGGTGATGTTGATGGAGATGGTGACCTTGATGTCATTGTATTCTATGGCCTTGGCGCTCTGATGCAATTCTACAAGAATATGTCGATCGAGAATACCAGTACAGCCGATACTCTGTGGATGGAATTAAAGAACAGATGCTGGGGTTGGATTGCAGAAAACAATGATTCGAACGATCTGACCTTGAATATAGACGTTATTGATACCGGATATATAAACTATTGCCAGTTTAACCTAAAAAAGAGCAGCAACAAAGATATCTTCGGTAAGAATTCAAAACATACGGGATCAACGATGACCCTTCTTGATCTTAATGGTGACAATGTAATTGATATGTTACTGGGTGATAACGATTATCCTAACGTTGTTGCTCTTTTCAATTGCGGTACTAGTGACAGCGCAAGGATTTGTTCCCTGGATTATCATTTCCCCTTCTACGACATACCGATTGATATTTACTCACTAACAACCAGTGACTACGTTGATGTTAACAATGACGGAATCAAGGATCTCGTTGCAGGTTCATTTGATCCTTCATGGGAGGTACCCAAAGCAGATAATCAAAACAATTTATGGTGGTATAAAAATACAGGAACCAACAGCATTCCGGTTTTCACTCTTCAACAAGAGAATTTTATTCAGGAAGATATGATTGATGTGGGTGCCAACAGTCATCCTGTTTTGTTCGATTACAATAATGACGGGTTGCTTGATCTTTTTGTGGGTAACTTCGGCACACGCGACAGTTCTTGGATGGATCCGTGGCTCAACCTGTATTCATACTACAGCAGCCGGATACATCTTTACGAGAACATCGGCACACAAAACCAACCGGCTTTCCGGCATGTCACAGATGATTTTGCCAACGTCTCTTCTAAGGGGCTGGTGGGTGCTTACCCGACATTCGGAGACATCAATGGTGATGGAAAACCTGACATGATACTGGGTGACACAACAGGAAGATTGCATTACTACGAAAATGTAGCCCCTACAGGGTACCCAATGCAACTGAACTACGTTTCTTCAAACTATCAGGGTATTGATGTTGGAATGTTCAGCACACCACAGCTTTTCGACCTCGATGATGACAGCCTACTGGACCTGATCATAGGATACCGAAGAGGAGTATGGGAAGTTAGCCCTACTCATGTCATAAGAAAGACATCTTTAGCATATTACAGGAATACCGGGACACTCACCTCTCCCCAGTTTACCTTCCAGACAGATTCACTTGGCGGTGTAAATGTTAACGACAGCTATTTTCACTTCACCGATGGATACAGCTCCCCGTGCTTTTACAGGGATACCAACGGGGTAATCTCTCTGTTCATGGGCTCTGGCCCAGGTCTGGTATTCTATTACAGAAATATTGCAGGTAATCTGGCCGGCGTTTTTGAAAAGGACTCCACTATGTTCCATATAACTGATTATGACCATTTTTATTCTGTTCAGCATTTTAAGAACCAGGATGGAAATCCACAGACAATAGATGTGAAGAGGAAATCGGTGGTTACAATGGGTGATCTTTACGGGAATGGTTATCCTGATATGGTAATAGGGAATATTGCAGGCGGACTCAGTTTCTTCAAGGGGGTTCCTCCGCTTGGAATTGGCATTCCCCAGCAGCAGAAGCAGTTCACCGGTGATGTCAACATTTTCCCCAACCCCGCAAGCTACAGGGTTAATGTAGTAATTAAGGATGTTGACAGGTCTGTTGAATCAACCACAACCATTTATTCTGTCACGGGTCAGGTTATGATGCAGATTGAAAATTCCGGCGATGATTTCTTCCCGGTGGATATATATAATCTTCCTAACGGCCTGTATATCATGAAAATCGATGTAGAATCCCCACAACAGGGTACAATAGGGAGCTTTAGCAGGAAACTGGTTGTAAAAAGGTAGGGAACTGCAAGATAAGATACTGATGATTCGGCATTTACTTCTCAGAAGTTCGGCTTGATATCATATTTCTCATAGAACTTCACAATATGCTCCACCGCCTCTCTGGCAGTATCTACGACTTCAAATATTTCCAAATCCCGGGAACACAGCATTTTTTCTTCCAACAGTCTGTTTTTGATCCAGGTTATCAGGCCCTCCCAGTATTCCTTCACAACTAGGACAATCGGGAAGTGAACCATTTTCTGAGTCTGGATAAGGGTAATTGCTTCAAACAGTTCATCAAGAGTTCCGAAACCGCCGGGCATCACAACATACCCCTGGGCATACTTCATGAACATCACTTTCCTTATGAAGAAGTAATCGAAATTGAGAAGGTTATCCCTGTCGATATAACGATTTGGGCTCTGTTCATGGGGAAGCATGATATTTAGCCCCACCGATTTACCACCTGCCTTCTGAGCTCCTCTGTTGGCGGCCTCCATGATACCCGGACCGCCACCGGTAATTACTCCAAAACCCTGCATTGTGAGCCTGAAGGCCGCCTCTTCAGCAAGTTTATAATACCGGTGATCCTGATCTGTCCTTGCTGATCCAAATATTGAAACACACGGGCCTATCTTTGCCATCTTCTCAAAACTGCTTACAAACTCTGCCATCACCTTAAATACCTGCCATGAATCTGCGGTCTGGGTCTCATTCCAGTCTTTGGGTTTGAAAGCCTCTCTGATTAAAAATTCGTCGTTAAGCATAAAACGGATTATTAATGGTTAATTAGTTAGTGTGAAGCGTGAAAGCCAACAGCCAACAGCCGATTAAACAACCGGAGGGCAAAGATATGAAAACCGTGGGATTTGACGAAACTGATATCAACCCGGTATTTCTGCTTTCAGCATTTTCCTGAGAAAAAACCCGGTATGGCTTATCTCTGACAACGCCACCTCTTCGGGTGTACCCTGTGCGATGATCTCTCCACCGTGTTCTCCCCCACCCGGGCCGAGATCGATTACGTGGTCTGCAACCTTTACCACGTCGAGGTTATGTTCAATAATCACAACAGTATTCCCATGATCAACAAGCTTGTTAAGCACTTCCAGCAGCACACGGATATCTTCAAAATGCAAGCCGGTGGTAGGCTCATCCAGAATGTAAAGGGTGCTTCCGGTATCTCTTCTGGAGAGCTCTGTTGCCAGTTTTACCCTTTGGGCTTCACCTCCGGAAAGGGTTGTTGACTGCTGCCCCAGGGTGATGTAACCTAATCCGACATCCTTCAGCGTTTTTATCCTGCGCAGTATCATCGGAATGTTTTCGAAGAATTCAACAGCCTGACTGATATTCATATTAAGCACATCATTGATGGATTTTCCCTTATATCTCACCTCCAGTGTTTCGCGGTTATAGCGGTTACCACCGCATACCTCACAAGGCACACTCACATCTGGCAGGAAGTTCATTTCAATAATTTTAACTCCTGCTCCGCTGCACTCATCACAACGCCCCCCTTTGACATTAAAAGAGAACCTGCCGGGCTTATAACCCCTCACCTTCGATTCGGGTAGTGAATGAAACAGTTTTCTGATATCATCAAAAACCCCGGTATAGGTTGCAGGGTTTGACCTTGGTGTGCGCCCAATGGGCGACTGGTCAATCTCAATAACTTTGTCGATGTTCTTAAGCCCCTCCAAATCCTTGTAAGGTAATGGATTTTTCTGTGAATGGTGCAGTCTGTTACAAATAATCGGAAAGAGAGTGTGATTGATGAGAGTGGATTTTCCGCTTCCACTCACACCAGTAACACATATAAATTTCCCAAGCGGAAGGTTCAGGGTAACACTTCTCAGGTTGTTTCCGGATGCACCTTTCAGCTGCAGGAATTTTCCATTCCCTTCCCTTCTTACTTCAGGTACTCTGATAGATCTTTTTCCTGACAGATATTCGCAGGTGATAGTATCACAGGAGGTCATTTTGTCGGGTGGCCCCTGCGCTACGATCCTGCCACCCAGCCTTCCGGCTCCTGGACCTATATCCACAATATGATCTGCTGCCCTTATCATCTCCTCGTCGTGCTCCACAACCATTACCGAGTTGCCACCATCACGTAGTTCTTTCAGGGCTTTTATCAGCCTCCGGTTATCCCTCTGATGCAGGCCTATACTGGGCTCATCAAGGATATAAAGCACTCCCACCAGCTTCGATCCTATCTGCGTTGCAAGCCTTATACGCTGACCTTCACCTCCGCTCAGCGATCTTGAAGGCCTGTTAAGGTTAAGGTATTCAACACCAACATCTAGAAGAAACGTAATTCTTGAACGTATTTCACGCAGTATCTCTCTGGCGATGATCCCCTTTTGCGGCTCCAGTTTATCCTCGATGCAATCAAGCCATTTATACAACTCGATAATGCTCATCCCGGCCAGCTCAGCGATGTTTTTGTCTAGGATTTTGAACTGTAAAGATTCATTCTTGAGCCTTGTCCCTTTACATTCAGGACATTCCAGGTCGTTCATGTATGCTCCTGCCCAACGTTTTACACCTGCTGACCTGGCATCGTGATCCTGGTTCCGGATGAAGTTCACAATCCCATCGAAGGACACTGCATAGCTTGTAGTAACACCCAGATAGTCATTTTTGATCTGAAGCACCTCATCAGTACCGTAAAGAATTGCGCTGACGGCCTCTTCCGTCAGTTCCCCCACGGCAGAATCGAGAGTGAACCCGTATTTTGTTCCCATCGCCTCTATCTGCCTGAATATCCATATTGGCCTGTATGTGCCCAGGGGAGCAATTCCCCCGTTACGGATCGTCTGCCTGACGTCGGGCAATATCTTTTTGATATCCACTTCGGTTATCTTCCCCAGCCCATTGCAATGGGGACAAGCTCCATAAGGAGAGTTGAATGAGAATGTGTTCGGCTCAGGTTCCGGGTAGGATAATCCTGTATCAACACACATTAATGACCTGCTGTAATGCCTGACGGATCCCTGATCCGGATCCAGGAGCATCATGCTCCCTTTGCCGGTTTTTAAGGCGGTCTGAACCGACTTGGTAAGCCTTTCCGGCTTCAAAGCGTTGACCCTGAGCTGATCCACAACAACTTCAATGTCATGAACCTTATAGCGGTCGAGCTGCATACCGGCTTCAACCTCATGTATCTCTCCGTCGACCCTAACCCGCAGGTAGCCCTGCCGCCTTACCTGCTCGAAAAGTTCACGGTAATGACCTTTCCTCCCCTTTACCAGAGGTGCCAAAACAGCTACCTGCTGCCCTTCAAAATCCTTCTCTATAAGACCTAAAATCTGCTGCTCAGTATAACTGACCATCTTTTTACCGGTAGCAACAGACCAGGCATCAGCAACTCGTGCGTATAATAAGCGTAGGAAGTCATAAATTTCGGTTGTTGTGCCAACAGTTGAACGGGGGTTTTTGCTAACTGTTTTCTGCTCAATGCTTATAACAGGGCTTAATCCATCAATCCTGTCAACATCGGGCCGTTCAAGATTGCCGATAAACTGCCTTGCATAGGCCGAAAATGTCTCCATATAACGTCGCTGACCCTCTGCGTATATGGTATCAAATGCCAGTGAAGATTTTCCGCTGCCGCTCAATCCTGTTATCACCACAAAACTGTTACGCGGAATGGAAACGTCAATATTCTTCAGGTTGTGCACTCTGGCACCCTGAACCTCCAGAACCTCATCGCCATAAACATTTAAAGTATTGATATCAGCTTCCTTCATCTTCCCCTGTTAATCTTCTCAGCAGTTTTTGCCGTAAATAAATGCTCCGGGATAATCTCTGAAGAGTGGAGCTTCTGCATCTCTATGTGACATAACCGGTGTGTCGATTCCCCATTCAATATTGATATCGGGATCATTCCACCTGATGGCTCCCTCGTGCTCTTTGCTGTAGAGGTTGGTGCATTTATAGCTGAACACCGTATTGTCTTCAAGTGCAACAAAGCCATGTGCAAATCCGGGAGGAAGCCAGAACATCCTGCCATTCTCTTCCGACAGCAGCACCTTTTCATACTGCTTATACCATGGTGAGCCCACTCTTATATCAACAGCAATATCCAAAACAGCCCCTTTGACAACCCTTACCAGCTTACCCTGCGCCATAGGCGGAACCTGAAAATGAAGCGCCCTTATCACACCTTTTCGTGAAACAGATTCGTTGTCCTGGACAAAAGTCTCGTTAAATCCTTTGTCAGCAAAAAGTTTCCGGTTGTAAGTTTCCATAAACGAGCCTCTCTCATCCCTGTAAACTGCGGGCTCAAGGATCAGAAGATCCGGAATTGTGCATCGAATAATGTTCATCTCTCTTCAATTTTTATAAACTTAAGATATTGCAATTACCTGATTAATATCTGATTAATATTTATCAGATCATATTAGGTAATAATTATTACCTGTTCTCAGATATGGATAACCTCTCCGTAGGCAGCCGCCACAGCCTCCATAACCGCTTCAGACATTGTAGGATGGGGGTGTACCGCTTTTATTATCTCATGTCCGGTAGTTTCAAGCTTTCTTGCAACCACAACTTCAGCGATCATTTCTGTGACATTTTCGCCAACAAGATGTGCTCCGAGCCATTCGCCATACTTTGCATCGAAGATAACTTTTACAAACCCATCCTTGTTGCCTGAGGCGCTTGCCTTTCCACTTGCCGTGAATGGAAATTTGCCAACCCTGATATCATATCCTGCCTCCCTGGCCTGTTTCTCTGTCATCCCAACCGATGCTACTTCAGGAACAGTGTATGTACATCCCGGAATATTACCATAGTCGAGAGGTTCAGGTTTGTGACCTGCTATTGCCTCAACACAGATTATACCCTCATGTGAAGCCACATGTGCAAGGGCCGGCCCGTGAACTATGTCACCAATGGCATATATCCCTTCAATGTTTGTCCGGTAATGATCATCAACCTTTACCTTGCCATTTTCAGTGACAACGCCTGCTTCCTCAAGCCCAAGCCCTTCAAGATTTGTGGCAACACCAACCGCTGAAAGAACTATTTCTGATTCAATGACCTCCTCCCCTTTCGGGGTCTTGATCTTAACCTTGCAAAGCTCTTCGGAAGTGTCAACGGACTCAACTGTTGATGAGGTCATAATTTTCATTCCCCCTTTTTTGAAGCTACGTTCCACCTGTTTCGACACCTCTTCATCCTCAACCGGAAGAACATTCGGCATAAACTCAACCAATGTAACTTTTGTGCCGATGGTGTTGTAAAACCAGGCAAATTCACTCCCGATAGCTCCCGAGCCAACAACTACCATACTTTCGGGTTGCTTCGGCAGTGTCATCGCTTCGCGGTAACCGATAATTCTTTTGCCATCCTGTTTAAGACCGGGAAGCTCTTTGGAGCGGGCTCCGGTTGCAAGGATGATGTGCCCGGCTCCATAAACCTGAACAGACCCGTCCGGTGTTGTCACAGACAACTTTCTGTCAGATGTCAGCTTCCCGTACCCCTGTATGAAGGTCACATTATTCTTTTTGAAGAGATACTGAATACCTTTGCTCATACCTGCAGCAACATCACGGCTCCTTTTCACCATCGCCTCCAGGTCTGGTTTTACATCCCCTTCAATCTTAACACCATAAGCCGAAGCATGGCTTGCATAATTGAACACCTGGGCGCTCTTCAGCAGTGCCTTGGTGGGGATGCATCCCCAGTTCAGACAAATCCCGCCCGGCTCGGCACGCTCCACAACAGCTACCTTCAGCCCAAGCTGCGAAGCCCTTATAGCAGCAACATATCCACCCGGGCCACTTCCAATCACAATAACATCATAGTTCATTCCTGATTATTTTTTTTTTTGATTTACAATTCAAAATAAAACACAAAAATAAAATACCCCCGCAACTCTTTTATCTCCCTTCAACATCTAAAACCGTGGTATGTTTCTTAAATGACCTCATAATAAAATACACTGCCAGGCTGAACGGAAGTAAAAAGAGCCATATATCATCCATTATCAGCACATCATGATACGACCACGATTTCATAAAGTTGATAAGTGAGAAACATATTATGGTAAGGGTAAATCCGGTATACTCCCTTTTAAGTACATTTTTAACTGAAAAATACAATTCAGGTTTTACATATCCTTTGATTTTCGGGTTGAAAGGAGGAGTTTTGGCAGACCATAAATCGAACTCCTGGCCGAATTTCCGGCTGATAAATGCCTCTTCGGCAAACATTATCCTTTCGTAATAGATCCAGAAGAATCCCAGTGAAAAGATCAGAAGTGCAGTATGACCCGTATATAATATGACCCCGAGCCATATCAGGAAGTTACCCAAATATAGCGGGTGACGCACCAGGCTGTAAACTCCGGTGGTATTAAGTTTATCGGCTATCTGCCCTTGTCTGGTATTCCTGCCCGACGTACCTCCCGGTGCATAGCCAATAGCCCATGCTCTGATGGCAAGCCCGGCAAAAGATACCAGCAAACAACAAATTGACCACCATACATTATTATATTGTATCCACTCCTGTTTATCGAACCAGATTACAGCAACGGCAGGAATAAAGAGAATGACCGGTATCCAGCTTCTCCTTTTGAACAGCCAGTTTCCTCTCATCTCAAATTCCTCAGCAAGTGCCATATAATGCAGGGTTTTGTAATCAGTTTGTGTAAATTTGCAATCTGCAAAGATAGGTAAAATCGTGTAATCGGCTAATCGGGGAAATCGGGGAAAATTTGGCTGTTGGCTTTTGGCTATTAGCCTTTGGCTGTTGGCTGTTGGCTGAACCATAATCTGTTAAATAAGTTTACATTATCATTTTTATGGTTGATTTTTATCTATTTGCATATAAACACATTAGGTTAGATATAATATAAAGCAATCAATAATTCATAATATTTTGATGTCTGTTATATAATTTTGATTATTTTGTGTTGTATATTTACAGATTCATTTCAGATACTTCGACAAGCTCAGTACAAGTTTCAACAGGTTGAAGAATTG
>CAYXYB010000014.1:0-74535 GCA_964469215.1 uncultured Lentimicrobiaceae bacterium
TTGGCTGTTGGCTGTTGGCTGTTGGCTATTGGCTGTTGGCTGTTGGCTATTGGCTATTGGCTGTTGGCTGTTGGCTGTTGGCTGTTGGCTGTTGGCTGACGGAGATCAATAAAATAATTTTAACTTTTGTGTTCCGGGAAGTTCAAATATCCTTACGATATTGAGAAATATAAAAAAAATATATGCAAGAAGTTTTGAGCCGATTAATATAATGATTTGTAAATCAATATTCAATCTATGACACGAAAGTTTTTAACAAAATATTTGCAATTTAATTTGGTATGAAAGAAAAAAGTTCATAACATTGTGTGGCTTAAAAAATAAACCAAAACCACACTGCCTATGATGAGGATTTTACCCTTTGCTTTTTCATACCTCATTGTATTTCAGATTTTTGCTAAACCTATTACAGGTAATATGCTATTATTATATGGCTTCTCATGAGGGCTGTAATGATGGCTCATGTTGACTTAACAAACAATTTTCCATTAAAAAGTAATTAACAATTTCAATATTTTAAACCTAAAACCAAATGTTTATGAAAACTCTAAATTTTTCGAAGAGAGTTGTTGCTGTCCTGGGAATTATTGCTTTTGTAATTCTCACAGGATTCAGCGTTGCTAACGCACAGTATTGTACAACTACATCAGACTGCACAGATGATGATGCTGTTCACAATTTTTCGACTACTGGTGCAATTGTCAATATTACAAACCTTGCATCAGGATGTAGTAATGCTACCACCGGATATGGAGATTATACTACTACGCATATAATGACTGTGGGCATTGGATCAACCTTCAATATTGCAGTTCAAACCCAGGGTACGTATTCTGATGGGTTTGCAATCTGGATAGATTGGAATCAGAATCAGGTCTTTGATGCTGGAGAATTAGTGTGGAATTCAGGTTCAGCCGGAACTCAACTTTTTACAGGTGCCATTACAGTACCCGTAACTGCTTTATCCGGCACTACAAGGATGCGTGTTATGGCTTCTTATAACTGTGTTCCAACTAATCCATGTACCAATTGCAGCACATACGGAGAAACAGAGGATTATGGAGTTGTTGTTACCGGCACAGCCCCAACCTGTTTGCCTCCAACAGGCATAACCGCTTCGAACATAGCATCCAATTCAGTGGATCTTAACTGGACTGAGAACGGTTCCGCCACGCTATGGCAGGTTCATGGAACTCTTGCCGGGTTGCCGGTGGGTTCAGGTGTTAGCGGTACAACATCTGTTAAACCGGTTAATATTACCGGATTGAGTCCATCGACATCATATGATTTTTATGTCAGGTCAATCTGTGGACCGGGAGATACCTCATTCTGGGCAGGACCATTTAATGTTACCACCTCGATTCTATGCCCTGCTAATGCAGTATGTGCCACATATTATGCAGGGGATTTGCCAACCGACTATCAGTCACCATGGGTAGGCCCATCGACATGTCCGGGTGTTCTTTCTGTGAACATACCTGCAGGAAACTGGATAACAGGAGTAGATGTTTCCTATTCGATGACAGCAAATAATTCAGCTTATATGAGTGAACAGCGCTCCAGGATATTCTCACCCACCATAAACGCGGGAGAGGCTGCCTATACCGCTGGAGTTGGTAGTTCTGCAGGAACTTATGTTTACAACCGCACCGGTTTAACCTTCGCTAACCAGGGTACAGGAACCGTTGTGTTCAATATGGATGCAGGACGTACATGGGGTGGTACCGGTTGTAATACAGATTATAATAAGGTTGCTAACGGAACCTGGACAATAATCGTCTATTATGGATTAAAACCAGCCTGCCCACCACCGACGGCACTAACTGCTGCCTCAGCAGGTCCGGGCACAGTTAATCTTGACTGGACAGAGAATGGCACTGCCACCCAATGGCAGATCGAGTACGGAAATGCCGGTTTTGTTCAGGGCGCAGGAACAAGGCTGGTTACATCCACAAAACCACACACACTGTCAGGACTCACTGCAGGGATAATATATGAGTATTATGTCCGTGCAATATGTTCACCCGGTGATACCTCCAACTGGGCAGGGCCGTTCAGTTTCGCACCGGCACTTATTGGAACTTATACAATTGGTGTAGGAACCGGCTATGACTTCCAGTCATTTAATGATGCTGTAAATTATGCCGCAATTGCTGGTGTGATTGGAAGCGTTACATTTCAAGTAGCTTCGGGCACCTATACAGAACAGGTTACCATCCCTCAAATACCCGGTGCCAGTGCCACCAATACCATCACTTTCCAATCTGCTGCTCTTGATCCCGATTTAGCGATCTTGCAGTTTACAGGTACATCTGCAGCTAACTTCACCTTGCAGTTGAACGGTGCAGATTATATCCGTTTAAAATTACTCACTATCAAGAACCTTGATATTACCTATGGTAGAGTTATTGACCTGATATCGGGAGCTATGTACAATATTTTCGAAGGTAACAAGATCTATTCAGCAGGTGCAAGCTCATCCACCACTGGCTGTATATATGACGGCTCTACACTGAACCATTACAACACCTACCTGAACAATTATATGTCAGGAGGTTACTATGCCCTGTACATTTATGGTGTAAGCACAACTTCCTGGGAAAAAGGTACCAGAGTCATAGGTAATGAGATAGTAGGTTCCTATTACTACCCGATTTACATGTATTACTGCGATTCCGTTGAGGTGATCGGCAATTATGTCCATAGTGGTGCTTCAGCTTATTCTTACGGGATTTCTGTATACTATGTTAACAACTATTACAGAATCGTTGGCAATACTGTTAATATCGTAGGCACTACAAGCTCAGGCTGTTATGGTATTCGTGATTATTATGGCAATTATGTTACTTACAACCCCAACCCGACCGGTTATGGCCTTGTGGCCAACAACATGATCAGCGTTCAGGGTGGAACGGGAACCAATTACGGGCTCTATTCATACTATGGCAACGGAACAGAAACATATAACAATACAGTCCTGATGTCCGGCAACACCGTAACTGCGACGCGTGCATTACATCAGTACAACACCGCTACCAACACACTGGGCCAGACTTACAAGAATAACGTCTGGGTGAATACCGGAGGAGGATATGCTGCCTATTTTAGTACTGTTGCACAAGTATCAGCCTGCGATTACAATGATTATTACACATCAGGAGGCTCACTCGCATACTGGGGTGCTGCCAGAGCAAATTTAGCCGCACTTCAGGGCGCCAGTAGCAAAGATCTGAACTCCATCAGCGCACTCCCCACCTTTGAGTCCAACACCGATCTTCATACTTTTTCGTTGTCCATCTATCAGTTAGGGACACCTGTCGCCCTGGTTTTGGATGATATCGATGGTGATCCTCGTCATTCCACAACTCCCTGCATGGGGGCCGATGAATATATTCTCATGTCAAACGATGCCGGAGTTATAGCGCTGGTTGAACCTTTGTATGTATGCCAGGGCCTGCATAGTATCAAAGTTAAAGTGCAGAACTTCGGAATTATTCCTTTGAACAGCGTGACTGTCAACTGGAGTATCAATGGAGTTGCTCAGTCCCCTTTTCCTAACAGTACTGCAATACCTGTAGGTGGTACCGCAGATTTAACTATCGGATCATATACTTTTCTTAATGGTGTAACCTATGATTTGAAATTCTGGCCAAGCAACCCTAACGGTGTGGCTGATCAGAATACCACAAATGACACCCTGATAATTGTTGGCTTTAAAACCTCAATGACCGGTACATATACTATTGGAGCGGGAACAGGCTTCGATTATAACACTTTTGGAGATGCAGTGAATGCCCTTAGCACCCTTGGTGTTTGCGGGCCTGTAGTATTTAATGTTGCAGCCGGAACCTACAACGAACAGGTAACCATTCCACCAATACCGGGTGCCGGTGCCGTTAATACGGTTACATTCCAGTCTGCCACAGGGGATAGCGCCTCGGTTATACTCACCGGCAGCGGAACATATATTCTGCAACTAAATGGAGCCGATTATATCATAATAAAACAAATCACTGTTCAAACCACAGTTACCTCATCAACAAAAGTCATTGAAATCACAGGAGGAGCCGATTACAACACCATTACAAACTGTGTGATCGAAACACCTCCAACCAACACCAGCAGTGCTTATGGTATCTGTAACAATTCAGGACTTGATAACAATAATGTGATTACCAACAATAATATTAAGAATGGCTATTATGCTATTTATTGGTATGGAGGTTCATCCACAAGCCTTGAAACAGGCAACAGGATAGAAGGTAATAAGCTTGAGGGATTCTATTATTATGGTATATACAGCTATGGTCAAAACGCCATGGTAATCAAAGGCAATACCATTATTAACTCAGCAAGCTCCGGATCAGTCTATGGCATCTATATGTATTATAATGACAATGACCATCAGACTATCGGGAACACAATTCTGATAACGGGTACCTCAACGTTGTATGGCATAAACATCTATTATTGTGATGGCACAACCTCCTTACCGGGCCTTACTGCCAATAACATGATAGTTGTTAATGGGTCTTCGACCAGGTATGCCATCAGGATTTATTATTCAAGCTACCAGGATGTGTATCATAACAGCACCCTGGCTGAAGGGACAACTTCAACAGGATATGGTCTTTATCTATATAACTCGTCTACTACATATACAGGGCATAATATTATCAATAATACCTTCAGTAACAATTCTCCAAGTGGTTATGCAGCCTATTATTACAATTCTACCAACCTGATCTCGACCGATTATAACAACTTTTATTCAACCGGTAGCAATTTTGTCTATTCAGGTGCTGCCAGGGCAGACCTTGCCGCGTTACAAACAGCCAGTGGCAAGGATTTAAACTCTATGAGTGTTAATCCTTTTTTCTTCTCCAATACAGACCTTCATACCAAAACGTTGCCGTTGTTTCAAGCTGGGACTCCTCTTGCTATGATTACCGTTGATATTGATAATGAAACAAGGAATCCTGTGGCTCCCTGTATCGGTGCCGATGAATTCATTCTTTTCCCACGGGATGCCAGCATCACTGAATTAACTTCATTGCCATGTCCGGGCTCATCCACCGTTAAGGTAAAAATAAAGAATATGGGTACCCAGCCCTTCACTGGGGCCACTGTACACTGGAGTGTCAACGGAGTGGCTCAGATTCCTTTCCCTTACCTCAACACTTTAAATCCGGGTGTAGAAGAAGAGATCACCCTTGGATCTTTTATTTTCCAGGGAGGGGTATCATACGACATTTTAGCATATTCAACCAACCCGGGTGGCCAACCCGACCAGGATCCTACAAATGACACCCTGAAGGTTTTTGGTGTTCTGACCGGATTAGTGGGTACATACACCATTGGTGCCGGTGTTCTGGATGATTTCCCCTCTGTTGCAGATGCTGCCGATGCCCTTTATGCCAGGGGTGTATGCGGGCCTGTAGTTTTCAATATCGCAGCCGGCACCTACACCGGCCAGGTCAACCTTAATGAGATTGCAGGAGTTTCCGCAATAAATACAGTCACCTTCCAGGGAGCCACCACCAGCAACCAGGACGTTGTTATCGAATATACCGCTTCAGGTACAGCAAATAACTGGACTGTAAGGTTTAACGGAACAGATTACACAACCTTTAAAAACCTTACCATCAAAGCCCTTAATGCCACCTACGGCAGGGTTGTGGAAATGATTAACGGTGCAGATCACAATACCATTGAAAACAACCAGCTGATCTCAGCAGGTACCACCAGCACGACAACCGGCTGTATCTATGATTACAACACCCTTAATCATTACAATACATATAGAAACAACTATATGAGCGGTGGTTATTATACCGTTTATGTGTATGGCAGTTCTACGACAGTTTGGGAAACCGGAACCATTATCGAAGGAAATGACATTGTCGGTTCCTATTATTACCCCATTTATGCCTATTATCAGGATGGAATTCAGATTCTGAACAACCGGATATATGATGGTGTAAGTCCATATTCATACGGAATATATAACTATTACCCAAACAATGCATACCGGGTAACCGGAAATGAAGTTTATATCACCAGCACTACCAGCACAGCCTCTTATGGTATACGTGATTACTATGGCAACTATTACTCATATAATGCATCACCAACAGGATATGGTATTGTAGCCAATAATATGGTTGGCATTACCGGAGGAACGGCAGCCAATTACGGTATTTATGCATATTACAGCAACGGGACTGAATACTACCATAACTCATTCCTTATGGAAGGAGGCTCCACTTCATCGTATTGTTTGTATCAGGGGAACACTACTTCAAATACCCTTGGACAGACTTTCATAAATAATACTATGACAAACAGGGTAGGTGGATATGCAGCCTATTTCGGAACAACTGCCTCTGTCACAACCAGCAATTACAATAATTTTTATAGTACCTCTTCCAACCTTGTTTACTGGGGTGCAGTAATGCCGACCCTTGCCTCCCTGCAGGCTGCCAGTGGAAAAGATTTAAATTCCGTAAACCTTAATGCTCCGCATACGTCAGTTCAGAATTTGCGCCTTAATGGGCTGCAACTTTCAGGGAAGGGTACCTACCTTACTCAGGTTCCAACTGACATTGACGGTAAGCCAAGAGGTACGTTTCCGACAATAGGAGCTCATGAAGTTTCAATTATTCCTTTTGACGCCGGTGTAACAACGATAATGTCGCCCACAACCGCAATGACAATCAATGAAGGAGATGTTGTTCCCGTTAATGTGGGGGTTGAGAATTTCGGCACGTCTCCGATTACAAACCTTTCAATTGCATACACAGTTAATAATGGCATCCCGGTGGTCACCGGTTTCACTCCGAATATCCTTCCGGGCACAAATGCCTCATTTGTTCTGCCTCCATTTACATCTCCGGTTGGACAAACCGAAATTGCTTTTTATACCATTTTGGCAGGAGACACAAACAACTTCAATGATACAGCATACTTTGATTATAATGCTGCTGCTCAATACGATGCAGAAATGGTTGAAATTATGCCTGTTGATGAAGGTTGTGGTTTGGGGTTAGATACCATTCAGGTACTCATTGCAAACCATGGCCTCATGCCTATCAATGGAAACATAACGGCAAGCTATAAATTAGCGGGGGGGATTACCACAGTTACCCAGGCTGTTACCACACCAATTCCAGTTGGCGACACCATCCTTTTCGTTTTCAACACCCTGGCAGATTTCTCTGTCACCGGTGCCGATTCAACCTTTACCATCATAGCCTGGGTTGATCTGCTGAACGACAATGTCCCGGTAAATGATACTGCGACCCTGGATGCGGTTTCATTACATATTCCGGCACCACCTGCCCTTTCCGCAGCCCATGTTCCTTATGGCACACCGGCAACACTTGTTGCAACAACAACCTATGATGTGAACTGGTATGATTCCTCTACCAGCCCAACGATTCTTGCTACCTCACCCACCTATGTAACTCCTCCATTGTTTGATTCAGCCACCTATTGGGCATCAGCAGTGTCAGGACCTCCTCCCGGAACTGTTGGTATTAACGTTGCACCATTGGCAACCGCCAATGCCAGTAACTGCAGCACAGGTCCATGCAGTTCCTTTAACAACCTGAACTATGGAACATGCGGCACTCAGGAGGTGTGGATAAGCACCTCAGGCGGGCCTACACCTCATAATGATTTCATTGACTTCGAATGGACAGTTCCATATACTATTGACAAGATGAAGATACATCATGGTGGAATTAATACAAGGTTCCTGAGTGGAGGGGATTTATACACATGGCAAAACAATGCCTGGGTGTATCTAAGCAGTTTTTCCGGTCTTCCAATAGCCATTTGCGAGAATGAAGTTACCTTCCCCATTGTAACCACAACAAAATTCCGTATTACCTCATTTGTAATCTCCGGAAGCCAGGCATCAAATCCAAACTTCAGGGAGATTGAAATATTTACCGCAGCACTTCCAGGGTGTGAAGGCATACGCGTACCAGTCACAGCCAACATCATCCCGACTGCTAATGTTGTAACTGCCCCGACCACAATATGCCCTGGAACACCGGTGACACTTGAAGTAGCCCTTACCGGTACCTCTCCATGGTCAATTGAGGTGTCAGACGGAAACGTCACCACCACTGTTGCGGGCATTACCACACCAACCTTTACCATGCCTGTGACTCCATTAGTAACAACCACCTATTCAGTGTTAAGCATTGCCGACTACACCAATACTTTCTTCCCGGATTATTCTCAAGTTACAATTACTGTTTATCCGCTGCTTACTGCCAATGCAGGCTCTGATGCTGATATTTGTATCGGGTCCACTACCCCCCTTGACGCAAATGGGGTTGTTGGATCAGGTGTTTACACCAGTTATGCATGGAGCCCTGCAACAGGATTATCAGCTACCAATATCAAGAACCCGGTTGCGGATCCGTTGGTAACTACAACCTATACTGTAACCATCACTGATGACAACGGATGTTCAGCTACCGATGAGGTGGTGGTGAATGTTCATCTGTACCCTGTGGTATCGTTCACCGGCCTTAACAGTGCTTACTGTATTGATGCACCTGATGCTATGCTCACTGGCACGCCTGCTGGCGGAACCTTTACAGGTACGGGTATTCTGGGCAATACATTCTCCCCGGCACTTGCCGGAGTTGGTGGCCCATATACCATAACATATACTTACACAGATGTTTATAATTGCACCAGTGTTGAAAACCAGACGGTTACTATTAATCCGCTGCCTGTTGTCAGCATCAACAATCTGGATGCTGCATACTGTGTGGATGCAACCCAGGTTGTGCTTGCAGGCACACCTGCGGGTGGAACCTTTAGCGGCCCCGGCGTTACGGCAGGTGTCTTCAGTCCTGCAGCCGCAGGTGCTGGAGGACCTTATACCATAACTTATGAATATACAGATGGCAACGGTTGTTACAATTCAATTACAGGAGCAACGGTAGTCAATCCTCTGCCGGTTCTCTCAATTAACAACCTCGCTATTGGATACTGCGTGGATGATGCTTCTGTAGTGCTTATTGCCACACCGGCAGGAGGAACCTTCAGTGGACCGGGTGTTGTGGCAGGTGTCTTTTACCCTGCAACGGCAGGTGTTGGAGGCCCTTATACCATAACTTATGAATATACTGATGGCAACGGTTGCTACAACACTACCACTGCTACCACAGAAGTATATGCTTTACCGGTGCTAACCATAACCAATGTTGCAGCAGGATATTGTGTTGATGCACCTGCATTTGCACTGGCAGGAACACCTGCAGGTGGCACCTTCAAGGTAAATGGTGTGGCTTCCGTCAACTTCGATCCTGCTTTCGTCGGTGTCGGCAATCATACCATATTATATTCATATACCGATGGCAACGGATGTTTCAATACCACAGGAACAAGTACAGATGTACACGCTCTACCTGTGGTAACCTTCTCGACCTTCACCGATATATGTGTTGATGCAGCTCCGGTTGCTCTTACAGGTGGGAACCCCGGACCGGGAGTTTACACAGGCACGGGAGTAGCTGCCGGCACATTTAGCCCGGCAACTGCCGGAGTGGGTACCCATACCATTACATACACCTATACCGATGGCAACAACTGTGTTAACTTCGATACACATGATATAACCGTTAATCCTCTTCCGGTACTCACCTTCCCTCCACTTGCCCCGGTATGTATCTCAGTTGCACCTTTTGCTCTGAATACTGCAACACCTGCAGGTGGTAATTATACAGGACCCGGTGTTGCCATGAACACCTTTGACCCGTCAGTAGCAGGTGCTGGTGTCCACACCATCACATATACCTATACAGATGGTAACAACTGTACAAATAGCATTACCCAGACTATAGAGGTCTATGCGCTGCCTGTACTGACAATGGGGGCCAATCCAACCATTTGTGCAGGATTTTCTACCCCAATTTCTGTTACCTCAGCAGGTGCAGGTGGATTCACCTATTCATGGGATAACCCCGGATTGCTAAATGATGCTACTATCGCAAACCCGATAGCTACCCCTGCGTTTACCACAACCTTTACTGTAACCGTTACCGACATAAACACCTGTGTTAAAACAGGCAGTCTGGTGGTTAATGTAAACCAGCTACCTGTTATCAACCTTGGTCCCGATGTTGACCTCTGCCATGGTTACACACATCAGTTAAATGCAGTTGTAACACCTGCAGGAGCACACATCTATAACTGGAATAACGGTGCTACCCTTAGCAGCACAACAATCGCCAATCCGGTTGCAAATCCAACGGTTACAACTACCTATACCCTTACTGTTACAGATCCTAATACATGTGTGAACACTGCCAGCATCGTTATCAATGTGCTGCCCAACCCGCTTCCGGCAATCACCGGCCTCGATGCAAATTATTGCTATGATGCTCTTTCTGTAACACTCACAGGAGCACCTGCCGGCGGCACATTCACCATCAATGGCATTGCAGCAACTGTGTTCAACCCGGCAATTATCGGAGTTGGCACACACAATGTTGTTTATACCTTCACCAACCCCAACAACTGTATAGCATCAACCAGCCAGGTAGTGAATGTTCGTGAACTTCCTGTAGCAAATGCAGGTGTTGATCAGAACACCTGTGCAGGCCTGCCTGTATTCCTCAGTGCAACAGTTATGGGCGGAACATTCCCCTACACTTATGCCTGGACACCTGCCGCTACCCTGAATAATCCCAACATTCATAACCCTATCGCCACCACTTTGGTTGACGAGACCTACACCGTGACCGTGACCGACTTCTATGGATGTCAGGGCACAGATCAGATGATAGTATTTGCAACCGCAATTCCGGTTGCCAATGTCAGTTCGAATGTGGCAATTTGTATTGGTCAATCGACACAACTTCAGGCTTCTGGTGGTGATGTGTTTGTCTGGAGTCCCTCTTATGGTCTGAATAACCCTAATTCTGCAACTCCGATTGCTTCTCCGGTTGCAACGACTACTTATACCGTTACTGTATCCAGTATTTGCGGTGTGGCCTCAAATTCAGTGGTTGTTACTGTAAACCAGCTACCTGCAGTAATATTTATCGGCTTGCCTACTGATGTATGTATTGATGCACCTCAGTTTGTGCTGACAGGAGGCCCTAACGGAGGCGTCTTCTCAGGGACGGGTGTTACAGGCAACATCTTCAACCCATCGGTTGCAGGTGCAGGGACACACAACGTCACATATACCTACACTGATGGCAACGGATGTACCAACAGCAATGTTCAGCCGATAGTTGTGAAGCCTCTGCCTGTGGTTAACATCACAGGTCTGAGTGCAGGATACTGCCTCACTGCTCTTCCGGTTGCCATAACTACAACCCCTGCCGGAGGTACACTAACCGGCCCGGGCATCGTTGGAAACACATTTGATCCGTCCGTTGCAGGTGTTGGCACTCACTCTATAACCTACACCTATACAGACGGTTTCAACTGTACCAATTCCATCACAAAAGTGGTTATTGTGGATCATCCGGTTTCTTTCACCGGGCTTGCCCCGATGTATTGCAACTACGATCCTGTTGTAACCCTTACCGGTATTCCGGCAGGTGGAACCTTCAGTGGTCAGGGAGTTATTGGCAACACCTTCAATCCGGGATCAGTACCCCTGGGTAACAGAACCGTTATTTACACCATGCCGTTGCCTTATTACTGTGCCAACAGTTACAGCCAGGTAACCATGGTTAATGCCACGCCAAGTGCTGCATTCAGCGGTCTAAACCTTGTAAACGGGCATTGTGTAAGCCTCACGTCAGTTCCTCTTACAGGTCATCCTGTTGGTGGTATATTCTCCGGTCAGGGAATTACAGGCAACATTTTCTCACCGGCAGCAGCAGGAGTGGGTAATCATACGATAACCTATACCTACACTGATGTCAACAGTTGCAGCAAGTCTATAAGCCAGGTGGTAACTGTCAAGCCTCTGCCGGTTGTCAGCTTCACCGGCCTGGCAGGCCCATACTGTCTGAACCATGCACCTGTTACCCTTACAGGAACACCGGCTGGCGGCACCTTCAGCGGCCCCGGAATTACCGGCACAACCTTCAATCCGATGACAGCCGGTGCAGGTACACACGTGATAACCTATACTTATTACGACAATCTGAACTGTGTAAACAGCATAAGTCAGAATGTAGTGGTTAATCCACTTCCAGTGGTCACCTTCGCTCCTATCAGCCCGATATGTGCCAATGCTTCATCATTTGCAATCACGGGTGTAAGTCCTGCCGGAGGCTCCTTCACAGGAACGGGTGTGCTTGGTAATACTTTCTACCCGTCTATTGCAGGAGTTGGAACCCACGTGTTGACATATACATACATGAATCCTGTAACAGGGTGTATTGCTGCTGTCACATCATCAGTTGCAATTAACCCGAATCCGGTAGCCAATGCCGGCAATGATACCACCATTCTGGTTACGACCAAGGCATCACTCAAAGGATCAGTCACCAGTGGACCGGGTAGTTTCGGGTGGAGCTGGCAACCCGCTGCAATGGTGCTTACTCCCACTGCTGCCAACACACAGACCATTAACCTCAACGCATCCCAGATATTCACCTTTACTGTTACCGATCTTTTCACAGGTTGTACAGGCACAGACCAGGTGGTTGTGAATATTACCGGATCGCCACTTAATGTTCTAGCTACGGCAACCCCGGGAAGTATATGTCCGGGAACGTCAGTAACTCTGAGCGCAATACCAACAGGCGGGTCGGGTAACTATACTGCCTATTCATGGAGTTCTGTTCCTGCAGGTTCATATCTGCCCAATGCCTCCATTACTGTATCTCCAACGGTAACAACCACCTACAAGGTGAAAGTTTCTGACGGATATAACCTGGATTCTGCAATGGTCACCGTTGTTGTAAACCCGGTTCCGGCAGCAGTATTGAACCCAATAGCAGCAACCCACTGTCTTGGCGGCCCAACGGTTAACCTGAGCGGAACACCTTCAGGTGGTGTATTTAGTGGCCCCGGAGTTTCCGGAAGCACATTCAACCCAACTTTTGCAGGTGCAGGTATTCATAATATTACCTACGCAGTAACCAACTCGTTCGGTTGTACCGACCAGGCTTCACAAACTATTCAGGTTTACACTTTACCTTCGGTAGCCATCAACAGCACTCCGCCGGCATTATGTCTGAATTCCACACCACTTACCCTTGTTGGCATACCGGCAGGTGGTACCTTCACCGGCCCCGGTATCACTGGTAACACATTCAACCCGGCAGTGGCCGGAACAGGTATCAAGACAATAACCTACACCTACACCAATGCAAATGGCTGCACCAATACTGCAACTCGTAACATCACTGTAAATGCTCTGCCTATTGTATCTATCCTGAATCTCAGCAGCAGTTATTGTTTGAATTCACCCACTGTAACACTTATCACCAATCAACAGGGTGGTGTATTCACCGGCCCGGGTGTTGGTGCAAATACCTTCTCACCATCAGTCGCAGGTACCGGTTTACATAACATAACCTATACCTACACTGATGGTAACGGATGTACCAACTCCACAATGCAGGCTGTCACCGTTAATGCTCTGCCTGTGCTGTCATTCACCGGTCTGCAGAGTCAGTATTGTGTGAATGCACCCATTGTAACTCTCGTTGCCAGCCCGTCTGGTGGCACATTCAGTGGAACGGGTGTTACAGGTAACCAGCTTAACCCGGCTGTTGCAGGTGTTGGAACCACAACTATTACCTACAACTATACCAATACGGCAACCGGCTGTTCAAACAGCATCAGCCAGAATGTCAACATCAGACCTTTGCCGATTATTGGTATCTCTGTACCGAATCTCAATCCTTGTATAAATGCGGCACCGATGACACTTGCAGGTAGCCCGGCAGGTGGTACATTCAGTGGACCGGGCATTACAGGCAGCAGTTTCAATCCGGGAACTGCAGGAGCTGGTGCTAAGGTTATCACCTATACGGCTTCCAACAGTTACGGATGCTCCAACAGCGGCACCACCACAATTACTGTTCAGGCTTTGCCTTCAGTTACTGTTGGTGGTCTGGCTCCAAGCTACTGCCTCCCGACAACACAGACGGCTGCACTGGTAGGGTTCCCTGCCGGTGGCAGCTTCAGCGGCCCTGGTGTTACAGGAAACGTCTTTAACCCTTCCTCAGCAGGTCTTGGTGCGAAGACAATTACCTACATCTATACCAACCAGTACGGATGCAGCAACAGTGCTACCACAAATACAACCGTTAACACTACCGTTGCCTCATTCACCGGCCTTGCCTCATCATACTGCCTCAATTCACCAGCGGTTACACTGACAGGTTCAACAGCCGGCGGAGCTTCAGGTACATTTACAGGTGCAGGTATTACAGGTAACTCCTTCAACCCGGCAACTGCAGGGGTTGGCGGTCATCTCATCACTTATACCATTACTAACCCACTGACTGGATGTACAGGTGTAGCTACTCAAACAACAGCTGTTCACACACTTCCAAATGTTGGTATCCTCAACCTGCCGGCTAACTTCTGCATCAACTCAGCTCCATTTACAGTGATAACATCACCTGCAACAGGTGGTACACTTTCTGGCCCAGGCATCACCGGAAATCAGTTCAATGCAGCTACCGCAGGCCTGGGAACACACGCTATCAGCTACTCATTTACCAGTTCACACGGATGTACTGTTGTTGCAAACCAGTCAGTTACTGTTCATGCATTGCCAACTGTATCGTTCACCGGACTTGCAGCATCATACTGCCAGAGCAACCCTGTTGTTACTCTTACCGGTACTCCTGCAGGTGGCAAGTTCTCAGGCCCTGGCATCCAGAGTGTGAATCAGTTCAATCCGTTTACTGCTCAACCCGGTGTACATACTATCACCTATACTTACACTAATGTTTATGGTTGTTCCAATTCCACAACTCAGAATGTTGAAGTATTTGCAGATCCTGTTGTGAGTCTTGGAACTGATACTACAATCTGCATCAACCATATAATCACACTTGATGCAGGTGCAGGATTTACTACGTATCAGTGGTCCACAGGTGCAACAACCCAGACCATTAATGTTGATGGTTCGACCTTAAAACCCGGTTGGCACCATTTCAGTGTGACCGTAACCAACGCCAACAATTGCAAAGGTTCTGACCAGATCAGGGTGATCGTAATACCATGCACCGGAGTAGACGAACCAGGCAGTTTAAGTGTTGTTGAAGTGTATCCAAATCCGTCAACCGGTATGTTTAACCTAATTATCACCAATTCTGAAGATCATTATGATATGACTGTTTTCAACGACCTCGGACAAATAATCCATAAGGAGGCTCTTGAAACGGGCAAAAGCATGAAATTCAGAAAAGAGCTGAATCTCACATCACATCCAACCGGAATGTACTTTATCCGCATCACAGGTGCAAATACAACAAAGGTTGTGAAAGTGATAGTCAATTAACCATACCAAAATCTCACTCAAGAGGGCGTCTCAAAAGAGGCGCTCTCTTTTTTTTGGGATTATTATTGTCGAGCCCACTCCGAAAACTCCTTTTCCCGCAGAGTGCACAAAAATTGCGTAGAGAACACACAGAAAAACAGTTTTGCCATTGGGGCAATAAACTGATTAACAATCAAAATGATCTCTTTGCTACCTCCATGAAAACCTCAGCGATCTTCAATCTCGCAAATCTCTTCTGTAAAAAAAAATCTGCACATTTCTGCGTATATTTTTGTGTTTTTCAGCGGGATCCTAAAAAAGTTCCCGGTAGAGTAGAGCGGGGGGAGCGTTGCTCCCCCCTACCCCCACGTAAAATCGTACGTGCGGTTTTACTGCATACTGCTTTCCTTTAGTTTTCGTCAGGAGCATTGCAGTGAGTCAACTAATTACATATTTTGAAGGTTCGATCAGACCATAAAATCTGTCTAACGTCTCAAACGCATTTGAGCCGTAAAGCTTGCTTTTGCGCTGACTCTTGCGAGTGTAATACTTGTGCAGCTTTTTAGTGAGATAATGTCTGTGCAGTATATCAAACCTTGTGGCTTTTGCTTTAATCCTTTGGGTTTTGGATTCACTCAGTGATAGACCCATCCGATCCAGCAAACCTTTGAGTTTATTGATTCTATGTCAATCTATGTGGAAATTTATGTCAATATTATTCAATTGAACACAGTGCTCAGCCTGTTCAGATTGTATGAAAAAAAGTTACCCTGGGTAGAGTCAATGACCCGGGTAATGCCAAACTTTATAATACCCAAAACCTCAGCAGCCAGGAAGACCCCCCAGATCACTGATGTCGTAATCCACCTCAACCCCCTGCCCCTTTCCCTCAAGGAGAAGGGGAGTATGTTGTTTTTCAATGCATTATAGTTCTCCATCTCTTAGAGGAGAGGGAGTGTTGTTAGTGTGAGGTGCCTGGTCAGCGGAGGTTGTGTTACAGCCCGGGTATCGTTGCCCACATAAATAAAATGATGTAGAGACTTAAGATAAGGCTCTTTACCAGCTTTTTTCAATTGTGGGTGGTTGCAAGGGTGGAACAGAAATCATACATGTCACCCTTCAACGACGCCCAGGGTTATTCTTACCAATTCATCAAAATGTCAGTTTCCTTTAATGCAACGGACAGACTTTCCGTATGCCCGGTTGTAGCTGACCATATTGGAATTGGAGTTGGTGAAGTAGAGGTTACGGGAGCTGACACTGCTTACCGTACTACTCCAATAGAAACCAAAGGTTCCAACGACATCGAGTGAGCCACTGCTATTGCTGCGGCGGCCCGCTACTGTCAACTTTAGCGGTGAAGCAAAAGCGCCTGATGAATTGTTGGTGATCCAACTCAAACGTTCATTGTTTAATTCTGCCTCCGAAGGCACCCTGTATCCGATGGGGCAGGGATTGTTTATCCCGTTTGTTCCTACCCATAAACTGTCGTTTTGCGGACTAAGCCAATCATATGGCGAATTGGGTGCTATGATGAAGTTTCCGTGACCAGGCTGGTTGGTTGAACTGAGTGTTGTGGTAGTGGCCGATGCTCTGCACTGGTGCCCGTCGGCAAAACGCCCCCACTGGTGGAGGTCACCGTAAGATGCGGTATCGACATAGCTTGAAGCAACCTGAGATGCACCCAGGTTTCGGTCCATCCATATCTTTCCGGTTATCGGATTGGTTACGTCAACTACAGCCGTGGGGTTGGAAGGGTTGCAATGCACGTAGCCGGCAGGGTAGGTGCTGGGTGTTGAACCTGAGGTGGTAAAATTTACCTGATTCCCATATGCCGTTCCAACAATATTGGTCGCATAGGCCCTGACATAGTAGGTCGTATTGGATGAGAGACCTGTAAGATTTGATATGAAAATACCGGTGCCAATGCCATTGCTTGTTGTGTCGTCATTGATGGATGGATTAGGGCTGGTACTCCAGCATACCCCCCTTGCAGTCACCGCAGCACCACCATCGCTGGTAATGTTTCCGCCGGAAACGGCAGAGCTTTGGGTAATGGAACTGATGGTATCTGTTGTTAATGTTGGGATTGTATAAGATGAGCCAGTACTATCATTAATGCAGCGGATAGCATACCCGGATGCCCGGGTTTCAATGACTGATAAGGCATTGAGGGAGAAGGAGAGTCCGCGTGAACTGGTACCATGAATCGTACTGCTCCAATAATTACCGAATACATTAACGGCGCTGAGCGAACCATTGCTGTAATCGCGGTAGCCTGTTACAGTCAATTTAAGCGGTGAGGAAAAGGCACCAGCAGCATCGTTACTGCCCCAACCCAACCGTTCTGCGTCGAATTCTGCATCAGTAGGCAGACGGTAGCCTGTCGGACAAGGATTGTTTACTCCGTTAGCCCCCTGCCACAGGTTTGTGTTCTGGGGACTGCGCCAATCATTAGGTGAACCTGTTGCCAGAATGAAGTTTCCATTCCCCGGTTGGTCGGTTGAACTGAGCGTGGTGGTGGTGGCAGAAGTTCTGCATTGGTGGCCGTCGGCAAAGCGGCCCCACTGAAATAGATCTCCGTAGGAACTGGTATCGGTAGAGCTGGCAGCCACCTGAAAAGCGCCCAGGTTGCGATTCATCCAGATCTTTCCGGTTAACGGGTTATGTACGTCAACAATGGCAGTGGGGTTGGAAGGGTTGCAATGCACATAGCCGGGAGGGTACATGCATACCTGGGTGGTGACTGTCAACGTCTGTGCTGTGCCCTGGCCTGTAATGTTGGATGGGATTACCACTATGACGCCGGCGGTCGTTCCTGCCGTTACTGTAATCTCATGGGTTCCCTGGCCCGAAGTGATGTTCCACCCGGTAGGGACGGTCCATGTATAGGTTGCCCCGGTCTGTTGAATGACACTGTAGAGCAACCCGGTTGCATTTTCACAAGGTATGGTGTCACCCTGGATGGGTGAAGGTTGAGCAGGCAGTCCGATGAACTGAAAGGTATATGAAGAAGATGCCACAGGATTGTCAGCCAGCGTGTCGCTTACCTGTACACTTCCCGTAAGGGTGGCATATCCGGTAAACTGGAGCTGGTCACCCGGTACCCAGGAAAAACCTGATATGCTCAAACGAGACCCGGATAAAACGGAAATACTCCCGGAATACACAATCCTGAAGGCGTCTCCGCCCCCGAGGCTGACCAGCTTTTGCACCTTTTTATGACGGGGTGTTTCTACCACCAGAAAATAGCACCTCTCATCGCCCGGATAAAGCATCAAGGTGTGCTCCCCCTCAGGAAGGGCTTGCTGATAAACGCCCACCTCGCTGCCCAGAAGGTTAAAAACACGAATCGTTACCTGATCCCTTTCCGCCAGATAAAACCGTGTTGTGGTGCGGCCGGTGAAGGGATTGGGAAACGAAGGATACAGGATCAGGCCCTCATGTTGATTCCTGTCTGGTTCCGACACACCGATGCCGTGATCAAGTACCAGCAACGTATCGGGGTAATGCAACATGGTATCACCACCCTGGGTGAGGTTCTCAACCGCGATGCTGTCGAGCGGCTGGTGCAGGCCGTCTGTTTGGGCGGTAAAGGTTAACGAGATGGTGGTCTGAGACATCAGGCTGCCTGCCAGAACGAGCTGGATCAGGATGAGAAGAGAGAATCGGTTTGACTTCATGGCAAAGATTGATTAAGATGGTGGCCAAAGGTAAGCCTTTTTTGATTCTTTATACTTTTGTAGGGTTACAGATACGAATGAATTAAAAAAAGTCAAGAAAAATGTTTAGTCAGGCAGAACTTTTTGCGAAAGCCTTGCTAACTGAAAAATCGTGTTTTGAGGACAACCTACCATGTCTATTGCCTATAACGTCAAGTAGATAAAGGTATTTGTTGGTAAGTAGTGGTGTTATACCGCCCCCCAGTGGTGTACCCTTTTTATTTTTATTCCCATTCTTATATTGATTTCATTCCTTCACCTGTGCCTTCAACCATTTGTTTATCAGCTTCAACATCCGGGGGTCGCATATACGCTGCTTCAGTGCTATTTGAAGCTTATCATGTGGAATTGTATCAAAATAGGCACTCAGGTCTGCCTCATATAATTCTGTCTTGCCCTCTCTGAGGTTTGTTTTGATTGCCGTTACCGCGTCTTTTACACTGCATCCCGATCTATATCCGTATGAACTCTCCTATAAGTCTGCCTCAAATACCGGTGTAAAGTTCATTTATAATAAACGCACGCTTCGTTGCACACCGGAAAGGCACTGAAATCATTTTATCATGGGATAAGCATATTTATTAATAGCCTTATTTGTTGGCTATTACATTTTACCAAAAACTTATTGGTCTTGAATTCAGCAGTTAAGTTTTCAATTGATGAAATAGTCAGCGTTTAGTTTGACTAACTTTTCTGTGTACCCTCATTGTTGAAATTTTTTTTAAAACTAAGTTCAGGAAACAGGTGTAACCTGTTCAATTAAACTATATTTGCTACTGTTCCTTAACTAGCAGGATAAACAGCAAAATTCAATTATTAACCCTAAATATCATATACAAAAAATGGCCGATAAAGAAGAACTGATAAAGCTTTCGACTCAGGTCAGAAGGGATATATTGAGGATGGTTCATGGTGCTTCATCAGGGCATCCGGGTGGCTCACTGGGTTGTGCCGACTTTTTTGTCACACTATACTTTGATGTAATGAAACCGGATCCTAACGGTTTTACCCTGGAGGGAGACGGGGAGCACCTGTTTGTGTTATCGAACGGGCATATTTCACCGGTATGGTACAGCACCCTCGCACGCTACGGATATTTCCCCATCTCGGAGCTTAACACATTCCGAAATCTGAATTCACGGCTTCAGGGCCACCCCACAACTGCCGAGGGGCTTCCGGGAATACGCATGTCAAGTGGTTCACTGGGGCAGGGACTGTCGGTAGCAGTCGGAATGGCAGAAGGTAAAAAGCTCAAAGGTGACGGCAAACTTGTTTTCTGCCTTATGGGTGATGGTGAACTTCAGGAGGGGCAGATCTGGGAGGCAGCAATGTATGCTTCTGCTAAAAATATCGACAATATCATAGCTACTGTTGATCACAACGGGAAACAAATTGATGGTTCCACTGATGATGTGCTTTCTCTTGGTGACCTGGCAGGCAAATGGACATCGTTCGGATGGCTGGTTGAAGAGTGTAACGGCAACAATATGGAAGAGATAACGGATACACTCAGAAGGTGCACTACCCTTACCGGCAAAAGGAAGCCTGTATGCATTCTGATGCACACCGAAATGGGTTTTGGTGTTGACTTCATGATGGGTTCTCACAAGTGGCATGGTGTAGCTCCGAATGACAACCAGTTGGCAACAGCACTGGAACAGCTTGAAGAAACTATCGGCGATTACTGATATAGGCTGATAAAGTTTACGGTGAAACAACTTTGGTCGTTTGTACGTATTATAGCCCTGAAAAATAAACAGATGAGGATTATTTCCGTTTTATTGCTGTATCTAACTTTAATACTTATCCCTGCCGTATTTTACGGGCAGCAGGGTGGACGTAATACCCAGCCGGAACCGGAAAACCGTGTACTCTTTATTTTTGATGCATCAAATTCGATGTACGGCCTTTGGCAGAGTGACCGCAAGATCAATATAGCCAAAAGTTTGCTGTCAGAACTGCTCGATAGCCTTAGTAAAACCCCCAATGTTCAGTTTGCATTAAGGATTTATGGCCATCAGAGTGGTTTCCCTCCACAGGATTGTGATGATACAAAACTGGAAATACCTTTTGGACCTTCAAATACTGACAGGATCAAGCGTAAACTGAACGCCATTGTTCCCAAGGGAACAACCCCCATAGCAAGGTCTTTGGAATTGTGTGTAAATGATTTTCCACCGTGCAGCAATTGCAGAAACATTGTGGTTCTTATTACCGATGGCATTGAAGAGTGCAGCGGTGACCCGTGTGCTGTTTCCAGAAGTTTACAGCAACAGGGTGTCATCCTGAGGCCTTTTGTGATTGGTGTGGGAAGAGATTTCAGTGCCGATTTTGAATGTGTGGGCCAATACTTCGACGCTACCAGTGAAAGGGCATTCCGTACAGCTCTTAATGTTGTAATTGCCCAGGCTTTGAATACAACTACGATGCAGGTAAACCTTCTGGATAAAAACGAAAAAGCTACCGAAACCAATGTGAACATGACTTTCTATGATCAACATACCAGGCAGATCAAATATAATTTTGTTCACACTTTAAACGCCAGAGGAGTGCCCGATACCCTGGTGGTTGATCCTATGACGATGTATCAGATCGTTGTACACACAATTCCCCCGGTAAAAATGGACAGTGTAAGGCTTACACCGGGAAAGCATACAACAGTGGGGATCGATGCCCCGCAGGGTTCACTTGCCCTTAAGGTTGGAGGAGCAGACCATCTGTACAAAGATCTTATGTGTATTGTCAGGCAAAAAGGATCTTCTTCCACTCTTCACGTTCAGAAATTCAGGGAAACGGAGAGATATATAATTGGAAAATACCAACTTGAGATACTTACTCTGCCCCGTATAATAATTGATGATGTAGAAATAAGCCAAAGTAAAACCACTGATGTAATTATACCTGTACCTGGTATAGCAGTCATTTCACTTCCATCAAAAGGTTACTGCTCCTTATATATAGATTATGGAAACAAGCTCGAATGGGTAATAAACCTTAACGACAACAGCCAGCAGGAGAGTCTTGTGCTGCAACCCGGCAATTACCGTATTGTTTTCCGAAGCAGGTTTGCCACACGATCGTTCCAGACCATTGAACACAGTTTTCAACTCAAATCGGGTGAAACCCAAAGGATATCTATCAGAAATTAAAGAATACAGTCATCAGAATACACTAATTACTTACGGATAAAACCTTTATATATGCAGAAATATACTTTTAATGAAAAACGGGATACGAGGAGTGGTTTTGGTGCTGCCCTTCTTGAGCTTGGAGACGAGAACCCCCAGGTAGTGGCATTATGTGCTGATCTGACCGGTTCGCTGAAAATGGATGCTTTTGCTGCAAAGTACCCTGATCGATTCTTTCAAACCGGTATTGCTGAAGCCAATATGATAGGGATTGCTGCGGGCATGGCAACCACAGGCCTGATCCCATTCACCGGCACCTTTGCCAATTTCTCAACAGGCAGGGTTTATGACCAGATACGGCAATCGGTAGCTTATTCGAACAAGAATGTGAAAATTTGCGCTTCCCATGCCGGCATCACCCTGGGAGAAGATGGAGCAACCCATCAGATCCTGGAGGATATCGGGTTAATGAAAATGTTGCCGGGAATGACGGTTATTAATACTTGCGATTATAATCAGACAAAAGCGGCAACAAAAGCAATAGCAGGCTTTACCGGGCCTGTGTACCTTAGATTCGGGCGCCCTGCCGTACCCAACTTCACCCCCGCCGACCAGCAATTTACCATCGGAAAAGCTCTCCTGCTTCAGAAAGGCGCTGATGTGTCGGTTTTTGCAACCGGCCATCTTGTATGGGAGGCACTGGAAGCTTGTGAGATGCTTGCTTCCGAAGGAATAAACGCCGAAATAATAAATATTCATACAATTAAACCTTTGGACTCTGATGCAGTCATAAGGTCTGTTGCTTCCACCCGCTGTGCAGTAGTCGCAGAAGAACACCTGAAAAACGGTGGCCTGGGTGACAGCATCAGTCAGCTTTTGGCTGCAAAACTACCAGCTCCGGTGGAGTTTGTAGCCGTGGACGATAAATTTGGTGAAAGCGGTAAACCAGATGAACTTATGGTAAAATACGGCCTCACCGCAATTGATATCTATAAGGCCGCGCTGCAGTCTGTTCAAAGAAAAAACTGACTGCACCCCGGACAGGCAACGGATGTGTGAATGAACCAGAGGTATACCGATCAAGAACTACTTGACCTCTTCAAGGATGAAAATACCCGTAGAAGAGCCTTTTCATTGCTGATGAAACAATATCAGCAAAGAATTTACTGGGTGATCAGACGCATGGTTATTGACCATGATGATGCTGATGATGTAGTCCAGAATACTTTTATAAAGGTGTGGAAAGGTCTCCCCTTCTTCAGGGAGGACGCCAAACTTTTCTCCTGGATTTACAGAATTGCCTATAATGAAACAGTTTCATTCCTGAAATCAAAAAAACGTGACCTGGGCCTTTCGGCAAATGCTTTCTGTGATCATCTGGAAAATATCGTTGATGACAATAAATCAATTAACTGTGAGGAACTTGAAGTAAAGCTGCAAAAAGCTATTCTTGATCTGCCAAAAAAACAACAGATGGTATTCCATCTCAGATATTATGATGAGATGCCCTATGAAGAGATGTCTGAAGTTTTGGGAACCTCAGTGGGTTCTTTAAAAGCATCATTTCATATCGCTGTAAAAAAAATTGAAAAAATTATGCTTGATGATTAAACCTTTGGCAAGTAATGGAATCTAATGGTCGGTATTTAATATGGCAATGGATATCAATAGCAACATAAACAACAGCAATGAGGAATTACCCGAAATCCTGAAAAAGACAGGCAGGGATATCCCTTACTCTGTACCCGAAGGCTATTTCGAGTCTCTTACCGACAGGGTTATAGAAGCTGTTGAAAAACAGCCGATAGTGCACACACGCACTCCTGTTTTTTCTATATTCAACAGTCGATTGAGGACAATAGCAGCTTCGGTCGCCGTACTACTTTTTGCAGGAATTACTTATGCACTGATTACTGAAATAATAATTCCTGCATTGGAGAATAAACAACCGGTCAAGACTGAAGATACTGAAATACAGAAAAATCAGCCAGCAGCAGAAATTTCACCCGATGATTCAGATCAAATCGCCAAAACTGCTGACACCGATAATCCCTCCGCATTCAAATTGCGCCCTTCAAATATCTCACCCATTGGTGGTAATACAGTTAATCCGGATGGTTCACCTGTTAAACCAAAAGTGATCACACCACGTGGAGACCTTTCTGCACCTGTAACACCTTCATCAACAACCCCCATTTGGCCTCAAACACATAGTCAGGCCAATACAAACCAGGGGGTGGCAGGTACAATACCATCAGGTAATAAGCTGCCTCAGGGATCCACTGTTCCTTTATTTGCTGATACCACTGTTTGCAGGGGGACAATACTTACATATTCTGTAAAAGAGGATCCCCGTACTCATAATTTCGCATGGTTTATCAATGGTTCTGAAATAAAAGATCATAATTCAGGGTCAATGAACCTCAACACTGCTCAGTTCAACTATGGAACCCAAAGATTAAGTATTATAGTCTCTGACAAAAACAGCAGGAATGTTGCAAAAGTTTACAACGCTGCCATTGTAGTTGCAGAATCACCTGTTATAACTTCAGACCGTAATGTATGTGGATATGATAAGGTTAGGATAACCACCGGGAAAACAAATCCCAACTGGGATTATCAGTGGTCTACAGGAGATCGTACCGCAGATGTGTTTGTTAGCGGCAGTGGAAAATACTGGGTTACTGTTCGCATTAAGGGTGGCAACTGTTCTGTAACCGACACATTTGAGGTTAAGGTACTGCAAAAGCCCTCTTTTGAGTACTTATCAAACCGCACCATTTGTGCAAATGAAAAGGTTACCCTGGAGGTTAAAAACCCACTTGATCAATATGAAATCACCTGGTTCCCGGGAAAGCTCAGAAGTAACCATTACGATTTTGTACAGAATAAGCCGGGAGTATATAAGATCAGGGTTGATATCAATGCCTGTAACAATATTCCAAAAGAGGTTGTAATAAAGGTTAATGATTGCAACATAATAATTCCAAACGTTTTCACCCCAAATAGTGATGGCCGGAATGATTATTTCCTTATCCGTGGCCTGGAGAATTACTCTGATTCAAGATTGGTAGTTACCAACAGAAACGGCCAGGTGGTTTATGAAAACAACGATTACCGCAATGAATGGGACGGAGAATATAATCCCGATGGTACCTATTTCTATGTTTTATACCCGGGTGGAAGTTCAGAAAATGCACGCAAAGGCACAATAACCATAAAACGGTAACAGCTCCCTTTCCCTTTTATTTGTAATTTCGCATCCCCATAAGGTCACTTCACCTATGGCGTTACTTCAACTCCCGTTTATGGCAATTCTTGATTATCTTTCTGATAATATAATTGAGTTCCTTGGTTTCCTGTTCGGAGTCATTTATGTTATCCTTGCCATAAAGGAAAACTTCTGGTGCTGGATTGCAGGAATTGTTAATGTGGTAATGTACATCATTGTGTTCTATGAGAGGTCCCTTTACGGAATGATGGGGCTTCAGGTTGTTTATCTCTTTATGAGCATCTACGGGCTGCTGCTCTGGAGCGGAGTATATCATCCTGAGAAATCAAAAAATAAAAAACCTCAAATTATTCACATCACTACATCCTGGATATGGATCCTATCCTTTTCAGTGATCACAGCCACATTTCTTACCGGATTTCTTCTTACATACACTGATAACGAGATTCCATGGACAGATGGTTTGATTACATCAATAGGCCTGGCTGCGACATGGATGACTGCCAGAAAATACATCGAAAACTGGCTTGTCTGGATCGGCAACGATATGTTGTGTATTTTCATCTATTTATACCTTGGTTTATATCTTACCATGGCTTTTTATATAATTCTGTTTATTATGGCAATAGTAGGATATATTGAATGGAAGAAAAAAATGACCACTGAGAAAGTATGATCAGAATAGCGATAACAGGCCCTGAATCGACCGGTAAGACCTTGCTCTCTGAAGCACTTTCAGAAAAGTATGATGCCGTTCTTGTTCCTGAGTATGCCAGAGAATATCTCGAAACCCTGAACAGAGCTTATGAATTTGATGATGTGATGCATATTGCAGAACAGCAGCATCAATTGATCACAGAATCTGTATTGAGATCAAAAAAAAACATGTTGATTTCTGACACGGAACTACTGGTTATGAGCATCTGGATTGAACATAAATATAAAATCAGGGATCCATGGGTTGAACAGGAATTACGTAATCAGCCATTTGACCTTTACCTTCTTTGTGATATCGACCTTCCATGGCAGGATGATCCTCTAAGGGAACATCCGCACATGAGAGAGTATCTGTTCGACAAATACCAAAAGAAGCTCAAAATTCTCCAATTTTCCTATGCTGTTGTAACCGGGTTTGCTGATCAGAGAATTCAGAACGCTACGGAAATAATCAACCAATATTTTTCTTTGAAACAGATATAATTCATATTATCTTTGACATCAGGTTATCAATATATAAAATCATATTTATATGAAAAGTTTACCAGTGTTACTACTGATGTTTATACTCAACGTGCAGATTTCGGATGCACAGATCACCATAACAGATGCAGACATGCCAAACATCGGAGACACATTACGATATAGTGTACCTCTTCCTGTGTCGGTTGTCGGATATGATTTCATCCAGACAGGGGCAAACCATACATGGAACTACAGTAACCTTATGCATGCTTCACAGGATATTGACACTTTTGTAAGTGTAACCAGTGCCCCCATCTTTTATTACCCTTCATTTGTTGGCAAGGCTACAATTGCACACAAAGGGGAATCTGTTTCGATGGCAAGTTTCAGCTTAACAAATGTTTATGACTTTTTTAAGGAGACAACCTCATATTTTGCCCAAGTAGGTTTTGCTGCCCAGTTCAATGGCATACCACTACCCACTGTATATTCATCACCAGATTACATTTACCGTTTCCCGCTCACCTATGGCGATGTTGATTCGTGTGAGTTCACCTATAACATTACCGTTCCAACACTTTTTTCATACAGCAGCGAGTCAGCAAGGCACAATACCGTTGATGGATGGGGTATGCTCACAACCCCTTTTGGAACTTTTCAGACCATAAGGATAAAGTCTGTTGTTACCTCAAGAGATTCTGTTGCCTCAGACTCCCTTCCCTTTCCAATACCACCAATGACCAATGTTACAACGGAATACAAATGGCTCGCAAACGGATACAGGTCACCGCTTCTCACAGTCATAACCAGAAATGTTGGCCAACCGGAGATAACTTATCTGGATCATTACAGGCCTAATACGGGAATCAAGGAGAAAACCGGTGATGTAATTGCATTGAAACCTGTTGTTTATCCCAACCCTTCAGAAGGAATTGTTTATGTTGAATTAAGCAGCACAGGTAATGCTTCAATGGTTCATTACTCAGTTTTGGATTCGTCAGGAAGGATTTTACTTGCCGGTACAGAAACTAATAAGTCTGACAGTTTTATAATAAATCTCTCGGAACTGCAGAGCGGATTGTATTTTCTTATACTACAATCTGTTGAAGGTGGTACAGGTATGGTAAAACTGATAAGGAACTGATCTTAAAGTGCTCTGATCACTTCAACCAGCAAGCCTGTAACTTTCGATACATTCCCGGCAAAAACCCTGAGAACCTCTTCCCAGCTAACGGGAGGTTCGTCTGTTTTCCAGCAGTCATAATCTGTGCTTATTGCAATTGCTGCATAAGGTATTGAAGCCTCATTGGCGAGAATTACCTCCGGGGCGGTAGTCATATTAATTACATCTGCGCCCCACGATCTGAACATGAGTGATTCTGCCCTTGAGCTGAACCTTGGCCCCTCGATGGTTACAACAGTGCCAGACTTATGAAAGGTGAGATTCTGTTCTTCAGCCTGGATGATGATGGTATTCCTGAGGTTTTCATCGAACGGGTCAGCCATGGGTGTATGCTTCAGGTCTCCACCCGAAAAAGACTCAAAGAATGTTGCAATCCTGTGCTTTGTAAAGTCAATGAACTGATCCAGAACAACCAGATGGCCCCTGCCAATCTCTTTCCTCAGACTGCCACAGGCAGTTACCGTTAAGATCCCTTCACAACCATATTCTTTCAGCGCCATAATGTTGGCCCTGTTGTTTATCTGTGTCGGGGGAATTGTATGCTCCCGCCCATGGCGGCTTAGAATCACCACCTCTTTCCCCTCTATTGTCCCTGTCAGTAACGGGGATGAAGGAACACCATAACTTGTTGCAACAGAAACATCCATGGCTTCTTTGAAAAGACTCAGCTTCTCGAGTCCTGTGCCTCCAATAATACCAATCTTCTGCATCCTATACCTGTTTTAGATTTGAGGTGCAAGATATAAAAAAGCAGGTAACGGATAAAGTTGAATTTATCAACCGAGGTATGTTTTCAGAATCTTGCTTCTGGAAGTGTGTTTAAGTCTCCTGATTGCTTTTTCTTTTATCTGCCTAACCCTTTCACGGGTGAGGTCGAACTTTTCGCCAATCTCTTCGAGAGTCATTGGATGGTGACCGTCTAGCCCGAAATATAGCTTTACAACATCAGCTTCACGTGGTGTTAGTGTTGCAATTGCACGATTGATTTCTTTGCGAAGCGATTCATAGATAAGCCCTGTTTCGGGTGTAGGCCCCTCATTACGCATCACATCATACATGGTGGTATCCTCATCCTGAATCATGGGAGCATCCATAGACACATGCCTTCCTGAGTTCTTTAGCGATTCCTTGACCTCGTTTTCAGGGATGTCGAGCAGGTCAGCAATTTCTTCGTGGTTCGGAGCCCTTTCGTGCTCCTGCTCAAGCTGAGCGTAGGCTTTGTTGATCTTATTTATCGAACCTATCTTGTTTAGAGGCAGCCTGACAATTCTCGACTGCTCTGCCAATGCCTGAAGAATGGATTGACGTATCCACCAGACAGCGTAGGAGATAAACTTGAATCCGCGTGTCTCATCGAAACGCTGGGCTGCCTTTATCAGACCCAGATTCCCTTCATTGATTAGATCCGGGAGGCTGAGCCCCTGGTTTTGATACTGCTTGCTTACCGATACAACAAAACGGAGATTTGCTTTTGTAAGCTTCTCCAATGCCTTTTGGTCCCCCTGCTTGATCCTTTGTGCCAGCTCCACCTCCTCCTCAGCAGAGATAAGCTCAACCCTGCCTATCTCCTGCAAATACTTGTCAAGCGATGCGGTTTCCCTGTTGGTAACCTGTTTGGTGATTTTTAATTGCCTCATTATACCTGTTCAGAGTTGTTTTAATACAATTAGCCCTGCAATAAGGTGCAGGCAGGTGGTGTTTTACGATTACTTTTTAGTTTTGTTGCATATTACTATTTTCCTGTAGGTTGACGTGGTATCAGTGCTTTCCTCGAAAGCTTCAGTTTACCTGTTTTGTTGTCGATATCTATAAGCTTAACCTCTATTTTATCCCCTGATTTCAGAACATCTTCCACCTTTTCAATCCTACGCCAGTCAATTTCAGAAATATGAAGCAACCCCTCTTTACCAGGCATGATCTCTATAAAAGCACCGAACGGAACAATGTTTTTGATGGTGCCATTGTACACTTCGCCAATTTCGGGTATTGCAATGATAGCTCTGATCTTCATCTTTGCAGCTTCGATACCCTCTTTATCGTCTGAGGCAATATCAATCACGCCAAGGTCACCAACCTCTTCAATAACTATTACGGTATTGGTCTCACGTTGCATCTCCTGAATGATTTTCCCACCCGGACCGATAATAGCGCCGATGAACTCTTTCGGGATAGTGATCTTTTCAATACGCGGAACATGAGGCTTGTAGTCTTCCCTCGGTGTGTTTATTACGCTGTTCATAATCTCCAGGATATGCATCCTGCCCTTCCTTGCCTGCTCCAATGCCTCTTTAAGAACTTCGTATGAAAGGCCGTCAACCTTTATATCCATCTGACAGGCAGTTATGCCGTCGGCAGTACCTGTAACCTTGAAGTCCATATCACCCAGGTGATCCTCATCACCCAGAATATCTGATAATACAGCAAATTCACCTGTAGTGCTGTCTGTGATAAGTCCCATTGCAATCCCGGAAACCGGTTTGGGGATCTTCACACCTGCATCCATAAGTGCAAGGCTTCCGGCACAGACAGTAGCCATGGAGGAGCTTCCGTTCGATTCCAGTATGTCAGAGACTACCCGTATAGTATAGGGATTCGATTCTCCCTGTGGTATCATCGGTTTCAGTGCCCTGAGTGCCAGGTTACCATGGCCTATCTCACGCCTGCTGGTGAAAGAGCGTTTAACCTCCCCTGTCGAAAACCCGGGGAAGTTATAATGTAAAATGAAATTCAGCTTATCCTCGATCACTGCACCGTCTATCACCTGTTCATTCAGCTTTGTTCCCAGGGTGACCGTGGTTAACGACTGTGTCTCTCCACGGGTAAAGATTGCTGACCCGTGAGCTGCCGGCAGGTAGTCAACCTCTGCCCATATTGGCCGTATCTCATCGAGTGAACGCCCATCAAGGCGCTTCCTCTCCTTTAGAACAAATTTGCGTACTGCCTCTTTCTCGATACTATGGAAATACCTTTTAATAACAGGCTCTTTTTCGGAGGCAATATCAGGATCAAGTGAGTCAATGAATTCCTGAAGCACCGCACTGAAACCTGCCATACGTTCGTGCTTCGACGGGTTACAACCGGCAGCAACTGTATATACCTTTGAAAAAAGGGTGTCATGCATCATTTGTTTTAACTCAGGGTCATTAACCTCATGACAGTATTCCCTTTTTGTCCCGTGTCCGGGAATCATCTCCAGAAGATCGAGCTGCGCCCTGCACTGAATGCGTATTGCATCATGTGCCATTTTCAGGGCTTCAATCATATCATTCTCCGATACCTCAAGCATCTCACCCTCAACCATCATGATGTTGTCGATAGTAGCAGCAACCATAAGGTCGATGTCAGCACGTGAGATGTCGGCAAGAGGGGGATTTATTGCGAACTTTCCGTCAATCCTGGCAACCCGCACCTCTGAGATAGGACCATTGAAGGGCACATCAGAAATGGTGAGTGCCGCCGATGCTGCAAGAGCTGCAAGAGCATCAGGTGCATCCTTCTTATCGGCTGAAATCAGAGAAATTATAACCTGTGTTTCAGCATGAAAATCATCAGGAAATAAGGGCCTGAGTGCTCTGTCGACAAGGCGTGATATCAGTATCTCATATTCTGACGGCCTTGCTTCACGCTTGAAAAAACCACCCGGAAAGCGACCTGTTGCAGAATATTTTTCCTGATAATCGACCGACAAGGGCATAAAATCAACATTATCGGCTGCTGTCTGTGCAGCAACAACGGTGGCAAGCAACATGGTGTTGCCCTGCCTTACCACAACTGATCCATCTGCCTGTTTTGCCAGTTTGCCTGTTTCTATTGTGATTGGCCTCCCATCTCCAAGATCGAAGGTCTTTGCAAATGATTTAATTTCCATTTATTTTATCTTTTTTATAAGGAGTTATCCCCTTTGTTATCATTAAAAAAAAGGCAATCTTTTTTTAATTGCCTTTTTTATTTTTTAAAAATTTGAAGACTATTTTCTCAGGCCAAGGGCCTTGATCACTGCACGATAGCGCTCGATATCATTATCCTTGAGATAATCGAGAAGCCTTCTGCGTTTACCAACAAGCTTGATAAGCGACCTCTCTGTGGCTACATCTTTCTTGTTGGCTTTAAGATGCTCTGTCAGATGCTTGATCCTGAATGAGAACATAGCTATCTGACCTTCAGGTGAACCTGTGTCAAATTCAGATTTTCCGAACTCGTTGAAAAATTCTCTCTTCTTTTCAGCTGTTAAATACATATCTTTGACGTTTGTTTCAAGAAATTCTATCCCTAATTTTGGGTCTGCAAAAATATGAGTTTTTTTAATACAACCAGACAGAAGTTAAAATTTAAAATTACAAAAACTTTTTTGGGGATTGAATTGAAGGTTAGATGAAAAGGAAATAAATCGAAAAAGAAACCGGGAATCTAGTATCAATGACAGATAAACAGGTAGTAATCAGCTTACAGGATGCCACGGTATCCATTCAGCACATCATGGTGCTTTCGGGAGTTAATTTTTCGCTTGAGACAGGTGGATTTCAATACCTGATAGGTAAAACTGGGAGCGGGAAGAGCAGCCTCATCAAAACTCTTTATGGTGAACTTCCTTTGCAGAAGGGAAGTGGAAATATTGCCGGCTTTGACCTTGGCCGACTCCGCACCCGGCAGATACCCTACCTGAGGAGGAAACTGGGAATTGTTTTCCAGGATTTCCACCTTTTAATGGATCGTAATATCCGCGATAACCTGTTGTTTGTCCTGAAGGCAACCGGTTGGCGGGATAAAAATGCAATGGATAAAAGAATCGAGGAGGTTCTCGACAGTGTTGGCCTTAAGACCAAGGGATTCAAACGTCCGCATCAGGTTTCGGGCGGTGAGCAGCAACGTGTGGTTATCGCCCGTGCCCTGCTGAATGAACCCGAGATCATCCTTGCAGATGAACCTACCGGAAACCTCGACCCTCAGACCTCAGATGAGATCATGACCCTGCTTAAGGAGATAAACAGCCAGGGAAAAGCTATCCTTATGGCAACACATAACTACTCCCTGATAAAAAAATTTCCCGCGTCCATTCTACAATGCTCCAACAGCACTGTAAGCTATATTGATGCACTGCCTGAATGAGAGTTTTATGGCATCATTTTATTTCAGGAAATGGCACCGGTTTGGTTCAGGAGGGGATTGTAAGAAAATTAGTCGCCCGAAACAATCAATAACCCGGATCAGTTTCTCTGCGTTTGTTCTGTTGCAAAAATCCCTGACAAGCAATTCCCTGCGGTTGTGGATTTCATCATCAGTAAAATCTTTGCCGGCAACTTCTGACAAAAGTCGATGAAGCTCTTCCGTTGAATTCCCTGTGCTGCACAATGGCTCCAGCCCGGTGCCCTGAATCATGGTATCATTAACAACAACAAAACGACCTCTGAAAAGAGCTGCCAGAAGCTTAAGCTTAAGCCCTGTAGGCTGTGTGGTTACAAGCAGGTGCGCATGGGCATCCCTGATAAGATCCTGCATTGTCTCCGTATCGGGATTACTGATGAGCCTGACATTTGGGCAACGCTCAATTGCCCTTACGAGAAATGGAGGCGGATTCATGCCTGCAACAACCAGAGGCATCTCCCGGAATGTGTCGAACACAGGCAGAATGAGTTTTACAGCATTGTAATTTTCAGCAATGTCGAGTTTGCCGTGGTAGAGAATAAAGTCGCCCCTGCCGGGAAGCGACTCAACCTCGCCGTACTGATGGAATGCATATACACCTTCAACCTTGCTTTTACCAAACCCAGACTCAAAATATTGTTGATCAGGATGTGAAATGGCTATGATTTTCGACACCCTGCCCAGTTGCTTCTCGTACCTCTTTAAACGGCATGCTTCGAGTGAAAAGAAAATCTTACTGGCGATATTACGCTCACCACCGGCAAGATATCTGTAGTATTCGTGCTCGATGTTGGTAGTCCTCACAAGCACTGTTCTGTCACTCAGCAGCCTGTTCGAGAGAAATGCCGTGGAATGGATACCCTCTGCCAGTATCGGATGGTCATCTTTAAGGAGCCTCTCTTCCAGAGCTGCCGATTTCCGGCTCTCAACAATATATGGCCTCACCGACATTTGTGAAAGGAGGCCGGTTTTCCGTGGATAATAATTAACCTCCGAACAGATCTCTTCCAGTACCGGAGCCCTCTCCCTGCCATATTGAAAGCAATGGAGAATTATATCAATCCCTGCATTACGGAGAGCCTTCAGTTTGTAAAAAACATCTATTACACCTCCGTAATCTGCCGGATATGGCACATCGAATGAAATCACATGCAGCACTCTTGTGTTATCTCTCATCACGATGATGCTTTTATTATCAGATCTGACAATTTAATTTTCTCCCTGTCCCAGTTCAGCTCCGCAGCTGCCCTTACAAGATTTTCCTTCCACTTTTTCCTTAGATCCTCATCAAACAACAACCTCTTAAACTCCTCTGCAAGAACTTCCGGCCTGTGGCTTTCAGAGATGATACCGATATCATATTTATCAATGATCTTTCTTATCTCCGGCAGGTCTGATGCCAGAACCGGGATGCCGGCATGAATATAATCAAAAAGCTTGTTCGGTAGTGAGTATTTGTAGTTGATGTTGGTATCCTTGTCAAGAGTAATTCCGCCATCGGCCAGACGGGTATATGCCCTCAACTGCCGCATCGGCACCTTCGGGATAAAGCACACCCTGTCGTGAATGCCGGCTTTGGCAACATGATCTTTAAGAAGAGGAAGAACATCCCCGCTGCCAACAATCAGCAAAAGCACCCCTTCGACATACCGCATCGCTTCAACTGCTTCTTCAGCTCCACGCTGAATATTGATTCCGGAGCCCTGAAGTATAAGTATCTTCCTGTCTGTTGGAAGGCCGAGATCTCCTCTTGAAAGAAATGCTTCTTCTTTTAAAGGCATTTCAGGTATGTTCCTTACAATCACAGGTGTGATACCGTATCTGTTGCTGTAAAGCCCTGCTATTGATTCATTTACCGTAATCATATACCTGAGTTGTCGCAAAGTGATCCTTTCAGTAAACCTCCATACAGCCCTCACCAACGGACGGCGCTGTAGTTCAGGTACACCTGTAAAGTATTCGTGGGCATCATAAATCAGGGGTTTTCTTCTGATCCTGCTTACAATATAATTGGGGAGCAAGGTATCGAGGTCGTTACTGAAGAAGAGGTCCTGTCTTTTAAATATCAACATAAAAAACAGCCTGATATTAAAACACATATAAAACAGAGGCCCCTTTTCAAACAGCAGTCGCATCCTTATTACCTTAAACGGATAATCCTTTACCGGAAGACTGTTTTTCAGGGATCTGCCAATCACGACCACTTCATAACCAAGCTCATATAGCACACTGCATGTGCGGTAAACTCTCTGATCTGTCACCACATCATTTATTACAGATACTGTTACAAGCTTCTTTTTCATTATTGATATTGAATGAAATATTGCTCTCCGATTCTTCTCATCAATAAGAAATCCTACGGTAAAACTACAACAAATGGATCAGACTCCCTCTTTTTAATAACATTTCCGACGATTCCGGTTCCGGGATATCCAGCCTCGATCAGATCTCTTACCATCCTCTCAGCATACTCTTCTTTGCAGCATATCAGAAGGCCTCCTGAAGTCTGAGCATCTGTAACAATCATTTTATGCTCATACGACAAATTTTTGTCGAAAGCGGTTTGATGCTCAACATATTCCAGGTTACGAAAACAAGCTCCAGGGATACATCCCATATTCAGCAGCTCAAATGTACCATCGAAAGTACTTATTTTTTCAGCGTTTAATTTTATTGTAGTGCCTGAGGCTGTTGCCATTTTGAGAGCATGCCCTGCAAGTCCGAACCCGGTAATATCTGTTGTGCATTTAACCCCGTAATTCATCAGAAAAGGAACAGCAGCCTTGTTGAGTTGTTTCATGCTTTCCAGAACATTCCTGTAATGTTCTGCTTTAACCTCTCCTATCCGGTTACCGGCCATTATAATACCTGCACCCAAAGGTTTGGTGAGGATAAGCACATCGCCGGGTCGGGCTTCTGCATTTGTGATGATATGTTCCGGATGAATCAGTCCTGTTACCGCAAGACCATATTTGGGGACATTGTCAACAATTGTATGTCCTCCCATGATAACACCTCCAGCCTCCTTCACCTTGTCAATGCCGCCACGCAGGATCTCTTTCAGCACCTCCAGCGATACACCGGCAGGGAAGGCCACAATATTCAAAGCAGTAAGCACCTGCCCTCCCATGGCGTATACATCGCTCATGGCGTTGGCAGCAGCGATCTGGCCAAATTCATAAGGGTCAGAGCAAACAGGAGCAAAAAAATCTGTTGTCTGGATCAGGGCTACAGTATCGTTGATTCTGAAAACCCCTGCATCATCATGAGTCTCTGTACCAACAAGAAGGTTAGGGTGGGGAGTGCCGGGCAATCCGCTCAAAACACGACTCAGGTCAGTTGCCGGCAGCTTGGTTGAACATCCACCATACTCAACTGTTTCCAGCAAATCGAATGAAATCATTTTTTATCCCTCCTGATTATCCTGAAGTTAATATTCTCCATTGTCAATATTTCTGTTATCCTTTCAAAATCAAAGTGATCACTGCTGACACGTACAGAAACTCCGCAATCGGATGAAATATCCTTTGGAGTGGGTATGATGTCGTGTTTAATACCGTTAGCATTAAACAGCTTCTCCGCTTTTAAAACATGGTGTGTTGAGTCGAAAACGATGATATGGCAGATCATGTTGTCCTTTTATTTTGCGGGATGAAACAATCCTGCCAGTGATCAGGGAAACAATACTTTTGATGTGGTACTCAATAAGCTCAGAATATCATACATATTAGACACGATACCGGCTCCAAGGTGTTCCTTCTTTCTGTAGAAATCGAGGCATGTACCGCACACGAGGATTTTCACACCTTCATTTTCGAGCCTCCTGAGCGATTCAATCACCGGTGAATCCTGCAGGGCAAGAAAGATTCCCGAGTTCAGGAATACCATTGTGCCTGGCTTATTGTCAATATCGGGTAATGTGTTGATAAACCCCTTGATGAGCAGGTTTCCGAGTTCGTCATCACCTGTTCCGAGAGTGTTTTTCAGGAATGCAACAGTGTAATCGGAGCTTACCGGATCATTTGTACGGCAAAAGTCCTCCGCCCTTGTCTCTTCGGGAATAATCCCTGTTTTATTTACCATAAGCCTGAATGTGCTTCCATCCTGTTCCGTATGAACTTTCATGTTATGTTCATCAAGGAATCTGGTCACATTCTTTACAGATGTTTCATTATCGATAAGTATTATCAATGTTTCGTTCTCTTCAATCTCATCGAGAGCTTTTCTGGTCATAATCAGAGGAATGGGGCAAGATTTTCCTTGTGCATCAATTGTTTTCATGTGCTTTTGGTTTTTTATGAACGGACAAAAGTAAGATAAATCGGGGAACTCGTTATGAGTTATGAGATATGTTGTCGTGGAATCGGGGTATCATACAACAGGGGAATCGGCAATTCATAATTCGTAACCCCGTAACTCGTAATTGATTATATTTCTGTGCAGTATCTAGCAAAAAGTTCTATAGCGTATCGCTTCCGGTCGTCGAGATGATAACTGATCCTCTCTGTGAGGTAACTGTAAATCTGTTGATAAGAGAGGGCGTTGCCTGAAGAAACTCCGGCAACTGCATCATCAATATGCTCCACTCCCCAGCCAAGAGCATTGTTAAACTCCTCCCTGAAATCATCTCCGATGTTGTCACGGGTAAGCCAGCACGCAAAGACCATGGGCAGGCCGGTAAGACTGTGCCACGCTTCCGCCAAGTCATAGGAGCACTTATACCTAGCTTTTGCACCAAATGTTTTATCACCAATAAGTAAAATGCCCTCATCCCGGACGGGATTATAACCTGTCGGATCGGTAAGGGGTACAAAGTCCGGGGTGATCTTCCAGAGCCACCGGCAAAGGATCTTCACCAGCAGTACCGAAGTACGCGACTCGGTGTCCAGCCGGATGGTTTTAAGCTGATCAACAGAACTGCCAGACAGAAGCAAAACAGTATCAACAGCACCTTCAGCTCCAAGGCACCATCTGCAGCATAGCTTTTCAAGGTCACCACTCCTTATTGCTCCCACAGGAACCAGGGCAACATCAGCTTCACCGGAATAAAAAGCATCGGCACAACCTGCCGGAGGAAGCAGAATAAGTTCTGCTCTTTCTTTAATGCCCGGATAATGAGTTAATCCGTAAATGAAGGGTATCGTATTTGTGTATGATACCGCTGCAACCCTTATCCTGTTTGTTTCCATGGCTCAAACTTACATCTTTTATGGATAACAGGGGCAAATGCAATCCTTAAAAATGCTACCTTTGCACCAAATAACAAAAGTCATGTCAGACCATTCCCTCTCAGCAATATCACCTGTCGACGGCAGGTACGGTTCACAAACTGCACAACTTACCGTATGGTTTTCGGAAGCTGCGCTGATACGCTTCAGAGTGAAGGTTGAAATTGAATATTTCAAAGCACTTTGTGATATTCCCTTGCCGCAGCTTGCAGAAATCAAGCCTGCTGATCTGCTGTACCTGACAACCATTTCAGATAATTTCTCTCCGGCGGATGCAGAACACGTCAAAAAGCTTGAAGCAACCACAAACCACGATGTGAAGGCGGTTGAATACTTCATCAAAGATAAACTCAAAGGGACAACTCTTGAGAAATACAGCGAATTTATCCACTTCGGGTTAACCTCCCAGGACATCAACAATACGGCAATGCCTATGATGATAAAGGGAGCTGTTGAGGAGGTGATGATGCCTCAGATCGACCTTGTTAATCAGAAGTTATCCGAACTTGCTAAGGAGTGGAAAGATATCCCAATGATGGCCTATACCCACGGTCAGCCTGCATCTCCCACACATCTGGGCAAAGAGCTTTATGTTTTCGTTTCCCGCCTGGAGCCGATGGTTGAGGAACTTAAAACATTCAGATATTCAGGCAAATTCGGAGGAGCTACCGGCAATTTCAACGCTCACAAGGCAGCTTATCCCGGTATCAACTGGGTTAGCTTCTCAGAAAAGTTCCTCGAAAAAAATCTCGGGCTTGCCAGGCACAAGGTGACCACACAAATTGACCATTACGACGACCTTGCTGCCCTGTTCTACCTTTTTATCAGAATAAATAATGTTTTACTTGATCTTAATCGGGATGTATGGAGTTATATCTCGATGAACGTTTTTACCCAGAAGATAAAAGAGGGTGAGATAGGGTCATCTGCGATGCCGCACAAAGTAAATCCTATCGACTTCGAGAACTCAGAAGGCAACATCGGGGTTGCAAAGGCACTTTTCTCGTTTATGGCCGAAAAACTCCCCGTAAGCCGTCTTCAAAGAGATCTTACCGACTCGACAGTAACAAGAAACATTGGAGTTCCGTTTGCCCATACCCTTATTGCGCTGAAGAGCCTCGCGAAAGGTCTTGGCAAACTGCTGGTCAACGAGCAAGAGATCCGGAAGGCTCTTAATGATAACTGGGCCGTTGTTTCTGAAGGTATTCAGACCATCCTGAGACGGGAAGGAGTTGCTGAGCCTTATGAGATACTCAAAGGCCTCACCCGTGGAAATCCTCATGTAACAAAGGAAAGCCTTCATGCGTTTGTTGATACCCTTCCGGTAAGTAATGAGGTTAAAGAGGAGTTGAAGAGCCTTTCTCCTGAAACATATACAGGATATACTCACCGGGAATTACTCAACAGTTAACATTTATCTGCAATGAGAGATTCACTGCGTGTTTTTTCACATCTGAGGAACTATAAAAGATTGGTAGCGCTGCACATACTCTACACACTTCTGTCGGTGATCTTTTCAGTTTTCACCTTTGCCATGTCTATCCCATTTCTGAAGATAACTTTCGGCATGCAGGGTATTCCCGATAAGGCACCACAGTTCCGGCTCACCATGGAGGTGGTCGAAAAAACAATAGGATATTATCTGGGTGGATTTATAGACAGTTATGGCACAATGTCCGCTCTGGTGATAATTGTGACGGGACTTGTGATCATGACATTCTTCCGGAGCTCCTTTTCATTTTTGTCGATGGTGATGCTGGCACCGATCAGGAACGGAATTGTACGGGACATCAGGAACAAACTGTACACTAAGATCCTTTCACTACCTATGTCATACTTCTCAGAAGAGAAAAAGGGCGACCTGATGGCCAGAATGGCAAGCGATGTGCAGGAGATAGAGAACTCTGTGCTGAGTGCCCTTGATGCCATCATGCGCTCTCCGATACAGATGATAATATATCTGTCGGTTATGTTCTTCATGAGCTGGCAACTGACTCTGTTTGCAATTATACTTCTGCCCCTTTCAGGATATTTAATAGGCTTACTGGGAAAATCTCTCAGGCGCACCTCATTTGAGGCGCAGAACAGGTTTGGAAGCATCATGTCAATAGTGGAAGAGACATTGGGCGGGATGCGTATCATCAAGGCTTTCGTTGCCGAGGATCGTATAGGTGCATACTTCACCAGGATGAATGAGGAGTACACACGAATCATGAACAAAATATACCGCCGCCGTTACCTGGCTTCACCAATGACCGAATTTCTTGGGGTGGTTACTGTTGCCCTTATCATCTGGTACGGAGGAATGCTGATTATCGGGGATAAAGGCCAGATATCGGGTGAGATATTTATTGCCTACATCATAATCTTTTCACAGATAATACCACCTGCCAAGTCATTCACCACAGCGCAGTACAATATCAGCAAAGGCCTTGCCTCAGCCGACAGGGTAAATGCTGTTATTGATACAGTTAATCCCATAACCAGTTCACCGGGCGCATTACCTGTAAATGAATTCAAAGAAACTATCGAATACCGTGATGTTCATTTCTGTTATGGTGATGAACCGGTGCTGAGAGGTGTTTCATTCACTATCAGAAAAGGTGAAACTGTTGCATTGGTGGGCCCTTCGGGATCAGGTAAAACCACCATAGCAGACCTCCTGCCCCGTTTCTATGATGTTACTTCAGGGGCGGTTCTTATTGATGGTGCGTCTGTAAAAACACTAAAACTGAAAGACCTGAGAGGGCTAATGGGAAATGTAAACCAGGAGCCAATACTTTTTAATGATACAATCGCCAACAACATTGCTTTCGGGGTTCAGAAGGCCGGAATGGATGATATTATTGCTGCAGCCAGGGTGGCTAATGCTAATGAGTTCATAATGCAGTCAGAGCATGGATACGACACTATAATTGGTGATCGTGGAGCAAAACTTTCCGGAGGCCAGAGGCAGAGGCTGAGTATTGCAAGAGCTGTTTTGAAGAACCCACCGATACTGATCCTGGATGAGGCAACATCCTCCCTCGACACCGAATCGGAAAGGCTGGTACAGGAAGCTCTCGAAAACCTGATGAAGGACCGCACTTCACTTGTCATTGCACACCGTCTTTCAACAATCCGGAATGCAGACATGATACTGGTGATACAGGATGGGGAGATCATCGAAAGAGGCACCCATGATGAATTGCTCAACAATGGCGGCCTTTACAATAAGCTTTATAACATGCAAACCTTTAACGGATAATGAAAATAAGCGGCTTTTCCATGGCCCGTAATGCGGCGAAGCTATACTATCCGGTAAAGGAGGTAATTCTTTCAGCACTTCCGCTTGTTGACGAATTCGTTATCGCTGTCGGGAACAGTGATTCTGATGACAATACAAGGGAACTGGTGGCATCTGTCGGTGACCCTAAGGTAAAAATCGTCGACACGGTATGGGACATAGAAAAGTACCCGAGGGGGACGGAGAATGCTCATCAGACAGATATTGCAAAAAGCCACTGCATCGGCGACTGGCTGCTATACCTGCAGGCTGATGAAGTTATTCATGAGGATGACATTCCAAAGATCAGAAAGAGTTGTGAGAGACATCTTGATGACAAGCGTGTGGAGGGACTGCTTTTCAGGTACCGCCATTTCTGGGGCGATTTTAATCATTTCCATAACTCTCACACATGGTACCGTGAGGAGATAAGGATAATACGCAACGATTCCGATATCCACAGCTGGGAGTCGGCTCAGTCGTTTCGGCGCATCCCCCGGTTCGACGGACTTTCTTACCGTCAGCAAAAAGATACCTTCAGGCTTCATGTTGCTGAAACTGATGTCTGGATATACCATTATGGCTGGGTAAGGCCACCGGAACTGATGCAAAAGAAGACCAAAGCTCTCGACACAATACATAAAGGGGAGGAAGAGGTTAAGCTTATGGAAGAGCGTAAATACTACAGGTTTGACTATGGCCCCCTCAACAGGCTGAACCGGTTCAAAGGCACACATCCTGCAGTGATGAAGGATTGGATAGCCCGGTTCAACTGGGGTAATGACCTGCAATTCACCGGCCACATCCCTGCACACCGCAGAAAACATAAGCATGAAAAACTAAAATATCGAATTCTCTCCTGGGTAGAGAACTATATTTTCGGGAGCAGAACAATAGGTGGTTTCAGAAACTATAAAAAGGTAAAGTGATGCAAAACAATTATCCTGACAGCATTTCTGAAACTGAAGGTGAACCTGTAAGTCCGACGAAGTCTGAAGTTATCAGGCATCCTGGAGTAGTGACAGAGGTATCTGATGGAGTTATAAGGGTAAAAATACTACAGGTATCTGCATGCGCTCAATGCGCTGCCAAAGGGGCATGCTCCGTAACCGACATGGCAGAAAAGATCGTTGAGGTTGACAACTACAGGGGGAGATCCCTGAAACCAGGCGATAACGTCACACTTGCGATAAAAAGGTCCACCGGTACCAGAGCTGTTTTCCTGGGATACCTTGTACCTTTCCTTCTGATGATGACAATTATGATTACAGGGAGCTTCTTCATCAGCAGAGAAGGATTACTTGCACTGGTATCTATTGGCTCTGTGGTGCCCTATTACATGGGCCTCTATTATTTCCGCAACAGGCTTAAAAAGGGGTTTAAGATCAGCATTGAAGATCAGGCCGGCTATCTCTGATTTAGGTTTTTAAACCATCATAAATCAAAAACTGAAAATCAAACATCGGAATTTATAAATGAACAAGAGATTTGCTATTTTTGTTGATGTAATATTGATCATCAATAATAAGCAATCATAACACAACCAGGGTAAAGATGAATAAGGAAAAATCGTTGGAAATTTTAAAGACAGCCATTCTGCTGGAACGGAGAGGCAAAGCATTTTACGGCCAGGTGGCTGCCACCACAACCATACCTGAAGTACAGGAGGTGTTCTCAGTAATGGCAGCAGAAGAGCAGGAGCATATAGATTTCCTGTCAGAACAATACAAGAACGTCATCAAAAACAACAATTTCAGCCAGCAACGCCTCACCGACAGCCATGCCAACGAGTCGATTGTTGAAAAGATCCTCAACACAGGCATCAAAGGTAAGATTGAGGCTGCAAGCTATGAAGCAGCAGCAATCGCAGCAGCCATCGACATGGAGAACAATGCAATCAGGATATATTCAGACCGTGCAGAAGAGGCTACAGACCTTCACGAGAAGGAGCTTTATTCTTGGCTTGCCGACTGGGAACAAACTCACCTTAAGCTGTTGAACGAGATGAACCGGCAACTTATGGAGACTATATGGTACGATAACCGGTTCTGGCCATTCTGAGCTGATATCTATCACGGAAATCTAAACTGTTACCTCCTTCAACTCCTTTTTATCAACATAAAGGAGGTAGCCGTGTACGTTTTTAAAACCCATAGTTCTGATCACTTCGCAGTATGATAATACTTGCTTTTCATGGGTTTTGTGAGGTGCACCGGTTTTGAAATCAACAACAGCAACACCGTCGGGAATCATTACCACCCTGTCAGGCCTGAGAATTCTGCCATCAGGAATGATTACCGTTGACTCGGTTTTGCTTTGCAGCTCCGGGTCAAAAAAGGGCTTAAGTTCTTCCATTTCCATCAATTCAATAAGATCCAATTCAACCCCGATTGATTCCTCCTCAGAAAGCAGCCCTTTCTTAACAAACTCATTAACAAGCCTTGAAATATCGTTATTATCAACGGCTTCAGCCAAAATAGTATGAATAACGATACCGCGATGCATTGCTTGCCTGCGCTGGGCATTATCAACCCAACGGAGATGCCCTGAACGTATCCCTAACCTGTCGCGCCACTGGTAACTATTCCAACACGGCAAACGATATGGTAGCTGCTCTTCTTGTAGTTGGACTTCTGTTCCTGCGGCTCTTACACCATAACTGTATACTACCTGATCTTCCGTTGTCAAGATATCACTTTCTTCGATAAATCCTGTAAAGATACTATAGAGGTGGTTTTCGGAATTTCTTTTCAGATTCCGGGCTGAAGATATTATGTACAACTCTCTTTCAGCCCGTGTAAGAGCTACATAAACAACATTAGCCAGATCCTGAAATTGTGAATTCTTTTCTTTCTCATAAAACTCTGCAAATGGGGTATCTGTTAGTGTACTTCTGAAAGGGAGCAGAAGTACCGGCAAGCTATGGTATTGGTCAGGGTTAGGATTATCCACCCACAGCCTTTTCGACCTGTTATTGTAATTATCGGAGCTATCAGCGGCGAATGCATAAATCACAACCGGAAACTGCAATCCTTTGGCCTTGTGGATGGTCATGATTTGTATAGCTCTTCCGGTCTCAGGAAGGGGTACTGAGGTGTCGAGCTTTTCGTCAAGATAATAAACAAATGCTGCCAGGTCATTACCCGAAGATTGCACAAATGATGCTGTTATATCGAGCAGATATTGCACTGCCGGCACAATGGCATTATCACGAAAAAAATCTCTCATAACCTGCTCACACACTTCATAAAGAGGCATAGCCAGATAATCCTCAATGGAGCGTTGAATTCCCGCTGTCTCAAATATCCTGTCAACAGCGTTATATAACGACTTTTTTTCTTTCAGATCTGTTTCAAAACTACTGAGGAGCTCATGCATCTGCACTATGGTTATCAGCCCTGCCTGATACAATTTGGTTACCAGAACTGAAGCCTGTAGGCAGCTGGCACGGTTCAGCATCAGTCCGGTAACCGCCCTGAGATATACAGCCTCAGGGAATGTTCTCAACAGGAACGACTCACTTGATACCACCTCAATACCGGCCTCTATCAGCCGGGTTGCAATTATGCTTGCCTCTTTATGCTTTCTTACAAGTATACAGATATCGGAAAGATTTGTCCTGTAACCGTTTTCACCAATCACAGACAGAACTTTCTGAAGGGTGACTTCAGCCATGACATCGTCATAATCAGCAGCATTGAAATCCTCGTTAAAGGGTATCATATGAATCTCAACATACCCCTCCCCTGCTTTTTTCCCCGGCATCTGGCTGCAATCCTGATAGATATCCCCTAGCATCCCCGGGTACTTTTCCCTGAGCCAACTGAAAAATGTGTTATTGAAGTCAACTATCTCCCTGTAACTGCGGAAATTGTACTGAAGGTTTTGTTTTCTTGAGTATCTCCTGAGAGCCTCCTCTCTGGAAGTTATCAAAGGATTGTTATCAGGATTATGAAGCTGTGGCAATTTTACAAACTGCCATACATCACCATTCCGCCACCTGTAAATAGCCTGCTTGGCATCACCTACAACCATGCTCATACCCCCCTGTGACAGGGAGTTTTCTATTAGTGGCAACAGGTTCATCCATTGCAGTGACGAAGTATCCTGAAATTCATCTATCAGAAAGTGATCGAACCGTTCACTGGTACGTTCATAAATGAAAGGTGCAGTCTGATTACGTATTATATTCCATATCAACCTGTTGAACTCATAGATCGGAATAATATTCTCACGATCCATTGTTATTTCCATCTGATCACGGATTTTTCTGCTTAGAGAAAGATCAGGCAGGTTTTCGTTTATAAGCCTGCGGGAAATATATTCAGGCCACTTTTTATCAACCGATTCGGTGAGCTCTTCCCAGAGTTGCCTTAACGCGGGAGCAAGATCCGAAAGCCTGTTTACCACATCTGAAGAGGCACTTTTATTCCAGAACTGCTTTCCCTCCTCCATCCATCCCACCATATTCTTTGCATCATCATTCCTGTGGAATATTTTATGATAGTTGCCATCAACCAACACCCTTTCAAAAAAACCGGGGATTCCACCACGCTTTTTATGACTGAATTCATCAGGATCAACTCCACAATTCTCAATCAAAGCAGCTGCCATTTTCAATATTTGATCCCATTCTCCGCTAATCTTCTGCATTTCAGTCTTGTTGCGTTGTGCCACTTGCTGAAGATCAATTTTTACAGAGGCAAGCTTCTCAAGAGGTATCATACTTACCTCAGCAGTAAGAAAACGGGCAAACTGAACCAAAGCTTCACCAATATCCCAGCTCCTTTCATCTTCGAGGAGCAAACGGGTAAAATGAACCAGATTACGTGTCAATTCATGGTCTTCACCTGCTTTTTCCATAAGGTCGTCAACAGCCATCCTGATAAACCTGTCTGTCTCGAGCTGCACATCAAAAGCGAATGAAAGGTTTAGCTCCAGGGCAAAGCTCCTGATAATCCGATGCACAAAACTGTCAATTGTACCAATATTAAACTCACTGTAACTGTGCAGTATATCGGAATGTATCGCGGTAGCTCTGTCACGTATTGTATCGTCGCTAACACCCGATAATGATGCTATTTCGGTAAGGAGAGCCTTCTGATAATCAGCAAGTTTTTCTCTACAGGAGAACAGTCTGAGAAGCTCCAGAACCCTTTCCTTCATCTCACCGGCAGCTTTATTGGTGAAAGTTATAGCCAGCACATTTCTGAAATCTGCGCGATTGCTAAGGATAAGTTTCAGGTACTCACCCGCAAGCGTTTGGGTCTTCCCGGAGCCTGCCGAAGAGCGGTAAATCAAAAACTCAGGAATATGCATCACAGTGCGTATGTAATACCAAGCATGAAATTAAACATGTATGTTGGATAGGTCTGCCAGCGATAATACCGTGATGCTGCCAGATTGTTCAATCTGGCAAACCCCGATAAAAGCTTTGAATAACGGTATTCTACACCGAAGTTGATATCGAGAATATCAGACAGATCCTGCATCTCTGTCACACCATTGATATATAGTGGTACCTTAATCCCGGTAATATAATTAAGTCCTGCATACGCAATAATCTTGTCTTCAAGATTATATCTAATATCGATTCCTGATGTAAATGAAGGCTTATGCCAGGCATACAGCTCATTCTGGAGGTTGTAATCCTGAAACAATATTTTGCCACCGATTTTAATCTTCTCAGCTAGCTGGAAGGTGATCTCACCCTTTACCGAAAGAACGGATGCATCATCATAGATCACCTTAAACCTGTTTGCCTCAGGTACCATCGTATCAGGGATAAACATTACCATATCTTTTACAGATTCACTGGAGACCCTTGCCGTGAAATTTATCCTAGAGCCGATTGCTGTACGGATGCCTCCGAAAACCTGTATTTTGGTTACGGTATTGCGAAGTTCCGGGTTACTTATTATATAAGGGTTCACCTCTGCAAGTGATGAGAAACTACTGCGTTCGGCATTTCCATCCAAACCACCAATTATCAGGAATTTATGCTCCTTCAGAGAAATCCTCAGATTAACATCAGGAAAAAACCAAAGCTTGCCGTTATCCCCACTCTCATACCCCAGAACACCACCTAAACGAATGTCCAGATCCTTGATTTTGGTTGACATATATGGATTTAGCCTTACCAGCGCCTGATTGAAAGGTTGGATAGTAGTATCCATCTTCAACCTGCTGTTGAAAAAGTCAGCCCCTATGTCAATTCCGGCTGTCTGGTAACGGCTGAACTCAAACCATGTTACATCCTTCCTTAAGAAGAATCCCCCTTGTATATGATGTTCGGTTGTTTCAAACAAATCGTTTATTAATCTGTATTTCAGCGAAAGGCCATGATTTAGCTCATCACTTCTGCCGTGATTGCTTTCCATACCTGCATCAAGAGTTAACTGATGAAATCGCTGCCTGATGAGATCCTTGTCTATCTCATTGTTCCGAAGGCTGTCGAAACCACCATAAAAATGAACAACATCGCGGTCATACTCGCCCCTGAATCTGAAATTTTGTTTTTTCCCAAAAAGTGTTGCATTGGCATCAAAGGTATTTTCACTATAGCCCGGAAATGGATGACCACCAAGCTTTCCGTTTCCAGACATGTGCCGGTAATGGATTCCATAACCACTCTGATTAGACCTGAGACTGTTGTAAAAAACTTCAAAATAGGGAGTTGTATAGTTTCCAAAACCACTCTTTAGAAAAAACCTGTACAACTCTGTTTGAGGCATTCCTCGCATCCTTGCAGCTTTTATAGGAGCTATCTCAATATCGGTAGTAAGCTTGATGGGAGAAATACTATATTTAATCTCCACCCGAGTTGAAACTGAGGTATCGGAAATTACCGGGTTTATGTTAATCTTGAAAGCGTCATCCACCATCGGATTATAAGGCTTGATAACGATTACATCTTCATGATATCCGCCTCCCTGGCCATATAACAGGCCGGTAAAGATCATCATAATAAATGCCAGGCTAATTATACTTTTCATCCTGCTATGATTATTTGTTGACATAAATATTGCATTTAAAAAATTAATGATTTAAAAACCATCTCCAGGTTGATCCTGTGCTCTTATTTTCAGCTCTATCTCCTCTTCCGCTTTACGTTCCTCTTTTTCTTTCTCTTGATCAACTATGATTTTAAGTTTATTTTTCGCCTCGATAACAATTTCATCACCATCGTAATTGTCTATTATGCTCTGGAGAGTGTGTTTCGCCTGGAATGTGTTGTCGTTTTGCACATAAACATCGGCAAGCAGTATGAATGCTTTGGCTATCCAGAAATCGTATGATGGGATATCATTTATCAATTCAAAGATTTCCTTTTCAGCCATTTCAAAGTTGTGCATGTCGAATTCAATCAGAGCAAGATTATACTTGGCTTCGGCAGCCATTTCATTATGGGTTCTTTTAAGCACATTCTGAAAATAGGTCTGTGCAGCCATAATGCTATCCATGGCAAATGCAGATTTGGCCAATATAAGATATGCTTCAGTAATTATCTCCTCTGGATGTTGTTTCTCTCTGATTATTCTTGAAGCCACCTGATATGCTCTTCCATGCTCTCCGGTCTGGTTGTAGCACCTCATTTGCCCTGTCCGGCTTTGCTGGAGATAAAACTTGTTGTCAGCATTCTGTTCCAACCTGATATAGTTGTCGATAGCACCTTTGCAATTATTATTCATGATATGTATCTCAGCAGCCCTTGCAAGTGCTGCTTCGGTGAATTTAGTTCTGTGCTGCGAAGTCACAAAATCATAACCGGCAAGTGCTTCATTATAATTTTTTGCAAGCAACTCACATTCTGATTTATAAAACTGAGCATTTATAATGAACAAGCCGTCAGGGAATTGCTTGATATAGTTCCTGAATCCCATTAAAGCATTTTCGCAGTTGCCGTTCAGGTAATGGTTTTCGGCAGGTATGAAGGCAAGTGAATCTTTTTCAGAATCAGTAACAGTATGCTGTGTTCCTTTCACATAAGTATAATACTCATCAACCCTGTCAGTTGCAGTATAAATGTCACGAATCAGCAGTAACGCTTCTTTAGATTCCGGTGTTCCCCTGTAATCCTTAACAACCTTGTCGAAGCTTTTAAGAGCAAGATCCTCACGATTGGTATTGAATTGAATCAGCCCTGTTTTAAGGAGGGCAACACGCTCGAAACTGCTTTTCGGATATTCGGCAATTAACCTATCAAATGCATTCAGTGCTTTTTGCTGGTTGTCCATGTTCATATATGTATTTCCAAGCTCAAAAAGAGCATCATCGCGATATCCCGACTTCGGAAATGTACGAACCAGATCTTCAAGTATTTCTGTTTTTGTCTGAAAACGGCCCATTGCTCCAAAAGCAAGAGCTTGCTGATACATTGCATAATCACTGCTTCTACCCTTGATTTCTCCAGCCTGCTTATAAAATGTAGTTGCACTGGAGTATTCCTTATTCATGAAGTAGCAATCCGCAGCACGCATTGTGGCATCCTGAATTATATCCTGCTTCTCCTTATCGGGTTTAAGCAGAAATTTCCTGAAAGCAACTAGAGCAGCATCATAATCCTTTTGTTTAAACCAGGCATAGCCAGTATTGTAGTTTGCAAGGTTGAACTCGGGAAGGTCAAAGGCTCCCGGAGCTACCTGAAACCTGTTGTAATATGCCCTGGCCTTCTCCCAGTCGTTTAGCCGGTAATTTGTCTCCCCTATCCAATAAAGGGTGAGCGCATGTATGGTTATGTCGAAATTATATTCAAGTGCTTTGTTGAATATCTCAAGAGCTTCGGTGAAGTTATTGTCGTTGAACACCTCCAGAGCACGGAAGTAGGCAACCTTCTGATAAGCTGCCTTAAAGTTGTCGTTCTGCTTTTTGATCTTCTCGAGTGAAGTCAATGCACTCCGGTAGTTCTTGGTTGATATGTACAGGTTAACAAGCAGCGACTGTGCTGTTGTCACATTCCTGCTGTTGGGATAATCGCCTATGAACTGCTCGAAAGCTTTTATTGCCTGGTTGTAAGGATTGAAAGCCAGCTCATAAGAGAGTTTTGCATAATTAAAGAGGGCGTCTTCGGTTACATCAGGGTCAATACCCAGTTTAAAGGCTTCAAGGAAAGCATTCATTGCAAAATGCTTTTCATTGGTGTGAATATAACAGTCGGCAAGGTGATAGAAAGCGTTCTGGGCGAGTGTGTCTTTTTGGCCCGTTGCACGCTGGAACATATCGATGGCATTTCTGTATTCACCCGACCGGTAATACACGTATCCAATCTGATAGGCATCAATCCTTGAAATATTGCCCTGATTCTCTTTCAGATATATCTCCATATATCCCAAAGACTCCTCAAAGAGGTTCAATTTGTAAAATGCATCTCCGATAAGTCTGGCAATTGTACCCATACGGCGGGTACTTTTCTGGTCGATAAGTGGAGTAATAATGGCTTGCATCTCACTGTAACGCTTCTGCTTATACAATATCTGGGCATAGTAGTATGCTATAAGCGGTTTGAAGTCGGGATGCTCCCTGATAAGTTCAAAATGTTTCAATGCATCATTGTAATCTCCGTCGAGGTAACATACATGTGCATAGTAATAAATTGCATAAGCCCTGAACTTCGATTCCCGGTCTTTCAGATTGGCAAAAGCTGCCTTTGCCCTGGGGTAATCACCTGTCTCGAACCAGGTATAACCGGCGGCAAAATGATATTCATCCCTTTGTTGGGGGGTTAGTTCAGCAATACGTACATGGGTAAAAGCTTCAGCTGCCCGTTTATATGACCTGTAATCATAATATATCCGGCCCAGGTGATAGTAAGCAATAGGTATCTTCGCATGCCCGGGATAGTTATCGATAAAACCGGTAAGACGGTCTTGTGCATCAGGGTGTTTTAGTTCAGCAGAAGAAACTCCTGCATAAAACTCCGCATCAGCCCTGAGTAAAGACTGTCGGTCAGGAATTGCATCAATAATACCTGAGAACAGTTCTTTGGCTGCACCATACTTCTCCTTTTCAAACAATTCCCTTGCAAGGTTGAAAGTGTAACCAGGGTCATCATAATACATCGTTCGCTGTGCAATTGTTGTGCAATTAAAGGTAACAAATGCCAGCAGGATAATCAGGGTGGTTTGTTTCATTGATATGTAAATATTGTTTATTTTACTATTGCCAGACCTGCTTGAAAAAATTATAAAATCAATGTAATATCTTATTACCCATTATGGATAAACGGATAAAATTAGTAATGATTATAGAGAAAATCTCTTTCTGTCGGGCAATCTTTTCAACAGGTGTATATTAACAAAAAAGCCGGGGCAAGCCCGGCAGTCTGTTGCTGTAAGCAGGATTCTGTTCCGGAATGGTTACCCTTTCCGGCGCTGTCATTTATCTGGGGTCACGGATCACTCCGTGCCTCTTGCAGCCTACCCTCCGGGGTTGAGCGAGCAACTCTTATGCTGCATTGCAGCAATCCCGGTATACTTGGCCTTGCAACCCATGAGGTTTACCCCCGTATGATGTCACCACCATACAGCGTGAGCTCTTACCTCCCGTTTTCACCCTTACCTTAATGATGCAGAAGCACCAAACGGCGGTAATTTTCTGTGGCACTCTCTGTTACCCCTTAAAGAGGTACCTTCCCGTTAGGAAGCATGGTGCTCTGTGTTGTCCCGACTTTCCTCCCCCGGTAAAAACCGGAAGCGACAGCCCGCAAAAGACCGTGGTAAAGATATAAAAAAAACTGCTCTGATGGCGTTATTATCTCAATACGACCTTCCTGGTATACCTTCTGCCATCATCAGAAATTAAGGTGACAATATAAACTCCGGAAGAACTTGTGGAAAGGTCTATCCCCCTTCCTGTAAAACTGTCAGTATATCTGCCGCTGAGAACAATGCCCCCGTCGGCTTTTAATACCATCACCTTGCCGGAGATGCCTTCTCTCTCATTAAAATCAATGAATAACCTTTTGTTATTATCAGCCCATACGCTGAAACCATCGTCTCTTAATGGTACCTCAACCATTATGTTACCATAGTCAAACAGAAGGCTGTCAATATAAAGCATGCTTCCCGGAACAGAAACCTGCATGCCTACCGCAGAACTGGCGATTATAATATTCAATGAATCGGGCTGCTGAGCTGTAGCGAAGGTTATTGGTACATCAAAAGTAACCCAGCCGCTGTGGGGTGTTGCATACCATGCTAATCCACTGCCGATTGTATCTCGCTGATTTCCTGTCCATTTGGAAAAACCGATAGCTATCATCGCACTGTCTCCCATGGCAGGTGAAGCATTTATTAATCCCTTCAATCTCTCAGGCCTTCCGGTGAAAGGAATACCTCCTTCAACGCTGCCGGAAAAAGTTGTAAAATCAATTTTTATGGTACCGAGTGTTAAGATTCCCGGAATGGTTGGCTGTGCAATGCCGAGATTATGTGTTTTTGTCTCCATCCTTACACTGGCAGTACCCTGAGCCGGAAGTATGGTGTCACGGAATACATTCTCCACAACTACACTCAATATCACGAAATTGGTAGCATCCCAACCGGTTGGTTTGTTACCTGTCCACTGTTCAAAATTGCCGTTTGGCAGGTTGGTCTGGGCGGTTGAAAAAACAACCGCGATAAGCAACATTGTAAGTAATTTGATTTTTCTTGTCATGGTTTATATGTTGTTCAGGTTAATTTATTGCAAAGCTAATAGTTTTTATGGTAATCTGCTTTCGAAAAGATGCATTTTTATGAATAACCCTTTAGAATGACTGCAAATCCCTTTAAATTATACTTTTTAAAATAAAATTCGAAAACCAACGCAACCTATAATAACGATAAATCATCATGCAAATGTAATTCCATTAGTTATTTCACCTATAGTATCCCGAATAAGCAGGAAGATACAGGGGATATTTTTAATGGAAAATTAATTTTTACTTTTGCAAACCAAAGTTTCAGACCTGTTATGCAAGATAGAATTCACCCGGTGTTGATCGCTCCTTCTATATTATCGGCAGATTTCCTGAATCTGGGACATGAGATAGAGATGCTGAACAGAAGTAATGCTGATTGGATACATGTGGATATTATGGACGGAAATTTTGTTCCAAACATATCGTTCGGAATGCCGCTTCTGGAAGCTATCGGAAAAATCGCAAAAAAACCACTCGACGTTCATCTCATGATCACACGTCCTGAAAAATTCCTGCAAAGGTTTAAGGAGCTTGGAGCTGATAATATCAGTGTTCATTATGAAGGCTCGTTTCACCTTCACAATACGGTGATGAAAATCAAAGAGCTTGAAATGAAAGCGGGAGTGGTTCTGAACCCCCACACACCGGTACATGTTCTTGATGCCATTCTGCCATACGCCGATTATATTTTACTGATGTCTGTAAATCCCGGTTTTGGAGGGCAGCAGTTTATTCCCGGGTCTGTTGACAAGGTGAGGGAGCTGCGGCGCCTGATAGACCAACAGCAACTGAAGACCATGATCCAGGTAGACGGTGGAATAAATACCGATAATTCTGCAATGCTGGTCGAAGCCGGTGCAGATATCCTTGTGGCAGGCAGTGCTGTTTTCAACGGAACCGACCCTGTGATTGTCATCAACAGGATGAAAGGGCTGCCAGATAACTTTACCAGGTCATAGCATCAATAACAGGTTATCAAGCTCTTGCAATTAGCTGTATGCTTGATTTATAAGATGATTTTTTATTCAATTCCATTAAATCAACCTTTCAACTAAGCCTTGCGAAAATCATGGTTTTTACCTGTAATATGCTTTCAGGAAACCGTTTATACTATTCTCCACTCTCGCATGGACATCATCCAGTTCAAAACGGTTAAAAACTTCACCTGTAATTCCTTCATATAATTCAATATATCTTTCGGATACACTTTTAACGAAAGCCTGATGCATTACGGGTATCTGCTGCCCCTCCTGCCCCTGAAAGCCTTGTTCCATAAGCCACTCACGAACGAACTCCTTTGACAGCTGCTTCTGTGGCTCACCTTTATCCTGTCGATCCTTATATCCCTCTGAGTAAAAATAACGTGAAGAATCGGGCGTATGAAGTTCGTCAATAAGTACAATCCGGTCATTTACTTTGCCAAACTCATATTTGGTATCGACCAGGATCAGGCCCCTGGCTGCTGCCATCTTCGTCCCCTTCTCAAAAAGCTTCCTGGAATAATCCTCGAGCATGACATAATCCTGTTCGCTGACCAGCCCCTTTCTGATGATCTCTTCCCTGCTAATATCCTCATCATGACCCACCACAGCTTTTGTTGTTGGAGTTATCAAAGGCTCCGGGAAGCGGTCATTCTCCTTCATCCCCTCTGGCATCGGAACACCACAGATATTTCTTTTTCCCGATTTGTATTCCCTCCATGCATGGCCCGAAAGGTAGCCCCTTATCACCATCTCGACCTTAAAAGGCTCGGCATATTTTCCGATGGTAACCATTGGGTCAGGTGTTGCAATCTTCCAGTTCGGCACAATATCCTGTGTTGCATCCAGAAACCTCGCAGCAATCTGATTAAGAACAGCTCCCTTGTAAGGGATGCCAACGGGCAGAACTACATCAAATGCAGAAATCCTGTCAGTAGTCACCATTACAAGTAACTCATTGTTAATGGTATACACATCCCGCACTTTGCCATAATAAACTCCTGTCAAACCGGGAAAATCAAATTTTGTTTCAACAATCGCATTCATTAATTTTATAATTGTTAATTGTTAATTGAAGTTGATCCGTTATTTCGTGTTTTCATCTCCATTATTGTTGCTTACATCCTGATAAGCTTTTATCACTCTGGTTACCAACTCGTGCCTGACAATATCCCTTTCGTCAAGAAAAACAAAGTCGATCCCCTTTATATCTTTCAGTATCCTTGTTGCATGAATAAGACCCGATTGCTGATGTCTGGGCAGATCAATCTGTGTTATATCACCGGTAATAACAAATTTGGCTGATTTACCCATTCGTGTAAGGAACATTTTAAGTTGCAGGGGCGTTGCATTCTGTGCTTCATCGAGAATAGCGAAAGCATGGTCAAGAGTTCGCCCTCTCATAAAGGCCAGGGGAGCTATCTCAATTGTCCCGTCTTCTAAATAACTGTGAAGCTTCTGGTGAGGCAGCATATCTCTGAGTGCATCATATAGTGGCTGGAGATAAGGATCAAGCTTATCGCGCAGATCTCCCGGAAGGAATCCGAGGTTCTCACCGGCTTCAACGGCAGGCCTGGCAAGAATTATCCTTTTTACCTCACGCTGACGCAATGCCTTCACAGCTAAAGCCACTGCAGTATAAGTTTTACCCGTACCTGCAGGTCCAATGGCAAAAAGCATATCGTGCCTGCCGCAGCTCTTAACCATCTTACGCTGGTTTATGGTAAGGGCCTTTATCACTTTTCCGGCTCTGCCATAAACCAGTACATCTTTTTCCGGTGACTGATAAGGAGACTCTCCGGATGTATTGTCGTGGAAAAATTCATGTACCTGCTTTCTGCTCAGTTCACCATGCATTTCATAATGTCGACAAAGGAAATCCATCATCCCTGCGAAACGCGCAATATCATCGTCACTACCAAGAATTTTTATGATCTCCCCTCTGGCAATAATTTTCAGCTTTGGAAAATAATCCCTTATCAAATCCATATTCTCATCCTCCGGCCCATAAAACTCAACCGGCGTCAGATTTTCGATAACAAAGCTCCTCTCTCCCATGAATCAAGTATATTGTCCCTTTAATAATATATATGTGTTTAACCTGCCTTTGAATCCCGGATTCTATGTTTAAACAAACAATCAAAAATCATTTTTGACGGTCAGGAATCAAAAATAAACAAAAAAATGCCGCTGACAGGTTTTATTGTTAATTTTGGAGCAATAATATGAAGCATAATATATGGCCATCATAACACTTACCTCAGACTGGGGTTTCAAAGATCATTACATCGCATCAGTCAAAGGGAAAATACTGAGTTTATTGCCTGATGTTACCATAGTAGACATAAGCCATTCCATTGAGTTATACAATAACGACCATGCTGCATTTGTGATAAGAAATGCATTCATTTCATTTCCGGAAGGAACTGTACATATAATCGGAGTAAACTCAATTGCAGGAATTAAAACTCCACACACTGTTTTAAAGCACAAAGGGCATTACTTTATTGGAGCCGACAATGGGATACTTGCGCTTATCTGCGAGAATGAGCCTGTTGAAATCATAGAAATAGATGTCAGATCAGACTCAAACTATTTCACATTTCCATCGCGTGATGTATTTCCGAAGGTAGCTGCCGCACTAATTTCAGGCACTCCGATGAGTGAACTTGGATCTCCGAAAAGTGAACTCAACGGAATGTTTCAGTTTGCGCCAATCGTTACTGACGACCGTATCACCGGAAAGATAATCCATTTCGACAATTACAGCAACGCCATAACCAATATCCATGAATCGCTGTTCAAGTCATTTGTCAGAGGCGGCAAATATGAAATTAGCCTTAAATCCCATCCTGAAGGGATAAAAAAAGTCAGTAACTCCTACGATGATGTTGATGAAGGTGAAAAGCTGGCACTCTTCAGCACAACCGGTTATTTACAGATAGCCATTAACCGCGGAACCGGAATGGAATTGCTGGGCCTGCGCCACGATGACAGGGTTATGGTAACAAGGATAGATTAATTATATTATTTTTGCCCAGGCTTTCATAAATTTTAACAATAACGGCACAGGCCAATGATAACACTTTTAAAAAAAGAAATTAGTGTTTTTCTTAGTTCCCTTATCGGTTATATTGTAATTGCAGTTTTTTTGTTGATAAACGGATTGTTTATCTGGATATTCCCAATGGAGTTCAATGTATTGCTGTATGGATTCTCATCACTTGACGGTTTGTTTATCCTGGCCCCTTTTGTTTTTCTTTTCCTGATACCTGCTGTCACAATGAGGCTTTTTGCAGATGAGCGGCGAAGTGGCACTATGGAACTTCTGCTAACCAAACCCGTAAGTGATTTTCAGATAATAATATCGAAGTATTGTGCCGGTTTAATACTTGTGGTTGGGTCTATTCTTCCTACCATTATCTATGTTGTTACAATATGGCAGCTTGGACTGGAGCCCGGTAACCTCGACAAAGGGGGAACACTGGGATCATATCTGGGACTGATATTCCTTGCCGCTGCATTTACCTCTGCAGGACTTTTTTCATCCTCCCTGACCGATAATCAGATTGTAGCATTCATAATCTCAGTATTCCTTTGCGGGTTCAGTTATATAGGATTTGAGTCTATCCACAATCTGGAACTAATGGGCAATTTCGACCTGTTAATCAAATCACTGGGTATAAATGCTCACTATGTTTCGATGAGCCGGGGTGTCATTGACACCAGGGATGTTGTTTATTTTCTTAGCTTTATTGCACTTTTCATGTTATTGACCAAGATATCACTTCACCGTAGAAAGTGGTAACATTCAAGCATCAAAACGTAATTATGATACGCAAAATATCATCGCCTAAAATCCAGAATCTGCTGCAACTGTCTTTGCTGTTTGCTATAATCATTGTTGTAAATATTGTTTCATCAATATTTTTCACCCGTTTCGACCTCACCAGTGACAAGAGGTACACAATATCGGATGCTACCCGGGACCTTATAAAGAATATTGACGAGCCCATGTTGTTCAAGGTATATCTTGAGGGGGATATGCCATCAGACTATAAGCGTTTGCGAAACGAGACAAGGGAGATGCTTATAGAATTCAATGCATATAACAGGGATATTTTATTCGATTTTATTGATCCCAATGCACCTTCCGATAGATCGTCAAAGATTGCACTTCAGGAGCAACTTTACAACAAAGGGTTAATTCCCCGCCAGATCACCGATATGTCGCAGGGAAAAGTGTCGACTCAGGCTGTTTTTCCCGGAGCCATTGTATCATACCGTGGTCAGGAGTTTCCGATGGCAATTTTCAAAACACAGCTTGGTAAGTCTGAAGAGCAGATGATCAACAACTCCATACAACAGCTCGAATATACTTTTGCAAGCACCATCAAGGTTCTTACAACCAATAATAAACCAAAGGTTGCCTTCACCAATGGTCATGGTGAACTTACCGAGCAGCAGACCTTTGGTGCAATGAATGCATTGTCGCCTTTCTACAAGGTAAGCAGGACTGAACTTAACGAGCGTGGCAGTGCACTTTTCACCCTAAAACCGGGCGATTCTGCAGCGCTGGTTCCGAATTACGATGCATTGATAATTGCAAAACCAGATTCAACATTTTCGAAGATGGATGCATTCCTGGTAGACCAGTTCATAATGCAGGGAGGAAAGGTGTTATGGTTTATCGATCCTGTGTTCGCAAGCCTGGATTCTCTGCAGGATACAGGTGCAACCCTTGGGCTAAGGCTCAATCTGGGAATTGAACAACAACTATTCAATTACGGTGTTAGATTGAATGCCAACCTGATTAAAGACCTGAACTGCCTTCCTCTTCCGATGAATGTCCAACCTGCGGGTGCCAGACCGGAATTCAGGCCGTTTCCATGGTTTTTCTCTCCAATAATATCATCAAATGCGAACCATCCGATTGTAAAAAACCTCAATGAGATTAAAACTGAATTTATTAGCAGCCTTGATACAGTTGAAGTTCCCGGAATTAAGAAAACCATACTTCTCACTACCTCAAAATACAGCAGAACGGAAAACAGCCCTGTTCCCATCAACCTGAAGCTCATGCTTGAAAGACAAAACCCGCAACTTTACAATGAACCATATCTGCCTGTTGCAGTACTGCTAGAAGGTGTGTTCCCTTCATTCTGGGAGGCACTCCCAAAACCGGGGCAGGAAGCCGGACTCGAAAAACTGGACCGAAGTGTTCCCAATAAAATGCTGGTGGTTTCAGACGGAGACATTATCAAAAACCAGTTTCAGCCCGATCAGTCAGGTGCCATAAGAGCTTTGCCCCTGGGGTATGACAGGTTCACTCAAACCACATTCGGAAACCAGGATTTCCTGCTAAACGCACTTAACTATATGCTTGATGATTCCAGATTACTTGAAGCCCGCACCAAGGAATTCAGAATACGAAGACTGGATCCCAAAAAGCTTGAAAACACCTCATTAATATTGAGGTGGCAGATAATTAATGTTGCTGCTCCCATCTTTCTGGTTATCCTCACAGGACTCCTGATAATCTATCTGAGGAAACGTCGTTATGCGAAGAGTGAATAATGAATAGTGAATAGTTGAAAATGAATAGAAGAAAGAAGCAAACCCTTTTATTGGTTGTAGTGTTGGCATTACTGCTGGCAGTTGTTCTTGTTGGTCAGCGTAGTAGCTGGCGCAGTGGAAAAGCATTTTCTGAATTTGCTGTATCAGATACTGCCAGCATCACAAAACTTATTCTTACAGATCGCGATAAGAACGAAGTAATTCTTGAAAGAGTAAGCTCATCCGAATGGAGGCTTAACAAGAAACACGAAGCCAATATTGTGGTGATTGAATCCCTGCTTAGAACTCTGTACAATATAGAAGTTAAAGGCCTGGTTCCCAGATCGGCTCACAATAATGTGATTTCTGATATGGCTGCAAAAAACACACGGATAGCAATATACCAAAGAGTTCCACGCATAAAGCTTGGAAAGCTCAAGCTCTTTTTCAGAGTTAAAATGACTAAAAGCTATTTCGTCGGAGGGCCAACTCAGGATCACATGGGCACCTTTATGATGCTGGAAGGGAGCAATAAAGCATTCATAACATTTGTCCCGGGACAAAACGCATTCCTGTCACTTCGGTACTCAACACGTGAAAGCGACTGGCGCGACCACACCATAATTGCTCTTACAATTCAGCAAATCAGATCAATAGAAGTCAATATACCGGCCAGAACTGATGAATCCTACAGAATAGTCAAAACAGGAGAAAGAACCTTTGAGGTGTTTCAGAATGATGATAATCAAGTTACAATCCCACTCGACACATTAAGAATACTCGACTTTCTGGCATCATTCAGAAACCTCAAATACGAAGCCCTGATAAATGACATGGAGCCAGATCAACGAGACAGTATCATTAATTCTGTTCCTATGCAGACAATTACAATCACTGCTATCGACGGAGGAGTTTATAACATTATCACCTACCGGAGAAAATCACCATACGAATATGATGAAGTTACACAAAAGGATCTCAAATGGGATAGGGATCGTCTTTATGCTTTGATTAACGACGGCAAAGATTTGACTCTGTGTCAATTCTATGCTTTTGATGATATTTTGAAACCTTTTAAATGGTTCAGAGCCGACTACACTCCAACAGAACCTTTCTACTTTTCTGACAACTTATTATAAGGGTTTTTAATTTGGGATGTTGGTTTTATCATTAAATTCGCATACTTTTACACAGGATAAATAAATAAGTTTAAATATTGTAAACTAATTAGTTATGAAATTCATCATCTCATCTGTTCAACTTCTGAAAGCGCTGCAATCAATCAGCGGGATAATCCAGACAAATAACACTCTACCTATCCTGGACAATTTCCTTTTTGAACTTGAAGATAAAAAGCTGACGATCACAGCGAGTGATCTTGAAACCACCATGACCGTGACTGTTGAACCGGATCTGTCAGAGGATTTCGGAAGTCTGGCTGTTCCCGCGAGGATCCTTATAGATACACTTAAGACATTCTCCAATATACCAATATCATTTACATCCAATTCAGAGACTTATGGTATCATGATCGCAACTGAGGAAGGTAATTTTAAGATCGCAGGCCAGAATGCAGATGAATTTCCCAAGATGCCTGAGATTGAGAATTCCACGAGCCTTACACTCGAAAGCCTGTTTCTGGGAACTGCAATAAATCATACCCTTCTGGCAACCGGAAATGATGAATTAAGGCCTGTTATGTCGGGTGTGTTCTGTGAACTTAACGATACCGGTGTAACCTTCGTTGCAACAGATGCCCACAAGCTGGTCAGATTCCGCAGAAGAAACATTGAAACCGGTGTTGATGCCAGTTTTATTTTGCCCAAGAAGCCGCTGAACCAGCTTAAGCATTTGCTTGCTGAATCTGATGAACCTGTAAGAATTGAATACAATGAAAAGAACGCATTTTTTGCCTTTCAGAATATCCGGCTCTTCAGCCGTCTCATTGAAGGAAACTACCCCAATTACGAAGTGGTAATTCCCAAAGATAACCCCAACAAGCTCATTATTGACAGAGTTCAGATAGTGAATTCCCTGAGGCGTGTGGGAATTTACGCCAACCAGTCAACCCAGCAGGTAAGGTTTAAGATCTCCGGAAAAGAGCTGGTATTGTCAGCCGAGGATGTTGACTTCGCCAATGAAGCCAAAGAGCGCCTTAACTGCAGTTATGAAGGTGAAGATATGGAAATTGGCTTCAGTTCAAGGTTTATGTATGAACTGATAAATAATATCACAGATGAGCAGATTCTAATTGAGATGTCATCTCCCAACAGGGCAGGAATTATAAAACCTGCCAATCCTGTTGACCCCAACGAGGATCTGCTTATGCTGATAATGCCGGTTATGCTTAACTCATAGCTGGCATCTCTCTCACTTAAATTGTTAAGTTATCCCCACTTTCCTTATTCAGCCGCTTATCTTTTCGCTCAATAAAAGCCACCGTTCGCTCATCTCATCAATCTTGTCAATGATTTCACCAATCTCTTCAGACCACCTTTGAAGCTGAATATGGTCAGCATTTGTGGTCTGAAGCATCTCCTCAAGCTCCCTTTTCCTGCCTTCGAGCCTGTCAATCTCTTCTGTAAGGGTTTCATATTCGCGCAACTCTTTCCATGTGGGTTTCGATCGATCCACACTCCGGGTTTTTATTGAAGGATCTTCGATGCTTACTTTCCGGGGCTGTGTTTTTCTTTTAATAAGATCTCTCTTTCTCCTGTAATCCGTATAGTTGCCATAATGATCTTTTATTGCTCCGCCTCCTTCGAAAATAAAAAGATGATCAGCAATCTTGTCAAGAAAAAACCTGTCGTGCGAAGCGACCAGAAGACAACCTTTATATTGTTCGAGAAAAGCTTCCAGTGACTGCAAAGTCTGTATATCCAAATCATTGGTAGGCTCATCGAGCATAAGGAAATTTGGCTGCTCCATCAGGGTCATCAGAAGATGAAGCTTACGACGTTCACCACCACTCAGATATTGAACATAATTATACTGAATATCATGTGCTATTCCGAACATCGACAGAAAACGGGATGCCGATATTGTATGCTTATCGTCAATATATACCTCTTCAGCAACATCCCTGACAATATCAATAACACGCCTGTTGTCATCCATGGTTATTCCCTGCTGGGTAAAACAAGCCATCTTCACAGTCTGGCCTGTGACAACTCTTCCCTTTTCAGGTTTTATAATCCCTAATACGAGTTCCAGGAAGGTTGACTTGCCGATTCCGTTTTTACCTACCAATCCGATCTTCTCACCCTTCTTGAAAGTATATGAGAAATCCTCAATAATTTTTAGATTATCAAAGCTCTTACTGAGATTATTAATTTCCAGTATTTTGTTTCCAAGCCGATCCATCTTTACAAAAAATTCCTGCTTTACAGTTTTACCGGAACTCCTGACTCTATCCTCAATCCGGTCAAAATTCTCAACCCTTGCCTTTGACTTGTGAGTTCGTGCTTTCGGCATCCTCCTGATCCACTGCAATTCTTTTAAAAATAGTGCCTTCTGTTTGGCAGCTGTAACTGATTCAACCTGTTCACGTTCGCTTTTCTTCTCAAGATAATACCGGTAGTCACCTCTGTACTGATAAATATTGCCTCTTTCAATCTCAATTATGAAGTCACATACCTGATCAAGAAAATATCTGTCGTGAGTAACAAGCAGAAGGGTAAGTTGCGTCCGCTCCAAAAACTCCTCCATCCATTCAATGGTATCTATATCAAGGTGATTGGTTGGTTCATCAAGTATCAACAGATCAGCCTCTTCAACCAACACACGGGCAAGTGCCACTTTCTTTTTCTGCCCTCCAGACAATATCCCGCATCTCTGGTCAAAGTCATGTATATCAAGTTTACCCAGAACCTCTTTCACCCTGGACTCGAACTGCCATGCATCGAGTTCACTGATGCGTGCACTAAGTCTGTCGAACATATCTCTCTGACCTGGTGTCCATTTACCGGAAGGAATTGCCACAAGCTGCTCATACTCCTTGATAAGGCTTGCCTGTTCTGTGTCGGCACCCAGAACTGTATCTATTACCTTCTGGTCAGGATCCAGTTCAGGATCCTGGGAAAGATAAAGCATCCTTACCCCTTTCCGTATCACCACCTGCCCTGTATCGGGAATCGCTCTGCGTGCAATAATATCAAGCAGGGTCGATTTTCCTGTACCGTTCCTAGCAATCAACCCTGCCTTCTGGCCACGCTCCAGACCGAAAGTGATGTTCTCGAACAACACTTTATCCCCGAAGCTCTTTGAAAGGTTCTCTGCCAGAAGGTAATTCATCTGATCACAACAGTTTGGGACGGGATTTCGTTCTTTTCCTGTGGTATCACCTCATACAGGAAGTATAATGCTGAAGGCCATATTAGTCTTAATCCGGGGTCGTTTACCTGCTCACGGGCAAGGATAAAACTGATATTTTCCTTTACTGCGGTTTTATACATCAGACGAGGGTTGTCCGACATAAATCTCACCACCTTCAGTCTTCTGTACCACTCCGCAAGTTTTTCAGTTCCTGCCGGCACATACTTAAATACAACATAGTTTTCCCGCCGGGTAAGCCTGCTAAAAGTGGTTGCTGTTGGATAATCGGGGTTCATAATCACAAACACATCACCTGGCGATGATGCCTTCTTAACCTCTCTTACAAATTCATCAAGATATAAATCCGGTTTCAAGCTACGTGAAATTTCATCAACCCTTAATCCTGTCCTCACTCCCAAAGCAACAAAGGAAAGAATCAGCAAGACAAACATAATTCCATTACACCAAACCAGGTGCCTTAGCCGGAACCTGAGAAGCCAGATAATCTGCATAACGGTAATAAACAGGCTTATACTCATCATCCTGAAAGGATAATACTTTAACCCGAATCCTCCTGATCTGTTAAAAAATTCAAGATCCATCCATGCAATCACTACAAAAAACAATGCTATGGATAAAAAAACGGCATTCAGAATGGAAAGGCTTCTGAAAGATCCTTTTCCTGACCGGCATATTAAAGGAAACTGTGCCAGCAGAACCAGAAAAGCAATTGTCACACCACCAAGATGCTTACCAATAAAATAATCATAACTGTAAAAAATTCCCAGATGATGTTTCAATCGGAAATATACATATATATAGTTGAGGTTAAGGTTGAGGTTATTAAAGGATAGAAGTGGCCAGAGGTAGAGGATTAACGGGAGCATCATGGCGAGAAATACTGATACAGAAACTGCCAACTCCCTGAATCTTACCTTTAAGATCAGCATTGCAATTAAAGAACCGGCGAAAAACCAGCCCCCTACAAGAAGGTGAAACCAGGCTGAGCAGGCAAGGGCAACAGCCATTAGTGTATATCTTCTCTCAAAAAATAACAGAAGGCCCCAGAAAATAAAAATATATGCAAGTGCTTTTGGTTCGAATCCCCAGAATATCCATTCATCGGCAAAGAACGACTGCTTGTTCAGGAGGAAAAGCTGGACAATGATAAGAACTGCATAATTCGGAAGATTGAAATAGCGAAATATCCTTGCAAGTGGAAAAGCACTCAATGCGAACACCAAAATCCTTCCTGCAACAGCAGTTGTTTGAAACCCAAACTTGTCCACAAAGAAACCGGTGATTGTCTGAAACAGCAAACGGGTTCCGGGGAATTCGTTATAGGTAAATGAATCCCTTATCCAATCAGGGTTATAGTGCTGGAGTGCATAAGCAAGATAATGTTCCTCACCTCCATTAAGGGTAACAGCAATCCTGTTAAGGCAAAGCACAACAAATATAAGTGCTGCCGGATGAACCCTTTCAAGCCACTTTAACAACCTCATGTTCTCCAGGGGCAAAACAACTCCCCTTAAAGAGCTTTTAATCATTTCAAACAAACTTAGGGGAGAACCGGACCTGAATTAACAAGCCTCAGACCCTCTTCAGTATCAGTAAACCTGATAAAATTTTCGACAAACTTCTTTGCCAGTGCTTCACGCGCCTTATCATAAGCAGTTTTATCAACCCATGTATTACGAGGATCAAGTATATGGCTATCGACCCCATCAAGCATTTCAGGGATTAAAAGATTAAATACGTCGAAATTTCTACACTTAGCTACATCCAGAGTGCCGTTCAGGATTGCCGAGATTATTACTCTCGTTGATCTGAGGTCAATCCTTTTACCCGTTCCATAAGCTCCTCCTGTCCATCCGGTATTCACCAGATATGCTGTTGATCCATGGATATCCATCTTTTTTGCAAGCTCCCCGGCATACTTGGTAGGATGGAGCAACAGAAATGCAGCACCAAAGGCAGAAGAAAAAGTAGGCACAGGTTCAACAATACCCCTTTCAGTTCCTGCCACTTTTGCCGTGTAACCGCTGAGGAAATAGTACATTGCCTGGTCACGGCTCAGCTTCGACACCGGAGGGAGGATTCCAAAGGCATCTGCGGTAAGGAAGATGATATGTTTCGGGTGCCCTCCCTTGGATACGGGCTTCACAATATTATTGATATGATAAATTGGATAAGATACCCGGGTGTTCTCTGTTTTAGAGGTGTCGTGAAAATCTAATACCCCTTTTTCGTTATAAACCACGTTTTCAAGCAGCGCATCCCTCTTAATGGCATCAAAGATATCAGGTTCCTTCTCCCTCGACAGGTCAATGCACTTTGCATAACATCCCCCTTCGAAATTAAAGATTCCATCATCGTCCCAACCATGTTCATCATCACCTATTAGCAATCTGTCCGGATCAGCGCTTAATGTCGTCTTACCTGTTCCTGACAATCCAAAGAAAATGGCGGTATCTCCATCCACTCCCATATTTGCAGAACAGTGCATCGAAGCCATACCTCTTAACGGAAGGAAATAATTCATGATGGAAAAGAAACCCTTTTTTATCTCTCCGCCATACCATGAACCTCCAACAACAGCCATCCGTTTGCCGATGTTGAAAGCCACAAAAACCTCAGAATTAAGATTCATCGATTGCCAGTCAGGGTTAGTGGCTTTACATGCATGAAGCATAACAAAATCGGGGACAAAGGTTTCAAGCTCCTCTTCTGTTGGCCGAATAAACATATTCTTCACAAAATGAGATGCCCAGGCTATCTCAGAGATAACACGTATGCGGATACGGGTATCAGGATTTGCACCGCAATAAGCATCCGTTACATAGAGCTTTTTGCCGCTTAACTGATTCTGCCCTATACTTACAAGCTTATTCCAGGTATCTTCTGAAATGGCCTTGTTATCCGATCCTTTGCGTCCCGGGCCGGCCCACCATACATTTGGCCTTGCTTCAGGCTCGTCAACGATGTACTTATCCTTGGGTGAACGGCCTGTGAAAATTCCGGTGTCCACAGCAACGGCTCCTGTATTTGTCACAAATCCTTTTTCAAAACCCTCAAGCGATGGGTATGTTTCGTGGATAAACAAATCCTCATACGAAAGATTATGATAAACCTCACTTGGTTTATCAATTCCATAAAATTTAAGCTGCCGTAACAACTTCTCTCTATCTATTGACATAATTGAATTATTTGTTGTTGAACATTAAAAAACACATATAATAAATTGAAGGCCAAATCTACGCAGATTTTCTGAAATAATCACCCTCCTGAAAATAAAAAACTCCCCGAAGGATCATGAGTCATTTCCTGCTGTGGCAAAAATTCACTAATTTCGCCTTGGATTACAGTTTGAAAGTTTGAAATTCACCGATAACACAATTCACCGATTAGACGATTAGACAATTAAACAATTAGACAATAAATTATGAACAGAATAGGGATAAGACACGAAGATAAGTACACAGCAGAACGAAGGGCACCTTTGGCTCCCAGGCATGTGAAAAAACTGGTTAACGATTCAAACCTCAGGATCGTTGTGCAGCAATCCCCAAAAAGGGTCTTTACACATGAAGAGTACCTTGATTCAGGTGCCATCATAAGTGAAAACCTTACAGAATGTCCTGTTATAATGGGTGTTAAAGAGATACCTCTTGAAGCTTTTGAGCCGGGAAAGACCTATGTTTTCTTTTCTCATGTTATCAAAGGGCAGCCTTACAATATGCCGATGCTCAAAAAGATGATGGAGATGAAGTGTACTTTAATCGATTATGAGAAAATTGAGGATGAGCTGGGGCGCCGCCTGATTTTTTTTGGCAGATTCGCGGGTATTGCAGGAATGATCAACATCTTGTGGAGTCTGGGGCAAAGGCTAAAGCAACAGGGGATTGAAACCCCTTTTATGCATCTGCGGCAGGCAGTAAGATACAACAACCTTTCAGAAGCAAAGAACGAAATCTCGAAAATAGGCTTCGAAATTGCAGAAAGAGGATTGCCATATGAACTTCAACCTTTTACTATTGGATTCACAGGTTATGGAAATGTAAGCAATGGTGCGCAGGAGATAGCTCATCTGCTTCCTTTAAAGGATATCAGTCCGGATGAACTGTTAATTCTTGAAAATAAAAAAAATTTGCCGGGCAACATACTTTATAAAACCATCTTTAAAGAAAAAGACCTCGTTGAACCAATCGATCCGGAAAGCTCATTCGATCTTCAGCATTATTATAACCATCCACATCTTTATCGAAGCAGGTTCAATCCTTATCTTGATAAAATGACCATCCTTGTAAACGGTATGTACTGGGATGCCCGCTATCCTAAATTGATCATCAAAGAAGACCTGAAAGAGTTGTATAAAAAATTTGAACCTAAACTGAAGGTGATTGGCGATATCACCTGTGATGTTAACGGCAGCATCGAAAGCACTGTCAAAGCAGCACCCGTCGAAGATCCAGTCTTCGTTTATGATCCCGACACCGAGGAAATAAAGAGTGGCTTTGAAGGTCATGGTATCCAAATGATGACCGTTGATATACTGCCAACTGAATTGCCACGTGAATCCACCATCGCCTTCGGTGATGCACTCCTGCCTTATATTGAACCTCTCTCAAAAGCAGATTTCTCCAAACCGTTCCTACACCTCGATTTGCCAAATCCTATCTTAAGGGGAATGATCTTGTACAAAGGTGAATTGACACCAGACTTCAAATATATTGAGAAGTATCTCTGATGGTTTTTGTTGTCAGGAGATAGATTCTATTATGACCATGTGTTGACAACTCCTTCATAACAATTGTTTTAAATAATAATTATAAAAGTTAGCAGCAGCCATCTTCTGGGGTTGTAAGACCTCTTCGGCACCACACCTGCTTAAAAGATTAAAATCCGTATCATTTGCAGCAGTCAGAAATACTTTACCCTCATACCCCTGCCTTCTTAATTCTTTCACCAATTGCCTCGAACTGTTGAAATCAGAAACATTGCTGATGATTACCTTACTCTCATGAACGGGTAGTTGTTCAGTAAGTTCGGGGTCTTCCATGTCTCCATAGAGAATATGTCTGCCTGCTTTTTTCCATTCCCTTACCTGATCAGGATCGAAGTCAACCCCCAGATAGTTTACCTCCGGATGGGTGTCGAGTATTTCAGCAAGCCTGTTGCCAAATCTGCCGATTCCTATAATTATTACATCGAATTTCATCTGGCTTTCATCTCCAAGGTCAAGTTCCCGGTGTGAGCTTTTTCTTTCGAAGATCTTCAATGCCGGAGACAGGAAGTTGTATATATTCTGCGAATAAAGTATCAGATATGTCGATAATCCTATCGTAATAAGGCCAACAAGAGTTATCAGCCCAACGATATCTTTTGAAATATGCCCTACTGTAAAACCGAGACCGGCAAATATCAGCGAGAACTCACTGATTTGTGCTACTGTAAGTCCGGCCAGAAAAGAGGTTCTTTTCCGGTAACCCATTAACCCCATGATGATCAGAACAATAAGTGGATTGCCTATCAGAACGAAGATTGAGAAAACAAACGCTGTTGGTGCCTGGTTGCCGATTGAAGCAATATCAAGGTTAATGCCCAGGTTGACAAAAAAGAACAGAAGCAGGAAATCACGAAGGCTTATTAACCTACTGCTTATCACCTCCTTGAAATCGGATGAAGCCAGACTGACACCGGCAAGGAAAGCGCCCACCTCACCGCTGAAACCCATCAGGTCGCCGGCAGTAGAAAGAATTACAGCCCATGCAATTGCAAACAGTGAGAGCATCTCCTGTGATTTTCCCAGATAAGCACTCAGCCATGGTATTATCCATTTCATGGCAATAATAGTGAAGAGCAACAATCCGGCACCGGAAACAAGGGTGCTGATAACTCTGGTAAAGACCGGAACCTCCTGCTCCCTACCCATAGCTGATAAAACTATCATCACCAGAATAACCACAATATCCTGTACAATAAGAAAACCGATTGCGATCTGACCATGCAGTGAATCAATTTCTTTCTTGTCTGAAAGCAATTTTACAATGATAATTGTGCTCGAAAAGGTGAGCGCAACAGCAATATAAAAACTGTTTAAAGGACTGTATCCTAAAACAATACCTATTAGATATCCGAAAATTGATGTAAATAAAACCTGTCCCAGACCAGTTAGAAGTGCAATCTTTCCTACTGACCTGATTATCCTTAGATCAAGCTTCAGCCCGACAATAAAAAGCAACACAGCAATCCCAATCTCAGCAAGGAGGTGTATGTTTCCGGTAGAACGGGCAATATTCAGAACCGACGGGCCTACAATTATACCCAATGCAATAAACATCACAATCAGAGGTTGTCGCAGTAACTGTCCGGCAACACCCAGAATGCCTGCCAAGGCAATTATTATGGCAAATTCATAAAAGGGATCCTGTGCTATAAATGTCAACCAGTCCATAGTTTGTTTTGATTATTCTGTCAAAAATATCAAAATTTTTCATACTCTGCTAAATATTGCCACGTTTGATGTTTCTTTAGTAATTTCGCCGGCAGTCATCGATAAACGGAATATTTATCCGACTCAATCCAGTAAATGATAACACACATAAACAATAACACAAACAGATAAAGTTTAATAATATATGAAAAGAATAATCTTACTTGGTTCCGGCCTCTCGGCCACCAATCTGATCAATTACCTTCTGAACCATGCTGAAGAGTACGACTGGCACCTTGCTATAGGTGATCTCAATGCTGAGCTTGCCAGAAAGAAGGTACATGCGCACCCGAGGGCATCGGTTTTCCACTTCGACATTTCTGAAGATTCTCTTTTAAACTCTGCTATCACAGGAGCAGATGTGGTTATCTCATTTCTGCCGGCGACGTTTCATCCAAAGGTGGCAGCAGCATGCCTTGAAGCCGGAGTGCACATGGTTACCGCAAGCTACGTCTCGAAAGAGATGAAGCTTATGGATGAAAAGGTAAGATCTGCAGGGCTTGTTTTCATGAACGAGATGGGATTGGATCCGGGCATCGATCACATGTCGGCAATGCGTGTCATCGATGGTATCAGGGCAAAAGGTGGAAAGGTAATATCTTTCAAATCAAGTACAGGTGGACTGATAGCACCTCAATACGACAACAACCCATGGCATTACAAATTCACCTGGAATCCCCGTAACGTGGTCCTTGCCGGCCAGGGGGTCTCACAGTTCATTCGCAACGGCAGATACAAGTATATACCTTATCACAAACTCTTCGACAGGATACTCTACACCAATGTGCTTGACTTTGGTGAGTTTGAGATATATCCCAACCGTGACAGCCTGAAATACCGTGAAACTTATGGGCTGCATAATATTCCCACGATGTTTCGGGGCACGATGCGGAGGCCGGGATTTTCAGAGGCATGGAATGTCTTTGTGCAGCTTGGTGTAACCGACGACACCTATACCCTCGAGAATTCTCACAATATGACCTACCGGGAATTCATCAATGCCTATCTCAGGTACGACCCCGAAAAGCCTGTCGAAGAGAAGGTCTGCACTTATCTTGACATTGACCCTGAGGGTGAAGTGATGAAAAAGCTTACCTGGCTGGGAATATTCGAAAACAGGAAAATCGGTTTACCCAACGCAACTCCGGCTCAAATCCTGCAGGCGTTGCTTGAAGAGAAATGGGCACTTGAACCGGGCGACAAAGACATGATCGTTATGCAGCATGAATTCATTTACGAATTGGAAGGAAAAGTAAAAAAGATCACCTCTTCAATGGCAGTTATCGGAAAAGACCAGAATGAAACTGCAATGTCAATCACTGTGGGAACGCCGGTGGCAATAGCAGTGAAATTGCTGCTGACGGGAAAGATCAACCTCACAGGTGTTAAGATACCTGTTATACCTGAACTCTACAACCCAATTCTGGATGAACTGGAAAGCTTCCAAATATCATTTGTTGACAAAGAGGAGGATATAATATAATGCAAACCAACGGGTAATCATCTCTTTACATACATCTCAATACCTGTTATAAGATAAAGGTTCGCTAATATTTCAAAATATTGGAAAGAAATACCTATTGACTCCGCAGGTTTGTTTTTGCTATCGCCCAAAGAATCTAACCCTATTAAGGTTTATTTTGACTTTCCTTGTAACCCTGAATGTGACAATATTGTTTTTAACTGGGATTTTGAAAAAGTATTACCACAAGTATTAAATGACAAACTTTTCATGGCTCATGGGTGGCCAACCCTCTTTATTCGGATCCCTTTAGTATAAACGGTTCCGTATAGGATATACCAGGCTTCCCTAAGTATTTCGGTATTCAGGATAAGAAAGTCATGTAGACACTAATTGGACGACCGGTTCAACAGTAGTAGCGTGTGGATGACACCTGCTTTAACAATCTCCAGGTTTTCACATAAGGACATAGTGTATAATTATTTTACATTATTATCAGCTGATGCTTTTTAAATAAAATAATGATATTATGGCATATAACTATCCCAATGATACTTTGTTATAAAATTATAATCAACAAATGTCGAAAACAAGAATATATGTTGTATATTTAGACGCAATTAAAATAATTAACAATTCATTAAAAGGTAAAGCTATGAAAACAAATCTAATGCGTTGTAAACCAAGCACATCCCCCCCCCCCCCCCCCCCCCCCCTCCTCCCCCTCCCCCCCCTCCCGGGGGGTCTTTTTTACTTCTCTCTTTCAAAAAAAAAAAAATATATTTTTTATATAATCGAAATAAAAAAAAAAAAAAAATCATAAAAAAAAAAACAAAAAAAAAAAAAACAAATCCTTTTAAAAAAAACCCCCCCCCCCCCCCCCCCCCCCAGTTTTATGCCCCTTAATGCCGTTAAGCGGGTCTGTTATCTCACACAATTCTAACACAATGAAAGTTAAATCCGGATGGTTTAACCTAAAATTTATTGTTTTTTTATTGGCTGTGTTTCTAATGAATGGAACACAAGCACAGAGCAGTTGCGATTCAGCACTCGACATTCAGGTCAACAGTGCAGATACATTATACATTGGTACTTCAGAACTATGGTTCCGGTTTCAGGCTACTTCAGAAGCAGTGAACATTGTTATTCTTAGTGAAAGTTTAATACCTCAAGCACAAATTGCCGGTTTAGAAGTATTCGGGGTAAGTTGCGATGTTTTAAGTCAATTGGATCTTGCGAAGGATTCACTGAACGGTTTTTATGCATCAGGCTTATTTGTAAATGACTATTACTTCATCAAAATCATACCAGGGGACTCCGCCGGTTTGTTTTTGCTATCGCTCATAGAATCTAACCCTATTAAGGTTTATTTTGACTTTGACTGTAACCCTGAATGTGACAATATTGTTTTTAACTGGGATTTTGAAAAAGTATTACCACAAGTATTAATTGACAAACTCTTCATCAATGGCTCATGGGTGGCCAACCCTCTTCATTTGGATCCCTTTAGTATAAACGGTTCCGTACAGGATATATTCGGATTGGTTTCAAGTAATTTGGAATTTTACACACATATGGTTTGTCAATGGGAAAGTGTCAGCCTTTCCCCTCAAATTAGTATCCAGAACAATTCAAAAGTTGCATATAATTTCCGTGGACAATCTCCTACAGATCCAGAAGCAATAGCTCAAAGTGTATTTATGAAAGAGAACACACCCTATACGATAGATTTTGATTTTTCGCTATATAATCAACTAGACAACAACACCTTAACTGGTTTAACAGCAACTGCTTATATATATGGATCCACTACTCCAAACCTAACCTTTGATAATCCAAATAATATCCTAATCTGTTCAATATCTGGGAATACGAATTCTTGGTCTGATCTATACACTTACAACGGCAATCAACAATATATCTTCACTCCTCCGACAGGTCAAAACATCTATGGAATTATTATCTTTCCAGAATATTCTATTTATCCTGGAGCTCTTCCGTATTCGTCTAAAAATCACCTATACATCGACAACATAAAAATTTCCCCTCCTCCACCTCAAGAACCACCCATTGTAACAGCACCAGATTTTATTTGCCCCGGAACAACCAGCATCACCTATACAATAACAAACTATGATCCGGTTTACATTTACCAATACAAAATAAATGGGGGTGCTGTTCAAATAGCCCCCGGTAACACTTTTGTGGTTGACCTCTCAAATTTTTCTAATCCCAGACTTGATCTCGTAATATGGAACTGGTGCGAAAACTATGGTTATCATACTGCGTATTATTCATGTGACCCCTCAACATCTATTCCGGTCACAATGGATTACACCTTCGATCATGGTGATGTAATAACCCAACAACTATTTTCAAATGACAATATTTTTATTTGCGGGCATGTCATAATAGATAATGATGTTACTTTTGACGGTTGTGCACTCTACTTTACCCCAATGGCCAAATTAATTGTAAACCCTTCATGGACACTAACAATAGAAAATTCAACACTAACTGATGGGTGCG
>CAYXYB010000015.1:0-58810 GCA_964469215.1 uncultured Lentimicrobiaceae bacterium
TAAAGTTAACACCTAAGAAAGTTCTAATTTTGTTCTAATGAACTAGACCATCTCATACGCTTTTACTGAAACTTCCTCAGCTGATTCCAATGATGTGATTGTGGACACTTCATGTTCTTCACCCCATCCATACAATGCACGGCCAATAACCATCAACTTAACAGGGCTCTTGTCATAATGTTTGCCTTTCCCGGCAAAGAATCCGGAAACTTTCTTGTCCGAATAATCTTTAATTTGTTTCATTTTTTCTACTGTCGGCTTCAGAATCTTTTCGGCAAATAGCTTTATCTCAACTGAGGCCTCTTCGTTTTTAGTTTCCATGGCATTTTTGTTATTGTTAGTTTACGTTCGCTTTACCATTAAGCGGGAATCTTTTCTTATAGATGGGATGAAAGATTTTGATGTTCTAATAAAGCTTTATGTTTCTGAATATCTGCGACATAATAAACCATTTAGCCTCTCATCCACATATTATCGGAGTGAAATTCGAATGGGTTTACCCTACCTTCTCTTGCCAATTCACCTGCTTTGATCCAATCCTCATGTCCCAATTCAAGTTCCCCGATACGCTTGTAGGAGTCCCATCTTAGCATGTAAACTCCAAATGATGGTTCTATCCTAAGACTTTCCGTATAATCCTGAATAGCTCCTTTATAGTCGGCTTTTAAATATCTGCAGGCACCCCTCAGTTTCCAGGATTGTGAATTGTCAGGGCTGATCTCTATCAACTGGTTGAGATCTTCCAACTCTTCTTTAACCAACCCAACTTTGCGATACAACATGGATCTGAGAATGAAGGAATCTCTATGGTCAGGCTTGATCAGAATCGCCTGGCTGCAATCCATAATCGCACTGTAATATTCCTTTAGGTTGCCTTTTAGGTAAGCACTCTTGAAAAATGCCATATGGTTGTTTGGGTTCAACCATATAGCAAATGACAGGTCTTTTAGTGCCAGATAGAGATTGTCTTCCAGGCTGTGCAATTCAGATCTAAACAAATACGCATTCTCGAAGTCAGGCTTTATATCAATCGCCATATTGCAGTCAATGAGAGCATCTTCATCACAACCGATTGATGATTTCAGCACCGCCCTGAATTTATACCCATAGGCATCATCAGGTTGAAGCTCCAGATCATGTATCATTTGATGAATTTTCTCATCTGTCAAACGACGTTCTAAAGAATTCACCTCATTTTCAATGGATTCATACTGTTCCTTGTTGAATATCATTTTGATCTATAGGTTTTTATTAATCATGTAAATATACAATGCCGTATGAAGTGCTGGATATTTTATTATCAACAATTTTCGTAGTGTGAGTGTCCTTTGGAATCAATAAAGAACACTTAATATTCGCCCCATGAACCAGGCGAAGATGGCTTTTATCAGCGAGGTGCTTTCGCGGCACGGGCAGCAGTTACAGCACAAAATCGTTGCATCTATTACCTCCGAGGGGTTGAGCGATCCTTCCGGCGGGATCTATTTGCACCTTTCTCCGGGAGGGGCGCAACCCTCTTTCCGGATCACCCTGCCGGTGCTGCGGCGGTTTCAGGATATGGGCGCACCGCTGCAGAAGAACCGCCTGCAGCCGGAAAATATCCTTGCAAACGGAGAAGCATATCGGGGAAAGCGGCGCAAGAAGTTCCCGGTGTACAACAAAAATGTGTGGGGCAGCCTGAATGATCTTTCGCGCGACCTGATGTACGGCATGAAAGAGGAGGTGATCTCCACCCTGCAAAACAACCTGCAACGCTGAGGGGTATGGCAAGGAAGATCCACAGCGAAGAGATCCACCTCGACATCGTGATCGGTGGCAGCAAAGGGCAGGCGCAGCTCAGCAAGCTGGAGCAGGAAGCCAGGGAGGTGAACCAGCAGATCAAGCTGCTGAACAAGGAGATCAGCAAATCCAAAGACAAAGATTCAGAAGCCCATCAGGCGATGGTTGCCAACCGCAGGGAACTCGGCGAGCAACTCAGGGCAAACAAGATGCAGCAGGCAACGCTTCGCCGGGAGCTGGGGCTGTCGGGACTCACCTACAAGCAGCTCGGCCAGGAGGCAAAACGGGTGTCGATGCAGCTCTCCAACGCCACCTATGGCACCGAACAGTGGAAGAAACTCAACGCCGAACTCATCCGCATCAAAGCACGGATGTCGGAGGTGAGAGGGGGCGCCGAACATACCGGGATGAGCCTGGGCAATATGGCAAACGGGTTCAACAAGTATTTCCTGATGGTCTCCACCTTCGTGATGAGCCTCACCGGCCTGGTGGCGGGCATCCGCAAAGCCTACATGGCATTTGCCGATTTCGACGACAAGCTCGCCGATGTGATGAAGACCACAGGGCTGTCGAAGGAGCAGGTGAAGGAGCTGAACCAGCATCTCGAGAAGATCGACACCCGCTCCTCGCAGGAGGACCTGCTGAACCTCGCCAGAATTGCAGGGAAGCTGGGGATCAACGCCAGCGAAGATGTGCTGCAGTTCGTCAATGCCGCCGATAAGATCAACGTTGCCCTGAGCGAAGATTTAGGGGGCGATGCCGAAGAGGCAATCCGCCAGCTCGGGAAGATCGTGGACATCTTCAAGCTCAAAGACCAGTTTGGGATGGAGCAGAGTCTGCTGAAGGTGGGTTCTGCCATCAACTCGCTGGGAGCAGCCAGCACCGCCAACGAGCCTTATCTGGTGGAGTTCAGCAAAAGGATGGCAGGGGTTGCCCCATCGGTGGGGATCACCATCCAGAACGTGCTGGGACTGGCTGCCACGCTGGACCAACTGGGTCAAACCAGCGAGGTCTCTTCCACGGTGATCTCCCAGATCCTGCCCAAGATGTTCAAAGACACCGCCACCTTCGCCGGCATCGCCCGGATGAGCCTTGCGGACTTCACCGAGCTGCTGAACACCGATGCCAACGAAGCACTGCTTCGGGTGCTGGGCGGACTGAAGGGGAACGAACAGGGATTCAGCCAACTGGTGGCATCCCTGGGAGACATTGGGCTGGAGGGGAAAAGGACCATCTCGGTGCTGGGGGTGCTGGCAAACAACACCAACCTGGTGCGGTCGCAGCAGGCGTATGCCAACCAGGAGTTCGAGAAAGGCACCTCGATCCTGGAGGAGTTCAACGTAAAGAACAACACCGCCAGGGCATCGCTGGACAAAGCCATCAAGTCGATCCAGAAGACCTGGAGAGAGCTGGGGGAGAAACTGCAGCCCGCCCTGTCGCACGTGATCAGCAAAGGAACCGCCCTGGTGAGGTCGCTTTCCTCTGTGGTGGACTTTTTCATCCGCTATGGCGTGGTGATCCGTTCCACCCTGGCAGCTCTGGCTTCCTTCATCATCACCACCAAAGCTTACGGTTTGGCTGTGGCAGCAGCCACCCGGGCAAAGGCAATCTGGTCCACCGTGGTGCAGCTCTTCTCCGGGAAGATCAACGTGGCATCCAGAGCGATGCAATTCTTCAACACCGTTTCCAAAGCCAACGTGATCGGAGCCGTGGTAGGACTGATAATGGGGCTGGTAACCGCCCTTTCGATGCTCAAACCTCGCTACGATGAGGCAGCCTCGTCGCAGAAAGCCCTGAACGACATTTCGAAAGAGGGGAACAAGAAGCTTCTGGAAGAGAAGCAGCAGGTAGAAACCCTGCTGAAGATTGCCAGGGATGAAGCCCGCAGCAAAGAGGAGCGACTGTCAGCCATCCGCAGGCTCAACGCCATCTCGCCCGAATACCTGGGCAACCTGAAGTTCGAGACCATCCAAACCGATCAGGCAACCCAGGCCACAAAAAAATACATCGAGGTACTGAACCTGAAATACAAGGTGCAGGCAGCCGAAGAGAAGGTGGTGGATCTGAACCGGCAGCTCCTCGATATGGAGATTGGGAAAGGGGATGTCGCCATAGGCGGCTGGCAGAAGGCATGGAACCTGATCAAAGCCGGGGGGAACTTCACCACGGCACAGATCTATAACCTGAACAATGAAGCCACAAAACTGGGAGTCACCTATCAGGATGTCACCAGGCAGATAGAAACCCTCAACGAATTCATTCTCCGCAACAAGCAGCTCGGGGTGAAACCCGCCACGCAGCAGCCTGAAGAGGAGGAGGACAACCTGCCTGCTCCGGGGGCAGACCTGTCGGAGGAATTGAAACAGAAGCAGGAGCAGCTTGAGCGGGAATCGGAAAAGATCCTGCAGGCATACCAGACGCTCTACGATGAGCTTTCGCTGGTAGAGCTCACCGAGCATGAAAAATCCACCCGGCTGCTGGAGCGAGAGTATGCCAAACGGAAAGCCCTGTTGGATGAAGCCCTTGCAAAAGGCATCATCTCACAGGCAGAATTCCAGGAATCCCTTCGCCTGCTCGACACAGACCGAATTGCCCGGCAGGCGGAACTAGACCAGAAAGAGTTGCAGCGGATCCAGGGGCTGGATGCCGAGAAACTGCAGAATGAGAAACAGCATCAGGAGCAGGTTTTTCAACTGCGCCAACAGTATGGCCTGGTGGAATGGCAGGAACTGTTGCAGCGGGAGCTGGCGCTGCTGGAAGAGCAGCTATCGCAGAAACTCCTTTCCGAAGCCCAGTACCAGCAAGCCCGCAGGAGCATCCTGGACAAATATGCCCGGGTGGATGCCCCCGATGAGAAAAAGCTTGCCGGGGAGGATGCCCTGGAGAATCTGAATAGTTGGGCAGAAACCCAGATGGCAGCCACCGAGGCAGCTTACCGAAACAACGAAATCGGTTTCGAGCTGCACCAGAAACGGTTGTCAGCCATTCAGCAGCAGTATGAGGAGAGCCGGAACCAGGTGTTGTCGCAGGCGCTGGATGCCTCCCTGCAGATCTACGGCAATATGTTCGGGTCGCTGGCAGCATTTTTTGAGCAGGGGAGCGATGAGTACAAGATGTTTGCCTCATTTCAGGTGGCACTCGACACCATCTCGGCAGCGATGGCAGCCTACAAGGCAACGGCAGGCATCCCGGTGGTGGGACCAGCCCTGGCACCCATTGCCGCAGCTACTGCAGCAGGGTTCGGGCTGCAGAAAATCGTGGAGATCAACAGCACCCAGGTGCCGCAATACTTCTATGGCAACTACGAGGTGCTGGGAGAGCAGACCGGCAGGCGTTACCAGGCGCGCTACCGGGGAAAGCCTAAAACCGGGCTGGTACAATCCCCCAGCCTTTTCCTTGCAGGTGATGACCCTTATCGCCTGAGCGAAATGATCATCAGCGGCCCCGACTTGCAGCATCCGGTGATCGCTGACTACGCCAGGGCAATCCTGAACATCAAAGCCAACCGCGATCCCGGTTTTATGCCGGCACAGGAACCCTCCCCTGGTTTACGCCATATGGCAACGGCTCCTTCCGCACCGCAGTCAGTGCAAACCCCCGTTGCGGGCAGTGATGAAGCGCTCATGGTGCTGCACACCATCGCCGAACTTCTCCGTCAGCCCACCCGCGCCAGGGTCGTTTACAGCGACCTGGAGCTGGCACAGCACAAGATGGAGCAGATCAGGAAGGATGTTGCCAGGGGGTAGGAGAAAATTTTCATTTTATTTCATTGTGCCTTCAGCGTAATCCAATACATTTGGGTTGGTTAATTTTTACTTCTTTATAGAACATATATACAAGGCTTAAATTAGTACAAAAAGACAATGGAAAGAAACTATTGGGGTTATCGGATTGACACTATGGAAATCAGTTATTTCTACAAGGAGTTATCTGAAGGTAGGTTACGGCAAGGATGGGGTTGGAATATACTACAGGACTTACGCAACTTTCAAATGGATGAAGGAGCAGGGCGAAATAAACCAATGTTCCGAAATGTAAAAGCAGGTGATATTTTACTGGTTCCGCAGTTGCCCGATTGGGGAAGTGTTTTACTTGTTGAAGCTACTCAGGACTGGGACATAGGATATTATTTTGAGCTTGGAGAAAAAAAGGACTATGGGCATGTATTTCCTGCGAAAATGATAAAAAGCTTTGCGAGGGCAAATGAGAATGTTTCCGGGAATATACGTTCTACCTTGAAGAACCGATCAAGGTTCTGGAATATTAATCAATTTGCAGATGATATTGAGAAAATTTTGAGTTTAGAACAGCATAAGCTTGAAAAAGAGCTCGATTACTCAACAAGGCTTGATAATACTGTTAATTCTGTCTTCAATAAAATACTTACAGACCATTCTTTTGAAGATACCTTGTTTTCTAAAGTGAGTGTTCAATTCACTCGTGAAGAGTGGGAGTTTGCTCTGGTATTTGGACTCGGAAAACTCTTTCCAAATTACTCTGTAAGAAGAACAGGTGGTAGGAATGAGTACATACATGGAACTGATATTGAAATAAAAATACCAGGTCTCTTTTCGGATGAAGATTATGTCATTGCAATACAGGTAAAAGATTATGAAGGATTTGTCGGAAATGAGGTTGTAGAACAAATCAATCGAGCTGAGCAGTATTATAAAGATTTAAATATCAAACTTATTGATAAAATTGTCCTCATCACCAAAGCAGAGAAAGACTACAATCTAAAACTTATTGACTTCGATCAATCTGTTAAATTCATTTTTGCGAAAGATCTAAAGCAGCTTTTAAGCAAAATTGCTATGACCATCATTCGAAGAGAATAAACTCCTCCTTTATTGTCCTTTTTCAATTTTTTTTGCGGGGTCACCTTTGCCCATTATGGCACTGGTCAAGATCCTTCAACCCCCCACCGTGGTGCTTTCGGGCAACCCGGTGGTGTTTGCCTTTGAGGCAACCGACCGCTTTGAAGTGCCGGGAAGCTGCGGGGTGTTTTACCTCTCCATGCAGTCGTTTCCGTCTGTGGGTAGTTCATTTGTAATGAATTACAATGGATCAGACCACCTTTTTACGTTTGTATCAACGCCCGGAAGTGACCCGGGAGAGCTTCCTACCGGCTATACCGGCATGGGTGGAGCGGCAACTTTTTCGATGTACCTCATGCAGGTTTTATCTGAGTTGCAGAAGCATTTCAACCTGTCGAAAGATTTTGAGATCACCCTCACCGGCCTTCCGGTCAACCCACAGTTTTGCTTCAGCGCAAAGTTGCCCGGATCCAGCTACAACATCACCCTGGGATCCAACCCCACAGCGCCGGTAACCACCGACCCACTGCTGAATACCCCGGGCATAGATCCAGTGCTGCGCCCGTTTTACAGCGGGTATATCCAGATTTATGCAAATGGGCAGCAGATAGGGGAAGACCTGGCGGTACCCGATGAAGACTCAGTAGTCCGGGTAAACCTTTCGGCATACCTTCAGGCACACGTCGGCAGCTCATTCACCTGGCCACCGGCAGGGTTCATCACCGTTCGCACAGATCTGCTGCTGAGGTACCATATCCGTTATGCAGAGCGCTGGGGCATCCCTGCCGGGATCAAAAAGCTGCAATCCACCGCCGGGATCACTACCCTGGCGCTACCCGGAGGGGTTGGGTTTATGCAGCAGGCGATGTTCAGTCAGATGCAGAACCACTGGTTCAGCACCCTGCAGTACACCAAACAGTTCCTCACATGGGCACCCCGGCACAGGCACATCAAAACCCATCAGGCAGAAAAACTGTTTTTCCTATACACCCAACCTGCTGCCACCCTGCAGCTTCGGGCTCGTATCACCTGGTTCGACACCCAGTCGCAGATGGCACCGCTGACCGTGGTGGTTTCCACAGTGCAGGTATCCCAATACCAGATCCTGGAGCTCAGCTTCAGCTTCGACCAGTTGGGCTTTGCCCAACTGCAACCCCAAAGAAGGGTGCAGAAGTTTGAGCTGTACCTTTCGGATACCTCCGACACAGCCATTTCAGAGAAGCGCCACTACTACCTCGATTACCGCTCTGAGCCACACACCCATGCGTTCGTCTGGAGGAACTCCTTCGGGATGTACGACACAGAACTATTTTATGGCAGCTACCAGGAGTCGGTGACGCTGGAGAAGAAGATCTTTTCCGTAGTTAACCGCTTTGTATTCAATATCCTTGCCCCGCAAACCCAGGTGCTGGAATCCACCCTGGTGGAGAAGGTGGAAGCCTCCAGCGGCTGGTTCGAAGACCCCGAAAAAGCCCATTGGCTGAAAGATTTGTTGCTGAGCAAAGAGGTGTACGAGGTGGTGGACGGAGTGCTGCATCCGGTGGTGATCACCTCCGGAGATGTGTTCGTGGGCACTCAGGGAATCTCCCTGCACAACATCGCCTTTTCCTATACCCGTGCCTTCACCGATGAGCATTTCTCCAAAGGCTCCTTCGTCACAGCCACCTTCCTCGAAAGTTTCAACAACGCATTCAACACCGAATAACCATGTATATCCCCGTGCAACCCATCCGCGAGAAGCTCTCCGCAGCGTTCGATGAATTCCAGAAGAAGTTCTCCCCCGAACTTCTGTATCAGGTGCTTACAGACCTGTGCATGATTGCAGAATCCACACCCAGGAGCTGCCCGGAGATCACCACCCTGCTGGGAGAGGCAGACGGTTCGCTTGAGTATATGCCCCTGGAAGATATCCCAACGGGAGCAACCATCCTGGTGCAGTATCGGGGTTCCCTTTTGCAGTACACCCTCACAAACCAGGGGATGGAAACCATTGCCCCTTATATCATCCGGTCGTATTACTCAACTCCGGAAGCGCCCCGTGCATGGGTGAGGGAGGCAGCCATCTTCGGCACCTTTACCGCCGGTGACCTTGCAGAAGATTTCTCGCTGGTGGTGGAACACAACCTCGGGTTCCCCTTTTTCGGGGTGCTGCTGTTCGACCAGCAGAACCAGCGGGTGCAACCCCTTGGGTATGGACCGCTGGAGGAGAACCCTGTAACCCACCTGAAAGTTCGCCTGGGGCAGGCGTTCTAAGGCACCTGGAAACTGCTGATCACCTATTAGTGTCCTTTTATTCCCGATTCATTCCACACAAATTTGTCATAACAACCCCCTTTAAGATGGAATTCAAAAAGATCAACATCGGCATCAGACCCAACGACGGCACCGGCGACTGCCTTCGCGATGGGGGCGATAAGATCAACAAGAATTTTGAAGCCATCGACGAAAATATCAATGCTTTGTACATCCGGCTGAACCGGATGAACACCGAGCGGGAGATCACCCGGGAGGATGCCGGCACCCGTGGCGACCTCTACCTGGGGAATGACTACGCCTACTTCTGCGTGGAGAGTGGAGAGGCAGGGCAGGCAACCTGGAAGAAAGTACCCTTAACCCTATTAACCTGATGAGCAAACAGAAAATCAACCAGATCCAGCAACAGATCCAGGAACTCCAAGACCAGCAGGGCACCCTGCAACAGGAGATTCAGGACATTGAATCCCAACGCCTGCAGCATGTGGAGGATACCCGGGGGCAGATTGATGCCCTTTGCCGGGATCAATACTTCTGCGGGGTAATCCTTACCCCCCGGGACATCACCTCCATCGTGGCACTTGCCTTGGAGAGCCGTGAAAACGTGATGATCAGTTTTAACCTTTACCCGCTTGAAGATCAGGACATCACCATTGTCAGGAAGATCGAGCCCCAGCAACCAACCGAATAAAACAACCCCAAAACCAACCTTTTTATGGCACAATATGATTTGCACCTAACCCAAAATATCCATGCTTCAGGCGTTGAGTTCGCCGAGAAGGTGGTTAACCTTTTGAAAGGCTCCCTGCTTTCTGCCGTCGCCGACGGAACCCCCACCGTGCTGACGGTGGGCAACCTCGGCCAGATCCTGGAGGCAGACCCCACATCCCCCACGGGATTGAAATGGGTGAACAAGGATGCCGGCCACACCCAGAACACCGACACCGGTACCACCCAGCAGTCGTTCGACCTGTTGAGCGGTGGAACCGGCATCAAGCTGAAGGTAAACGGAGGCGTGCTGGAAGTGCGCAACCTTGCCGACAGCCTTTACCTGAGCTTCAAAGGCAAAGAGGGCAGCTTCGATGATGTCAACATCACCAATGCACCCACCTCCAACAGCCACGCCACCAACAAATCCTATGTGGATGGCCTGGTGAACTCCCTGTTGGCTGCCAACAATGCCATGGTGTTCAAAGGCACCATCGGCACAGGCGGCACCATGACCAAGGCTGCCTTCGAGGCATTGCAAACTTACCAGGTAGGATGGACCTACCGTGTGGTGGAGAAAACCACCATCCGCAACCAGGGGTGCGAGATCGGCGACTTCTTTGTTGCCCTTGCCCCAAGGTCGGGCTCCGGCTCCACCGACGCCGACTGGTGCGTATGGCAGGGAAACCTCGATGGCGTAGTGGTAGGACCCGCTGCTTCCAGCGACTCGTACCCGGCACTGTTCGATGGTGCCACCGGAAAGCTCCTGAAACAGGGGAGTGCTCCGTTGGGCAGCGCTGCCTATGCCGATGCAGCCGGATTCGCCAGCGCCGCACAGGGCGCATTGGCAGACGGCGCCATCCAGAAAACCGTGCTGGGCGCCAACACCATCATCTACGCCACCACGGCATCCACTCCGGTTGCCCTCACCATAGGGGCTTCCACCTTCGTGGGAAGGAAAGCCACCGGCAACATCTCCGCGATGAGCGCCACCGAAGCCCGGGTAATCCTGAACGTAGCCGATGGCGCCACCGCCAATACCAAAGCCACCGGGGCAGAAATCGACACCGGCACCGACGATGTGAAGTTTGCAACCCCTTACGCCATTGCGCAGAGCAAGGTGGTCAAAGGCCCGGTTAGCTCGGTTGCCAACCGCATCGCCGTGTTCAGCAACACCACCGGAAAGTTGCTCTCCGACGGCGGAAAGGTGATCAGCGACCTGAAAGGGAACTGGGTAGCCGCTCCTGCGAGCAAAACCGCCTCGGGAACGGCAGGAGAGTTTGCCTACGACAACAACTATTTTTACCTGTGTGTGGATTCCAATATCTGGGCACGGACTCCCATTGCCCGAAACTGGTAATCCATGGCAACAGGAGATGTGGTAGTTCATGAATTGGAGGACGGGGGCGGCTTCATGGAGAAGACCGTCCCTTCGCACGGGAGTATTCTCCTGGGCATCACCGTCACAGACACCCCGTACGAGATTCAACCGGAGGATATTGGCACCCTGGTCATCTGTGACAATCCGGCTGATATCAGCATCGTAATCCCGGAAGCGACACTGAAAGTAGGAAAGGTGGTGGGGTTCCTGCCCATCCAGGACGGTAAAGTGACGCTGGAAGTGAGCAACATCAACTCCCAGATAATCAATAATGCATGCAACTCAGCAGGCACCGACTGCATCCTTGCCCTGTTGTGCCTGGATGACACCCCCAATGCAGAAGTGTATAAAGCGATAGGAGGAATAGCATGAGTCTTTTATTGAACCTTGCCTTGCTGCAGCAACAGGCAAACATCCGTATGGTGCCCAAACCGGGATTCACAACCCAGTGGACTGTATCCGGAGATTCAATCGCCCGCACCATCACCCTGCCGCTTACCGATTATGGCACCTACAACTGCACCGTGTATTGGGGCGATGGAAGCTCAGTGCAACTCACCGCCTACAACGATGACAACAGGATACACACCTACCAGGCAAATGGAACGTATCAGGTGGAGATCATCGGAGAGTGCCCCGGATGGAGCTTCAACAACGCCGGGGACAGGCTCAAAATCAGCAATATCATCCATTGGGGAGATGCCTCAAAGTTCGGAGGATTTGCGTACCTGGACAATGGCTTCAACGGCTGTTCCAACCTCGTTTCCCATGGCGCCGGTGCCATCCTGCGTAAAGCATCCTGCACCTCGCTGCAGTTCCTCCTTGCTGCCACAGGGATTTCAGCCCTACAAAGTACACTGCTGTCCAATTGCGCCCCGGTCACCAATTTCCAGGGCTTTGCCGCGAGCTGCCCAATCCTGGCGAGCATCTCCGACGACCTCTTCAGGGGTTGCACCAGCGCCACCAATTTCAGCCAGGCACTCTACTGGAACCAGAATCTGGAACTCAAACCCTACATCTTCTACCAGAGCGGTCAGCAAAGCACCATGTTTGCCGGCCGGGATATGTTGTTCACGTTTGCCTTCCGGCTTACCAGCCCCAGCGGGTTCACCGGGGTTCCCGGAACTGCCCCCGACCTGTGGAACTGCACCTTTAAAAGCGTCTCTTCCTACCGGTGTTTTACCAACCACGCCACCACCACCCTGAACAACTACGCCAGTATTCCTGCCAATTGGAAATAGCATGAAAACCCTCATCTACAACCCCGCAAGGTATGGCAGAACAAGAAGCTTTCGCCCCATTTGACTCCCGGGAAATCACCTTTGACTCCACCGAAATCTCATGGGATTCTTGTCACCACGCCAAAGGCCAGCAACTGAAGAAAGAGGGTGTGATCACCGGAGGGCTGGATCTGGTGCTGACAACTCAGGATGAATCCCACAGGGAGATGCGGCTGGATATGTTCCCCGATACACATATCTCGCTTAAAATCCTGAACCCCCTATTCCAGGAGATGGGTTCCCACTCAACACCCTTCACGCTGCCCGCCTCCAAAAACAACCTCATTGCCTTTGGGTTCCCCAACCGTGTGGAAGGGTATTTTGCCAGCCGGCAGCAAGCGTATCCCATCCGCATCTTTCACCAGGGGATCCAGATCCTTACCGGAACCCTTACCATCACCTCTTCCGACAAAAGCAACATTGAGTGTTACTTCAAATCCGGCAACGGAAACTTCTGGTCCGATATCCGGGAGAAAAGCCTGAAAGACATAGATCTGGGCAAAAGCCCGGTGTATCCTCAGATGTATGACCGGTACAACTATGCATCCCAAAGCCTCTGGTCGAAGTACCCGCAGTATCCGTTTGCCTGCTATCCCATCATCAACGAAAAGCTGGCAGAGGATACCGGCATAGAAGGAATCTACCAGGACAAGAAGGTGATCAACCACTTTTATCATGACCTCCAGACCCAGGAGCAGGGGGTTGAAGGAGCCATCATCCCGCAGCTCTATGTGGCGTATATCCTCGAGAGGCTGTTTGCCACCTTCGGGTATTCGGTCGAAGAGAATGTGTTTGTGACCCATCCGGAGCTTTCCACCCTAACGATTTATAATTCCTATACCTACTTCACAGCCTTTGTAGCCGATCCACCTGCACAGTTTGATTATGCCAACCATGTGCAGGATTACCCCATTACGGACTTCCTGAATGTACTTGAAGTGATGTTTGGTACCAAATTATATGTCAATGATTTAACCAAGACAATCCGGTTTGTTTTTATCCGGGATCTGCTCACCCGGCCATCCGGCAGGTTGCTGAAAAAGATTACCTCATCCATCACCCTGGAAACGGTGCCGGGTTACGACAGCGTGGAATTCAACTTCTGTGGCGATGATGTGGTTACCGAAGAAGATGCCATCAAGGATATCGAAAACCACCCGATGGATCCTCCGGTGATGTACATTGCAGACCTGCCCAACCCCACCACGATATTCTCCACCCGGTATGTCATCACCGAGGACAGGTACTACATCGCCATGAAGTCCCAGGCTCCTCCGCTGGTAAACTGGGAACTCTATTCCTACAACCTTCGCAAGGGCTCCACCCAGCCGGGGCAGAACCCCTGGAAGATCGATTGCCCTGGATTTACCCTGCCCATGTATCTGGGTTATGACAATTTCTACACGGCAGCTCCGTATTGGGATGTTGCACACTGGCCACTGGCAGCCCATCCGGGGGTGGGGAACTTCTCCTTTGCGCCGGATAAGGAGGGAAAAGATTCCTTTACCCCAAGGTTCCTCTTTTACCGGGGAATGCAGAGTGGAGCTCCACTTGCAACCTGGGATGTGTATGACAAAAAGCCAGTCCCAGTGCAGCCCCACCTTCCGGTAAAGATCCCGGAGGCAACCGTAGCCTTGCAATGGGAAGGAGCCTTTGGCTTAAAGGAGAACTTTTACCGGGAGTACATCCACTGGATGCTCTCCGGCCACGACAAGCTGGAATTCAACGCATATCTGAACATCGTGGAGATAGCACAACTGGACTTCACTCAATCCTATGCCCTGGAAGGCAATATTCCCCTGCTGATCGAAAGCGTCGAAGTAAGCCTTTCCCCAACCGTAATGACTGCCTCAAAGATCGTAGGGCACAGGATTTAGAAATCAAACACCTTCATTTGATCTCGGCGAAGCTGATCACTGACATGAGCATACACCATCGTCTGGGTGATGGCAGCATGCCCCAGGAGCTTCTGCAGCGTTGCCAGGTCATTGGTTTTTTCGTAGAAAAGGGTTGCAAAGGTATGCCGGGCAACGTGAAAGTGCAGGCTTTTGCGGATGCCCAGCTTCCCGGCGATCTCCTTGAGGTACTCATTGTTTTTCTGGTCACTGATCATCTGAAACACATACGGGTCTTTGGGCCGGCGTTGCGCCTGGTCAATAAGCCACAGTGCTGTCTGACCCAGTGGAATCACCACCGTTTCACCTGACGTGCGCTGCGTCTTGTAAGGCATTATATATATGGTATCCTCTGCGAAGTGATCCCAGCGCAGCCGTTTTACGTCTGAAATCCGCAAGCCGGTGAAACAGGAAAACAGGAATGGGTGCAGCACCTTTTTATACCGTTCAGGCGCGTCAGGATCCTTGAATACCTCCATCATTTTATTCCGTTCCTGCTCTTTCAGGTACACCAGGGATGGCTTCCCTTTCCGGATTTTGATGAATTCAAAAGGATTGGATTCCAGCAGTTCCCTTCGGAGGGCTATCTTGATGTAGGTCTTAAGGACTTTCATCGCAGCCCCGATCGTAGATTGATTGTTAAGGAGTTTATCCCGAAGGAACACCTGAAACCGGCTGACCAAATCCGGAGTGATGTCGTTGAAGAGGATGGAGTGCTTGAATTGCTTGAGTTTGCTGGCAACCGCTTTATGGTGGTTGTAGGTGCCTTGTGAAATTTCACCTCTGCGGTTGTCAATCTCCTTAAACATCCAACCCAGAAAGTCACCGGAACCACCAAAGCCTGTGTATTCAGCCACCAGAAGATCGGGCGTCAATTCCTTCTTCTTGAGCATAAATCTCTTCCTGATTTCAAATATATCGGTACGCACCTGGTCAAGCATCATATTCAGGCTTATGGCATCAGGATGGGACTCTTTTACTGTTTGATTTTTCTCGTCATAAAAGGAGGTCTCCAGGTACATATCGATGGGCAGTTTCACTATTTTGCCCTGAAGGAATACCTGTGCGTAAAAACTGCAGGTGCCATCCTTTCTGAGGTAGTCTTTTTTCTGCTTAATTAGTACTTTACTCATCTTTTCGGGAAGTTTTCGGGAAGTCCGTCACTACTGGGTTACAGACGATCCGGGTTAAATAATGTGGTGTATTATGTTGATATTCAATATGATAAACGCCAAAAAAAAGAGAGGGACAGAACCAAATTTAGTTTGATTATATCCCTCTGATTTCCAGATAATTACTGTAAAAAAAGAACAAAAATGTGATCCCGCTGGGATTCGAACCCAGGACCCACGGCTTAAAAGGCCGTTGCTCTACCTGCTGAGCTACGGAATCATCAGATACCCTTTTTGCGGGTGCAAAAGTAACTAATTTAACTCACCCGGCAAGTAATGTGTTTCTTTTTTCTGAAACTTGCCCTTATCTCAATTGCAAATAAAAGCAAATCAGTTTTATACAGACTGTATTGCTTATTTGTATTCTTTTTCTTTATTTCCTTAATCATTATAAATCTTTTCTATCTTTGTGATTCCCGAAAAAATAGCTTGTAATGTTATACACCCTGAAAGATAAAGTGGTGATTGTAACGGGTGCCTCATCAGGCATAGGTAAGGCTCTGGCACTGGAGTGCGGACGCCGGGGGGCAAAAGTGGTTCTTGCAGCAAGACGGGAGGAGTTGCTGAAAGACAATGTCCTTAAGATCAGTGAAATGGGTGCTGAAACCTTTATAGTGGTTGCCGATGTCAGCAAAGAGTCCGATTGTGAAAGAATAATAGAGTTAACAATATCAAGGTTTGGTGCAATTCATGTGCTGATAAACAATGCAGGTGTTTCAATGCGGGCTCTCTTCCATAAGACCGGATCAGATGTGCTGAGACGTGTTATTGATATCAACTTTTGGGGTACAGTTAACTGCACAAGGTATGCACTTCCATATCTTCTTAAAACGGGTGGCTCCCTTGTCGGAATTTCATCAGTCGGGGGTTTCAAAGGATTACCGGGCAGAACCGGATACAGTGCCTCCAAATTTGCCATGCATGGCTTCATGGAAGCATTACGTACTGAAAATTTGAAGAAAGGTTTACACGTATTGATTGTCTGCCCGGGTTTCACCAGTACCGAAATCCGCGAGAAAGCCCTTACCGCCGATGGTTCAATTCAGGGAAAATCACCAAGAAACGAGAAACGTATGATGAACCCTGAACAGGTGGCACGTCGCACTGTTGATGCCATCGTTAATCGACGGCGACTTCTGATTCTCACTCTTGAAGGAAAATTTATAATAGCATTACAACGTCTCTTTCCAACCCTTCTCGACAAAATTATATACCAACAGATGGCAAAAGAACCCGATTCACCTTTTAACTGATGGACTGGAACTCTGCAAGAAAAGGTTTTAAAACTTATCTCAGGCTTGAAAAGGGGCTGTCAGGAAATACTGTTATGGCCTACATGCATGATTTCGACCTGCTTATGAGTTTTATGTGTGGGTGTAACGTTGCTGTTTCTCCTGCAAATATAGGTATTGATAACCTTCGTGAATTCATCAGGCATTGTGCTTCCGGCGGTTTGTCTGCAAGATCACAGGCACGTATTATCTCAGGTTTCAAGTGTTTCTTCAAGTATCTTATTGAGGAAGATATCATTATCAACAATCCCTCAACCTTGATTGACACTCCCCGGATTGGCAGAAAACTTCCTGAAGTACTTTCTGTTGATGAGGTTGAACGCCTGCTTGCGGCAATAGATCTGAGCAAACTGGAGGGACATCGCGACAGGGCAATGATAGAAACCCTATATGGATGCGGACTGCGTGTAAGTGAACTGATATCACTCAGGATTACCAACCTTAGGTTTGATGAAGGCTTTATAAGAGTTACCGGAAAAGGTGATAAGGAAAGGCTTGTGCCGGTCGGAAACAGTGCAATAAGGTACAATAAAATTTACCTTAACGAATTCAGGCTAAATTCAAAGGTAGTCAGAGGGCATGAAAACACTGTTTATCTTAACCGTTTCGGCAAAGGGCTGAGCCGCATCTCAGTCTTCAATATGATAAAAAATTTGGCAAAATCAGCCGGAATCACCAAAACAATCAGCCCCCACACCCTGCGCCACTCCTTTGCAACACATCTTGTCGAAGGAGGCGCCGATCTGAGGGCAGTCCAGGAAATGCTTGGCCACGAATCAATCACCACCACCGAGGTTTACACCCACCTCGACAGGGAATACCTAAGAGATACTATCATCCGCTTTCATCCCCGGAATAATTAGAAAATTAGCAAATGTGACAGTTAGCAAATGTGTTTATTAAATTTGCTAAGTTGCAGATTTTTATGAATTTACTTACTAAATAATCTCCCCCTGGTCGTTAACAACAACGCCCCAGTTGATAGTGGTTAACTTGCCATCAAGGAAATAAAAATCGATCTGACCATCTTCAAAAGAGAGCCTTTTCTCATCCCAGGGTTCCATCTCAGATTCGTATTCAGCGAATCCGTTTGCTTTCATCAGTTCTATTATGCCGGCTTCATCTTTTTCGAAAACCCTCTCGCCAAAAAGGGTAGCATTCGAGTTCTCCGTTTCACAATTTGAAAAAACACTGTTAACATTGCCTTCAATGAAGAGTGTTATCCCTTTTTCCCAGTAATTCCAAATCAGCGTTTCCACCTCATTATCACCATCTGAGATGGTTTCTGAATCCTCAGGATCACCCATAATATCTAATACCTCCTGCATTCCGGTTCCAAATGACAGATCACCAATTCCTGCAAGAGGCCTAACTGTAAGTTCCATATTTGTTCTCTTTTTTCTGTTTAAATTGAGAGCCTAAATATACAATATTTGATTAACCAAAAAATTATTTATTTCTTTCTTCTTTTGCTCTTAAACTTTTAAACTTTCAAACCTTCAAACTTCTTCACTCAACAGGCTCAAACTTCATCACCTTTTCCTGTAACATCATAATCCTCAACATCAGAACATCAGGTGGCTGAACCTCTGATATCGGATCCTCCATCAGCTTCATCAATGCTTTTAGCAGCAATTCCAGGGCAGCACCATTACGTCCGGCACACTCGTGTGCATCTGCCAATAGTAGAATATTTGCTACAGATGTTGTATCTGAGTTAAAGAAGTAACGCGCCAGCGACTCCGCCTCTCTGCATTGACCACGCCTAAGTCTATATTTGGCAGTTGCCATTTTTTGCTCCGGATTCATCACCTTGTCGTTTTTTACTATGCTTTTAAGAAAAATCAATTCGACCGGTTTTGACCATAACGTATCGCTACCGTTATTAATAACCGATCCGATTTTCAGGTTCACTTTCCCGGGTTGCATTGTGCGTGTCACCTCAGGATCAATACCGTAATATACAAAAATGGGATTACCATGATCAAAAGAACTCACATCCTCACTTACAGGAGTAATTATGTTCAAGGCAGGAGGGTTAAAACGCTTCATTCCGGGGGCATCGTACCGGATCACAATACCACTTAACCACGATGAACCTTCGGGAGCTAATGCCAAAGGTTTGAATACCGAATCCAGCCTTTTTAATATTTCAGGATCAGAATGAAGGCTATCCGGAATTGAAGCCAGCACCTCTTCCCGGTCTGTTTGTAACAGGCTTATTATCCGGTAATACAGAATAACCGGTGTTCCTCTTACAACCTCAATCCTGTCGCTGCGGTTTTCAAAACTAAGCTTAGACATAACAGCAGGATTCTGAGCATTGGATATAGTGGCAGTCACATTGATAAACCACAGTATTAGAGCTATCTTTTTCATGGCTTTGTAGAGATTATAATCATATCAAGACACTTTCCTCTTTTTTTAGCAGCATCACCACCACATTTATCACTGGCATTCGCTCCCGTACCATCAGTATAATTGGTTATCCTTGTGCCATAATTTTTTAATGAGGTGGTAACCAGTTTCCAGTTGGTTATTCTGGGATCATAAATTTTCTCTGAGCAGTCGTAGTTATTTGGTTGACCCGGAGCGGTGCAGAAAGGAAGGTAGTGATGGTAACGCATCCAGCAGCTTTCATCACCACCCGACAAACCATGCTGGCATGCAATACGGAATATTGCAAAAGCTGCTGAGTCGTTTTTACCTTTCTTATTATCAATGGTTATGAAACTGTCGCGGGGAAGAATCCCGAAAATATAGCCATCTCCGTGATGTAATGCTCCCAGAGAATGTGAAATCTCATGTGGCAATACGTAGTTCATAAAAGTCTTGTCGTTTTTGAATCTGGGGTCAATATATGTATGATATGCTAATTTAATCCCGATGGTATCTGCCATGCCGGCCCACCCCCTTGCTGAGAGATCCATTTCAAGTACCCTTAACCCTTTCTGGTCATAACCTACAGAACGGGTTTTCCGGTTCTTGTTTATTGTACGGGATGTGTCCATTTCATTCCCGTAAACGTGCACTACAGATATGCCACTGTTTCTGAAAAGGCCGAGCCCGAAATCGTCCGGATCCCATATAAACAGGTTTTTACGTTCGGGATCAAGACGTTGATGTACTCCTCTGCCATAAAATCCCCTGTATTCCTCGTACAAGGTTATTCCGTCTCCACGGTGCGCATTCTGAGGCAGGTTATCATTGTCTGCTGCAGGGTCATATCTGTCCATGATCCTGATCTGGCTTCCTGATATATCATGAGATTTTGTTGTCCATCCCCAATCAGGAATTTTGTTTTCGTCAATATCTTTTGGTATCGTTACCCTGTTGTCCTCATACTCTTTTTTTAATATCTTACCTATCACAGGGTGGGTATATTCATTCCGCTTCCAGGGAACAGAAGTATAAAGCCCGTCAGCTTTCATTTCCGGATTTGCTGAACTTCTGATAAACCCATATGCGCCATAGTCAAAGCAGTGTACAGCAATATTGAATTCCTTCACAGGCTTCTTTGAGTGGGCAGTTTTGTACCATGCTGTATCTTCATAATGATACAAATAACGTTCACAATAAACCGAATCAAACAGCTCCCATTGCTCTGATTTTTGAAAGCTAAGATCAGGGCAGGAATCTACAAACGTGCCGGGATCAAACTCTTCATTGTATGGCCAGTTTAAACACATACCGGGTTCTTCGCTAACATCCAGGAGTTGAACCCGATGTACTCTGCATTGGTGTGCCAAACCCTCTTTCCAGCTCCCTTTGTCTTCATAAACAAGAAATGAACGCTTCATCAGAACCTGCTTGAATTCAGGCAACCATTCAGTAACCGTCTGATCCATCCTTACACCCGGTTTATAAACTTTCAATGTGATCTTTCCCCTTTCTGAGGGTTTGTCTGCAATCTTCATTGAATTCCTGTTACGGGCGAAAACCTCAATCTTAACATCACCTTCAGTATCGGAGGCTTTAAATACAACGTACCGCCCTGTGTATCCTTTAACAAATTCTCCCTTACCTTCTGTGATGTACCAGATGTATTCAACATCATCTTCATAAAGGTTGGTTGTATCATTTGTAGGACAACTGACAGCCTCACACCAAACCCTCAACCTGTCCTTGTCACGAAAGTCAGATGAATATAAACGAATAAGTTCATTGAATACCATCTTGGTTGCATCATCAGTTTTTGGCGGATTGATTGTTGGAGCAGGTTTCAGGTCATCATCCAATGACCATGCAGCCCCCCGGGCTTTACATGTCCCCTCTACATTTCCGGAAACCTGCTGAGGCATACCCAACCCAAAGCTGTCGGATATAATTTTAATGCAGTAATATTCATGCTCTTTCTTTAACCGTGTAATCTTTATTTCAATGTTCCTGATAATTGTCGCATCAATGGGTTGAGAAGGGTTGTCATCAATGATATGTAGCTTCATCACAGTTGTTTTTGTGCTGTCAGGTTCAACATAAGGGGGCATAAATATGACCCTGTCACCGTTGGCCTCCTTCTCGGGATTAAGGCATCCAATTTCAACAAAATCGCCATCTCCGCCGGTAATTATCCACCTGAACCTGACACGGCTGGATGTGATAACTCCTTTATGAGATGCTGTCTCATTGCAGTTGGGTTTTGGATTGCACCTCCATTTAATAAGGTCGTAATCTGCTCCAATAGCTTGCAATACAACAAAATCGTCTCTTATAATTCTAAATGAGTCTGTCCATGGATGTAAACCACCATTCATTGCCGGAGGAGTATCAAGTTCAAGCTTTACCAGGCAAGGATCACATGATACTGGTGTTGGTGTAAGGTCTGATCCGGGTGCTGCCCCGGAAACATGATTAAATCTGAGGCACTGAGGCTGTGACAGATAACCGTTAAGCTTTCCCTCAGCGTTGGTGAATGTGCCGTATATCTGATAGATGAAAGCCTGCCCCGGGATAAGGAATTCACCCAAAAGGATAGTTGTCTGATGCACCGTGTAGTTCAGATTTTTGGGAAGCATCGGCCATAGGTTATTATCATCTTTAGATTTTATTCCTGGTGTTGGAACAGGTGTATAAGGAACACTCCATCCGATAACTTTGCGGGGCACGGGCGGATCCCCTTCTCCTGTCCATCCCGGCCTCGTTGGCCCCCATTCCCATCCCGGAGGAAGTTCAGGAGGTGGCGGTGGATGTTTACCTGTCCATCTTACCCCTTCATCACTCCACTCCCATCCGGGTGGCAGAGGTGGAAGATCGGTCTCCCCTTCATCCGGCCAGTCGGTATCAACAGGGATTCCGTCTGATGGTTGTGAACCTCCTGTTGTGTCTGTTGCACCAGGAATATTGCCAGTTCCGGGAGTTGGAGTTGGAGTTGGAGTGGGTGTTGGAGTTGGAGTTGGAGTTGGAGTGGGTGTTGGAGTGGGAGTTGGGGTTGGAGTGGGTGTTGGAGTGGGTGTTGGAGTGGGTGTTGGAGTGGGAGTTGGAGTGGGAGTTGGAGTGGGAGTTGGAGTGGGTGTTGGTGTGGGTGTTGGTGTTGGTGTTGGTGTTGGTGTTGGTGTTGGTGTTGGTGTTGGTGTTGGTGTAGGTGTAGGGCCGGGAGGATATGTCCCACATGGATTGGCAGATACAATAACCTCAAAGTTGTGGAAGTCACCCGTTGCCATCCACTGAAACATAACATCGAAGGTGTTCACCCCCTCGGTTACTTCACCTGTACATATAGATATAGGGTTCAATGGAATGATCTCCCTTGACTGAAAACTACCTAATGAAAAGAATGCTGGTTCACTATATCCTTCATTCATACCCACAGGAATTCCACCCTCTGTCAATGCCTGAACCTGCCAGACGTAAGTATGGCCGGTAAGCAGGGGTGGCGCATTTATTGGGTAGGGGAGAACCCCTCCTGTGATTTCAGGATCAGTATAAAATATAGGGTTTGATTGAAGAGCTTCGTTGATTAGTTGACTTTCAAATAATTCTGAAATGGTAAGCCTGTACGTTATCTCTGTTGGTGGTGGTGGCGACGGAGGAAGCCAGATGAATACAGGTTCTGTCTCGGTTATTGTACTGCCTGATATAGGATATATCAGCAATGGAGGCGCAGGATGAAACACTTGTAAAGGGATGCAGCTATTGCCGATCTCAAAACCATCAACCGCATCCCATAAAAACACGCATAAAATATAACTTCCTGAAGGCAGACCGTTGTTTTTGACAGCATACGATTCAAATTGAGGATTAGAATAAGTCAGTTCAAGAGGTTCATATACATTGTAAGGAGGTGTGGATAAACCGGATTCTATTGTGAATACAGAGGTGCTCCCTGCGAATATCATACCTGCCAGCTCCTCCTCAAGAGTGGCTGTCATACGAACTGTGACCGGATAACCAGAGGTATTGTTGAACGATACCGCCGAAACAAAATCATCCGGAGTAAACTGCCCGGGTGGAGGGAGTTGGAGAATTATATTTACCTGTCCGTTCGAATTATATCCTGATAACAGAAAAAGCCCTAATATGAAATGTATGGCATATACCTGCATGTGTAGTAGATATTCCCTGAAAAGATGCCTTTGGTTTAAGTTGAGTTTCAGTTTTTTCATAGCGTATCAGATTTAAAAGGTTTGTATGTTTTTTTTAGTCAATGTTCCTGTATGATTTTTAAGTCCATTCAAAAGCACCTTTTCTACACTCAAATCCCTAATCCCGATCCTCTATTCTGATCATCAGTTTCATCTGAACCTCATTAAGTAGTCTGTGAATATACGCTGGAGGAAACAGATCGGGGTCTGCCTGTTCTTCGAACAAATCCAGTGATCTTCTCAGGTATTGCATGGCCGATTCATTATTGTTCAGGCAGATATTCATCTCTGCCATTACCATGGTGTTCATAAAACTGTCAGGATTTCTTCTCATCAGCTCTTCAGCATATTTTGCAGCCTGGTCGCATTGTTCTCTTCTAATCCAATAGGTGGCAGTGAACCTGAGCTGTTCATCTGAATAATCTGACAATCTGGTTAAAGCACCTTTTCTCATTTTAATCACAGCAGCCTCAGACCAAATTGTGTCATTTCCCGGTGGTAATGGAAATCCTGCAATTATTTTAAAATCTCCCTGTTTCCATTTTTTTGTCTCTGAAGGATCCACTCCATAATATACCATTTTTGCAGTACCTGGAGTAAGTGAAAAATATTGATCCGGATAAGGACGCAGTAACTCTCTTCTGAGAAGTAAATCTTTTGCTTTTCCGGTACTCTCAACAGCCAATATTATTTTATTATGCCAGTTGGGAATCGAATCTTTTAAGAATGATGAATTGTTAATGGAATCCAGAAATTTTCTAAAACCGGGGCTTTCTCTTATTGTATCCGGCAGTTGATCAATATGAAACTCGTAATTACTATATTCAGAGTTCAATATTGAAATATTAATTATAACCGGATAGGCAGGTTGAATTTCTATTGATTTAAATCCGTTTACATCAATGGAGATTTCAGGCTTTGCTGATTGGCCATATATTATTATGGATATGATCAGTGTAGATATTAAAATAAATGTTCGTTTCATGATTGTTCTGTTGTCAATTAATATTATATATCAAGGTCGTTTGCATGATACCCTTATCTGACTCTTACATTCTCCTCTTCCGGTAGCGGCATCACTTCCACATTCATTGCTGTTATTGATCCCTGTGCCGGTGGTTAGATTGGTGATATCTTTTCCAACGTGTGTATCATTTACTCTCCTGATTCTAAGATTTTCCATATTTACGCGGCGATCTCCTGATGGACAATTCAGGTTCTTTAATACCGGTGAAACAGGACAGTACCTGATGTAATCATCGTATCTCATCCAGCACAATATGTCTCCACTGGTAACCCCCCTTGCACAAGCAGAATAAAACCATGCACTGTCCACTGTGGAACTGAACCATGACCCATCAATGTTTATATCCTTTCCAAGAAGTAAATAACCTTCTATAATCCCTTCTCCATGATGTCTCACTCCAACAGCATGCGACAGCTCATGGGCAATTGTGCTGCTTGCGTCTTTGCCTTTGCTGGTAATAAGAGCAGAATTAATCAGAACGGAATCACAGGTAACAAGTCCATCTCTTGAAACAGACCTTACCGCCCAGCCAAAGCTTGTACTCATTGCTGCACTTTCATTGACAAATAACTTAATGCCTTTCTGGTCAAAACCAGGATTATGGGTCTTTCTGTTGAGGTTTATTACCCTGCCTGTATCCATTTCATTCTGATTGATAAACCAGTTCAATATTCCCGTTTTATTAAAATCACCAATCCCCAGGTTATTACGATCCCACATCAGAAGATCTTTAGTTGACATGCTGAATCTGTTATGTGTTCCCTTTACCATAAATCCTCTGTACTCCTCATATGCTGAAATTCCATCACCACCGAAATTACTCAAAGGGAGAGAGTCAAGGTCATTAGCTGCATCTTTAGGATCCTCTTCTTTAATTTCAACCAAAGCTCCTGTGTAACCTGTAATAAATGACGATAAGCTCTTTTGAAGCGCTGTCTGCCAGCCATTGTCAGGCACTTTGTTCTCATCAGCATCGCGTGGGATGGTTACCCTGTTATCCTTAGCTGCAGGTTTGGTGTCATCAGGCCGTTTAGGGTGTTTCTTGTCTTTTACCTCCCATGGAACCGATTCATAAGGTGTTTTAATGCTTTGACTACCATTCGCAAGGCTGCGGGCGAAACCATACCCTCCATAATCATAGGAATTTATCTTAACCGTAAACTCTTTCTCCGGTTTCAGAGAGTTTGCCTTCTTGTACCATAGTGAGTCGGTATGGTTCCAACGTTTGCACCTGGTTGTGTCAAAACTTTCCCATCCTGATGAGTCCCTGATTGAGAGATCCTGACAAAAATCAACAAAATGGGTTGAGCCGTGATTCTTAGGAGGCCAGTTCAGGCATACTCCGGGTTCAGTGCTTACATCCAGCAACTCCACGAAATGTATACGGCACTGATGATTTAATCCATCTTTCCACTCATTGTTATCCTTATATACGAGAAATGATTTCTTCTGAAGGATGTTGCCAGCCTCCGGAAGCCATGCAAGCGGGGTTTGCTCAATCTTAACACCCGGTTGATAAACCTTCAGGGTAATCTTTCCGGGTTCGGGATCCTTGTCTTTGATTTTTAAATATGAGGGGTTTTTTACTCTAACCTCAATTTCAACAACCCCTTCCTTTTCCGGTGCCTCGAAAATCACATACCTTCCCTTATTGCCTTTGATGAAACTTCCCCCACCTTTGGTGATGCTCCAGGTAAACTCCACATCGTCTTCAAAATCCCGGTTGATGCTCATAGTGTCGCAAACGGCTGAAAGGCACCAAACCCTTATGTTATCAGGATCCCTGATGTCTTCAGCGTATAGCCTGATAAGCTCTTTATACACCAGTTTGTCTGCATCTGCAACACTACCGGGCAGCTTGATTTCCGGTTTGGTGAGGTTTGTATCTTTTGTCCATACCGGCCCCTGTGTGCGGCAGGTCCCACTTGCAAGACCTGTGACCTGTGAAGCCTGAGGTAATTTGTAAGCATCAGAGTCGATAGTCACTTTATACTGGTTTGGCTCCTTCCTGGTCCTCTCAGTTTTTATTTTGATGATCCTCTCTACCGTTTTGTCCTCAGGCTGACTGGTATTGTCATCTATGATACTCAGCTTTATCTTTGTCATCACAGTGGTATCAGGCTTTACATACGGAGGCATAAAGATTACCCGTTCACCCTCTGTGGCACGCTTTGTTCCGGAACAGCCAATTTCAGTAAAATCACCATCGCCATCTATTATCTCCCAGGTGAACTTAACGCGACTGGAAGTAACTCTCATATCTGTTGATGGTGTTTCCGGACAATCGGGTCCGGGAGTGCAGAACCACCATATTTCATCGTAGTCTGCACCTTCTGCACGAAAGACTATAAATTCATCGCGGTAAATTTGTAAAGTATCTTTGGGAGGATTTAACCCTCCGTTCATTACCGGCCCTATCCGGGGTTCAATTCTTGTCATACATACCTGGCATGAAACAGGTGCTGCAGTATCGGTTCCTGTAGCTGTGGCTGAATACCTCATACATTGAGGTTCTGAAAGAAAACCCTGCATACTTCCTTCCGTATTCTGATACGTGCCATAGATCTGATAAATAAAGGCTTGCCCTGGTTCAAGAAACTGATGTAAGGGGATCATCTCCTGATATAAAACCTCCTGTTGGAGGTTAAGGATATCTGGTGGTGTCACTGGAATGGACTCTATGGTTTGACTAACGTATAAAATGGTCCGATCCGGTGGTGGAGATCCTTCGCCTGTCCAGTGGGGTCTGAGAGGTCCCCATTCCCATCCGGGTGGCAGATCAGGTGGTGGTGGTGGGTGCTCACCTGTCCAGTATGGTCCTTCATCACCCCATGCCCATCCCGGTGGCAACGGCGGCCGGTAGTCATGATCATCATCTCCCTCAGGCCAATCCTTTATGCCAGGCCCAAAAGTGTCTGCCGGTGTTACTGTTACACCTTTACCCGATGTGTCAGGCTCCCAGGGTGTGGTCACTACTCCTCCAGGCTTATTTATCAGACTGTCAGCAGGAGTCACTTTTAAACTGTCTGTCGGCGTTGTTGGAGAGGTTTTGGGTTTAGTTGGGTTTGTTGGAGTTGATGGTTTTGAAGGAGTTGAAGGAGTTGATGGCTTTGAAGGTTTTGTTGGAGTTTTTGGATATCTCCCGCAAGGATTTTCGTAAACAATTACCTGAAATCCTGTGAACTGACCGGTAGCCATCCACTTCATATCTGTTACATGGCTCATAAGGTCAGTGGATACATTTCCAACGCAGGTTGCAATAGGTTGTATAAGTGTAATAGATCTCTTAACAGTTTCCTGGTATGTAAAATAACTGATCTCACTGAATCCGTGATTCTCTCCAACAGGCAACCCATCTGCAGTTCGTGCCTGCACCTGCCATACATAACGCTGCCCGCTAACCATTGGTGGCAGATGGATACCGTAATTTAATGCAGTGCCCGAAAATTTTGGCTCACTGTAAAATGGAGGGTTGGAACGTATAGCCTCATAAGGTGTCTGGCCTTCGTGTAACTCGGCAATTGAAATCATATAAAAAATTTCAATTGCAGGTAACGGAGAGGGTGGAAGCCACGTAAAAACAGGCATTGGCTCAGAGATTTCAGATTCATTTAAGGGATATACCAGTATAGGTGCAGTGGGCTTGAATACCGAATGAGGAACACAGGTGTTTCCCAATTGGTCATTTGTGATAGCGTCACGTATCAATACACATATAATGTAGTCTCCCGGCGGCAATGTGTTGGCCTGTAAAACATAAGACTCATAAACAGGACTAAGATAATCTAACGTCAGAGGCTCATATGAGTTGTAGGGTGGATTCGAGACACCCGGTAATAATTCAAAAACAGATGTAGTACCTGAAAATATTAACCCCGCAGTCTGTTCTTCTACAGTACCGCTCAGATAAACCTGCCTTGTCAAGCCTGTTTGGTTGTTGAATGAAATAAACCTTATGAAATCTTCAGGTGTGAAGCTCCCAGGTGGAGGTAACTGAAGGGATACAGTAACCTGACTTGTCAGTGAAACGGGGAAATTCAAAAAAAACAGAAATAAAAAAAACACGAGTCCTTTTTTGGCAGAACGTAGGTAGATAATAAAATTAATTTTCATATCTGTATTGATATTGCTGATTAATCAAAACCACTCCAGGATTATCCGGAAGTTAAAATCTCGTGATCAGTGAACATCTGATTATATATTGATTATACTCAAGTTCCGGTTTTATCAGGTCGCGATACCTGATTGGTTCAGCAGTAAGCATTAAACTTCCTGCTTTTCCAAGGTTGGCACTGAAATTGGCAGTAATACCGGTGCGACTCTGCTGACCCTCATTACCCGTGTATCTGATACCAATACCGGCACTCCATCTTTTCTTCTGATACCAAGTTGCACCTGCATTAATCTGCTGGGAAACCTGTTTCAGGGTGTCTGCAGTGAAAATGTAAAATCCACCCGAAACCTGCACACAAAGAGGAATGGCGAGCATTAAGGTCTGCTGGGCGGTAAAATTACTGCCGGTATATTTCAGTTTGTTTGAAACAGTCTTTGACTCCATGTTCTGGCCCGACCATGTGAGGCCTGTATAGGCATTGTACTTTTTTTTTAAAACATAGTTCTTTCCTGTCGAAAATGTGATAATTTCTGCAAAACTCTTCTGATTAATCATCTCACCTTTAACATTCTGATTATGCGGCGAATACGTTACGCTGATCCATGGTAGCTTTAATGGCCTCCATGTTGCTGAAATTCCCCAAATTGAAGTTTCTGTTGTCACCGGCCTGGTTTTGGAAAGGTTATCACGATAAAGCTTTAACCATGGCTGTATGGTAATTTTCCGTTTCAACAACATTTGATTTCCGTGTATTTCAAAGCTTTCGTAGTCCTGCCTCATAAATGGCACTCCGGGTGACCGGTATCCTGGTGCCACTCTGTTTACTGATGCAGTGATCTTAGTTAACCGGAGATTCATGGAGCTGCTTAGTCTGCCGGCATAGGAAAGGGAAGTAGTGAGTCTTGGCTGATAAATATTTGTCACCCAATCAGGCAGTGCATCAATCTTTAATGGTTCGCTCTCAATATTGGATGTGTTTGCCGATCCTGCCAGCTCTCCCTGAACTTTCAGCTTCCCTTTAAACATGGATATTCCACCTTCAATGCCGGCCAGCAGGCTTTCCCCCGCCTTCTTGTTGATCTGCAGAGTGTCACCGGGGATAAAAAAGGTGTCCGCCATATGTATAAATGTGTCCGGGTTCTGAACATAATAATGTACATCTCCGCCATGAGTGCCGGATATATCCCAGGATCTGAGAGCTGAAACAAAAATGTAGCTTCCCTCTGAACTGTTCCCAATACCTAATCTCCCAAAAGCCATCCGTTGCTCATACTGCTGATTCCAGAAATACCCCTCACCAACAGGCTTCAATGATGTGCCGTATGTGAATCCTGCACTGAACCTTCCAAACCTAACTCCGGTGTTGACACCATTGACCATTATGCCGTTCAGTATAAGTTTCGACCAGCTGGGCCTTGTCCTGCCAATCTCAAACGTCTCGATATGCTTTAGAAATTTGAAACCCGGTACCTTAAGCCCATTACGCAGCAATGAACGGGCATCAAGCTGAAACGAATAATGATTCATCGGCTGATATGCTTTGCTCTGCATCGTTGAAAGCATTACTGATCCTGAGAATGGGATGCTAAGAAGTGTAAGCTGGCCCCTAAATTGCCAGGTCAGGTATTGCCGTGGAATCTCCTGACCGAAACTCTGACGGTCTGAATAGTATCCTGTTAAGGTGCTTGTCCCTTTAAAGGTTATCCATTTATAATCTCCCTCTTTTTCCTGGCATAAAACCTCATTTATAGGCAGAAAACAGAAAAACAGGAATGAAGACGCAATTAATATCCGCTTCATGTCCATATCCCGCAAGACTAATACAATTAACTAAAAGGCAGCTTTTAAGTTTTAGGTTAATATGCTAACTCTGATAAGAATGAAATGATTATGCAAGATACAACGAAAAAAAGGAGTTCCGACATTGAAGCAAAAATTTTTCATTGAATTCTTCAATTAAATATCGGATTTGAATATTAAAAATGACACAATCCATTTGCTAATTCACAAATTTGCTGATTTGCTAATTAACAATTCTTATTATTTCGCATTCATCGGTTTCCAGGTAAGATTTGACCCTACATTTGGATTGAAGTTAGGATTATCGGTGACAATGTATTCACCCAGGTTGTTGCACCATGCATTACCATAACCACTGGGCAGGTCAACATGACGTTCTTCAAAGGGATCGTAGTATTTGTCAACCCCACGGATATGATCGCTAAAATTTTCAGATACTTTGTCATATACGCTGCTTCGTGTTTCGAACTGTTGCAGGCTTTCAGTGCTCATCTGGTCGCTCATGCGGCTGAGCATCCGGCTGAATTCCCCAATACTCTGGATGTGCCTGATTTCCTGTTGTGCCATGTATTCAATAAGATGATCGTATTTTGCCTGCCATTTGGGATTGACTCTGAAGGAGGTAGTCATCGTTTCGAAAAGTTTGGTATTCGCCTCCAACTGCCCTTCTTTTCCTTGAAATGAAAAGATATAATCAACAAACCAAATGGTATTGTAATACACCCCGAACATACTTTGGATCGGAAAGGAGATCTGTTCCACCACCGCGTAAAACTCCTCTTCCATCCTTATACTGTCAAGGGTATAGGTGATGCGAATTTTAGCTCCTGTAGCCTCACCGACATGGCCTGCCGTCAGCAACTTAGCAAGTTCAGGAAGGTTTTCTTCCTTCTTGATTTTGAAGTTCTTCATATTGCCACGATGTTCTTGTAGTACAATGTTTTTTAAGGCCGTATGGGCATTCACAGGTTTCTTTACAACGCTTCCATAGTATTTTGAGCCCGGAGGAAACATCTGCAGTAGCCCTGGACTGTTTGTCCAGAAATAACAGTGATTCTTAAATACTTCAAATGCCTCTTTCCCTTTTGGGTTGAATACTTTGAAAGCTGTATTGGCAGGCATTGCAGGGTTGTCAAGAATCCATTCCATTCCTCCCTCAAAACGCCAATCGGAAGGCATCAGAAAACTGAAGGCCTCAATACCGGTACCCTGTTTGTCGATGTACGAAAATTTCTTGAACTTCAGAATTTTACCATTGTCCTCCGTGTTAGCTTCTTTAGGTTTGATGGCTGTGGAGGTACAGGAAGCAATCAAGACAAACAGTATAGCGCATTTAAATAAAGAGTATAGCTTTTTCATTGTGTTTGGTTTTTATAACTACAAAGGTAAATTCGAAAATTACAAGTTCAAAAAAAATCACTGCTATTTCTTAACATTGAACAGGATGTCGGTTTAAAAATGATATATACATTTGCAGGTTGCTTATTTAAGCTTAAACGGTGACCTGCACTATGGATATGCCGGATACTTTGGAAAAGAAACGTGTTTTAATAATTGGAGCCGGACCTTCGGGACTGGCGGCTGCGGTGATGCTGGCAAGAAAGGGTTGTGAGGTTGAAGTTTTTGAAAAGAACCTTTATCCCGGCGGGCGTTGTGGTCGGATTGAACGCGATGGTTTCAGGTTTGATACCGGGGCGACTATGATGCTGATGCCCGGAATGTACAGGGAAGCGTTTACCGCAATGGGGCTCAGTCCCGAGAAGGACATGAATCTGGTTCGGATGGATCATCTCTATACAGTATGTTTCGACGATGGATCACGGTTGCGTTTTTCCACCAATCCTGATGATATGGATCGGCAACTCGATGCCTTTGAGCCCGGAAGTGCTGCACGTGCCCGTGATCTTGTGAAGAGGGGCTATGGTATGTACAGATTGGGTTATGATCGACTGTTGTCCCGCAATTTTACCCGTTGGTATCAGTTCATAAATCTCAGAAATGTGATGATGCTGTTTCGTCTGAAGATTTTTACCACACATACCACATTCACCCGTAGGTTTTTTGAAGACCGAAGGTTGCGGATGGCCTTCACCTTTCAGAATATCTATGTGGGGCAGAACCCTTTCACGGCACCGGCACTTTTTTCCATGATCCCGGCTTCTGAACTGACAGAGGGTGCATGGTTTCCGGTGGGCGGCATGCACGCTCTGGTACAAAGGATTGCTACTGAAGCCGAAGCACTTGGGGTAAAGATACATTATGGTGCCGGGGTGTCGCAAATTCTTACCCGCCAGAGCGAAGTCATTGGGGTAGCTCTTTCAGATGGAAATGTCGTGATGGGTGATACCATCCTGGCGACCGCCGATTTACCATATGTATACCGGAAGCTTTTACCGTCATCTTTTATGCTTCGAAGGTTGAAACTGCTGCGGTACAGTTGTTCAGCCATCGTGTTTCACTGGGGGGTGAGTAAGCGATACACGCAATTGGATCATCATACTATATTTCTTTCAGACGCTTACGAACAGGGGATGAGGGAAATTTTCAGGAACAAACGGGTAGGGGAGGATCCCTGCTTCTACGTTCATGCTCCTGTACGCAACGATCCTTCAGCCGCCCCCGAAGGTTGTGATGCAATTTCGGTGATCGTCGCTACAGGGCACCATAACCCATACAATACCTCCGAATGGCAGAAACTCACACATCAGGTAAGGGAAGCGGTAATCAGCAAGCTCATCCATGCCGGACTAACCGACATCAGGGAGCAGATCAGTTTCGAAATGGTGTACACACCGCCGCAGTGGGAGGATGCAGTCAATGTTGCCCGAGGTGCCATCTTCGGCAGCCTGGCACATACTATTACCCAAATGGGCTATTTCAGGCCTGCAAACCGGCATCGTAAGTATAAAAACCTTTTCTTTGCAGGTGGCAGCACCCATCCGGGTAACGGTATTCCGATGGTACTGATGTCCGCAAAGCTGGTCTCTGAAAGAATCGTCTGATTGTCTAATCGTCTAATCGGGGAATTGATCATTCACAATTTCAAACCTGATAAACTTTCACACTAAACCTTAAAATACATTCAGTATGTCGAACACCAAAAACGAAATGACTCTCGCTCTGGATATCTTCAATTCAATAGATTTCGAAAAGATCAAGGATCATCCAAACATCCTCGTGGCGGCAAATTTCTGGGAGCCGGAAAGGTATCGGGCAGCATGTGTATGTTATAAGATCCTTCGGCAGATTGATGACCTTATCGACGATCATAAGGCTCAGCATAAACTCCTCACACCGAAGGAGCAAAAATGTTTCAAGTCTGATGTTGAGAGATGGTTGAGTATGTTTATGAGAGCCGGAAGGAGCAATCCCGCCAATGCTGAGCTCCTGGAAACTGTTGAGCAGTTCCGTGTTCCGCTGTGGCCTTTTCTCGATTTTGCCCGATCAATGATCTATGATATCAACCACGATGGGTTTGCAACTCTATATGACTTCATCCTCTACTCTCAGGGTGCTACAGTTGCCCCGGCAGCTATATTTGTACATCTGTGTGGTTTAAGAGATAATGAAGAAGGTGGCTACCTTCTACCCGACTTCGATGTGAGGGATACGGCAACTCCTTGTGCAATATTCAGTTACCTGGTGCATATCATTCGGGATTTTCAGAAGGATACCCTTAACAACCTCAGCTATTTCGCTGCTGATATTATGGAGAAGCACGGTATCAACGTCGATAAGATGCGGAAGATGGCAAACGGGGCACCTCCATCCGACGGTTTTCGGGCTATGATGCATGAATACAAAGAGCTTGCAGATCAATACAGGGAAGATACCGCAGAGATGATCAGGGAGGTATCCCCGAAGCTTTCATTACGCCACAGGTTAAGCCTGCAGATTATCTTTGATTTATACCTTTTGGTGTATGAAAGGATAGATCCGGAAAATGGTTTGTTTACCACAGAAGAGCTTGTCCCGACTCCCGCTGAAACCCGGGTACGGGTCAGGCAGGTTATTGAAAGGTTTTTTAGTTTAATATAGCCTGAAAGTTCATGCCATTGCCATAGAAACAAGCTCTGCAATATCCAGATTTTTTACCTCTTCCTCCCGGTTTTTGTACTTTAATCCGTCAGTGATCATGGTCATGCAGAAAGGGCACGTTGTTCCAATGATTTCAGCACCCGTGTCAAGAGCCTCTTCAGTCCTTTCAATAAAAACCTCCTTATCCCCTTTTTCGCAGTCTTTGAACATCTGTGCTCCACCAGCACCACAGCAAAGGGCGAAGCTTTTATTACGGTGCATCTCGACAAGTTCAAGTCCAAGGGACTTAATTACCCTCCTTGGGGCATCATAAATATCGTTCATCCTTCCCAGGTAGCAGGGATCATGATATGTTGCCTTCTGTCCCGACAGCTTTTTATTGTCAACCCGAAGTTTTCCTTCATTGATCATATTGTTGAGAAACTCAGTGTAATGAATTACCTCATAATTGCCGCCAAGGTCAGGATATTCATGTTTGAAAACATTGTAGCAGTGCGGACATGTTGTGATAATTTTTTTAACCTGATAAACTTTGAAGATTTCTATCAGAGTCATTGCCTGCATCTGAAAGAGCATCTCGTTGCCGGCTCTGCGGGCAGGATCACCTGTGCAGGTCTCTTCTGTGCCGAGAACGGCATAGTCGGTGCCAAGGTGGTTCAGTATTGATGCGAATGCTTTGGCTACCTTCATGTATCTGAAGTCGAAAGCACCGGCACACCCGACCCAGAAAAGGTATTCAGGTTTTTTCCCCTGAGATGCAAGGTCAGCCATAATAGGCACTACTATGCTACTGTTATTGTCTGACATTATCAAATATTTTTTTTAATTTGATTTTCTAACGCTTTGCAATATTACAACCTTATTTAAAATCTATTTTGTCTATCCGATCAATAACCTGCGATCTGATAAAGTTTATGAAACTTACTTGCTTGTAACGCGGTAATGTCTTTATTAACATCAGAAAAATAAAATCCATAAAGACTATCTTGATACTATGAACCGGTAATATTTCCGTTCATTTACGGAGGTAATTGAAAGAAAATAGACTCCGGCAGGAATATCAGTGAGGTCAAGAGCAAAAGCATTAGTGAAAGAGGCCGTCTTATTTATAAGCACCTCTCCGTTAATATTGCAGATCTGCAGATTATATTCAGAATAGGTATTTCCGGGTGGGATTATTTGCAGGTGATCTGTTGTTGGATTTGGAAAAAACTGCCAGGAGGTTTTGGTTGAAATTGAAGGAATCGCACTGGAGGCATCTTCTGCATCTGTCGCCATTCCGAAAATCACTGAATAAATTGCCGTAAGGCTGTCGCAGAAGTTTGTGACTGATGCATTGCAGGTATTCACTTTGAATAGTTTGTTGGTTCCCTGGAAGCCAACCGAAACTATTAAAGTGTCGTGCCATGCTGAGGGTACCATTCCGTATGCCTGAGGACTGGCTGTCCCAAAATTCATTATTCCTATAGTAGTGCTGCTGAAAGGATTAAGCGTAATTTTTACAAGAGTTGAACCTGACCCGATCATGTAAATGGTGTCAGCAACTTTGACAAGATCTCCACTGCAGTTAATACCAATACTTCCAACAACAGAAAAAGTACCGGTAGAAATACAAAATTTCTGTAAATTACCGGATACATCCGCCATATAAAGGTTGCCCGAACCATCACCTACCATTCCGGGCATGGAAATCCCCTGTGATGCTGTGGCTACGAGGGTGGCAGAACCGTTTGAGATATCGATGGAATAAAGGCTGAGTCCCTGGATTCCATAAAGGTTGCCCGTCTGCCATGCGATATCACCAAACATTAAGGATGTGCACAGGTAGGTGAGCTCGCATTCACGCATATCCATGGTATAGATATCTCCGGCAATCTCATTTGCAAAAACGGTTTGCGCAGAGAAATTCCGGACAGGGAATATCACCAAAAACAAAAATGTCATCATCAGGTAAACCTTTTTTACGAATGGAAAAGTTGTCATAATGTAGCTTTCTTTTATTATGGTTAAAACATCAGTTTTTCAGCCAGATGGATAAAATGGGTTGCATTTTCGGAGTGATCAGTTGTGTTTATTTTCAATTCGAATATTTTGGATCTTCTCTTTTGGTGAATGCTTTTAAGGTAATAATTATCATAATATGAAAGAAGTATAGAAGCAACACAAAAGTAATTGTTATTCTTTAATTCCTGCAGTGCAAGATTAGCTTTTTCCAGTCCAAGACGCTTTGATAGCTTCATTATGGATTCTGCCAGTTCTTTCTGGTTCAGCAATGCATAGGTGTTAATAAGATTTTTTAATCTTTCATCAATGGGGATGTCAATAAAAAACATTGGCTGTTGGCTCATACGGGCAAAAAGTGGAGCGGGGATAAACACCCTGCCGATGGTGATGCTTTCATCCTCTATCCAGACAGGTTTTGTCAGGTCCAGTCTTCTGAATGCAGAGAAGAGATCGTTTTCAAATTGTTCCGTTGTGGGTTGAGGAGGCATCCCGATTCCGCCGAAAACAGACCCCCTGTGATTTGCAAGATGTTCCAGATCAATCACCTGCTGCCCTTTGTCTGCCAGGCATTTCAGTATCCCGGTTTTACCGCTGCCTGTATAACCCCCCAGAAGCAATAGAAGCAGAGGCTGTGTAAAAAAGGTATGAATATGATTCCTGTAGCCTTTGTATCCGTTCTCCAGAACATAAACCTTGCTAAATCCATTTTGAATCAGGAGTTTAGAAAATGCATTGCTCCTCATCCCTCCCCTCCAGCAGTGTACGATTACCTCCTTCATTGGGGCGGTTTCTTCAGATTTTTCTACCAGGTGATGAAGTTTCTGAGAAATAAGTTGATAACCAATATCTATAGCAGCACTCTGTGATTCCTGATTATAAGTTTTGCTCACCAGAATCCTTTCCTCATCAGAGAGCAGAGGGATGTTCTTCGCACCCGGAATATGTCCCCGTGTAAACTCTACAGGTGATCTGACATCTATTACAGGAAGCTTCGGGAAGTCATTAAACCAGGTTTCTATGGAAATGGATTGCCCCATCCTGAAATGATTGAAAATGATAATACAAAAGTAACATTCTTATTCTGCCCATCTCAACCTGTCCTCATTCGAATACTGCCAGGGGGCTCCATTGTTCTCAATATTTGAGAAGATGGCATTTAGTTGCGCCGGGGCAGCCGACTCCTCCATGACGAGGTATCTTCTCAGATCGAGGATGAAAGTGGGCTGGTCGATGTTCAAAGGGCACTCTCTGGCGCAGGCGTTGCAGGTAGTGCAAGCCCAGATCTCCTCTTCAGATATATAACCTCTGATTAGTGATCTGTTGTCTGTATATTCCGATCCATTTTTTATCAAACCGGGTCCCTTCTCCTTCATCCTGCGCCTTATATCAATAATCATTTTTCTTGGTGAAAGCGCTTTGCCCGTGATGTTTGCAGGGCAAACCGCACTGCACCTTCCACATTGGGTGCATGAGAGTGAATCGATATAATTTTTCCAGGTGATATCTTCCACATCATGGATGCCAAACCTTGAGGGGGTTTGATCACATAGCGCTGATGAAAAAGCTGTTGCCGGATCCATCATCATCTTTACCTCTCTGGTGATGTCATCCATGGTGTACATCTTGCCTAAAGGGGTTAGCCTGCTGAAGAAGACATTAGGTACCGACATAAAAATATGGAAGTGCTTGGAGTAGGGGAGCACATTGGCAAAGATGAATATCAGAGTGATATGGCTCCACCAGTTTATGTCGTGGACAAGTGCAATTGTTTCAGCCGGAAGGCCGGTCAAAAATGGTGCAATCAGGGAGCTTACAGGAAAGGATCCGACGTATGCCGTAGATCCGGCGATGTAGAAGATGTTAAGCCCGGCAAGTGTTATCATCAGGATGAAGATGAAGGTGAGGGCAAGATAGGCATCGGCATGATTTTTCCCGGTGAGCTCTTTACCATGCAACCTCCTGATGTTGAGACAGCACCTTCTAATAATAAAAACCAAAATAAAGAGAGCTATGATATAGGCAAAGATATCCCCGGCGGCCATCAGCACATCATACACAAGCCCCAACACCGAAAGCGATCTTCCGTGTTCGCTGATATTACCGCTTACACCATCAATAACCATCTCGATGCTGCCGACAATAATTACACAAAATCCCCAGAAAACCATGGCATGCATAAATCCGGCCAGGCGGTTTCTGAATATCCTGTCCTGGAATAAGGCATTTACAATGGTGAGCCTGATCCTCTTTCCTATTTCTTTCACAGGGTATGCCGACCTGGTAAGTTTAAAATACCGGAATATTTTATATCCTGAGTAGCTAAATACGGCTATGGTGATGGTTAGGATTGTGATAAAGATTATCTGTGCCATTTATATTGATTTTTGTGATAATGATCTTTTCATGATAAGGTTCTACCACCCCATAAAGTAGCCTGCAAGTCCTGTCAGGAAACCTATCAGCAGGTTTACCGCTTTCATGGCCACAAAGCTTTTACGGGATTCGGCCAGCAGGGGCAATGCACCATGTCCGTCCTGTACAATTGAGTTTGCCAGCAGAATGCTGAGGGGAATATTGCCATCAAGGAAAAGTATGATGAATATTATATGCGGGCCGCTCTCCGGAATTATCCCTATCAGAACTGCAATAAGAAGTATATAGAAAGTGTTGGTGTGCAGCCATGCTTCCAGATCGAGGTAAGGTATTATGATGTTAATTAAAAGGAATGCGGCGAATGTCCAGAGAAACACTTTCAGGAAATGTTTCCGTATCACATGACCCCAGAGGTGTTTGGTGAGGAAATGGTCGGGTACGGTGATGAACATTGCCAGCCCGACAAGTGAGGTCAGCAGGAATGTTAACTTGGTCCATGTCCACGACACCAGTCCAAGTTCACCTGAGAGCAGTAGAACGACAAATAGCAGGCTGCCGGAAATCAGCAGTGCCCTCTCGAAAGATATTTTTCTGAGTTGTGGAAGGAACAGCTCCCGTTCGAATGTGGAGCAGTGGGGATCCTGGTAATGAACCTCGAAATGGAGATCTTTGGCTGGCATGAGGCTTCTGTTCTTCATAAATATCTGAACCAGGAAGCCTGAGATTATTGCCACAGCTATAAGGATTCCGAAGATGATAAGAGCAGTTTGAGGCATCACTCCAATCATAATAAATGCTTCATCACCCGAGGTGGCGATCATTACCGTCACAAGAGCTGCAAAGCTGAAGAGGCGGTGCACATATAGTGAGACAGCCACATAGGTGCCCATGCATCCGGGCAGGGCGCCCAGTATCGCTGCAAGGATTATCTGCATCCATCCCCGCCTCATGAAGAACCTGTTCCATCGCCCCCCTGATTTCACCGTCACATATTCCAGAAGCAGCATCATCATCACAACAAAAAACACCACCATTAGTGTATTCTTAAACACTGCCATCAGCGTTCCGGCTATCCCTTCACCATGCATATGCCCTTCAGGCATGAACGACTCGAAACGTTGATGGTTGTGATTTCCGCGACTGTATTTGTCAGAACCTTCTCCGCTGTCGCAACTTTCATGTTTGTGATTTTGATCCTGCCCGTGTACATGGCCTTGATCCTGATTATTTACATGTTCACACTCTTCATCGTTAACGTGTGATGATGTATTGCCAGAAACAGGATCATTGCTTTGTGAAAATACATTTGCCGGCTGAAATAGCAAAAGGTATCCCGTCAGCAGGATGAATAAGGAAAAGATATTCAGATTTCGCGTTATCATATTAGTTTTTTAATAATATTGATATTCAGATGATCTGCCAGGAATCTGCCGGTATAAGACTCACTGCAGTTGCACAGGTCATCCACCAGACCGGCATAGACCAGCCCCCCCCCCTTGTCGCCCCCTTCCGGGCCAAGGTCAATAATCCAGTCGGCAGCTTTTATAACTTCAGTGTTGTGTTCAATAACCACAATAGTGTGTCCGCGTGCAATGAGGGCGTCGAAAGCTTTCAGAAGCCTGCCGATGTCGTGAAGATGAAGGCCGGTGGTTGGCTCATCAAAGACAAAAAGTGTTTTTCTGTCGGTTACCCCTTTGGTGAGGAAGTAGGCCAGCTTTATCCTTTGTGCTTCTCCACCACTCAGCGTGGAGGATGACTGCCCCAGTTGTATATATCCCAGGCCAACCTCCTGAAGTACTTCCAACTTCTCGATGATCTTTTTTACTGTAGTGCCTGATCCGGCTTCATCTCTGAAGAACTCAAGTGCCTCGTCAACTGACAGTAATAGAAGTTCATAGATGTTTTTATTTCCAACCTTCACATCAAGAACCTCATCTCTGAACCTTTTGCCTTCGCAAACATCGCATGTTAGTACAATATCTGCCATGAACTGCATCTCAATGTTTACGGTTCCCTCTCCCTGGCATGTCTCACATCGCCCTCCCTCAACATTGAACGAGAAAAAACCCGGTTTATATCCGCGCAGTTTCGCCAATGGCTGTGAAGAATATAGGCTGCGTATATCGTCATAAACCTTTATATAGGTTGCCGGATTCGACCTTGATGACCTGCCGATGGGATTCTGGTCTATCAACTCTGCATCTTCCAGCATGTTTATATCCCCTTCGATACTGCCAAACCTGCCGGTTTGTTCCGAATAGCCTCCATAAAGCCTTTTAAGTGCAGGGTATAAGATGTCTTTCACCAGGGAAGTCTTACCGGAACCACTTACCCCGGTAACCACAGTCATAATGCCAAGGGGAAATTTTACATTAATATTTTTGAGATTATGTTGGCGGGCACCTGTCACCTCTATATAGTCTTTCCAACGTCTTGACATCTCCCGGGTTTTTCCGGGGGTGCCGTTTGTAAGGCATTGTGCAGTGTGAGTATCTGAAAGAAGAAGATTGGTCAAGTTACCTGAAAACATAAGCTTCCCTCCGTTGCGTCCTGCTTCAGGGCCTATGTCAATTATGTGGTCAGCGTTTCTGATGATCTCTTCGTCGTGCTCCACAACGATTACAGTGTTGCCCATATCACGCAAACGCCGCAGAACCTTAAGCAGCCGGCCTGTATCTCTGGAGTGCAGCCCTATTGAAGGTTCGTCGAGTATATACATAGATCCCACAAGGCTTGACCCAAGTGATGTCGCCAGGTTTATTCTCTGTGATTCACCCCCCGATAATGTGCCAGAGACCCTGTTAAGAGTCAGGTATCCAAGGCCAACATCATCAAGGTAACCGAGCCTGTTCTTTATCTCTGTGATGAGTCTGTATGCCACCTTTTGCTCATAATCGGCCGGTTTCCAGGTGTTGAAGAAATCAAGAAGATCTTTTACGGGCATCAGCACCATGTCTGTCACAGATATTCCTCCAACCTTCACGTAATTGGAATCGGATCTGAGCCGTGTACCACGGCACTCTGGACATACAGTCTTTCCGCGGTATCTTGCCAGCATCACCCGGTATTGTATCTTGTAAGTCTGCGTTTCAATATAGTTGAAGAAGTCGTTTATGCCTTCGAAATGTTTTGTGCCTTTCCACAGCATTTCCCTGTGTTCAGGGCTTAGATCCTGATAAGGCCTGTGAACCGGAAAGCCTGCCTTCTCAGCATTCATTACCAGATTATCTTTCCATTCACTCATCTTTTCACCCTTCCAGCAGACAACAGCCTCAGAATATACAGATAATGAGGGATTGGGTATAACCAGATGTTCATCTATCCCGATAACAGACCCATATCCCTCACACCTTTTACAGGCACCGTAAGGATTGTTGAACGTGAAAAGGTTTACAGTCGGCTCTTCGAAGGTGATGCCATCCAGCTCAAACCTGTTCGAGAAAGTATGTTTATGGAAATGGTCTCTGTGATCGACAATAATGTTGCATGTGCCTTTCCCTTCGAAAAAGGCTGTCTGCACTGCATCAGACAGCCTGTTGTCAACATTTCCGTTGCTTCCCGCTTCCAGCCTGTCTATCATGATGCTGATATTCTCTGGCTGGCATGAACCATCAGTTTTATATTCTTCTATCCTGATTATCTTATCGTTACACCATATTCTTGAAAAACCCTGTTGTGTTAGAATATCCAGTTGATTCTTCAGCGTACGACCATTGTATTCAGGGAGAGGGGCGGTAACCATAAATCGTGTCCCTTCCGGTAATTCATTAGCCCAATTCACCACATCGGTAACAGAATGTCTTTTTACCTCTTTACCGGATACCGGTGAATAGGTTCTGCCAATTCGGGCAAATAAAAGCTTAATGTACTCGTATATCTCTGTGGATGTTCCAACAGTTGACCTGGGGTTCCGCGTGTTTACACGTTGCTCAATAGCAATTGCAGGTGAAACACCTTTGATATAATCAACATCAGGTTTCGACATACGACCCAGAAACTGCCGGGCATAGGCACTAAGACTTTCAACATATCTGCGTTGTCCGTCAGCATACAAAGTGTCGAATGCAAGTGAACTCTTTCCCGAACCAGACAAACCGGTGATCACAATAAGCTTTCGCCGTGGTATTGCAACATCAATGTTCTTGAGATTGTGCATCCTCGCACCTTTGATGATGATATAATCACGTGGATCAAGCTTTTCTAATTCAACCATTTTTTTTGTCCATCAGGTGGCTGCAAAATGAAATTAACCGTGCATTGTTTAAAAAAATCGTACAAAATTAAAAAAAACCTTGCATTGGAAGATATGATGCTGTATATTTGCACTGTTGAAAAGAAATTAAACAACCCGAAAACCGGGGCGCCTGTTTTAAAACGGACGTAAATCATGGAGGATGATTATCGGCATTAACTTTACCCTTTTTATACACCATCAAAAAGGGAGGTTATCATGGAAGCCTTATCACTTAACGATCAGGAACTCGTTAAGAGTTACATCGCCGGCAATCATCAAAGTCTCGAAATCATTATCCACCGTCACAAAAAACGTGTCTTCAGTTATATCATTATGCTGGTCAAGGATCAGCAACTCGCTGAAGATATCTTTCAGGATACCTTTGTTAAGGTTATCTATAAACTGAAGAGTGGCAGGTACAACGAAGAGGGGAAGTTTCTCCAGTGGGTGATGCGTATTGCTCATAACCTTATCATCGATCATTTCAGGAGAGAAAAACGAATAAATGTTATCGGTCAGAATGATGAATTTGATATATTCAACACTATCAAATCATACGATCTGCCTTATGAGCATACCATTATTAAAGAACAGGTTCACAATGAACTGAGGCAGCTGGTTGAGCTTCTGCCACCTGAGCAGAAGGAAGTACTTAAGATGAGGCATTATATGGATATGAGTTTCAAGGAGATAGCAGAAGAAACCGATGTTAGTATTAATACAGCTCTTGGCAGGATGAGGTATGCTCTCATCAACCTCAGGAAGATGATTGAACAGAAGAACCTGGTGCTTTCAGTGTAATACGGGTGCATTCTTTTTACCAACATTTTTAATCTCCCGTTTCGCCTTCAGGGCGAGACAGAAATTACGCAGAGATCCGCAGCAAATTATTTCAGCGCTTTTTCGCATAATAAAGAAATAAACTTTTCCCAACGGCTATAAATTTTACAATTAATAAAAATGCGACCTCTGCGAAAATCTCGGCGATCTCTGCGATTAAATTTTTTAACTGACGAAACAGTTAGCGTTCAGTTTTATTAATTTTTCGGAGTGGACTCACAAATCCATTTAGTTCCTCAACAAAACTATCCAACATAAATCAACTCAAACCCTGCAAAACCCACCCAGCCAATTTCAATATCTATTTCTGAAAAAGCTTTATATTTGCCCGGTTTCATTCGAATAAATAATAATTATTAACAAATAAAAATTAACCAGTTATGTTTAAAAGAATTTCATCCGCAGAGGCAATTGAGCTCGAGGACAGGTATGGTGCTCACAATTATCATCCGTTACCGGTAGTATTATCTAAGGGGGAAGGTGCCCGTTTGTGGGATGCTGAAGGAAAAGTATATTACGATTTTCTCTCAGCATATTCAGCCGTAAACCAGGGGCATTGCCACCCGAAGATCATCAATACCATGAAAGAGCAGGCTGAACGGCTAACACTTACATCACGTGCTTTTTATAATGATGTGCTTGGTGTTTTTGAAAAGTATATCACAGAATACTTTGGTTATGACAAGGTGCTGGCGATGAACACCGGTGCAGAAGCTGATGAGACAGCTCTTAAGCTATGCCGCAAATGGGCCTACCTTAAGAAGGGTATTCCAAAGAACGAGGCTAAGATCATCGTGTGCGAAAATAACTTCCATGGCCGTACAATTACCATTATCTCAATGTCTACAGATCCTGATGCTTATACAGACTATGGCCCATACACTCCGGGTTTTATTACAATACCCTACAATAATCTTGAGGCGTTGGAACGTGAGCTTAAGGATCCAAATGTTGCCGGGTTTTTAGTTGAACCAATTCAGGGGGAAGCAGGTGTGTTTGTGCCGGATGAAGGCTATCTGAAAAGATCTTATGACCTCTGTAAAAAGTACAACGTGCTTTTTATTGCTGATGAGGTTCAGACAGGGATAGCCCGTACAGGGAAGCTTCTCGCCTGCGATCATGAAGGTGTACGCCCTGATATTCTTATTCTCGGAAAGGCTTTGTCGGGAGGAGCAATGCCTGTAAGTGCTGTTCTGGCCGACGACGAAATAATGCTAACCATAAAGCCGGGCCAGCACGGTTCTACTTTCGGGGGCAACCCGCTTGCCGGAAGAGTGGCAATGGCTGCACTTGATGTGGTTAAGGACGAGAAGCTGGCTGAGCGTGCAACATACCTCGGCGAAATATTCCGTGAGAAAATGCGTGAGATCGAATCCCCAATGATACAGCTTGTGCGTGGAAAAGGACTTCTTAATGCTGTAATTATTAAGCCTCATGACGGTAAGGAAGCGTGGGATGTTTGTGTGAAAATGGCTGAACTGGGTGTGCTTGCAAAACCAACCCACGGAGACATTATTCGTTTTGCCCCACCTCTGGTTATTAAGGAAGAAGAGCTGCTAGATGCATGTGACCGGATCAAACAAGCTATTCTTTCGTTTACCCACTGATAAATTTATCAATGCAGTAACGTGGTAAACAACGGATTATATCCTTCCTGAAAAATAAAAGCCTAACTATTTTCCGGTCAATGCATTGTCTCCGTGATCAGGGAGTATAGTTTATGTTTTTTACTATTTTTGTCTGATTAATACCTTTTCATGGAATCTCTTCAGACCCCGCCTTACATTACCCTTCTTGATATCAGCAAAGAGATACAATCTGTTCTGCTGCAGCGGATGAACCGTTTTTACTGGATTAGAGCCGAGATTGCGAAGCTGAACTACTATCGTCAGAGTGGCCACTGTTACCCCCAACTTGTTGAAAAAAAAGACAACCAGATTGTTGCTGAACTAAGATCAACAATCTGGGCCAACGATTACAGGACTATTCAGCAGAAATTTCTTAAAGCCACAGGAAGAGAACTGTCTGAGGGTATCACCGTTTTGTGTTACGCACGTGTAAACTATCACCCATTATATGGCATCTCCCTTCAGATAGCGGATATTGACCCCTCTTTTACCTTGGGGGAGATGGCTGTTGAAAGGTTGAAAACCATACAGAGGCTCAAAACCGAAGGGATATGGGATAAGAACCGAAGCCTCAACATGCCTTTGCTGCCTCAGAGGCTTGCGGTAATAAGTGTTGAGACATCCAAAGGGTACCACGATTTTCGAAACATTCTGGATAACAATGAGTGGGGGTACTTCTATTTCCACCTACTTTTTCCGGCTCTCCTTCAGGGAGATAAAGCTGTGGAATCGATAGGTATGCAACTTGACCTTATTGCCATGTTTCATCATCATTTCGATGCTATACTTATCATTCGCGGAGGTGGTGGTGATGTCGGGTTGAGCTGTTTCGACCACTATGAGCTGGCAAGCCGTGTGGCAAAGTTTCCAATACCTGTTATCACAGGAATCGGACATTCAACAAACGAGACTATCGTTGAGATGGTGTCACATACTAACAGTATTACCCCTACAGATCTTGCATATTCACTGGTTCAGTACTTCCACAACTTTTCGGTTAAGGTAGAGGGAATGGCTGAACTTGTTAATGATTGGGCTAAGGATATGCTCCAGCAGGAACAAAGACGGACCAACGAAACCGCAATCCGGCTTGTTGCTTCTGCACGCCTTTATGGTGAGCGTAGCAGGATGGCTCTGCAGCGGCTGTCTGCCAACGCAGTGCATTCTCCCCAACGGCGTGTGCAGGATGCATTGCATGGTGTACAGCGACTGGAGGATAAACTGCAGCAATTGATGAAATCAATTCTTCGACGAAAGCACGAACAACTCGACAGATTCACTGAACATACACGGTTGCTCGATCCTGTGAATGTACTTCAACGCGGTTACACCATCACCAGACACGAAGGCAAAGCCATCCGTGCTGCCAACATTGTAAAACCCGGTGATGAACTTGAAATAACGCTTTTTAAAGGGAAAATCAATACCAATGTTAAAACGATATCGGAGTAGAATAATCGTGCAATCGTCTAATTGCCTAAGCGTCTAATTGTCTAATCGTTAATTTGTTTGTTGAATCAAAATTTCAACCTCAATCTCAACCTCAACCTCAATCTCAACCTCAACCTCAAAATTAAAATAAAACATGACTAAAGAAAAATCACCCGGGTACCAGGATGCTTTTAAGGAACTGGAACAGATTGTCCGTGATATCGAACGGGAGACCATCGGTGTGGATGAGCTTGCCGAAAAGGTAAAAAGAGCTGCCGTGTTGATTAGCATTTGCCGTAAAAAACTGACAGATACAGAGGTGGATGTCCAGAAAATTCTGGATGAGATAAACAAACAGGTATAGCAATCATGGCAGAAGTAGAAAACCACGGGAACAGGTTTCTTATCGAGGTTTGCGCTGATGATATCCGTTCAGTGATTGCAGCCAACCAGGGTGGGGCAGACCGTGTTGAGTTATGTGCATGTCTGTCCGAAGGGGGAGTGACTCCATCATCCGGAATGGTGCAGACTGCACTCCGTTTTACCTCTATTCCGATTCGCGTACTCATCAGACCCCGGTCAGGAGACTTTTCCTATTCGGAACCTGAACTCGATGCTATGGTTAACGACATCAGTGCTTTCCGTAGCCTGGGTGTTGCAGGATTTGTCATAGGGGTAATTAATCTTGACCAGGGTGTTGACATTCCAGCCATGGAAAGGCTTGTTCAAGCCATGAAAGATAATCCATGGACGTTTCACCGAGCGTTCGATTTTGCAAAGGATCCTCTGACAGCACTGGAAACTGTGATTTCACTTGGTGCCGATACAATCCTTACCTCCGGCGGAAAGAAAACGGCAGAGGAAGGTGCAGTTCTCATCCGTCGTTTGTTTGATGCAGCAAATGGCCGCATCGATATTATGGCCGGTGGAGGAATAACGCCCGGAGTGGTGGAAAAACTTTGCATAAATACCAGATGCTCCAGCTTTCATCTCTCTGCCAGAACCCTTATAAAAAACTCTCTGCCTGAAGGAGCTGCTCCTGAAATGCGCAATAAAAAGCAAAATCCCGATCATATCGACGCTGTCACAGATCCTGTTATTGTGAAAAACATCAGAAATATTTTGAATAATCTATGAAACTGAGGCCTCTGCTTTACAATTGTTTATCGGGAGTTTTTGTTGTACTGTTATGCGGTTCATTATCAGGAAGATCAACAGAAACATTTCAACCAATCGATCAGGGGTGGGTGCTGCTGGATACTGAATCACGACAGATACCGGCAACAATTCCGGGATGTGTGTTTACTGACCTGTTCAATGCCGGTTTGATCCCTGATCCGTTTTATGGTGATAATGAATCAGAAGTTCAATGGGTTTCAAAACAGGACTGGAGTTACAAAACAACTTTTATTGCTTCAAAGAGGTTGTTGCAGCGTGAATATATAGATCTGGTATTTAAAGGATTGGATACCTATGCAAAGGTTTACCTGAACAGAAAGCAGATAATTAATGCCGACAATCAGTTCCGTGAATGGAGGGTGGATGTAAAAAATTTGATTTTAACCGGTGAAAACATTCTCGAGGTAATATTCAGGAGCCCCTTCTCAGTGCAGGATTCATTGCAGGCGGTTTATGGACTTTTACTTCCTGAGGATAACAGAGTATTTACCCGTAAAGGCCAGTGGCAATACGGTTGGGACTGGGCACCGTCACTACCTTCGATGGGGATCTGGAAACCTGTTCAGTTGCATGGATATGATGCTGCCCGTCTGGTGTCGGTCACATTCAGGCAGGATTTTGACAATAAGGGATTGACATCGCTTACTGCACGTTTTACCATCTCAGCAAAGAAAGAGACCGGACTCGTCCTTATGGTCAATAATTCCGCTATCAAGCCTGCAATGATTGAGATTACTGCATTTCCGGGTGAACAGGTATTTGAAGTCCCTGTCACCTTTTCGCAAGATGTAAAATACTGGATGCCTGCCGGATATGGTGATCAGAATCTCTATGCCTTTTTCTGCTCCGTTATAGGCCAGGGAGATATTCTGGTTGCTGAAAAGCAGGTGATCACCGGGATCAGAAGGGTTGAACTGGTGCAGGAAAGAGATCTATATGGTTCCTCTTTTTTCTTCAGGATAAATGGTACACCTGTTTTTGCAAAAGGTGCCAACTGGGTTCCTGCGGACCATTTTTCTGCACGCTTTAACCCCGGCGACTATCGGAGGTTGGTTAATGAGGCAGCATTTGCCGGAATGAATATGTTGCGTGTATGGGGTGGAGGATTCTATGAGGATGACATCTTCTATAACCTTTGCGACAGCTCAGGTATCATGGTTTGGCAGGATTTTATGTTTGCCTGCGGAATGTACCCCGGTTCTGATAAGTTTCTGAATAATGTTGGACATGAAGTTGAATACCAGCTCCGGCGTCTTGCGGTTCATCCTTCAATTGTTTTGTGGTGCGGAAACAACGAGGTTAGTGAGGGGTGGCACCGATGGGGATGGTCTGAAAGATATAACACAGAAGATTCTGCCAGGGTATGGAACAGCTATCTTGCTCTCTTTGAAACAATGCTTCCTGATATGGTAAAAAGTCATTCTCCCGGCACACCTTACTGGCCATCATCACCCTCTCTTGGACGTGGAGACCCAGCTCACATATATTCCGGTGACTCCCATTACTGGGGTGTATGGCACGATGCTGAACCTTTTAGGATGTACCGGGAAAAAGTGCCAAGGTTTATGAGCGAATTCGGGTTTCAGTCATATCCGGCTCCGGCTTCACTGAAGAAATTCATCTCCGATTCCCTTTTGTATCAGGGTTCTGCTGCACTCAATACCCACCAGAAACATAACCGTGGCGACAAGCTTATAGGGTTGTACCTCGGGGAGTGGTTTCCTCAGCCCTCCTCATTCGTGGAATATGCTATGCTGAGCCAGTTAGTTCAGGCTGAGGGGGTAGTGATGGGTATTCTGGCGCACCGCGAGGCGAAACCATGGTGCATGGGCAGTCTGTACTGGCAGTTCAACGACTGCTGGCCTGCTGTTTCATGGTCATCGGTCGATTATTATGGCAATCGTAAAGCTTTGCACTATTGGGTTAAGCAGGCCTTTGCCCCGGTGATTGCCACAGTCAATATACATCAAGATGAGATTGAACTTGTGCTGATCAACGATGACCCAACGATTGACTCGGTGTTTATTGAATTGGAGATCATGGATCATTCAGGAAACCGGATATTTGTTTGCAAAGAACAGGCACCTGCCCCGTTTTCCAACAACCTCCAACACACTTTGCCCATGGATGTCATCGGGGCTCACACCTTGAAGGATTTAATATTTGTTGCAAGGGTTTTCAGTGATGGAGAACTGCTGTCAGAGCGTGTCACACTTCCTGTTAAACCAAAGCATTTGCCGGTTGTAAAATCTGATATAAAAATAACTGTTTCAAATAAAGATGAAATGACTGTCATCACTTTGCAGTCGGACCGGTTTGTGTATGGTGTGATGGTGGAAGTGGAAGGGATTCAGGTTAATTTTTCCGATAACTATTTTTGTTTGTTGCCAGGGCAGAAAAAATACATCCATTGCATAGAAAAGATTCAACCATCCGCTCTACAAGTGAATTGTTTGTTGAACCAATAGCCATCACGAAAAAACAGAAATCTTTGATTTCATGTTTTTTCAAGGATTCCCGAAAAATGAGAAAATCTAAGATTTTCAATTTTTCGGGAATAACCATTGTTTTCAGTATTCCAATGCCTCTTTGATCACCCCGAAAATCCGGTTCACATCCGGAAGTATTGCCTTCTCGAGAATCGGGTTAAATCCAACAGGAGTAAATTCTGACCCTACTCTGAAAACCGGTGCATCGAGGTATTCAAAACCTTTTGAAGCTAATAGTGCAGCTATTTCACCGCTGAATCCGCCGAAGAGCTTGTCTTCGGTCACGACGATTACTTTTCCGGTTTTGCGTAGTGTGGTAAAGATCGACTCTTCGTCAAGAGGTGCGAGGGAACGCAGATCCAACACCTCTACTGAGGCTCCCAGCTCTTTTTGTGCTTTTTCTGCTGTAGTGAGCGACAGGTGTGTGGTGTTTCCGTAGGTAATCACCGACAGGTCTTCACCGGCACGCCGTATTCTGGCTTTTCCGAAAGGTACCATGAAATCGTCAGGAACAGGTGTTGCAGCCTGCGGATTATTATAAAGTGCTTTGGGTTCAAGAAAAAGGGTCGGTCCTTCAGAGCGCAAAGCCATCCTCAGCAACCCCGCAGCATCATCCGCAAATGAGGGATAAACGATACGGATACCAGGGAAGGTGGCAAGTACCCCCTCGATCGTCTGTGAATGATAAAGACCGCCACCTATGTACCCTCCCGATGCCAGCCTGATGGTAACATTGGGAGAGAACTTGCCATTGGTTCTCCAGTATTCGTGAGTCATCTCAACGAATTGTTCCATCGCCGGCCAGAAATAATCGGCAAATTCCGCTCCCTCGACCACAATACGAATCTTTTTACTGAAGCGGCTCATACCGTTGGCAGTTCCTAGAATAAAATCCTCTGCAATGGGGCCGTTGAAAACCCTCTCTATGCCAAATTCCTGCTGCATACCTTTGGTTACATTGAAAATGCCCCCTTTCTCCTTGTGTGCCACATCCTGACCCCAGATAAAGGTGTCCGGGTTATGTCGGAACTCAGCCTTGAGGGTCTCATTAAGTGCTTCGATAAGTTTTTTCTTCACGCCATCGTGGTTATGAATGCCGGCAGGATATTTATCCGCAATCACCACATCCGGCAGAACAAAATCAAATATAGAGGCAGGATCGGGGTCCGGTGCTGCAATTGCTTTTTTGTGCGCAGCACTTACCTCAGCTTTGATTCTTGCTTCAATTTCCTGTAACTCCTGCTCACTGACACGCTTGCCGTGCAGCAACATCTTCCGGTATCTTTGCAAAGGGTCTGCAGCAGTTGTGCAGTGGATCTCATTCTCATCCCGGTACAATTCATGACGGTCGGAATTGGAATGTGACCCCATACGAACGCATTTGGCGTGCACTATAACCGGCTCCTGCTCTCTCTCGGCATGCTCACGGGCTATGGCCATGGCATTCATTGAATCGAATACATTCTTGCCATCGCAATGAATTATCCGAAGATTTTTAAATCCAATGAAATTGTCCGAAACATAAGTATTTGCAGTCTGATCACGGCGGGGAACCGAAATGCCAAACCGATTATCCTGGATTACAAACACTACCGGAAGCTTCTCTCTTGAAGCACCATTGATAGCTTCATAAACATAGCCTTCAGAAACTGACGATTCACCCTGTGAGCTGATGGCAACACCTTTTGCGCCGTACTTCTTAATACCCCTTGCTAACCCTACAGCATGAAGTGTATGATTACCCGTTGATGAAGAAACATTATGAATGTTCCACTCCGGCTTGGCAAAATGATTCGACATGTGCCTGCCTCCTGATGCAACATCGGTTGCCTTGCTGATGCCATTGAGGATGATCTCTTCCGCTGTAAGGCCGGCTGACAGAACCGTGAGCATATCACGGTAATAAGGGAAAAGATGGTCTGTTTCGCGGTTAAAAACCTGACCAATGGCGAGCTGAATCCCGTCATGACCTGCATACGGTGCATGATAAGACCACCCGATAGCCTGCTTCAGGTAGTTAGGCGCTTTCTCATCAAGCGCCCTGCCAAGTACCATCAGATAGTACCATTTTAAAAGGGTCTCCTTATCAGTTGATTGTATGGTGAATGATTTTGATATGCTTTGTTTCATTTTTGAATATAATCTCATTAGTACGTTAAACAACTGTTAAAAAACATTGTTCAGGGGATAGTCTGAAAATATGTTTAAATAAGATCAGTTATGGATTTCAGAACCAACTACGATCTTCCGGAGCTCAGATTTTAGGTACCTAAACTCATGCATATAAATTATTTGGTTATTTTTGTTGTCTATTGTATAATCAGATCACTATTAACCGACTAAAAATTTAAGGAAGGGGCTACTTTCCGAATGGGGATAGCCGGAAGAAAGGGGGGCTTAAGGCACATATGCTCATCGATGCTGTTCAGTCGGTTGGCCGGTTTCTAAAGATTACCGAAGCGAAGTTTCATGACAAGAACTTTCTGAAAAGTATTGAACTGATTTCCCATAGCATGGTTGTGTTTGACAAAGCCTACAACTACTACCATCAGTTTGCTCTATGGACCCACAACCAGGTCTGTTTTGTGACCCGCCTTAAGAAGGATGCCGCATATGTGGTCATTGAGACCAACAGGCACATTACCTAAAGAAGGATGATGCCAGGGTTCTCCGTGATGAAATCGTTGAAAGGGAGAACGTCTATGCCATATACGCCCAGGTATGGTTTATCCTGCTTGCGCAACTGCTTCTTACTGTTATGCGGAAAATCTCCAAGGCAAAAAAGATATTTTAGGTAGTGGCAGCCCTGGTAAGAATGCACCTGGTCAGCATGCTTGATGTCTGCGAATTACTTAAGAGTACGGCAAGAGGCTATAATAAGAAGCTCGAACTTCCCCCAGGGGGGCAATTACAACTAAAATTCCAGGGGGCATTTATAAAAAACAAAATATGATAATTGATTATCAGTGTGTTAATCAGCAAAAGCCACCAATTCAGAATTTAGTCGGATAATAATGATTTTAAAAATGAAGGTGCTTTTCAGAAAAGGGGCATTGCTCCATGTGTTACACAGATCTACTGCATTTTAATCCCTTCAATGTGGACGCCATTGCTATGAAGTTCAATCAAGACCGGATTGTCTTGAGGTATTTTTGTTTGGCTAAGTTCGAGGTGCTGCAATGAGGACATTTCAAGCATACTTTTGGGTAGATTGGTGAGTTTGGTGTAACCAATCTTCAGTGATATCAGCTTAAGCCTGGAAATGTCTTTGGGCAATTCCAGAATATCGAGGCTAAATAATGACAGTACCTTCAGACTACTCATCCCAAAAAGTTCCTGAGGTAGTTCTGCACCTGAAAATTTAGCAAGACCCAGCACTTCAAGTTGTGGCAACCAGCTTAACCCTTCAATTGTGTTATTTAGCATGGTTTCCCCATTGCCTTCAATCCATAATTCCCTTAATTCAGGAAACCCACTATTCACAAAGGGAAAATCCCCTGAACATCCATTGAGGTAAGCTAGATATAAAATATTGAGTTCAGGAAGTTTTGATATGGAATTGAATATCTGTTTATTAAGTGTGCTTTGCATAAAAATAACACGTAATAATCGAAGGGAATTAAGCTCATGAAATCTGGTTCCAAACGAACTCAAACCTTCATACATTCCCACAGTTAATTCCTCTAGACGGCTTAGCTGCTCAATCCCCTGCAGACTGTCTATCTGGCAACCTGAAATATTAAGTTTTTTCACATTCGGAAAACTGCTGCATAATCTCTGAAAATCAATTGCTTCAACCCATGTGAGATCAAGTTCCTCCAACTTTGTTAATCCATAAAATTCATCACCCGGAAAATACTTCATATTACCCCATAGACTTAGTGTTTTCAATTGAGTGAGGTTGAGCAGGGTTACAGGAAGGGTTTTGAATTGGCAACCTCCGAATGCAGGGTCTCCAAAAGCAAGAAATTCAATGTTTTTGAGATTTCCAATCTCATCAGGAACAATTGAAAAATCCATCCCTGCAAGTTCCAAAGCTTTAAGTTGTGTAAATTGAAGGACAACTTCTGGAAACTCCTTGCCATAATAACCGCTTATGGAAAGGTGCATTAACTCTTTATTGCCTCTGACATGTGCCAGCTCCTTTTCAAAATCCATTTCAACACAAGCCTCTATCTGAAGGCTTTTAAGGTGTTTAAACTTCTTTATCCCTGCAGGAATTCTATCCTTTTCCAATAAAACCAGCACAAAAACGGAATCTGGATGAACCTTGAGGGCATCTTCATAGGAATAATGCCTGTAACCTTCAAATGCATTGTAGGGATTAAAACCTTGTGCTATCAAGGTATGACTAAGAAGTACGATAAATATCGCTGACAAGCATTTCATTGATTTGAATTTTCGTTTGTAATTCAAAATTATAACAATAATCACTAAACAACAAAGATTAGTTCACAAGATTTCAACCTAACCCAGGCAACCATTGCCAAATCTTTAAGCTATATCATCACTTATAAATCGCATTCATAATCATTGTTGCCTGGCTCATAAGCAAACAATTCCAATTCTGAACAGCCACACTTTTACCCTGCCCGGATCACGCCTTGCACATAAACACCTTGCTTGCCAATTCGATAGTTTCAGTGAGCAATCAATCCCTGACGCAACGCACAGAATAGCCGAATTTCACATAGCTACTGAACCTGAATATACCGCTGTTTATATAATCCAGACTTCGATACCAAACTAATCCAGGTTCTTCAGCCGTAGATGTCCACCAATTGCCACCTTCGCCGCTACCAGCGAAATATCCCATGTTGGGATAACCCCAACGCAATCCTCCAGGAAGGGCAGAAAATCCACTGGAATTGGTAGCGCCGGTGTTTGGGCTATTCCAATGTAATGTCCCTGCTTCCTTCAATTTGCATCCTTCAACTGTACCGCGCAAATCTGTCGAATCCGCATCTGAAAGCGTCATGCCAAGATAAATTTCCATTGATTTCCATTCAAGATCGCTCGGGACATGCCAACCTGTGGGGCATATACCATTGTTGTTGTCAACAGCATACCAGTTGTATAAAGCCCCGTATGTTTTTGCATAGGTGAACGAGTCGTTGTTGTACCAGCACCTGGCTCCTGATGAAAGCCCGCACCAAGAAGTGTCGTTCACGATTATGGGAATAGTCGTACCATTTCTGTAATTCCGTGCTTGCAGATTTTCTTTCATCCAGCACTGGTTGCCGATCTGAACCGTATTGTAAACATTTCCGTTGTAGTCGGTAATGGTGGGCATACCAGGACAAGGTTGTCCCATTGTTGGTCCCGTATAAAGAATATTGATAATCTCAATATCTCCGGCTGATAGACCGATTCTTTGGGCATTGAATGTTGAGCCATCAAGTTTGGTGAGAGTCGGCTTTCCATTTTTTGAAAACCCCCATGAGTTGTAAATCATAATAGATTCAAAATCAAAGAATAGAGTATTGATACTGCTGTCATACTTATAAAAATTGTGCTCGGTTGTCTTCAACATATTTGACCATTCTATTTTTACAAAGTCGTCACGGTCAGACCTGCAATGCTCATGCAACAACCCAAGGGCATGACCTATTTCATGAATTGCGTTGCCTTCGGTTGCCCAATCCGCCAGGGCAATTTCCTGTCGTCCACCAATCATACCCAAATATGACCAGGAGCCATTTTTGTCATAGATAAACTCAATGTAATCACTTTCATTGGTACGTGGAGTGAAGACGATTCCGGTTTTATCTTCCCAATGCTTTATTGCTTTTGTTATTCGGTCTTTATTATTAAGCTTTAAATTTACAATGTAATAAACAATTCTGTTCGGCCATAGCCTGGTAGTGGCAGAAAACGCAGCGCCCTTTCCTGACTTTTGACCATCAGGGACAATGATCATATCTCCCTGATAAATCAATTTGCCGTTGATCGATTCACAAATGATTGCTTCCCCGTTGAGCAAAACAGACATGGTATCACCTTGAACTCCGGGAAATGCCTGCTCGCAATACTTGAGCATTTCTGTTTGATCAACGGTCTTATCTTCCTTCTTGCACGAAAAGAATGAAATGAATGAAAGAAACAAGAAACCGGTTAGAATTAAAAACAGGACAGAACCAGATGATTTCATAATGTGAGTATTAAGGATTTTTACATAATCGTTTATATTCATTGCAATGATATGCCTAAGCGTGACAAATATAATCTAGTTAATTAACAATCTAACACCTTCAGCGATTTTCGTTCATGATAATATTACATGTTGAAAATCATATTGTTATTAGGAGCCAACAATCTCTTTATAACAGAAATTATTTTTCAATAACTCATGAATATGTTATTCATAATAAAATACTTACGCTCTTGTTCATTCTTTTTTAGCTATGGGGTCATCCAAACAACGACATTCCTTTCCGAGGGACTACTATTGCTTTTCCTCTTTCGAATTAATGCGAAACTGGCCGAAAACTGAACTGCAGACGATCAGCAGTAGTCTCAACTATAGATGCTCAAAATCAAATACATCGAAGTGGAATAAACTAAGGAAATCAGGATTTGGACTTAAAAACAACCCATTATGGTAAGGCTCTAACACTCTCCGGAAAGCACCTGTGCCTGAAAACCAACACGGCTGTTGCTTTAATAGGTATCATGGCTAGTGGATATTGGCTCTTGTTCATGGTGTCATGAGAGAACAACTACCGATTTCACCATTTTCGCACTCACTTTATATGCAAATAACTCAAAATCAAAATACTATCCAGACACCATCAGCCCGAAAAGGCTGAGGTGTCTGCGAGAGCCACGACCCGCCCCAACCAGAGAAAGCAATTGCTCTCACCGCTCAACTATGGATACGAAAGTCATACGAATGCAGCACCAAACGGGAGCGCCACCCACGAACAAGGCGGCAGGCTGGACCCAAAGCCAACAACCAGCCCGCAGCCCTGCCCCAGACTCATCAGCTCCACGTGTCACCCCTCGTGTAAGGATTCAAGGTCTATCTTGAACTGTTCCGCCAGGGTGGTCTTCTCATTTCGTCGTGCATTGCCTGCCCGGTCATAGTAGAGCCTGACCGCCTTCCGGCCGTGGGTCTGGTAGTAACCGGCAAACCTGCTTTCTCCCAATATCACGATAGTGAAGAAGCCTTCTAAAAGTTCTACAGGATCATAACCGCGGTCTGATCCTTGTTGAAGCAGGTCAAGAGTATTGAGGATCTCCTGCAGCCCACACCTGATACAGAATGTATCCAGGGGTTTAATCCATGCATAAGGGGTGATCGGTTTATCGGTAAATCGAACCTGAAAGTCTGAACCCATCTGGTGAAAATTATTTTTGATATATACTTATGCAAATCAGAAAAGTTATGTTATATTTGTCCTTTCAAATGAATTTATAAGGTTAATCAATGAAAAACACCAAGAAGATGAAAAAACAACTTTTAATCCTGGCTATCCTGATGTTTGGTTCAATTGCCCTTAATGCGCAACAGGCAACGAATTTCAATTGCAACGACTGTTCCGGAACACCGTATGATCTTTTCAGCGAACTTGATGCCGGGAAAGTAATTGTTTTGTGTTGGGTGATGCCATGCGGAAGTTGCATTAACCCTTCCCAGTTAGCATACAATGTGGTAAAAGATTACCAGTCAACACATCCCGGCATGGTGCAGATGTATATTATTGATGATTTTGCAAATACTAGCTGTAACGATCTTAATAACTGGTGTGACATAAATGGCCTGGATTCTACGGTGAGGTTTTCCAATGCATTAATAAATATGAATTACTATGGTTCATACGGAATGCCAAAGACTGTAGTTGTGGCAGGGGCATGGCGAAAGGTGTATTTTAACCAGAACAACAGTGTGAATACCACAATGCTAAAAAATGAAATTGACCTTGCCCTTACAGAGACATCAGTGCATGAAACATCTTTAGTGAATACCAATGATATAAAAGTTTCTCCAAATCCTGTATCTGGTCAGGCTGTTATTAATGTTAAGATGGAAGAGCAGGATCAGTGCACCATCAATCTGTTCAATGTTTCAGGGCAGAGGGTAAAAATTCTGTTTGAAGGTATTTTACCCACCGGAGAATTTTCCCGTGGTTATGATTTTTCGCTTCTTCCTTCAGGGATCTATTATCTTATAGTTAGGACATCTACATATCAGAGAACAGTTAAAGTGGTTTTGGCAGATTGAGAGTTGATTTTTTAATCTTTCTTGAAACAAAATTATCCTTACTTTTGCAGTCTTAGTAGAAGATGGCCCCGTAGCTCAACTGAATAGAGTATCTGACTACGGATCAGAAGGTTCCAGGTTTGAATCCTGGCGGGGTCACAACATTTCCCTGAAACATAAAACTATCTCCGCCAGGATCATGAGCACACCTTAATATAAAAATTATAGGTGCGAACTAATCCTGGCGGGGTCACAACATTTCCCTGAAACATAAAACTATCTCCGCCAGGAT
>CAYXYB010000015.1:58910-74291 GCA_964469215.1 uncultured Lentimicrobiaceae bacterium
GAGCACACCTTAATATAAAAATTATAGGTGCGAACTAATCCTGGCGGGGTCACAAACTTTCCCTGAAACGTAAAGCTATCTCCGCCAGGATCATGAGCACACCATAATATAAAAATTGGTTCTATATAAAAACGAATGGGTGAATTAACAGTATAACTTTACAAATTCCAAGAAAATGTTTGCCCAGAAAGGAATTTTTGCCAAAGCTTTATTGATCTGGGAGCCGTGGTTTGTACACTGGATTTTCTCATAATCAATTACCATCACGTTACCCACACGAAATGACATAGAGCCAAATAATTGACTAATCTCTGACGCAACGCACAGAGAACCCTTCTTTATTATGGAAGCTGTTGGTCCTTTGGACTCTGCTCTTATCGTTATCCAGCCCCCGGATCCAGACGTTATATGTCGAGTAGGACGCAGAAGACGACCACCAGCAGCCGGAGCTTCCAATGTCGCCGAAACCTCCATTAAAGGCACCGCGGCCGCTTCCCGGAAGAGCAGTAAAACCGCTGGAATTGGTGGCACCGGTGTTGGGACTGTTCCAGTGTACAGTACCTGATTCCTTTAAATGTCCTCCAGCAACACTATCTCCGCCAAGAAAGTCTGTAAGAATAGTCCACTCAGCATCGGTTGGAACATGCCAGCCGGTAGGACATAAGTCACCTGTTTCCACAGTGTACCAGCTGTATAATGCACCGTATGTGTTGCCATTGGCGGCCTGGTTGTTATCGTACCAGCAATAACCGGGGGTGGTTATATTGGTCCAGGAGGCATTATCGGTTACAAGCGGAATGGCTGTGCCATCATTGTATTTGGTGGTCCTAAGATTCTCTGCCATCCACGTTTGCGTACCAATAACGATTGTTTTATAGGTATTTCCATCTTTATCCTTCACTGTTCCCGTTTTACCATCTTTGCTGCACCCATTATTAATAATTAATAGTGAACTGATCAACAGAATTAACATTAAACAAATTGATTTTCTCATGACAATATAGGGGGGCTCTAAAAATTCGTTTTTTTGCTACTTCAGTTTCAGACCCGAGCCCATTTAGAATCTGCCTTGAAGATATCGAGACAAATATACAATGAAAGTCGACAAAATCAACTCAATAGCAGTGAAAATTTCAAGATTTTTTAGTGTGATCTATCTTTCATGATATTTCCGTTATTAAAGTTAAAAACTAAGAATAAATAATAGAACTCTTTGAAAACTCAAAGATCAAGAATAATATGCTAGAAAAGAAACATTTGCTAATAAAATTCATAAAAGCATGATAATTCAATAGTTAGTAAGATTATGAATGAAGATATTGAAGGGCTTCTGTGATTAGTGCAAATATATGTATTATAATGCACTAATAAACTAATAATCAAACGACAGAACTAATGAGAGTTTTATATCTGGCGGGGTCACAACAATGAAGGGGCAACCCTTCAGCATCTTGCTGAACATTGCAGAAGGACCCAGCAGGTTTGCGGCAAAGGATAAAAGGAATTTCTAGATTATTGCGAAGGGTATTATAAAAGATTTTTACTTTTGTAGGTATAAAAACCTAACCAACCATGAAAAAATCAATTTCCTTTTCGTTATTGGCTTTACTGGCAATTTTCTGTTTAATGTCATCCTGCAAGAAAGACAAGGACGACAATAACGGCGATGCAGTGACGTGGAATATAAATGTTGATGTTGATCTTGGAGGTGCTTTTGCTGTGGTTGCAACAGCAAAGATCACCACTACAGGCAGCAGCTTTTCGGCTGACATCACCACCAGTGAGATTGGAGGCGCTGCCGAAGTTCACAATTTTACAATCACCGGCAATGCTAATGGTGATGTGTTATCTGTGACAAATGCACAATTCACCCTCACAATGGGTAATGGTACAGAAACGGTTACCATAAACTCGGCAACTATTACAATTAATGGAAACAACATGACCGGCAATGGTACAATAACTGTTATTCCAGCCGGTTCAACCACACCGCAAAACGGTACTTTTACTTTAACAGGTGTCAGGACTTAGAATCTTATATCTTTTGAAAATCTTACCTCCCGACATAATCCGGGGTGGCTGAGATTTTTGAACAGATCATTTAATAATACCCATAATCCATTTTATGAAACATTTTAAAAGATTGATTGCTACCCTCTTTATTGCTTTATATGCTTCTGCCTGCATAAATGCCCAGGATATATTCGCCGTGACCAACTATGGGGATATCTATTCAATTGACATAGCCACCTGTCAATGTACTTTTGTAATGAAAGTATCTCAGGTGACTACTTTTGATGACATTGCCTTGCAGGGTAACAAGTTGTACGGATTACTACAGGGAGGTGGCACAATGCCGGGGAGGATTTTTGTTTTGGATACGGCTGCAGGGTCTACTACTCAAATAGGTTCTGCAATACAATATTCCGGCAATGCAATGACCAGTGACAAGAGTGGAAACCTTTACCTGGTTCATAACCAGGGTTCATCGGGGGATCTGTATCGTTACAACATAGCCTCAGGCACTCATGTGCTGCTTGGAACCGTTGGTGAAACCGTTGGGGATCTAGCCTTTATGAATGATACTCTTTATGCTGTCTGTTTCATGGGTGTGCTGAAGAGGATAATCCTCAATCCTTTCAGTGTAGGGGTTGTTGGAACAATTACATTGCCGAATCCGACGCCCTATCTGTACGGCCTTGCTACCATTGAAGACGGCACAGGCCTTTGTGTTTCTGCCGTTGGTCCGGGGATGACGGGGCCAATGCTTTACCGGCTTGATCAAACAACTGCTGTTGGTACTGTTTTGTGTGCTTCACTAAATATTCCTTACGACCACATGATAAATGGACTCGCCTATCCACCAACCTACATTGAGCCTGTTGTAAGCATCGGAATTATGAACGAAATGCCATCTCTTGAAATCCAGCCTAATCCTGTCACTGACTATCTGACAATCAGTTTCCCATCGGGGTTAAATGGCACATATATCTTCTCTGTCTTAACGACTCAGGGAACGGAAGTTCTTTCATACACCCAGGATATTGATGCTTCAATTACGATCAATATCGGACATTTGCCCGATGGGATTTATATCCTCCGGATGCATGGACAAGGAATGCAGATGACAAGAAGGTTTGTAAAGAAGGATATGTGATTCTTGCTGATTTGTTTTATATGATAATCACCGAGATCTTCGGGAAATATACTTCTTTTAATTCTGTCTAACGATCCTTCTTGTGTCGACCTGAACATTACCTGCAAAGACTTTAAGGATATAGAGCCCCTCCGGCCTGTTGTTTATATCGATTAATGTATTTTGTTGATGTGCAGGCATTTCCACGATAGTCCTTCCTGTTAGTCGGATATTACAATTTTATAATAAGTGATGTTGGTTCTTTCCACTATTAGATGGGTAAACATTGAGAATGTCTGAAATCATGTTTAAAAAGTAAGGAGTAATATTTCTCATTGTTCTTTATTGAATTCTGAAAGGATTTAACATCAGCAGTCCCAGGTTAAGTGAGCGGAATGGTTACAGGTAGCATTGCGCTGTAAATGTTCTCCGATCACAAACCCGGGGCTACACTTATTAAACCCACGATGTGGGTTATAGTAATTGACATTTATTTACCCACTCAAAAGTGAAAAGAACCTATATCTAAATAATCATGAGGCTGAAAAAATCTTGGAGTCAATGGGGTTTTTAAAAAGCCAGTGAAGTGTTGTATACGCCATATTTCTAATTCTTAATCCAAACGTTGACAATCTCTCCGATATACATCGTATGGAAATCTTTGTTGGGGTATATCTTACCCGCCAGTTGCTTATCTGTGAATGCACCTTCAAGAATTTTCCCTGCGTAGAGTTTTTTACATTCCACGATAATACGTGCCTCTTTAAACCCGATGCTGCCTTTCTCTGTAGTGAAAGGAGTGAGCCCCGATTTCTTAATCTTATCAAAGGTTCTGCCCGACACTGTTCCCATCATTCTGAGTATATCACGGTATTGCTCGTCATAAAAAGTCATTGTATAGTAACCTTCACGTTCTGTAAACTGATGAGTGTATCTCTGCGGGCGCACAAATATAAAGCTTACCGGTTTTTCCCAAAGCCAGCCAACCCCGCCCCAGCTTGCAGTCATCATATTAAAACCCTTTTCAATATTTCCTGCTCCTACAAGCATCCAATCTTTGCCGATCAATTTTATAGGGTTCTCCTTCAACGCTTCCCAGGTAACCTTTCTGAATTCTGAAGGTACTTTATCCGCTGGCCCTCCGGACTCCTGATTCATCAACATGCATGGCGCAACAACCGGTAAAAGCACCAATAAGGATTTAAATAATTGTTTCATAATGATTTATATTCCTGTTTTATAAAATTTTCTGCATGAATTTTTCACAAATATATACAATTTTGTATCATTCACTTCTCACTCACCGGTTTTAAGTATTCTTAAAAAACACTCATAACTTTTAACACATTACTAACAACTTTTACCTAAATTTGCATCCTGATTAAAGGTGTTCGGATGGTGAAAACCACCGGCAAGAGGGAAACAGGTGAAAATCCTGTACAGTACCCGCTGCTGTTAGCTCCGGAAACCATGGTTCAACATGCCACTGTCGCAATTCAACGTTGCATCGATGGGAAGGCGAATCAAAAAAAAATGGGGAGCAAGTCAGAAGACCTGCCTTTGATCTTTAACTATTCAGGCTTTCGGGTGAAAAGCTGAGGATAGGTTTCGTCAGATACGATTCCCATACTCTGTTTTTCTGCCTGAAGGTTTGCTTAAAGTGATTCAGTCAGGTGAAAAGGCCAGGTTTTTTATCCAGGTTGTTTTATTCTTTGATATTGCCGTATTTGTTGGTGATCTGGCAACCCGCAATTTCACAGAATGACACTACTCATTTAAGCCCTTTTGTTGTAACCGAAAGTACAGATGACCGGATCGGGAATGCGGGTCGTCAGATAATGGATTCACTTCAGCGTATCCTTGGAAGGCAGGGAACGCTTGCAGATCTGCTTGTGAGAACCTCTCCCGTTGCCATGCGGTACTACGGGCCGGGACAGCTTGCATCAGCTGCCTTTAGAGGTGCCTCGGCATCCCAGACAGTTGTGGTATGGAATGGGATCAGGATCAACAATCCGATGCTTATGCAAACCGACCTCTCATCAATTCCGATAGCATTTGTTGATAATGGAAGGATATTGTTCGGAAACTCTGCATTAAAGGAATCATCAGGAGCATTTGGCGGCGTTATTTCTTTGTCTACAAACCTAATGGCCGAGGACACCCAATCGGTTTTTGTTATGATAGCAACAGGTAGCTATGGATTAAATATGTTCAATGCTGGTTCAACCTGGAAAAATGGTAATATCAGGTCTAAGACGATATACTACTCTGAATTATCCGGAAATGATTTCAGGTATCTTGATAATTTCCTGGAAGGTAATCCTGTTAAAAGAAGAGTGGATGCATCCTGGTCTGCACGAGGTATTTTACATCAGTCAGGTATCATTTGCAAAAATAACCGCAGCGGAGGATTTCTTATTTCTGGTCAGCAGAGATTTATCAATATCCCTTACCCGATACATCAACCGCAGGGGAAATATTCTCAGATACAATCAGAAGACACCTGGCGTATGATTCTTCATGGTTCTGCCAGAAGAAAGGAAATAGATTTTGGTTCAGCTACAGGGTTGCAATATGGATTGATGCACTATTCTGAAAGTCGCAGTGGTACCGAAGCTGAACATATTACTGCAAACTTTCAGCAGAGATTTGATGCAGATGGGTATTCAGGAAAAAACCATTGGAAACTATCCGCGGGATATGAAATGCAACATGCAATTACCTCAGCATTTGAAGATGATAAAAGCAGGCAGATCATTTCCCTTTACACTTCGCTTTTACGCACATGGCGTTGGTTTTTGCGTTATGGTGCAGATATCAGGTCTGAATTTATTCCAGACTATGGTTTTGATGTTATGCCTTCGGTTTATGCAGCAGCAGTTATAGGAAATAGCAGGAACAACATTATAAAGGCAACCGTGTTGCGTAATCGTCAGATACCGGGATTGAATGACCTTTACTGGGTACCGGGGGGTAATCCTGATTTAAGGCCTGAAGAGGGATTTGGTGGTGAACTCACATGGGAAGGGATTCCGTTTAAATCAGGTAATTGGACAATGAATGGAAGTTTTACTTTCTTCCATCAGATTGTAAACAGAAAAATAACATGGCTACCTGACAGCACTTCGGTATGGTCTGCGGGAAACATAGGTAAAGTAAAAATGAACGGAGCTGAGATGATGCTTAATATATCCATGGTTTCCGGAAGGAATCTTATTGAAATAATGCTGAAAGCTCAATACACCAATGCAGAAAGGGTAACAGGAGATGATCAGACCAATGGTTTTAAACTTGTTTATATACCATGTATGGGGGCATCATCAGTTCTGAGGGTTGCCACACCTTACTTTCTGGTATCCGCAGAGACCTCAATTACAGGAAAACGTTTTACAAACGCTGCCAACACCTCTTATCTGCCTGCTTATTCTTTAACAGATATCAGGGTAGCATCAGGAATGTTGCCACTGAGATTTATTACAATTAATGTTTTTGGAGTTGTATCGAATGTGTTTGACAAACAGTACCAGGCTATTGCATGGTACCCAATGCCGGGCAGGACTTTTAGTGTCGGGTTGAGTTTGAAGTTTGAGAGTTAGAAAGTTTAGAATTTAAATGGATGTCTGGGGTGGGGTGGTGTCATAGATTTATTGAGATATTGTACTACAAATAATGAATTATGAAAAAGGAAAACTTTAGATTGGTATCGCTGATTTTGGGATTGGTAATCTTGGTATTAACAATAAATACCGGATGCGAAAAGGATCCGGGTGAAAAAAAACCAGCAAGCAAGTATCTTCAGCCTTTTGGAGTATTTGTTGTTAATGAAGGGCAGTTTATGGCAGGAAACGGTGATGTGTCGTTTTACGATAAAGCTGCTAAAGCTGTCAGCAATGATCTGTTTTTCAGTATAAACAAACGTCCTCCGGGGGATATTCCGCAATCCCTTGCTTTCCACGGAAATGAAGCCTGGCTGATTGTGAATAATTCAAATACGATTGAGGTTATCGATCTCGACAGTTTCAGGGTTAAGAAGACAATTACCGGTTTTGAGATGCCGAGGCAGATGAAAACAAAGGGTAATTTCGGATATGTATCACAGATCGGTTCCGGAAAAATTGCCATTGTGGATCTCGTGACACAAAAAATCAACGGGTATCTTGAAGGGGAAAAATCAACCGATCACCTTATCATATCGGGCGACAGGCTTTTTGCAGCGAACTGGACATCATATTTTATTAACAAGCCTAATAACACTGTGTCGGTATTCAATTTGGGTACGGGTGCTCTTGTTGATTCGGTGGTGGTTGCGAAGGAACCAAACAGCATGGTTATGGATACTGACGGGATGATATGGGTTCTTTCGAGTGGTGGTTTTACGGGGGAGGAGTGTCCGGCACTCACCTGCTTCAATCCCTCTACACTGCAGGTATTGAAGAAATTCGAATTTCCTGATAAAAATACCTCGCCAACTCTTCTGTCAATTGCACCTGATGGAAAAACCATTTACTTTGTCAACAAGGATGTTTTCAGAATGGGGATTGCTGACAGCACCCTTCCTCAGGCAGAATATATTCCTGCTAACGGGCGTTTTATATACGGAATGGCTGTTGATCCGGAAAATGGGGAGCTCTATATATCCGACGCATGCGATTTCCAGAGTCCCGGACAGGTATACAGGTATAACAAATCTGGAATTCAGATCGACATGTTTGAAGCCGGTATAAATCCTTCTGGCATATTTTTCTACATGAAATAAATAAAAGATTACTTTTGTAAAACTATAATAAGTAGTTAATTATACAATTGTGAAGGTAAAATGAAGCATAAAATTGAACTTAGCTGGCTTGACGACATGTCTTTTGATGCAGAGGTTAACGATCATCACATTACACTTGATGCAGATGAGATGGTAGGTGGGTCAGACAAAGGCCCCCGTCCTAAACCACTCATTCTTGTTGCCCTTGCCGGATGTACCGCAATGGATGTGGTGTCGATACTCAGGAAGATGAAGTCAGAGCCGGATGAATTCAGGGTTACTGTTGAGGGAGAGCTTACTGAGGAACACCCCAGGGTTTATAAAAGCTTCCATATTATTTATCATTTCAGGGGCGAAGAGCTTGATCCTGATAAGATTGAAAGGGCTATTGCTTTGTCGCAGGAGAAGTACTGTGGTGTAAGTGCCATGTGCAGGGAGTTTGCATCATTGTCACATGAAGTGAGATTCTTTTAACTTCAGACACAGTTTATTATTCTTTCCGGGCCGAAACTCCTGACCATAGATATGAACTCAGCAGCAATCATTGCTGTGGCTCCCCAGATAATTGTGTCATCAATGACGTACGCAGGTACCTCCAGAAAACTGAACTCGCCGGAAGGGGCCATTAGCTTGACAATATCCGGATGGAGCATTTTTTCAAAAGGTATTTCTACCACGTTGGCAACCTCATCAGGATCTGTTTTGAATTCAGGATCAGCATGTGTTGTGGCGATAAATGGGTGTACCAGATAATTGCTTGGTGGTATGTATAGGGGTGTAAGATGACTAATTACATTGATTTTGCTGTGTGGAATTCCTACCTCCTCTTCTGTCTCCCTGACTGCAGTTGCAAGATGGTCCTGGTCACCGGGTTCCTGCCTGCCACCCGGAAAGGCAATTTGACCACTGTGAATACCCGGGTATTCAGGCCTGCGGATGAAGAGTATATGAATAATGCCGGCTTTCCGGTACAGAAGTATCAGAACACTGCTCATCACCGGCTTCCTGTCTTTGTTGTTCAAAAAAATATCCTTTATCCTCCCCTGGGGTGCCATGGTTAACTGAGCATCAACACCCGCAAGAGGTTGCTCCATAAGCTCCCTGAGCATCGACTCAAAACCCTCCTGGCAAGTTGTTACAGTCGCGTTTTCCATATAATATTTAATTGTTAATTCTTAATTCTTAATTATTAATCTTCATCTTCATCTACATCCTTTAACCTCAGATCAACATTTCCAGCATCGATGTACCAGCAGTAATGTGTTATCGTCTCTCCATCTTCAGCATAGCAGGCCACTTTCCCGGCTTCCGTCTTGCCGGTATTCAGAACAATTGTGGTTTTACCACCTTGCCGGTACTCAGCCGCAAAGGTATATCGTTTGTTAACGGGCAGGTTAATATTTATCTTTGAAGATTCCGCATCTATTGTCAGTAAGAGTTTGCCACTTTCATAATTACCTTCGTAAACCTTAACGGGTATGATACTCAATGAGGAGCTGATTGACACTTTTATGTTAATTTCGCCTTCATCCGGTTTATCCGTAATACAATAATCACATGCTTTGTTCCTGGGATGGTCAAAATCCAGGCATCCGACTGAAATCAGCACCATAATTGTTCCAAATACACAGAATAACCTCTTTAAAGTATTATATTGTAAGCACATAAGGCATTTTCTTTGGTGTTACAGTGTGTTTTTTTAGCGGGATTAAAAGAGATGTTTCAACAGATAGGTGCTCCTTGGGAACAGGTGATTCATTAAACTGTAACTGATTGTAATATAAACCCGTTGAGAAACTCTTTGTTTCCCAGACTATCCCTGCTCTTAACCCTGGTGTAAAACCCTTCCGTGGTTTCATGCCTGTTCCCATGAAGCTCCCCCAACTGTATCCTGCATTTAATCCGGCTGCAAGCAAGACTGAGTTGCGGGAACCTTCAAACATTGGAAACAACTTATCAATTGAGGTATAAACCATGAATCTTTTTCCCTGCAACTGAAAAAGGAGTGAATCATTGTTGCTGATTGAGTGAAAAATGGTGGCAGTTTTATACCTGTGCGAAAAACCGGCTGAAATATCTATATTATAACGCACATCTCTAAGACCTATGGAATAGCTACCCATGAGGTGCCTGTTGTTGAGCAGCAGGCCATAGGTGAAATGTCGAGAATGGATCACCGGCCGGAATGCCCGGTTGTACCCCTTTGATTCCACTAGTTTGACAATCTCCTTGTTATTGACAATATACGTAAGATTAGAAATCCTTTTCGAACTTGTAGATGATGAGTGATCAAGCAATATTTTAACCATTTCGGTTGATGAAGTACTCACTGCAAGTGAAAGCGCATCCCATCCCTGGTAGTTTACAGGTTCGGTTTTGGCTCCCATTTCCAATAACCATAATGCCATCACAGTGTCGTTGAGCCAGGCAGCGATCATTAGAGGCGTGAAGCCATTCAGATCTGCTTTGTTTACATTGGCCCCGTAACCTGCGAGAAGAGCTGCCGCTTCATAGTCGGAATACATTGCTGCCAGTAACAAGGGCGATGTACTATCGTTAAGTGAAAGATCAGGGTTTGCTCCGTAATGAAGGAGCATATCGACCATGATGTAATCCCCTATGTTAATTGCACGGATCAGTGGTGTTATACCCCGGTCACCTTTTTTATCAACATCGGCTCCGAAAAGTATCAGAAGTTCTGCGATCTCGTGAACCTCTTGTTTTACCGCACGATCAAGCATGGTGATATCCTGGCGCTTGTTTGGATCGGCACCAAACGACAGCAATAATTCAACAATTTCATATTTTCTTTCTTCTATTGCATATCCTAGTGCATTAAGCTCCTCCGGTGCATAACAGTCGATGTCAATTTCTGAAGTATCAAGTATTGACCTTATAGTGTTATAATCCCCCTCCCATGCAGCCATTCTTAACTTCAGGCATAAGGTGTCGTTGCTTACCTGGGAAGAGAGACAGGGCAACATGATAACATTATATAAAGTGATCAGAAATATTTTTAAATACCTCTTCATTTTATTTCTTCCGTGATGCCGTAACAATAAATCTGTATGAACAGATCTTTTTCCGATAGGTCAAAAGTAAAAAAAGTGTTTTAATATGATCTCCGTTTTGGTTTAATTTATCCTTTCCCTTATAAATATCTATTTTTACACAGAAAATCACCCGGGAGAGAAAGATGGAAACCAATATTCACCGGATATTGATGAAATACTGGGGTCATGCCTCATTCAGGCCTCTTCAGGAGGATATTGTCCGTAATGTGATGTCGGGGCAGGATACTCTTGCTTTGCTTCCGACAGGAGGAGGTAAATCGGTGTGCTTCCAGGTGCCTGCAATCGTAAGGGGTGGACTGTGCCTTGTAATCAGTCCTCTGATTGCCTTGATGAAAGATCAGGTTGACAATCTTGAGAAAAAGGGGATACCTGCAAAAGCTTTATATACCGGAATGCACCGTTCCGAGATAGATCTGGTTCTTGACCAGGCGGCTGATGGATTGCTGCAGTTTCTTTATCTGTCGCCTGAAAGGATTCAGACCGAAATCTTTCGTGAAAGGCTTGAAAGGATGCCTCTGAAAACCATCGCTGTTGACGAGGCCCATTGTATAAGCCAATGGGGTTATGACTTCAGGCCACCTTACCTAAAGATCGCTGACATCAGAGAAGTGCATCCGGCGGTACCGGTTGTGGCACTTACAGCCACAGCAACTCCGGAAGTTGTTGAGGATATCATGGATAAGCTTGATTTTAAAGAGAAGAACGTGTTTAGAAAGAGCTTTTACCGCGATAACCTGATTTACCTGTGTATTGAAGAGGAGAATAAGTATAATCGCATTATCAGAATTTGTAAAAAAGTAACAGGTACCGGAATAGTTTATGCACGTAACAGAAAGCTCACCGAAGATCTTTCGGCATATCTGAACAGAAGCGGAATAAAAGCCTCCTTTTACCATGCCGGACTCACACCGGAACTGCGCGACAAACGGCAGCATGAATGGATATCCGGTAAGGTGCAGGTCATAGCGGCCACAAATGCTTTCGGTATGGGTATCGACAAACCTGATGTTCGATTTGTTATCCATATTGATATTCCCGACACCCCTGAAGCCTATTTTCAGGAGGCCGGCAGAGGTGGTAGAGATGGGAAGAAGAGCTATGCGGTTCTGTTGCATGAAAAGGCCGATTTGTTAAAAGCCCGGACATCTTTCAACCAGGCATGGCCGGATGAAAAAGCGATCAGAAATGTTTACAATGCCATTTGTAACTACTTTAACCTGGCTGTAGGTTCCGGTAGAGATGAAATCTTTGATTTTGACTTAAACGATTTCGCAAGCCGTTATGATTTTGTTGCACGCGATGCATGGTACTGTCTTAAAGCGATTGAGCAACAGGGTTATATAATCCTTAATGAGGGTTTTCATGAACCATCCGCCCTTATGGTAATGGTTGACAAGGAGGAGCTTTACCGCTTTCAGGTCAGGAATCTTACGATAGATCCATTTATCAGGCTGCTGCTACGTTCTTATACCGGGCTTTTTGCAGGATTTGTAAAAATAAGCGAAGAGACGCTTGCATACAGATCAAAGCTGGCATATATAGAGGTGGTCAGAGTGCTGAAGAATCTTGAACAGCAGGGTATTCTGGCATACCGGCCAAGGAAGACGAAGCCGCAGATATATTTTATCCAACCACGCCTTGATCCTGCAAGCATTTCTCTCACAGGTAGTGATTATAATAACAGAAAGAAACTGGCCGAAAACAGGCTTGAGGTTATGCTGGATTATACCACATCAACCACGAAGTGTCGCAGTGGGATACTGTTAAACTATTTTGGCGAGAAAGATACGGGCAGGTGTGGCGAGTGTGACGTGTGCCAACGTAGAAACAAGCTGGCCCTGAGTAATTTTGAATTCGATCAGATTGCTGGTGTGATAAAACCTTTGCTGATGGAGAAGCCAGTGACCATGGAAGATCTGTTGGAAAAGGTTCCCGGAATAAGGGAGGATAGGATTGCAAGTGTATTGCAATGGCTCATTGACAATGAAAAAGTAACTATTGACGACGACAAACTCAGATGGATCATAAAAAAGTAGAATCTGTAATATCCGAACCTGAGTTTTATCTTAATGACGATGTTGTTGAGGTTGCCCGCCTCCTCATCGGCAAGGTGCTGATTACAAATTTTGAAGGAAAACAAACTGCTGCGGTTATCACAGAGACTGAGGCTTATGCCGGTGTAACCGACCGTGCTTCACATGCTTTCGGTGGCAGTCGTACAGCTCGAACAGAGATTATGTTCCGCCGGGGTGGGTGTGCATATATATACCTTTGCTATGGAATGCACAGCCTTTTCAATGTAGTGACCGGCCCCGCAGATACACCTCATGCAGTACTTGTCCGCGCCATTATTATTATTCATGGGAAACAGACGGTCGCTTCAAGGCTTGGCATTGATAATCCCCTGTTCAGACATACCAATGGACCCGGAAAAGTTTGCCGGGCACTTGGGATCAACTACAGAATGTCCGGTGAATCACTTTTTGGAGAGCTGATAAGGATAGAGGACTGGAAAATTACCGTGCCGGATGAACTCATCATTGCAGGCCCACGAATTGGTGTAGGTTATGCCGGTGATGATGCACTTCTCCCTTACAGGTTTGTTCTTGATGAATCGTTTGTTAATAATCTAAATGCTTTATATGTTGATAGAAAAGGTTAGTAACCCATACGAAGAGTTGAATGAAGGTTACCATTGTTTTGGATGCTGTAAACGTAATCAAAAAGGGCTTAAGCTCGATTTTTTCCGGTTTGAAGGCAAAGTCTATGCAAATTGGTTGCCTGATCATGACCACCAAGGGTATAATAATCTTCTTCATGGAGGAATACAGGCAACCCTTCTTGATGAGATCGGTGCATGGTATGTTTATGCAATTGCAGGTACCGCAGGATTTACCTGCAGATTGTCAGTGAGGTACAAGAAAAGCATTCCGTTGAATAGAGGGAAATTATTTCTAAGGGCAGGATTACGTGATAAAAGAAGAAATATATTGGATATCAAAGCTGAGATATTAGATGAAGAATGTAATGTATATGCTTCCGGTGAGCTTGAATTCTTCACTTACCCAGTCGAAAAAGCAATGAGGGAGATGTATTATCCCGGTACTGAGGCATTCACCGTGGAGTTGGTCAGCAGTTCTGACTTCGGATTCCCCGATCAGATCTTTGATGAGTTTGCGTAAGGTACTGTATCCTGTCCTGCAAATATTTTTTTCTGCAGTTTGAATCTTGCTGCAATACCTATCATTGCAGCATTATCGGTGGTATAACGAAAGTCGGGTATATACACCGCCCAGTTTTCTTTCCTGCCGGTAGAGGTCATAGTTTCGCGCAGCAGGGAATTTGCTGAAACTCCTCCTGCAAGGGCTATCTCCCAAATACCTGTGGCTCTCGAAGCTGCGACCAGTTTGGTAATAAGTGAATCGACTATTGCATGCTGAATAGAAGCTGCAAGGTTATGTATTTGTTCCCTGATGTAATCCGGGTTTTTAGCAAGGTTATCTCTGATATGATACAGGAATGATGTCTTCAAGCCTGAGAATGAGTAGTCGAGACCCGGAACATTAGCTGTTGAGAGCCTGATTTTTGTATGGTCACCTTCTCTGGCGAGCTTGTCGATGAGAGGTCCACCAGGGTAGGGTAGGTTCATGATCTTTGCTGCTTTGTCAAATGCCTCACCGGCTGCATCGTCGATGGTTTTACCAATGACCCTGATCTTCAGGGGTGAATGAACCAGGACTATCTGTGTGTGTCCGCCAGAAACGGTAAGGCAAAGGAAAGGGAACCGGGGTGGTGAGGGGTGTTGGCCTTCAATGAAGTGTGCCAGTACATGGGCTTCCAGATGATCGACCTCAATGAGTGGAATCCCCAGTGTGAGTGCCATCGCTTTGGAGAAAGTAACACCGACAAGCAGGGAGCCGAGAAGCCCGGGGCCACGGGTGAAAGCGATCGCATTGAGCATCTGCGCAGTGATGCCGGCATTCGACAGAGCTGCATGTACTACAGGTACAATATTCTCCTGATGTGCCCTTGACGCCAGCTCGGGCACAACACCTCCGTATTCCTCATGAACTTTCTGGCCGGCAACAACATTTGAAAGCACCTCACGGCCACAAAGAACAGCCGCGGATGTATCATCGCACGACGACTCTATTGCAAGAATATACTCTTTGCCCTGATTCACCTTGCAAAAGTAAACACTTATTGTTATCCGGCAAAATTCCCCGATTCCCTGATTCCCCGATTCCCCGACTTTACGACTTTACGACTTTACGATTCCCCTGGCCACTGAGCTTGTCGAAGTGCCACGATTCCCCCAATTCACCTCCTCACCACTTTCCCCACAAACCTTCCTCCATTCTTGCTTACCAGATGTATCACATAAATGCCCGGCTCAAGGGATGATGTATCCAAAG
>CAYXYB010000016.1:0-66364 GCA_964469215.1 uncultured Lentimicrobiaceae bacterium
GGCTTGCTTCACTCGCTGTTCAGAGCTCGGCTCTCTTCGTTCGCGTTCAGGGTTCGTTGCACTCTATTCGCTCGTGCGTTCAGGGTTCGAGGTGGCCGTAACATAACTCATAACTATTCACTCATAACTCATTACAGATGTCACCATGAAACTTATCTGTATTTTAGTGATCGGCTTGCTGATGAGTTCAGTGGCATACGGCCAGACGTTACTGTTTTCGGAAAATTTCGAGTCAAACACTTTAGCCGATAGTATCAACCATGTTGGTACCGGTACCTGGGGAAAGAGTTCCATACTCTTCAGTGAGGGTGCGATGAGTGATTCGCTCAGGATACCAAATCCGGGTGACAGTGTTGCTGTGACCACCTTCAGTTTCAGCACCACAGGCAGTTCGTTTGTGATGCTCTATTTTGATCACATCTGTAAGATTGAGTTTTTCGATGCAGGGGAGATATTTGTATCAAACAGCAATGGAGCCAACTGGACAAAGCTCACCGGGGCACAATATCTCGGCCCGGGTTTGTTCACTTCGGCAATGGGTGACAAGTTCACTTCGACAACTTATCTTGACTGGCTGCCGGGTACAACATCCACACCATTGAATTCGTGGTGGAAATCGGAGATCTTCGACATATCATCACTTGTGGGGAATGCACCTCAGGTGCTGGTGAGGTTTGTATTGCGCGATAATAACAACGGCACTCAGTTCGAGAATTCGGGGTGGTTTATTGACAATATTAGGGTCGTTGGAGCTTTATCGGAGCTTAAACCGCCCATAATAACCATGGTTACACCTGTTTTGCCTGATACTGTTTTCACCACAGGACCCCATGTGATCAATGCCAACATCACGGATTCTTCAGGAGTTGATACGGCATATATTGTTTATGCAGCCAACGCAGGAGCGCCTGATACTGTGCCGATGACAAACGTTTCGGGTTCGTTGTACACAGGAACCATACCCGCATACACTTTTGGTACTCTGATATGTTACAGGATAGTAGCCATTGACGGATCGGTGGCACATAACCCGGGATATTTGCCTGCCTCAGGGTGTAAGGATCTTCAGATATTGTTAGGCCCTTCGATAGTGACGATAGGCACGGATACCATTACTAATCTTAACACAGGTTACCCGGCTCCCTATGGCAACTGGTACTGGGGTGCAAGACATCAGTTTTTAATACCTGTTTCAGAATTAATTGACAGGGGGATGGTGCCCGGGCAGATCATCTCACTTGGTTTCGATGTAGTTGCCATACAGGGAACCCCGTTGCAGAACTTCACCATCAAGATGGGTCATACCACCCAGACGGTACTTACATCCGTTTTTTTTCAACCAATGACCACCGTATATTCAGTTCCAACCTACACCGAAACAACTGGCTGGAATACACATACATTCCAGACACCTTTTACATGGAACGGAAAGGACAATCTGGTGATAGAAACCTGTTTCAACAACAGTTCATACACTTTCAATGCAGTGGTTAGGCAGACAGGTACTACCTATGCTTCATCATCATTTTATTTTCAGGATGTAGCACCGGTATGTTCTACTATGTCAGGTGCCACCACGGCCAATCAGCGACCCAACATACAGCTTGGGATACCACCTTCGAAGGTGCCATCTGATGCAGGGGTGTCTCAGATAGATTCACCTGTCGGAATAGTTCCTGCCAATTCAAACATTAACATCAACATACATGTAAAGAACTACGGCCTTGACACCCTTAAAAAGGCCACCATATTATACTCACTGAATGGTGTAACCCAGCCACCTTATATTTGGACAGGTACCTTGCCACATGGTGTGTCATCACAGCTTTTAACGATAGGGACAGTTAATGTTCCTCCGGGTGTACATGTTTTAAAAGCGTGGACATCCATGCCCAACGACACTGTTGACTTCAATCCGCTGAATGACACCTGCAAAGTGAACTTTTATGCGTGCTCTCAGATCCTGAACGGAACATATACAGTCGGAGGTGCAGGAGCAGACTTTGCAGATCTGAACTCAGCGTTCCTGGGATTGTACAACTGCGGCATAGGCGGACCTGTTGAGTTTTTAATAGCACCAGGCACCTATTCAGGGCAGTGGGAGTTTACCGATATACCGGGAATCAGTCCTGTAAATACTGTTACCTTCAGGTCATCAACAAACAATCGCAACGATGTAATATTGATCCCCGCTGCAGGGGTCACGAGCAATTATGTTGTAAGGTTTAATGGTGCCAGATATATCATGTTTAAAAACATTACAATAAGGTCTTCAAATCTTTCTGTTGGAAGGATTGTGGAGTTTATGGGAAACTGTGAACATATCACCATTGATAGTTGCTTTCTTGAGGCTCCTGTAACAACAAGCAGTACATCGGTTCCTGTCTATTCCTCAACAAGTGCCGATTATAATATAACAATCAGTAATTCAACGCTGAAGGGTGGGTATTACGGAGTTTATTATTATACAATCTCAACAAACAGGAAGGTGAAATTCAATCTGTTGAACAACAATATAATTGATTTCTACTTCTACGGTATTTATACCTTTTATACCGATTCGTTGAATATTGAAGGGAATTATTTATCAAATCACAGTTCTTCAGGAGTATTATACCCTGCTTACATCGGATACACCACAGGTTGGGGTTCGATTAGCAAAAACAGGATCGTTTCAACCAATACAAGCACTAATTACGGGTTATTTATTGCCTACAAACAGGCAGCATCAACCGATCCGTTGGTGGTGAGCAATAATTTCATAAGCCAGTCGGGTAATCCAACAGGTACTATCTATTCTATTTATGTTGTGGGGTCAAACTATGTTGATTTTTATTTCAACTCTGTTAATGTTGCCGGTGGATCAGCAACTACCGGCAGGCCATTTTTCTTGTCGTCCGGAGCTGGGATCAACATAGTGAACAACATTTTCTCAAATACGAATGGTGGTTATGCTTACTATGTCAGTACACCTTCAGCTGTGTTGAATTCTGACTACAACAATTTCTTCACCAGCGGTCCTTATCTTGCATTCTGGAATACAAACCAGACAAATCTACCAGCCTTAAAATTAGTAACCGGTATGGAGACCAACTCGCACAGTATGAATCCCCCATTTGCGGGCATTCATGACCTGGCACTCACCAACACACTGTTATCAGCCAGGGCGACGACACTTGCAGCAGTACCTGATGACTTTTTTAGCAATCCACGAGCCTCTTTCCCAACCATTGGTGCACATGAGATTCCTCTGATAGGGAAGGATGCAGGCGTGATAAGTTTTATTACTCCCACATCCCAGACTATTGTAGCTGAAGCAGCCACTATACCTGTAACTGTAAACATTCAGAATTTCGGAACGGATACACTCACCGGCTTAGATGTGGTTTACAGCGTGAACGGAAGCACACCGGTGACCACAACTTTTACCGGTCAGTTGCTGCCATTCCAGATAGCTCCTGTGATATTGCCTTCATTCACATCACCTGCAGGAAATGTGGATATCTCTGCCCGGACAGTCCTTCCGAACGATTCGAACATCTTCAACGACTCGGTAACCATCACATATTTTGCTACTCCGTTCACTGATGGAATGCTTACCAGGATTCTCCCTGTTAATGAGGGTTGCGGAATTGGACTGAATACCATAAGGATAAGGATCAGGAATGCCGGAGCAACTCAGATAACCGGAAATATTGATGTTTCATACAGGTTGAAAGGGGATACGGCAATTGTAACAGAAACAACAAGTGGGCCTATTGCCATAAATGACAGCATTCTGTTTATATTTTCAACTCTTGCCGATTTTTCAACCCCTGTGGATTCAACATTTATTGTTGAAGCATGGGTGAAGGTACCCGGTGACAACATATATAATAATGATACGGCAACTCTTGAAGTATTGTCATTGAGGATCCCTTCGCCTCCGATAGTATCTGACACCACTATTCCCTATGCCGGTTTTGTAACATTATTTGCACAAAGCCTTGATTCTGTTTACTGGTATGATTCTGATTCTGCATCTGCTGAATTAATCAAGGGGGCTTATTATACCACACCTGTGCTGTTCGACACAACCATTTACTGGGTGGAGGCAGTTTCTGCTTTCGGCCATCCTGAGTCTTTGTTTTTAGGCCCGCATGTCAGCGATTATGCGACTACCCATACCGGAGGATTTCACTTTACTGCTCCTGTAGATATGGTAATCACTGAGTTGAGGGTTCCGGCCACAGTTGTTGCTAGCCCGCAATACATTCAAGTTGTAAAGTTCGATGGTTACCCGCAGGGATTTCCTGCAGTAAACACTTTTTCCACACTTGCATATCTTGCCAATGCTCCTTATGGAATCTTTCATAAGGTGAATATTCCCGTTTCGGCCGGAGATGAAATAGGCATTATTGGTGCCGTAAATTCAGCCGGTACCACAATGAACAACTCTTTCGGACAGTCTCAGGTTCCTTCATCAATTGGCGGTATACCTGTTGTTTTGACACGTATTGAATACCAGAACTCTTTGGTTTCCGGACCTGCCCCTTCAGGAGCGATCAGTTTGCAGGCGTCAGCAGGTATAGTAAGGGTGGAAATGAACTTTATGCTTGGAGCAGGAGGTTGTACCGGTATAAGGGTCCCTTTATCAGTAAATATGGATGATATTCCCCCTTATGATATCGGAATATCAGAGCTTCAGGTAAAGCAGGGGTGTGCTCTGCACAACGAGCCCGTTACGATAAAGGTGTACAACCAGGGTACAGATACCCTGAAGGGGGGTGCAACAGCTTCATTTCGTGTTAACAATAACCCATGGGTTATAGCAGAAACAATACCTGATACCATTACGCCGGGCAAAGGGATTTTCTACACATTTAATTCACATGCGGACCTCACAGCACCATTAACCAGCGATACTATATTCAAAATCAAGGCCCGGGTGGATATTCCGGGGGATCCCTATAAGGTGAATGACACAATTGTACAAGATTCGGTTTTCTCACTTATGACTCCTGCAACACCAGTTGTAGTTTCACCTGTAAACATATCATACAACTCTTTTGCTGCTTTAAGCGCAACAGGTATGGGTTCAGTTTACTGGTATCCTTCGCAATTTTCCACGGTTCATCTGGATACCGGCAACACATTTATTACACCGGTGTTATGGGACACAACAACATACTGGGCAGGGACAAAAATCGTATCGGAGTTGACAGGCACAGCCGAATCGGGTAATGGTACTATAACCAACCTTAACACTGCATACCCTTCACCCTATGGCAACAGGTACCGGGGATCGAGACATCAGTTCCTGATACCCGCCGCTGAGCTGGTGGCGGCAGGTTTAATACCGGGTCAGATAACTTCACTGGGGTTCAACGTTGCCCAGGCTCAGGGAACTCCACTTCAGAATTTTACAATCAAAATAGGGCACACCTCACTCACCTCCATGCCGTCAACTTTTGTGGGTAATCTTACGACAGTATATAGCGTACCATGGTACACTGATATCAATGGCTGGAATAACCACATGTTCCAGTCTCCGTTCGTATGGAATGGTACCGGTAATATCATAATAGAGACCTGTTTCAACAACAACACACAGACCTATAACGCCAGTGTATATCAGAGTGCAACGGCATATTACGCAACTTTGTATTATAGCGGTGATATCTCAACCGTCTGCTCAACCGGTTCAGGCACAACGATTCCACAACGGCCAAACATCAGGCTTAATTTTAAGAATTACATAGAGAGTTGCGAGAGCACACGGGTACCTATACAGATAAACACCTCAACGCCTCCACTGGTGGATGCCGGGATAGAGGAGATGGTAAACCCTTACATCAATGCCGCATCAAATGTTTCTCATCCGATACAGGTTAAACTCAAAAATTTCGGATCAGACACTCTGATTGCCACCAACATTGTCTGGAGTATTAATAATGTGGTACAAGATACGGTATCATGGACAGGGACTCTACCCTGGGGTGTATCACAGGTTATAACCATTGATACGATGGTATTCCCAGGTGGATATTATTGCATCAGGGTATGGACATTATTGCCCAACGCTGTGCCTGATACAGTTCCACTGAACGACTCTGCAAGTCACTGTTTTAATGCTTGTCACTCCGGTATTTACACCATTGGCCCTGCAGCCACGGGTGCATGGCATTACAATACATTTAACCAGGCACTCGCTGCCCTACAGTCTGATGGTATCTGCGGGCATGTGATCTTTGAGGTGCAGCCGGGTATCTATTCCGAACAGCTTACAATACCTGAGATACCGGGGGTTGGTCAGAACCAGACAGTAACTTTCCGTGGTTCAACAGGTGACAGCACTCTGGTTACTCTGCAATACACAACAGCCGGTGTGGCAGATTACTGGACATTAAGGCTGAACGGAGCAGACTGGTTCAGGTTTGAGAAGATGACTATCAAGGGTCTTGGATCGTCATTTGCGCGGGCTGTTGAGTTTATTGCCGGTGCACACAACAACATCATCAGCAATTGTCTGATAGAGGTTCCGGTTGGCACTTCCAGCCAACTTGTCCCTGTATACAGCCCATCAACAAGCAATGATAACTACAACAAGTTACTAAACAACTGCATAAAGAACGGCTACTACGGGATACAATGGAATGGTATGAGCACAACAAATCTTCAGAAGGGAAACATTTTTGAGGGCAACTTAATAGAGGGGTTCTACTACTATGGGGCTTATCTGTACAGTCAGGATTCACTGGTATTTAATAATAATACAGTAAGAAATCTTACAGGCTTTGCCGACGGATATGGCATTTATGCAGCCTACTGCCAAAACGATATCAGGATCCTCAAGAACAGAGTGGAGCTTGCTCCTGCCGGCACGTTGTATGGGGGCATCTACATGTATTACTGTTCAGGCACAACAGCACGTCGTGGGTTGATTGCCAACAACTTCGTATCGGTCATTGGTACAAACATTTCTGCAGTCCAATATGCAATACGCCTTTATTACTCTAATCAACAGGATCTGATGTTCAACTCGGTGAATGTGAGCTCAGGTGCCGGTACCTCACGCGCAATTGATATTTATTACGGAACAGGCAATAACATACAGAGCAACCATGGGCGCATCACATCGGGTGGTTATGCATTTTATGTCACATCGGGCACAGCAGTAAACATATCGAACCACAATAACTGGTGGAGCAGTGCAGGTAATTTTGCTTTTTGGGAAGGTAATTGTCCGACTTTAGCCTTGCTGCAGTTATACAGTAATAAGGAGGGTAACTCACATAATCTCAATGTTCCGTTTGTGTCTGATACAGATCTTCATATTATGAGTTCAAATCTTACCGCCAGGGCACAATACAGTGCAAGGGTAACTGACGATATTGATGATGAGCCCCGTTCTGCGCTGCCGACGATAGGTGCGGACGAAGTTCCGCTGATACCAAAGGATGCCGCAGTAACTGCGATATTATCACCGGGAACCAATACAAGTGAGGGGCAGGTTTATCCTGTTCAGGTAATTGTAACCAACTACGGTACAGACACAATCTATCCGAATATTTTAACCATACAATACACTGTAAATGCGGGCACACCTGTCTCAGTGGTTTACACTGGAGCACCAATTCCGTCGCTTGGATCAGCAACAGTTTCACTGCCTTCAATGACATCACCGGCAGGGAGTTCAGTGATATGTGCAATAACCGTTTTGCCGGGCGACAGTAACCTGTTCAATGATGAATTTTGTAAATCATTCTTTGCAACACCGGTAAATGATGCAATGGTAAGCAGGATAGTGGGGCTCAGAGATGGATGTAACATCGGCACTGACACGATCAGTATCTGGGTCAGGAATCTTGGAGTCAATCCGATCAATAGCCCGGTTTCGTCGACAGTGACCGTAAGTTACCGTGTAAAACCGACGGCACCTGTTGTAACTCAAGCTTTCACTCCGGTATTAATGCCGAACGACAGTGTAATGTTCCACTTCAGCACCCTTGCAGATTTAAGTGTTACGACAGTTGACGATACCTTCAGGGTCAAGGTCTGGATTGATCTTCAGGGGGATAATGTGAAGTATAACGATACTGCTCATTCTGAGGTTATATCACTTCATATACCTCTTCCACCTCTGGTCAGTGACACTACAATCCCTTATGCTACCCCGGTGACCCTTCATGCACAGAGTTCTGACAGCGTTCAATGGTTTGCTCAGGATACTGCAACCATTGAGCTATTCAAAGGAGCATATTTTACAACACCGGCGCTATTTTCCGGCACTACATATTGGGTTCAGGCGGCTTCAGGATATTTTGCATCCTCAGGACCTTATTTTCCGGGAGTAAACATTGCACCACAGGCGACAGCAACAGCCACCATATGTAACTCGGGACCATGCAGCGCTTTAAATGACCTGAATTCGGGAGCCTGTGGCATGCAGCAGATGTGGGTATCAACAACAACACCACCCAGCATAGTCCCTCATGTTGAATGGATTGATTTTGAATGGCCTGCCGATGTTTCAGTTGACGGTATGAGAATTCATAATGGTCAAAGCAACACCAGGCTTCTAACCGGTGCGACTCTGTACAAATGGGAGGCAGGCAACTGGGTTAGTTTCCATACTTTCGGCAACCTGCCAATGCAATGTAATAATACTGTTCCGTTCCCGTTGGTTACAACAAAGAAACTCAGGATCACATCCTTTCAGATGACCGGTACGGGTCAGCAATCCAATCCGAATTTCAGAGAGATAGAGATTTTTGAGGCTTTGGCTTCAGGGTGTATTGGTGTTCGTGCCCCGCTTAATGTCACCGTGTTGAATCCTGTTCCTTGTAATGTTGGTGTAAGTGCAATTTTATATCCTGTATCAGCAATAAACATGACATCACAAGAAACGGTTACGGTAAAGGTTGATAATTATGGAACTGTTTCTCAAAGCAATATCCCTGTCAGCTTTCAGATCGACAACCAACCGGCGGTTAACGAAACAATTACAGCAACAGTCGGTTCCAACAGTTCTATCAACTTCACCTTTGGTACTAAAGCAGATCTCTCGATTTCGGGTAATACATACCAGCTAAGGGTCTGGACAGGATTATCATGTGACAGTATTGATCAAAACGATACATCATCGAAGTATGTGACTAACCTGTTACCTGTCTATTGCAACTCCACGGCCACCAGTGCTTTGTTCCAGGAGATCACAAATATAACCATCGACACTCTGTTCAGTAATACTTCACCCGCCATAGGGGCAATGTACACCAACTATTCCAATACAGTTTTGCCACCGACACTTTTACCGGGAATAACATATCCTATGAGTATCACATCAGGTTTTGCTCCCGGAGCCAGCACACAGTATTCATCCTGGGTCAAGGTGTGGATCGATCTGAACCGTGATGGTATTTTTGATCAGATGACTGAAGAGGTGTTCAGTCAGGCAACCATATCCAACACTACTGTAGCAGCCAACATACAAATACCCTTTACTGCAATGCATGGCATAACGATGATGCGGGTGGTGCTGGATCGGACCATGGTGCCAGTAGATGTAACACCGTGCGGAATATATGATTTTGGTGAAACTGAGGATTACCTGATAACAATTGCACCTCAGGCACCTTGTGATGCAGGTGTTATTAAGATCATATCGCCACCCTCCATATCACAAGCAGGTGTGTCGCATACGGTATGGGTGAAGTTCATGAACTTCGGCAGTGACCCTATTGCACCGGGTGCTTTATCAATTGCATACAGGCTGAATAGTGGCACGCCGGTGGTTGTTGCATACCCTTCAGGGTTGCCACCCGGTGGTACAGACAGCATTCAGATGCCGGGTTTCATTCTGCCGATGGGCAACAACACCTTGTGTGTATATACAATTCTCGCCTGTGATAGTATCATGCTTAATGATGAGATATGTATGGGTGTTTACGGCCGGTACTTTGCAGGCCTGCCGTTTTTCGACAATTTCGAGACCGGCAATAACTGGTACAAGCCTGCCGCATCACAAAACTGGCAGTACGGCATTCCTTCGGCAAACACCATAAATAGTGCTTATTCAGGAACAAAGGCTTTGGTGACGAAACTTGCCGGCGACTACACCAATAATGCCGATGAATATATTTATACTCCGGCATTCAGCTTTTTAGGTCTTGGAGCTACGGATACCATCACTTTGAGTTTTTATCACTGGTGTGATATGGTATCTCCCGGAGATTTCGGCAGGGTGCAGTACAGCACCAACGGAGGGCAGAGCTGGGTCACTCTTGGGAATGTCGGGGATCTGAGCGGCACCAACTGGTACAATATCTTCCTTGCAGGGCAGAGCTACTTCAGTCATCTTAACTCAGGGTGGATGTATTCGGCTTACAAACTCGACCCAAATGCAGTAAATGGAAAATCCGAGGTACAGTTCCGGTTCCATTTCAAATCCGGCCCATCGGGAACGGCCAACGGATGGGCAATAGATGATTTCAGGCTGTCGCTGCCTGTTGTACCTAACGATGTTGGAGCAACGGCCATACAAATGCCACTTAATGATACAACAGTGGGGTCAATGGTGAATGTAAGCATCGAAATTACCAACTTCGGTACCAGCAGTCAGAGCCTAATTCCGGTAGAGTTAAGGATGAACGGCAGCCTTGTTTCTGCTGAGTCCTGGACAGGGATGATCTTCAGCAATGATACAGTAAAATATACCTTTACCCTGCCTGTTATCATACCATCAACACCCTATAGCTTGTGTGTCCGCACTGTATTGCCGAATGATGCTTTTTCGATTAATGATCAGACATGCAGGAACTTCAATTCAATACCTGCCAATATTGATGTCGGGATAGCGCATATATTGTCCCCTTTACCCGACAATACAGGCAGGATATGTTTTTATGAGGCAGCATCACACCCCTGGTATGCATTTCCGGTAACTGTGAGCCTCAAGAACTATGGGGTTAATAATCAGACGAGTATACCTATCAGCTACACGTTTTTCAATGGAGGTCAGGTAAATAACCAGACATGGACAGGCACGCTGGCTTACGGTGATTCGGTGGTGGTATTGCTGAACATCCTGTTCAAGCCAAACCTTGGTGCACAGAAGTTGTGCGTTGAGACTGAACTCACGGGGGACTCTGTTTTTGCCAACAACAAGGCCTGCAGGACATACACCGGGGTTACCTGTATAGGTATTGAAGATGGTGATGATTTTGTCTTCACTTTGAAGCAGAACATTCCCAACCCTGCAAAGGGTGTTACCCTCATCGGATACTCAGTTCCACAGGGAGGCATTGTCAACTTTGGCCTTGTGAATATGGTGGGCCAGGTTATGCAGACAGAGAGCTACACTGTTGAGACCGGTAGCCATCAGATAGAACTTGATGTTACAACTCTTGCAGCAGGTGTCTACTACTACTTTGTGGAATATGAAGGCCGGCGGTTGACAAGGAAGATGGTGGTGGGCAGGTAGTTGTTTGATTGTCTAATCGGTTAATCGGTTCGGCTTGCTTCACAAGCGTTCGGTTCGCTGCGCTCACGTTCTGCACTCGCGGTTCCTGAGCCATTGCCGAAGGACGCTCGTGCTTTCATTGTTTGCTGCGCTCACATTTTGCACTCACGGTTCCTTAGCCATTGCCGAAGAACGCTCGTGCGTACGGTTCGCTATGCTTTTGCAATTTATTTAAGTTTTTATCAGTGCTATTGCAGAATATATATACTTTTAAAGCCTATAATTCAGATGAATTTTTAAGCCTTATCAGTCATGAAACATTTGGTATTTATTTTAGTTTTGTTTTTTGTTGTATTTAATGTATTACATTCACAGACAATTGTTTACCAGGAAGGATTTGAAGGAGCCACCCCATCGGTAACAACATCAGGAACTCAACCATGGTCAGTAAATACTACACTGTATAATACAGGCACAAAGTCATATTCAGCCCACATCATTAATCCGGGTGATTCATCAGTGCTTACTACTACAAGTTTCAGCACCGTTGGAAATACCTATGTGTTATTGGAATTCAGTCATATATGCAAGATTGAGTTTTTCGATGCCGGTGAGATTTATGTATCGGCAAACAACGGAGCAAGCTGGACAAAGCTTAAGGAGGCTCATTATCTTGGTACTGGCAGCTTCAGTTCAACCACAGGCAACAGATTCACCTCCACGGCCTATACATCCTGGCTTCCGGGTAATTCATCCGTACCCACCAATGGATGGTGGCAGACAGAAATATTCGACATCTCAGCAATAGCATCCAATACTTCCCAGGTTATGGTAAGATTTATCTTACGTGACATCAATAACACCACACAGTTTGAGAACTGGGGATGGGTAGTTGACGACATCAAGGTAACTGCTGCAATATCGGAGCTCATACCACCTGTAATCACGCAGTTACCCCCTTTATATGGTGACACGGTTTATTCAGCAGGTCCATTTGTGATCAATGCCACGATAACCGATGTATCGGGTATAGATACAGCATACATTGTCTATACTGTCAATGCGGGCACACCGGACACAGTAGGAATGGTAAACACCACCGGCAATACATATACAGGCTCTATACCGACTCAGTCTTTCAACTCCACCATCTGTTATAAAGTTGTGGCGGTTGATGGATCTGTTTCGCATAATACAGGTTATTCACCTTCAGCCGGTTGTCAGAGTTTTTTCAACAAACAGGCGATGATGGGTATATACACGATAGGAGGTACCGGGGCAGATTACGCTTCAGTAACTGCTGCGGTCACAGCATTAAACACCTTTGGAGTAAGCGGGCCTGTGGAGTTTCAAATTGCACCGGGAACCTATACCGGACAGATCAATCTTACAGCAGTGACCGGTATGGATGCTGTTAATACGGTTACCTTCAGGAGTGCAAACAATGACAGTACCTCCGTCATCATTCAATATACTGCAACCGGAACAGCCGATAGCTGGGTGGTCCGGTTGGACGGTGCAAGCCATTTTATTTTCCGGCATCTGACCTTAAAGGCTCCTAGTATCACTAATGGAAGGGTAGTAGTGCCAATAAACGGGGCGACATACAACCTGTTTGAGGGAAATCGCATTATTTCTGCCGGAACCTCCACCAATACCACCGCCTGTGTGTATGACAATAACACCCTGAATCATTACAACACCTATCGGAATAATTATATGCAGGGTGGATATTATGGATTATATATCTATGGTGTAGATTCAACCACATGGCAAAAAGGGACTGTTATACAGGGAAATGAGATAGTAGGGACATTTTCTTATCCCATGTATATCTATTATACAGACTCAACCCAGATAACAGGTAACTACATCCACGCCGGAGCCGGTTCATTTAATTACGGAATAGCATGCTATTACATCAATAATCAATACAGGATCGTTGGTAACAGGGTGGCAATAACAGCAACTTCTTCCTCAGCCTGTTATGGAATCCGGGATCATTATGGCAATCACACTTCATACAACCCGTCTCCAACAGGCTACGGATTAATTGCCAACAATATGGTAAGTATCTCAGGTGGGACAGGAACTCATAATGGATTATATGCATATTGCTGCAACGGTTCTGAGTATTATCACAATTCCATCAGTGTTACCGGAGGTTCAACATCGGCCAGGTGCCTGTATCAATACAATACAGCCTCCAATACATCAGGCCAGAAATTCGTCAATAATATCTTTTCCAACACAGCCGGGGGATATACAGCCTATTTCGGCGCACCTGCACAGATTATTTCGTCAGATTATAACAATTATAATGGAACAGCATCCAAACTTGCCTTTTGGAATGGCAACGCTGGAACACTGGCAGCTCTTCAGGCGGCAAGCGGAAAAGAGGTACACTCTCTGAATTTACAGCCACCATTTGCTTCAACACATGACCTTACCCTCACCAACACCTTGTTATCCGGGAAAGGCACTTACCTTGCCCTGGTTCCCTATGACATCAATGGTACTTCCCGTCCTCCTGTGCCAACTATCGGAGCCCACGAGATACCCCTGATGCCGAAAGATGTAAGTGTTTTAAATTTTGTAACACCCACGCCGCAGACTGTTGTTGCAGAGGCAGACACTGTACCTGTTATGGTAACCATAACGAATTATGGAGCAGATACCATTACCAGTGTTGATGTTTTTTACAGCGTAAATGGTGGAATACCAATGATGGGTTCATTTTCGGGACAGCTTCTTCAGCTCCAGACTGCATCGGTTGTATTACCAGCATTTATATCACCTGCAGGAAATGTTTCTGTTGCTGCATGGACTGAACTTCAGGGTGATACCAACTTATTCAACGACACTTCATATATTTCATATTATGGGATCCCGTTACATAATGCCAGAATGAAGAGGATCATTCCTCTTGCAAGTCCTTGCGGACTTGGGCTTGAAACGGTAACAGCAGTGATAGAAAATGTTGGATCTGCAACCATTACAGGTAATTATTCTATTTCATACAGGCTTGATAATAACTCAACAATAATAACTCATACAGTTACTGACACAATAGCTTTAAACGACAGTCTTTTATACTCATTCCCAACACCTGTTGATCTTACTGCTTCAGTTGACACAACATTTAAGCTTTATGCATGGGTGAAACTTACAGGTGATAATGTCCAGGTTAATGATACTGCTGATATTGAAATTGAGTCATTGACACTTCCTCCTCCACCTGCTGTGACTTCACCTGTGAATATCGTCTACGGAGGTTCTGCCACATTAAACGCCTCCAGCCTTGATACAATCTTCTGGTTCGATTCTGATACGGCTTCAGTTGCGATAGGTTCCGGGCCGGTATACCAAACACCCGCTTTATTTGATACCACAACATATTATGCAGCTTCGGCTTTTGCATCAGAGGAGCCGGCTGTAAACAACAATATAGTTACTCTTTTTACTGGTAATACAGGGCAGGCTGGAAATATGTTTGATATTACAGCTGTAAACACACTGACAGTTGACAGTTTTGATATAAATTGCAGTGTAAGTGGCTTGATTGAAGTGTGGTATCGTCCGGGTTCCTATGTCGGGTTCATATCGACTAATGCCGGATGGACCAAGGTTGGTGATTATACCGTTACCACAAGCGGCATAAATAATCCTACCCGTCTGCCTCTGGGAGGTGTTACCGTTCCTGCCGGTCAGACCTATGGCTTCTATATCACATATGTTTCCGGAATTGGAATTTGGTATAACGACGGAACAGGAACAAATGAAGTATATACCAACTCTGACATGACTATTGAAGCAAGACATGGAGGAGGCTACTTCAATGTAACATTGACTCCAAGGGTTTGGAATGGAAGAGTTTATTATTCTGTTGGAGGGGGGTGGGCTATCGGTTGTCCCAGTAATAAAGTGCCAATTCAGGTAAATGTAAGCTCTCCACCACCTGTTGATGCAGGGATAGAAGAGATTGACAACCCCAAGTTCAGTGCAATATCGGGCGTTCCTCAGGAGGTAAGAGTTAAACTTAAGAATTACGGAACCAATACCCTTACCTCTGCAAATATCACATGGTCACTCAACAGTGTTGTCCAGAGCACTTATCAATGGACGGGTTCTCTTGCATTGGGGGCAACACAATTGGTTGTGCTTGACACCGCAATTTTTCAGGGTGGAACCTATTGTATTGATTCATGGACTTCCCTTCCCAATGGTGTTGCAGACACCGTTCACACCAATGATACTGCAACATCCTGTTTTAATGCCTGCCTTGCCGGAGTGTACACCATTGGCCCCCCCACAACAGGCAACTGGCATTACAACAGTTTCAACCAGGCGATAACGGCACTTCAGACGGCAGGAGTCTGCGGCCATGTAATCTTCGATGTTCAGCCTGAAACATATACCGAACAGTTGACTATTCCTGAGATCACCGGAATGAATGCAAACAATACTGTAACCTTCCGCAGCTCGACAGGCGACAGCACGCAGGTCATTCTGCAGTATTCAGCAACAGGTACTGCCGATAACTGGACAGTTAGACTTAACGGTGCCGACTGGTTCCGGTTCGAGAAGATGACTATTTGGGCAAATAATCCTTCTTATGGCAGGGTCGTTGAACTTACCGGTGGTGCAACATACAACCGTTTTGAAAATATCAGGATTATTTCAGCCGGATCAAGTACCCCCACAACAGCATGCATCTACGATTATAATACACTGAACCATTACAACACTTACATCAATAACTATATGGAAGGTGGATATTATACCATATATATCTATGGTGTTAGTTCTACATCCTGGCAAAAAGGCACAGTGATTCAGGGTAATGTGATTGTCGGATCATACTATTATCCGATATTAACTTACTATACAGACTCAACCCAGGTAATAGGTAATAACATTCATTCCGGAGTCGCTCCGTATTCATACGGAATTGTGTGCTATTACACCAACAATGCATACCGGATCATCGGCAACAGGGTTTCCATTATGGCAACATCCTCTTCGGCCTGTTACGGTCTTCGGGATTATTACGGGAACCACTATTCATATAATCCATACCCGTCTGGTTATGGGCTTGTAGCCAATAATATGGTAAGTATCACCGGTGGGACAGGATCTCATTATGGATTCGATGCATATTCCTGCAACGGTTCTGAATATTATCACAATACCATCAGTATTACCGGAGGTTCAACAGCGGGCAGGTGCCTGAATCAATACAATACAGCCGCCAATACATTAGGACAGACTTATAAGAACAACATTTTCTCCAATTCTGGTGGGGGATATGCAGCTTATTTCGCAACACCGGCCTCGGTAACTGCCACTGATTACAATAATTTCTATTCCACTGCCACCAACCTTGCCTACTGGGGGGCTAATGTAGGTACCCTTGCTGCTTTACAGGCAGCAAGTGGCAAGGAATCACATTCACACAATATCAATCCGCCCTTTATATCATCACATGACCTCCATCTTTTATCTGGTGTGCTTTCTGAAAAGGGTACTCCGATTGCAGCGATTACGGTTGACATTGATGGAGAACCACGTGCATCGGTTCCCACCATTGGCGCAGACGAGGTTCCGTTCATTCCCAAGGATGCAGGTGTGACAGCGATTCTGTCTCCCGGTACCAATACCAATGAAGGACAAGTATATCCGGTACAGGTTATCGTGACCAACTTTGGTACAGACACAATCTATCCCAATTCGATGACCATAGAGTATAACATTAATGCGGGCGCAACATATACAACTACTTATACAGGGGTAGCGATACCTTCGTTAGGTACCGACACACTTACATTGCAGTCGATGACATCACCGGCAGGCAGTTCGGTAATATGCGCCAAAACAGTTCTTCCTGGCGACAGTAATACATTCAACGACCCCTTCTGCAAGAACTTCATCGGCAATCCTATCAATGATGCAATGGTATCAAGTATAGTGGGGCTGGAGGATGCATGTAACATTGGTCTGGACACCATCAGCATCTGGGTAAGGAACCTTGGTGTAAATGCTATTAACAGTCCGACTCCTTCAACAGTATCTGTAAGTTATCGCATTAAGCCAACACTTCCTGCTGTAACACAAACGTTTACACCTGTAGTTTTGTCGGGAGACAGCGTACTGTTTCATTTCAGCACTTTGGCAGATTTCACAGTAACATCAGTTGATGATACCTTCATGGTACATGCATGGGTAGACCTTCAGGGAGATAATGTGAAGAATAATGATACTGCTGACACAAAGGTTATATCACTTGGCATTCCTCCATTACCTGTGGTGAGTGACACTACTATCCCTTATGCTACATCAGTAACACTTTATGCACAGAGCCAGGATCCGGTATTCTGGTTTGCTCAGGATACTGCTACCGTTGAAATGGCTACCGGAGCATCTTACACAACTCCTTTGCTGTATACCACCACTACCTACTGGGTTCAAGCAGGATCATCTTCATTAGTTGATAGTTCACTTTTTGTAGGTACTCAAAGTAGCGATTATCAGGCAGCGCTGACCAGGGGATACCATTTTACTGCACCGGTAGACATGACAATTACTGAACTCATGGTTCCTGCTACAGTCACTCAGGGGCCACAGTACATTCAGGTTGTGAAATTTTCAGGATTTCCGTCAACGAATGCAAGTGCAAATCAGCACACAACACTTGCATACATTGCAAATGCACCTTTTGGGGTTCCGCAGGCGGTAAATATCCCAATTCAGGCAGGTGACGAGATTGGAATCATTGGTGCAACAAATTCCAGTGGTACAACTATGAGCAATTCTTATGGACCTGCACAGGTTCCATCCACAATAAATGGAATACCTGTTACCCTTACGAGGTTGGTATATCAGAGTCCTCTCGTTTCGGGTCAGGCGCCAACCAGCACCATCAGCCTGGAGTCGAATGCAAGTATTGCCAGGGTTGAGATGAAATATCAGACCGGGTCAGCCGGATGCGCCAGTACCCGTGTTCCCGTAAATGTCACCGTGTCAAATCCTCAGCCATGCGATGTTGGTGTAAGTGCCATATTGTATCCTGTTTCTGCTCTAAATCTTACATCACAGGAAACGGTCATGGTAAGGGTAAAAAACTATGGAACATCATCCCAGAACAACATACCGGTTAGTTACAAGATAGACAATTTTGCAGTAGTGACAGAGACCATCGCATCAACAATCCCCTCCAATGACTCGGTTACATACACCTTCAATGCTAAAGCAAATCTTTCAATAGCGGGTAACACCTATCAGATCAAGGCATGGACAGGACTGTCGTGTGACAACACCCCTCAGAACGACACAGCATGGAAGTCGGTTACCAACCTGTTACCGAACTATTGCATCTCAACGGCTACCAGTGCATTACACGAAGAGATCACCAATGTAAGCATTGGCACGGTTTTCAGTCATACCTCACCGGCAGTGGGTGCGATGTACACCAATCACTCCACAACGGTTCTTCCACCAATATTTTCACCCGGGTTAACCTATCCCATGAGCATCACCTCAAGTTTTACTCCCGGGGCAAGTACACAGTATGCATGCTGGGTTAAGGCGTGGGTGGACTTCAACCGTGATGGTATATTTGATCCGTTGACAGAGGAGATATTCAGTCAGGCAACCACATCGAGCAATACTGTTACAGCGAACATACAGATACCGTTCAACGCATTGAACGGCAACACGATGATGCGTGTTGTACTCAACCAGACCTCGACAGCCTCAAGTGTTACACCTTGTAATACATATATATACGGAGAGACAGAGGATTATATGGTAACAATAGCACCTCAGGCAGTTTGTGATGCCGGTGTTATCCAGATTATTTCTCCGGCATCACTCTCTCAGGCGGCCACTCCGCAACCTGTATGGGTTAAGTTTATGAACTTTGGCAGTGACCCGATAGCACCGGGCACCCTTTCAATAGCCTATACACTTAACAGTGGGACACCTGTGGTTGTGGCATATCCACCTGGCCTGCCTTCAGGTGGAGTTGACAGTATCCAGATGCCAGATGTTACCCTTCCAATGGGCAATAACACTTTGTGCGCCTACACCATACTCGCCTGTGACACAACCCAATTCAATAATGAGATATGCAAGGGAACATACGGACAGTTTTACACCACATTGCCATTCTTCGATGACTTCGAGTCGAGCAATATGTGGTACAAACCGGCCACCACCCAGAACTGGCAGTACGGTACTCCGTTGGCCAACATCATCAACTCGGCCTATTCGGGCAGCAAAGCCTGGGTAACCAACCTTACCGGCGACTATTCCAATAATGCAGATGAATACCTTTACACCCCTGTATTCAACTTTATGGGTCTTGGAGGTAATGACACCATCAGCATTAGTTTCTGGCACTGGTGTGCAATGGCATCTGGGGATTATGGCAGGGTTCAGTACAGCACCAACGGTGGCCAGAGCTGGATAAACCTTGGTTCGGTGGGAGATGCTTTTGGCACCAATTGGTACAATGTCTTCACAGGAGGGCAGAACTACTTCAGCCATACCAACTCTGGGTGGATGTATGCGGCATACAAGCTTGATCCAAACTACTTTAATGCAAAGCCTGAGGTACAGTTCCGGTTCCAATTCTACTCCAACACATCGGCTACCTCTAACGGTTGGGCAATAGACAACTTCAGGCTATTGCTGCCTGTTGTGCCAAACGATGTTGGCGTAACTGCTATTCTCGTACCTCTCAACGACACTGCTGCAGGGATACCAGTAAATGTAAAGATCCTCATTACCAACTTCGGCACCAACAGTCAGAGCCTGATTCCGGTAGAGTTGAGGATGAACAGCAGCCTTGTTTCCGCTGAGTCCTGGACAGGGATGATCCTCAGCAATGATACAGTGCAATATACCTTTACCGTGCCTGTTATCATACCATCAACACCCTATAGCTTGTGTGTCCGCACTGTATTGCCGAATGATGCTTTTTCGATTAATGATCAGACATGCAGGAACTTCAATTCAATACCTGCCAATATTGATGTCGGGATAGCGCATATATTGTCCCCTTTACCCGACAATACAGGCAGGATATGTTTTTATGAGGCAGCATCACACCCCTGGTATGCATTTCCGGTAACTGTGAGCCTCAAGAACTATGGGGTTAATAATCAGACGAGTATACCTATCAGCTACACGTTTTTCAATGGAGGTCAGGTAAATAACCAGACATGGACAGGCACGCTGGCTTACGGTGATTCGGTGGTGGTATTGCTGAACATCCTGTTCAAGCCAAACCTTGGTGCACAGAAGTTGTGCGTTGAGACTGAACTCACAGGGGACTCTGTTTTTGCCAACGACAAAGCATGCATGACATACACCGGAGTCACCTGTATAGGTATTGAAGATAGTGATGGTGAGATGTTCACCCTGAAGCAGAACATTCCCAACCCTGCAAAGGGGGTTACCCTAATCGGATACTCTGTTCCACAGGGAGGCATTGTCAACTTTGGCCTTGTAAATATGGTAGGCCAGGTTATGCAGACGGAGAGCTACACTGTTGAGGCTGGTAGCCATCAGATAGAACTTGATGTCACAACTCTTGCGGCAGGTGTCTACTACTACTTTGTGGAATATGAAGGCCGGCGGTTGACAAGGAAGATGGTGGTGGGCAGGTAGTTGTATGATTGTCTAACTGTCTAATCGGCCAATCGGGAATCAGTTCAGATTCCTTAGCAAGCGTTTGGTTGGCTCACGTTCAAGTTCGTTGCACCTGCGCCAGCGAGCCTGAACACTTTTAATTAACCATTAACAATTTATTTAAGTTTTTATCAGTCCAATATGCAGAATATATATACTTTTATAGCCTATAAATCATAAGAATTTTTAAGCTATATCAGTCATGAAACATTTTGCAGTTATTTTAGCATTGATTGTAATTGCATCTTATGCATTACATTCACAGACAATTGTTTACCAGGAAGGATTTGAAGGAGCCACCTCATCGGTAACAACATCAGGAACTCAACCGTGGTCAGTAAATACAACACTGTATAATACAGGCACAAAGTCGTATTCAGCCCACATCATTAACCCGGGTGATTCATCAGTACTGACAACGACAAGTTTCAGTACCATTGGTAATACCTATGTGTTATTGGAATTCAGTCATATATGCAAGATTGAATTTTTCGATGCCGGTGAGATTTATGTATCGGCAAACAACGGAGCAAGCTGGACGCAACTCACGGAGAATCAATATTTGGGCAGTGGGAACTTCACTGCAGCAACCAGCAACAAGTTTTCAGCAACTTCATATACATCCTGGCTTCCGGGTAATTCATCCGTACCCACCAATGGATGGTGGCAGACAGAAATATTCGACATCTCAGCAATAGCATCCAATACTTCCCAGGTTATGGTAAGATTTATCTTACGTGACATCAATAACACCACACAGTTTGAGAACTGGGGATGGGTAGTTGACGACATCAAGGTAACTGCTGCAATATCGGAGCTCATACCACCTGTAATCACGCAGTTACCCCCTTTATATGGTGACACGGTTTATTCAGCAGGTCCATTTGTGATCAATGCCACGATAACCGATGTATCGGGTATAGATACAGCATACATTGTCTATACTGTCAATGCGGGCACACCGGACACAGTAGGAATGGTAAACACCACCGGCAATACATATACAGGCTCTATACCGACTCAGTCTTTCAACTCCACCATCTGTTATAAAGTTGTGGCGGTTGATGGATCTGTTTCGCATAATACAGGTTATTCACCTTCAGCCGGTTGTCAGAGTTTTTTCAACAAACAGGCTATGATGGGTATATACACGATAGGAGGTACCGGGGCAGATTACGCTTCGGTAACTGCTGCAGTCACAGCCTTAACCACCAGTGGAGTAAGCGGGCCAGTGGAGTTTCTTATTGCACCGGGAACCTATACCGGACAGATCACTCTTACAGCAGTGACGGGTATGGATGCTGTGAATACGGTTACCTTCAGGAGTGCAAACAATGACAGTACCTCAGCAATCATCCAATATACTGCGACCGGTACCGCCGATAACTGGGTGGTGCGGTTAAACGGAGTAAGCCATTTTATTTTCCGGCATTTGACCATCCGGGCTCAAAGTGCCTCTTATGGAAGGGTGGTAGAACTCATAAACGGATCAACATACAACCTGTTTGCAAACAACAGGATAATATCTGCGGGATCAAGTACATCAACAACAGCATGTATATACGATTACAATACTCTTAACAATTATAACACATATCTGAATAATTATATGCAGGGTGGTTATTATACCATGTACATCTATGGTGTGAACTCTACAACATGGCAGAAAGGAACTGTAATACAGGGGAATGAGATAGTAGGGTCGTATTATTATCCGATGTATATATATTATTCGGACTCGGTTCAGATAATTGGCAACTATATCCACTCAGGAGTTGCTCCTTATTCATACGGTATATCCTGTTATTATCCAAATAACGGATACAGGATAGTTGGCAACAGAGTAGCCCTTACAGCAACTTCTTCTACAGCCTGTTATGGAATCCGGGATTATTATGGCAATTATGCTTCATACAATGCATCTCCAACAGGTTACGGATTGATTGCCAATAATATGGTTAGTATTGCGGGAGGTACAGGAACTCATTATGGTTTATATGCCTATTACTGCAACGGTTCTGAATATTATCACAATTCCATCAGTATAACGGGAGGTTCAACATCTGGCAGGTGCTTGTATCAGTACAATACAGCGTCCAACACATTAGGCCAGAAATTCGTCAATAATATATTTTCCAATTCAGCCGGGGGTTATGCCGCCTATTTCGGCACACCTGCACAGGTAATTACATCAGATTATAACAATTATTACTGTTCGGCCTCAAACCTCGCTTACTGGAATGCTAATGTCGGGACACTGGCGGCTCTTCAGGCAGCAAGCGGAAAAGAGGTCAACTCACTAAATATCAATCCACCTTTTACAGCAGTTCATGACCTAACCCTTACCAATACACTTCTTTCGTCGAAGGGTACATATCTTGCTTCTGTGCCCTTTGACATTTTCGGCAATATAAGATCACCATTTCCAACAATAGGGGCGCATGAATTACCTCTGATACCAAAGGATGCCGGGGTAATAAATTTTGTAACACCAACTCAGCAGGCTGTGATAAATGAAGCAGCAACGGTACCGGTTACTGTTACAATACAGAATCTGGGTACAGATACCATCACCAGCGTTAATGTTTTCTACCGTGTAAATGGCAGTACTCCTGTGATGGGTTCCTATTCCGGACAGCTTCTTCAGTTCCAGACTGCCTCGGTTGTTTTACCGGCATATATTTCTCCTGCAGGAAATGTTACAGTTGCTGCATGGACTGAACTTCAGGGTGATACCAACTTTTTCAACGACACTTCGTACATTTCGTATTATGGGATCCCGTTGTATGATGCCAGAATGAAGAGGATAATTCCTCTTGCCAGTCCCTGCGGACTTGGGCTTGAAACGGTAAAAGTAGTGATTGAGAATAACGGATCTGCAGACATTACCGGGAATTATTCCGTTTCATACAGGCTTGATAATACTTCAACAATTGTAACTCATACAGTCACTGACACAATTGCTGTAAACGACAGTCTGCATTACTCTTTCCCAACCCCTGTAGATCTGTCTACTTCGGTTGACACAACATTCAAGCTTTTTGCATGGGTGAACCTTACCGGTGATAATGTTCAGGTAAATGATACTGCTGATATTGAAATTGAGTCATTGACACTTCCTCCTCCACCTACTGTGACATCACCTGTGAATATCGTCTACGGAGGTTCTGCCACATTAAACGCCTCCAGCCTTGATACAATTTTCTGGTTCGATTCTGATACAGCTACAGTTGCGGTAGGTTCCGGGCCGGTATACAATACACCCTCTTTATATGATACCACAACATATTATGCAGCTTCGGCTTTAATAACAGGGGGGCCGGCTGTAAACAATAATATAGTTACTCTTTTCACTGGTAATACAGGACAGGCCGGAAATATGTTTGATATTAAAGCTGTAAACACACTGACAGTTGACAGTTTTGACATAAATTGCAGTGTAAGTGGTTTGATTGAAGTGTGGTATCGTCCAGGTTCCTATGTCGGGTTTATATCGACTACTGCCGGATGGACCAAGGTTGGTGATTATACCGTTACCACAAGCGGCATGAATAATCCTACCCGTCTGCCTCTGGGAGGTGTTACCGTTCCTGCCGGTCAGACCTGCGGTTTCTACATCACGTACGCTTCAGGTACCGGAATGTGGTATAACTCAGGGACAGGGTCAAATGAAGTATATACCAATGCTGACATGACTATTGAAGCAAGACATGCCGGAAGCTACTTCAGTGTAACAATCACTCCAAGGGTTTGGAATGGAAGAGTTTATTATTCAGTTGGAGGAGGGGGAGCTATCGGTTGTCCCAGCATTAAAATACCGATTCAGGTAAATGTAGGCCTGCCACCACCTGTTGATGCAGGGATAGAAGAGATTGACAATCCCAAGGTCAGTGCGATATCGGGGGTTCCTCAGGAGGTAATAGTTAAACTTAAGAATTACGGAACCAGTACCCTTAATTCTGCAAATATCACATGGTCACTCAACAGTGTTGTCCAGAGCACCTATCTATGGACAGGATCTCTGGCATTCGGTGCTACTCAGTTAGTTGTGATTGACACTGCGGCTTTTCAGGGAGGAACCTATTGTATTGATGCATGGACTTCGCTTCCCAATGGTGTTGCAGACACTGTAAATACCAATGATACTGCAACTTCATGTTTCAATGCCTGCTTGGCCGGGACATTTACCATCGGGCCGCCAATTACAGGGAACTGGGACTTTTACTCCTTTAACTCTGCCTTGAATGCATTAACAGCTGCAGGAATTTGCGGCCATGTGATCTTTGAGGTTCAGCCGGGTACATATACTGAACAGTTGACTATTCCGGAGATCACCGGAATGAATGCCAATAATACTGTGACATTCCGCAGCTCAACAGGCGATAGCACGCAGGTCATTCTGCAGTATTCAGCAACAGGTACTGCCGATAACTGGACAGTTAGACTTAATGGTGCCGACTGGTTTAGATTTGAGAGAATGACTATAAGGGCAAATAATGCTTCTTATGGCAGGGTTGTTGAACTTACCGGTGGGGCAACATACAACCGTTTTGAAAATAACCGGATTATTTCAGCCGGATCAAGTACCTCCACAACAGCATGCATCTATGATTACAATACACTTAACCATTACAATACATACCTTAATAATTTTATGCAGGGAGGCTATTACACAATTTACATCTATGGAGTTAGTACTACATCCTGGCAAAAAGGTACAGTTATACAGGGCAATGAGATCGTGGGATCATACTATTACCCAATGTATGTGTATTACACAGATTCAACTCAGATAATAGGCAATAACATACACTCAGGGGTTGCTCCTTATTCTTATGGGATTTACTGCTACTACATCAACAATAAATACAGGATAGTCGGAAACAGAGTTTCCATTGCAGCAACTTCTTCTTCTGCCTGTTATGGTATCGCTGACTATTACGGCAATTACTATTCATATAATGCATCCCCATCCGGTTATGGGCTTGTAGCCAACAATATGATAAGTATTACCGGGGGAACAGGAGCTCATTACGGACTATATGCCTATTATGGTAATGGTACAGAGTATTACTTCAACAGTATCAGTATTATTGGAGGCTCAACATCAGCAAGGTCATTATATCAATATAATACATCGTCCAATACACTTGGGCAAAAGTTTGCAAACAATGTCTTTTCAAATCCTGCCGGAGGTTATGCGGCCTATTTCGGAACACCTGCCCAGGTTACTATCTCAGATTACAATAACTATTGGGGATCAGCAACTAACCTTGCATACTGGAATGCAAATGTTACCACGTTGGCAGCCCTTCAGACAGCAAGCGGCAAAGAGTCACATTCGCACAATATCAATCCACCTTTTAACGCTGTTCATGATCTTCATCTGGTTAATACTGTACTTTCTGCAAAAGCTACACCGCTGGCAGTTGTACCAGATGATATAGACGGGAATTCCCGTTCACAGACACCTACAATCGGGGCACACGAGGTACCTCTGATACCCAAGGATGCTGGGGTATCAGCAATTGTATCACCAGGCACAAATACCAATGAAGGGCAGGTATATCCTGTACAGGTTGTGGTTACCAACTTTGGTACAGACACTATCAATCCTAATTCGATGACCATAGAGTATAATGTAAATGGAGGCACTCCTTATACAACAACGTTTACAGGTGCAGCGATACCTTCATTGGGTACAGCCACAGTTACAATGCAGTCGATGACATCACCGGCAGGCAGTTCGGTAATATGCGCCAAAACAGTTCTTGCTGGCGACAGTAATGCTTTCAACGACCAGTTCTGCAAGAACTTCTTCGGTACCCCGGTTAACGATGCCATGGTATCAAGGATAGTGGGTCTTGAAGATGCATGTAACATTGGTCTGGATACAATCAGCATCTGGGTAAAGAACCTTGGTGTAAATGCTATTAACAGTCCAACTCCTTCAACAGTATCTGTAAGTTATCGCATTAAACCAACTCTTCCTGCTGTAACACAAACGTTTACACCTGTAGTTTTGCCGGGAGACAGCGTACTGTTCCATTTCAGCACCCTGGCCGATTTCACAGTAACAACAGTTGATGACACCTTCATGGTACATTCATGGGTAGACCTGCAGGGCGATAATGTGAAGTATAATGATACTGCACATATGCAGGTAATTTCACTTGGCATTCCTCCACCACCTGTGGTGAGTGACACTACTATCCCTTATGCTACATCAGTAACACTTTATGCCCAGAGCCAGGATACAGTATTCTGGTTTGCCCAGGATACTGCTACCGTTGAACTGGGTACCGGAGCATATTACACAACTCCGTTGCTTTATACTACCACTACATACTGGGTTCAGGCCGGCACAGGCTATGTGCCATCTTCAGGGCCTTATGTTCCCGGAGTGAACATAGCACCTTCCTCAACAGTTTCTGCCAGCAACTGCAGTACCGGCCCGTGCAGCGCATTGAACGACCTGAATTTAGGAACCTGCGGCACACAGCTGATGTGGATTTCAACATCTAATCCGCCATCTTTGACACCTCATGTCAACTGGATAGATTTCGAATGGCCGGCAGCAGTTTCGATTGATGGTATGAAGATCCATCATGCACAGAACAATGCAAGATTTCTTACCGGTGCAACCCTGTACAAATGGGATGCAGGGAACTGGGTGAGTTTCTATACCTTCAGCAACCTGCCTATGCAATGTGAAAATGTTGTTCCTTTCCCGATGGTTACCACAACGAAACTCAGGATCACCTCATTCCAGATGACCGGAACAGGACAAACTTCAAATCCAAATTTCAGGGAGATAGAGGTTTTTGAGGCTTTGGCTACAGGATGTAACAGTATTCGTGTTCCGTTGACTGTCACCGTGTCAAATCCTCAGCCCTGCGATGTTGGTGTAAGCGCCATATTGTATCCTGTTTCTGCAGTAAATCTTACATCACAGGAAACGGTTATTGTAAGGGTAAAAAACTATGGAGCATCATCCCAGAGCAACATACCGGTTAGTTTCAGTATAGACAATCTTCCTGTAGTGACAGAGACCATCACATCAACAATCCCCTCCAATGACTCAGTTACATACACATTCAATGCAAAAGCAAATCTTTCAATAGCGGGTAACACCTATCAGATCAAGGCATGGACAGGACTGTCGTGTGACAACACCCATCAGAACGACACCGCATGGAAGTCGGTTACCAACTTGTTACCGAACTATTGCCCCTCAACAGCCACCAGTGCATTATACGAAGAGATCACCAATGTAAGCATCGGCACGATTTTCAGTCATACCTCACCTGCTGTGGGTGCGATGTACACTAATCACTCCACCACCGTTACTCCACCGATGATATCGCCCGGGTTGACCTATCCCATGAGCATTACCTCGAGTTTTGCACCGGGTGCCAGCACTCAGTATAACTGCTGGGTCAAGGTATGGATTGACTTTAACCGTGATGGGATATTTGATCCATTGACCGAGGAGATCTTCAGTCAGGCGACTACATCCAACAATGTAGTTACAGCGAACATACAGGTTCCATATAATGCCCTCAACGGCAACACCATGATGCGATTGGTACTAAACCAGACATCAACTGCTTCAAGTGTTACCCCATGTAACACATACACATACGGTGAAACCGAGGACTACATGGTAACGATAGCTCCACAGGCGCAATGTGATGCGGGGGTTATTCAGATCATGTCACCACAATCGCTATCACAGGCCGGGACACCTCTGCCGGTATGGGTAAAATTCATGAACTTCGGAAGCAACCCGATAGCACCCGGTACACTATCGGTTGCATACAAGCTTAATAGCGGAACACCTGTAGTAGTTGTCTACCCATCAGGGTTGCCATCAGGAGGGATTGACAGTATCCAGATGCCTGATGTAACTCTTCCAATGGGCAACAACACACTATGTGTCTATACTATTCTTGCCTGTGACAGTGCACAGTTTAATGATGAGATTTGTATGGGAACCTATGGACAATACTACACCACCTTGCCTTTCTTTGATGATTTCGAATCGGGCAACATGTGGTACAAGCCAGCTACGGCACTGAACTGGCAGTACGGAACTCCGTCGGCCAACATCATCAACTCGGCCTATTCGGGCAGCAAATCCTGGGTAACCAACCTTACCGGCGACTATTCCAATAATGCAGATGAATACCTTTACACCCCTGTATTCAACTTTATGGGTCTTGGAGGTAATGACACCATCAGCATTAGTTTCTGGCACTGGTGTGCAATGGCATCTGGGGATTATGGCAGGGTTCAGTACAGCACCAACGGTGGCCAGAGCTGGATAAACCTTGGTTCGGTGGGAGATGCTTTTGGCACCAATTGGTACAATGTCTTCACAGGAGGGCAGAACTACTTCAGCCATACCAACTCTGGGTGGATGTATGCGGCATACAAGCTTGATCCAAACTACTTTAATGCAAAGCCTGAGGTACAGTTCCGGTTCCAGTTCTACTCCAACACATCGGCCACCTCTAACGGCTGGGCAATAGACAACTTCAGGCTGTCGCTGCCTGTTGTGCCAAACGATGTTGGCGTGACTGCTATTCTCGTACCTCTCAACGACACTGCTGCAGGGATACCTGTAAATGTGAAGGTACTCATCACCAACTTCGGCACCAATACACAGAACATGATCCCTGTGGAGTTAAGGCTCAATGGAAACATTGTTTCTACTGAGACATGGACAGGTACTATTGCCAATAATGGAACAGCGCAGTACACCTTTGTGTTGCCATTTACGGTACCTGCATCATCGTATACACTCTGCGCCCGCACCCAACTTTCGAATGATGCCTTTCCTGTTAACGACGAGATATGCAAGAGTTATAATTCCCTGCCGGCATATCACGATGTGGGGATAGCTCACATCCTCTCACCTTTTCCAGATTCGATAGGGAGGATATGCTTCTATGAGGCAGCAACACACCCCTGGTATGAGTTTCCGGTGGCAGTAAGCCTTAAGAACTACGGTCAGAATCCCCAGACAAGTGTGCCAATAAAGTACACTTTCCTGAATGGCGGGCCGGTAAATAACCAGACATGGACAGGCACGCTGGCTTATGGTGATTCGGTGGTGGTGTTGCTGAACAATCTTTTCAGACCAAATCTTGGTGTACAGCAGTTGTGCGTTGAGACAGATCTTATTGGCGACTTTGTGTCAACCAACAACAAGGTCTGCAGGACATACACCGGAGTCACCTGTATAGGTATTGAAGAGGGTGATGGTGAGATGTTCACCCTGAAGCAGAACATTCCCAACCCTGCAAAGGGTGTTACCCTCATCGGATACTCAGTTCCACAGGGAGGCATTGTCAACTTTGGCCTTGTGAATTTGGTGGGTCAGGTTATGCATACAGAGAGCTACACTGTTGAGGCCGGTAGCCATCAGTTAGAACTTGATGTCACAACCCTTGCGGCAGGTGTCTACTACTACTTTGTGGAATATGAAGGGCAGCGGTTGACAATGAAGATGGTGGTGGGCAGGTAGTTGTATGATCAGTTCTATCGTTTCAGATAGAACAGGAACTCTGTACCTCCCTCCGGGGGTGTCTTAACTGAGATATCCCCCTGATGGAACTGAACGGCATTTTTAACGATGGCAAGCCCAAGGCCTGTGCCGCCGTTGGTGCGTGCCCTGCCGGTATCCACCCGGTAGAAACGCTCAAATATGCGCGCGTGATGCTCTTCAGCAATGCCAGGCCCATTATCAGAGAAAGAAATGTACACCTTATCTTCATCTTTGAAATACTCCCGGATCGTGATGAATATATTTTCACCACCGTAATTGAGAGAGTTCTCGAACAGGTTTTGGAAAATTGAATAGATAAGTGCTTGATTGCCGTTAACGGCAATTGATATGTCAAGATCACATTCGATCCGGGCGTTGCGCTCCTTGATTTTGTGTTGCAGGTTCTCTATCACATCCTTTACCACATCAACAAGGCTAACCAACTCTTTTCCAAGCATCGACGAGGCTTCTTCGATGCGGTTGAGCAGGGAGATATCGTGGATCATCTCAGATAACCTTTCAACCTGTCCTGCAGCCTTACGGATGAAATGGCGCTGCTTTTCGTAATCGAGATCTGGTGTGCCAAGCAGGGTTTCGAGGTACCCTTTTACAGAGCTCACCGGAGTGCGGAGCTCATGCGCTATATTGGAGGTCATCTGTTGTTTCATGATACGTTGCTGCACGCTGCGGGTAACGTCGGTAAGAGAGATCTCGTAACTATTGTCATGAAAGAGGATACACTGCACATCGAAGTACCTCATATTCTTTACTATTGAGAACCGCTTGACGGGGAGTTCGCTTCGGGAAGCTTCAGCGTCATGGATATACCGGTTGAAAAACTCTTGTGCCGGTTCAAACTCAGGCATAGCAAGACAATCGCATACATTACCCACAGTTTGGTCTGAGATGAGGTTGAGAAACTGCACAAAATGGTTGTTGGCCAGTTGCTTTTGATGATCGGGAGTAAAAATGGCAACACCTACCTGCGATAGATGCAGATGCTGGATCAGCTTCTCCTTCTCCTGCTGCAACTCATTATTGGTGCTCTGCAATCTGTTGTAAACATTAACGATCTCCTTTCCTATTACCCCCAACTCATTATCGGGAAAGCGTTCAATCTCTTCCACCTTCTCGCCTCTGGCCGCTTTAACTGAGAAGTTCTTAAGCCTGACGATTGCCTGTCCGATACGATCAGAGACATAAAGGAGAAGAACGCTGGTGAAAAGGAACGCCAGTATTATAAAATAGAGGAACAGGTTCCTGCTGCTCAGGAATTCAGAAACGCTGATATCATATAACATCGCTGTACGCACGAAATAGCTCTCGTATTTCCTGGCAAAATAATAGAAGTCCTGATTTGTTGACGTTGATAGCCTCACCTTCCGGCCAATTTCATCATCAGCTGCCATCTTTACCTCCGGCCTGTCAAGATGGTTATCCATATTTTGGAAGTCGCCCCTGTAGCTGTCGTACCAAACCTTACCGTTGCGTCCTATTATGGTCACCCTTATCTCTTTACGGGGAAGAATTTTAACCAGACTATCGAGTTCAGCCTGCTGCAGCGGAAGTTTAAGACGGTTCTTTTGGATGAATGAATGTACAATCTCATTGTAGGTGTCCAGAACCAGCTCCAGCTCTTCAGTGCGTTGCTGCTTCTCATGGTGGTACTGAAACACCGTGATTACAAGCGCAAAAATGATGAAGATGGCCAGCATGTATAGATAAAGTTTCCTGCGGTATGATAGTTTTGCTGTCATATTTGAGTAATTTTTTCAGGTAAAACATTTAAAATAACTGATCGGGCTCGAAACGATAACCATATCCTGAGCGATTGACCAGCATCCTGCCATAGTCGCCCAGTTTCTTTCTTATCCTGGCAATGTGCACATCCACCGCTCTGTCACTCACCACCACATCGTCACGCCAAACTGTATTCATGATGTCTTCGCGTGTGAAGATCCTGTCGGGGTGTGCTGCCAGCAATACCAATATCTCGAACTCGGTGCGTGTCAGGTTCACGATGACCCTGCTTATCAAAACATTCTTGGCCTTCATATCGATAATGAGGTCATTTACCACAATATTATCCTCTGCCTCTCCTTTGCTGCCTGAACGTTTGAGAACAGCTTTCACACGTGCAATCACCTCACGCACAGAGAAGGGTTTGGGTATGTAGTCGTCGGCACCTAGGCTGAAACCGGTTAACAGATCGTTCTCAGTATCACGTGCCGTAAGAAAAATCACCGGTGTAACCATATTCCGTTCCCTGCGGATCTTCTCGGCGAGCCTGAAACCTGACATCTTCCCCATCATCACATCGAGCAGAAACACATCATAACGCTCCAGTTTATAAAGCAAAGCATCCTCCGCCGAGTTGGCAACATCAACAGAAAAACCTTCGTTCTCAAGATTGAACTTCAGGATCTCACACAGATCCTCTTCGTCCTCAACAACCAATATTCTGTACTTTTTCATCTTTCTTTAAGGATTTTGATATTGCACAATAACCCTACACATGCAAACTTAAATCATTATTTAATACTTTCGCCTTTTTATACATCTTAAATAGCATTAAGAGAGTCCGGGTCACGATGGCGCATATCTTCTCCCAATTGAGTGAAGATTGCAGCTTCGGCGACATTGGTGGCATGATCGGCAATCCTCTCTATGCACGTTACTATACTCATCATGTCAATAAGGGTCGATAGCTCAGGATCAGCACGTAGTAACGGAAGTTCCTTCCTGACGAAGTTCTTTCTGAAATCATGGTGCAGTTGATCCACAGCATCATCATTACGAATAGTCCATATTGCGTAGTCAAGATCACTCTCGGTGAACGAGAAAAGTGCTTTCTCAACCATAGTGATCACAATCGAAAGCATGTCACCGAACGACTCCGAGAAGCGGCTGAAGAGAGCATGTTCATCTGGATTTCGCATCAGTTTGGCGGTTGAGATTGCCAGATCTCCTATCTTCTCAAGGTCAATGGATATCCGGTAGTATGAAATTAACTGTCTCAATTCCCGCGCCATCGGGTTGAACAAGCCTATGGCCGCAATCACACGGTCGCTGATGAAAAGTTCATGCTCGTCGATGAGCTCCTCCTGATTCCACAATTGCTCAATTTGTTCATCGCTAAGCCTGTAAGGTTCTGTCAGTAATACTCCCTCCAGCAGCTTTAGCTGTTTAATGACAGCATATGTGCAGGCATCAAATCTCTCTCTTATTGCCAGAAGATCCTCTTCTTTTCTCTGATTCATTTTTATAATAATTTTATTGTCACGTTAGTAATTGTGTGTCTTAATCAACAACCACTGATTAACCAAATTTACCACTTATGTAATTCTCTGTTTTCTCATTTGCAGGATTTGTGAATATCTTTTTTGTCTCATCAAATTCCACCAGGTTTCCCACATAAAAAAAAGCGGTATAGTCACTCACCCTGGCAGCCTGCTGCATGTTGTGTGTTACAATGGCGATGGCGTATTTCTTTTTTAGCTCTTGAATCAGCTCTTCAATCTTTGATGAAGAAAGAGGGTCGAGTGAGCTGGTGGGTTCATCCATCAGAAGTACCTCAGGCTCTATGGCAAGAGCCCTTGCAATAGAGAGGCGTTGTTGCTGGCCGCCCGAAAGGCTTCCCCCTGGTGAGTTCAGGCGGTCTTTCACCTCGTCAAAGAGTGCAGCCTGGATTAACGCTTTTTCGCACACCTCTCCAAGGAGCTTACTGTTGCGGATCCCAACCAGTTTGAGGCCTGCCACCACATTGTTGTATATCGACATGGTCGGAAAAGGGGTTGGCTTCTGAAACACCATACCGATTTTCCGGCGGATGGTGACGGGGTTCACCCTGGGGGCATAAATATCCTCTCCGTCGAGAAGTACCTGTCCGGTTACCACTGCTTCGCGGGTGAGGTCATGCATGCGGTTCAACGCCCTCAGAAAAGTGGTCTTGCCGCACCCTGACGGCCCGATAAAGGCGGTAACCTTCTCGTTGTAAACCGGCAATGAAACCCCTTTTACACCTGTGTTTTTTCCATACATCACAGACAGGTTCCTCGTCTCCATCCGAACCGGGTGGGGATGGGAGATATCTCCTTTAACCATCAAGGATGGGAAATGATCAGGGATTTCTGTTTTTCTTAATGACATCTGTTTAACTATATTCATTGTTATGAATCTTTGTTTCGCGTTAATAATCTGGCGGTGACGAATAGTAGGATCACAAACACCATCAGGACGATTCCTGCTGCCCACCCCATCGTGTGCCACTCTTTATAAGGGCTTATTGCGAGGCTGAAGAGGCGTTGCGGCAGTGTGTCGACGGGGCCCAGCAACATCCCTGACCAGTTTCTGGGCAGATAATTGTTTCCGAAAGAGGTGAACAACAGGGGTGCTGCTTCACCTGCGGCACGTGCAAAGGCAATCAGCACACCGGTGACAAGGCCCTTTTTGGCAGCAGGTATCACTGTTGAGAGTACCACACGCCAGCGTGGGAGCCCTATCGCAAGACCTGCCTCTCTTATCGCCCATGGGATGATGCGCAATGCACTCTCGGTGGTACGGGCTACAATCGGTATCATCACAAATGCAAGAGCCACCGCTCCGGCAAAGCCGGAGAAGGTGCCCATGGGTTTTACAATCAGCACAAAAACCAGCATCCCCTTTAGGATGGCAGGCATGCCGTTAAGGGTGTCGTTCATGATGCGCAAAGGTGGATTGAGCTTGTGGTCGGGGTATTCCGAAAGCATGATGCCGGCACCAATGCCAACAGGAACAGCTATGATCAGAGCCAGGAAGTCAACCACAAGAGTGCCAAGCATGGTGTGAACAAGTCCGGTGGGACGACCCTGTATGGCACGGGCAGGCGAGCCAAGCTCCTGAATAAAAAAATCAATATTCAGAGCATTGAACCCTTTGATTACTACATAACCGATAATGATCAGCAGTGGTGTCATTACAACCAGGGTGCTGATTACCAGCAGACTGTACATCATCCTGTCGTTGAGGCGGCGCTGACGTATCGTTTTGGTTCCTTCTATCATATAGGATTGATTTATCTTGAGAAGCTTTAGTGTATGTTTAATTAGCCTGTTTGTCAGAGAATCTTACCCCCTGTAATTGATATTTTACGCGTTATATATGCTGCTATAAGATTCACAACGAGAGAGATGATAAAAAGCAAAAAGCCGATAGCCATGAGGCTGGATAGGTGCAGGTTGCCAACAGCTTCCCTGAACTCGTTAATGATTACCGAAGGCATTGTTGCAGCAGGTCCGAAGATTGTAAACGGGAAGTTATTCTTGTTTCCGATGAGCATGGCTACAGCCATTGTTTCACCGATAGCTCTTCCCAGAGCCAGAATTGCTCCTGCCATTATTCCACCACGTGCATAAGGTATCACCGCCATACGTATCACCTCCCAGCGTGTGGCACCCAGGCCATAGGCAGCCTCACGCTGCTCTTTGGGAACCTGCTTCATGGCATCCTTTGCCAGAGCAGTAATAAACGGGATGATCATCAATGCCAGAATAATAGTGGCAGTCATCATCCCGTAGCCAATAGGGTTGCCAAGGACAGGCGCAAGCGCAGGAACATTCTCCGTTGACCATGTCCATAATGGCATGTAAAACTTCTCACGCATCCACGGGGCAAAGACAAAGATCCCCCATATACCCACCACCACACTCGGAATAGCTGCAATAAGATTTACAAGGTTCTCAATAACACCTCCAAGCCACTTCGGAGCATACTCTGCAAGAAAAATTGCTATAGCCAATGCAGGGAAGAAGGCAATTGCCAATGCTCCCAAGCTGGTTATCATCGTGCCCAAAAGAAAAGGGAGTGCACCAAATTTGAACTGAACACCAGGATCCCAGATGCTGCTCCTTATAAAACCCCAGAAACCAAACTCACTGATTGCCATACTCCCTTCATCATAAAGCACCAAAGCCATACCTATTGCCAGAGCCATGATGCTAAGGCCAAGAAATACTGCAACCACAAGAAAAATACGGTCCCCTAACCACCGGTAAACAGCTTTGAGCGGGATTGAAGAGATGTTTCCCGTCAAAGCCTTTTCGTCATTGTTCATGATCATTCCCTTTAATCAACTCATGAAAAAAATGGATGGAAGGGAATACTCCCATTCCATCCTTACAATTGAAGTTATGAATGGATTAGATCAGTTTGTGCTTTTTAAGAATAGCTTCACCAATGGCTTCACCTTCCCATTTAATCTGACGGATCATGGCTATGTTACGTTCTACAGCAGCTTCAGGAAGCCTGGCATATCCAAGTCCTTCTGAAAGCTCCTGTCCTTCTGTTATAGCCCATACCAGGAACTCTACCAGATCCAATGCCTGGAACCTGTTGGTGATGGCTTTGTTTTTATCAAGGTTTTCATGAACCAGCATCCATGCAAATCCGGCAATCGGATAACCTTTGGGAGCAGGAGTGTTGGTGAAAAGTATACGGGTATCATCGGGGAGGTCAATGTCGGCAGCAGCCGTGGTAGCGGCAAAACTGGGATCGATGATGTTGTTGGAAGAGTTGATGATTTTAGCGTAGGTCATGTTGTTTATAAGAGCGTATGACAGGCTGTTATATCCGATTGCACCTGGACTGTTCATCACTGCACCTGCAACACCTTCGTTGCCATTGCCACCCACACCCACAGGCCAGCTAACACTGGTGCCGAAACCAACCTTCTCAGCCCACTCTGTAGAGATACGGGTCAGATAACTTGTCCAGATATTTGTAGTACCCGATCCATCGGAACGATGTACCACAGTGATGGGTAATGAGGGGAATTTTACACCGGGATTCAACTTGGCTATGCTGGAGTGATTCCAGTTTTTAATTCTGCCCATAAAGATCTCAACCAGAAGCTCTCCTGAAAACACAAGCCCTTTGCCGATACCGGGTAAATTATAAGTTGCAACCACATCGGCAAGGGTAATAGGCAGGTTGAAAGCCTTGCCACCCGTAGCCTGAAGTACCTCATCCATAATTTCGTCGCTGAGGAATGCTTCGGTCATCCCAAACATAATGGTTTGCTCACCAAATTGACGTATACCACCCCCGGAACCAATTGACTGGTAGTTTATGGTAACCCTGCCGCTGGTGACATCCCTGTACTCGTCTGCCATGGCTGTAATCAGCGGAGATGGGAAAGAGGCACCCGCCCCAAGAAGATCAACGTTAGGACGCTCTTCTTCAGTTTCCTGTTTGGCACCACCGCCACAGGCTGCCATGAATATTACCATTCCCGACATAACGAGTACAATGAACGATTTGATAAAAGTGTTGTTTTTCATAATCTTGATTTTTGTTTTTGTTCTTTTTGATTTAATATTTTTTAACCGGTGCAATATTACCGGTGATATGTCAAGTTATTGTTACAAGGAATTTAAGATCAGGTTATTATTCGAAAAATCTAGAAGTTAAACTGAACCCTGACCAGACCCACAACCGGAGTTTTATCTTCCAGCTTATCGGTGTTGATCACAATTACGTTGGCCATAAAGCGTAGGCGTGAGGTTACATAGTAGTTCAGACCTACGGTCAGGTTGTTCTGGTTGCCACCTTTGTAAACCACTGTGTCCGCCACCCTGTCATTGAGATCCATCACACTGAAGCGGAGTGTCGCTTCCAGGGCACCTTTTTTCCCTTTGGGAGAAATACCACCGGGAAGGCCTTTGCTATACGAACGGGACTCGCCTGTCAGTACATAAGAGGCCTGCACATGGTACCCCCTGAAGGTTGGGTCGTTATTATCCTTACGGGATATTTCCATTTGAAGATACTCACCCTCAATGGATAAAGGACCATGTATATAGAGTAACTCCAGACCCGATTTCAGTGTGGATATGGCACCGGGAACCTTAACGTCGATAAAACGAACACTTCCACCTTTGCTGTCACGGGTCTCAGGCCTGTCATTGAAACGAAGTTCCGGGTATCCCCAATGGTGCTGATAAACAATGGAAGCTCCTATGTGGAATTGCCCCTCGCCGAACTTAGGGAAGAAGGTTCCACGAAAACCGGCACCAAGCGGCATGTCAGTGGTCAACTTTTCCCGCTCACCCAGGCCACGGCCAAACACCATGCTTTCAAGACCGAAAGTAGACCTGAACCATGTGTACCCTATACCGATCTTACGTGCATCGGGAAACACATTGTTATCAGATGAACGCTCAAGGAAGGTGATGGAATTGGAGCTGGTGAGCTGGTTCAATCCCTGAGGTACCTTGTATTGACCTATCAATAAGGTACCACCGTTTGAGAATGATCTGCTGAGGCGTAAGTCTTTCGGATCTATTGTGCCATCAGCGAAATCAACCTCAATAAGACCACTCCAGTTATCATTCAGCTTCCCTGTCATACCCATACGTGCACTGCGGTTATTGAAACCGTTGCTGAACATCTTCGCATCCTGAATGCCATAAATTCCGTCCATATGAAAACGCCCGCGAACCCTGAAATCCTGAGCATTCACAACGGGTGTTAAAAGAAGAAACATGGATATGGTTACCATAACTACTTTAAAAAACGGTTTTTTCATTCTTATTAAGTTTTGGTTAGTAAAAAATAACGACGCAAAACTACCGGTACAACGTTGCTTGAAAATTACAGAAGTGTTACGAAATTGTGAAGGTTGAAGTGGCTCGCTCAGCTGACCGAATCCTTGAAGCTAACGCCAGCGGGTCTGAACCCTCATTCATTAACCTAACGAATATTTTTTCCCCGGCATACACCTTATCACCCCTTTGAGTTCAAGCTCAAGGAGCAGGGAAGCTGTTTTACTCACAGGTATCCCGCAATGCAATGAGATCTGGTCAATGACCGGTTCTCCGGTTTGCCGGATGACATTTACTATCCGTTCTTCATCATCTGAGAGATTGATGAATATCTCCTGTTGTCTTTGCTGTTTACCCTTTTTGTCGCTCCACCCCATAATTGTCCCCAGGTGGCGACCTCCGAGCAGGATTCCCGCCTTGTTCTCGCTGATCATCATGTTACAACCTGATGATGCCTGATCCGTATTTCTGCCCGGGATGGCAAACACATCCCTGCTGTAAGAGTTCGCAATATCGGCAGTTATCAGGGCACCTCCCTTAGTGCCCGATTCTATAACAATTACAGCATCCGTCATTCCTGCCACAATCCGGTTCCTCGAAGGGAAGTTCTGCCTGTCGGGATTTGTCCGGCTTATATAGTCAGTAAGAAGCCCTCCCTGTTCCAGCATGCTGGCAGCTATATACCGGTGAATAGGTGGATATATCCTGTCGAGGCCATGCGCCAGCACACCGACAGTCGGAAGATTGCATTGCATCGCATGCTTATGTGCACATGAGTCTATTCCATAAGCTAATCCGCTCACAATCATTACACCCAGCTCCGAAATTTCAGAGATAAGTGCCTCACATTGTTGCAAACCATACGCCGATGGTAAACGTGTGCCTACCACAGCAATTATGCGCTGCTGGTTGAGATCGGCATTCCCTTTGTAATAAAGCATCACCGGACTGTCAGCACAATGTTTCAACCGCTCAGGGTATTCGTGCGAAAGGTAAAAAAGTGTCCTGATACCGTTGCGAATGATAAATTTCAACTCCTCCTCAGCCCTGGTAATAACATCCTGGTTAAGTATGCTTTCAACCATGTTTTTATGAATGCCCGGGATGCGTTGCAGAAACTTCCTCTTCTCTTCAAAAATATTCCGTACACCACCACAGAACGCCATAAGCTTTTTCTGCGAAATAGGGCCAAGGTCAGGAAGCAAGGTAAGTGCTATCTGATAAACTGTTAGTTCGTCGTTGTCCATTGAAATAGTTTTATGAATATTTGCCTGAAACCTGAAAAACGGAAATAAAATCATCAACTTTTTTTAATTTTACCAAATATGGATTTACCCTATCTGCAGTTTGAGCCTTCATCAATATTTGTGGCTCCACTTAACTGGGGGCTGGGGCATGCCACCCGGTCTGCTGATGTTATCCTGCGACTGCAGAGCCGCTTTCCTAATGCGCAGATAACTCTTGGATCGGATGGTGTTGCAGCAGATTGGTTAAGGCAACGGTTCCCTGATCTTACAGTCTTGAAGATCCCTGCATACAACATAAGATATTCGCGAGGTGCAGCCCTTATTCCAAAACTGATTCTGCGTTCTCCCCTGATCGCATTAAGCATCATCAGAGAACACACGGCAACAGAGAAAATTGTCAGGCGATACAAGGCTGACCTTGTGGTATCAGATAACAGATATGGTGTCTGGTCCCGGAGATGTCATTCAGTTTTCATAACTCATCAGCTACAAATAAGACCATCCGGACGGTTGATGAAGCCTCTGTTCTGCATTCTGAACAGTTTAATATTCCGGGGATTAAAGAGATTTGATCAGTGTTGGATTCCCGACTTTGAAGAATATCCTGGACTTGCCGGTAAGCTTTCACATCCTGGGAAACTTTCTGTAAATGCCAGATATATCGGGCCATTGTCACGTTTCAGATGGGTGGCTCCGGAGAAGCCACCGGAAGATCCTCCCTGGTTGCTATGCATAATATCTGGTCCGGAACCGCAAAGGGGAATTTTTCTGGATTTAATTCTGAAACAGCTAAAGCAGATGTCGGTCAAAACTGTTATAGTTGCTGGCTCGCCCGGCAAGGTGTGGGAAGGGGAGGTGCCTGACCATATTAAAATATTCACTCATCTGCCCGATGAAACATTGATGAGCCTGATCCAAAAGTCCTACCTGGTGATAAGCCGGCCCGGTTACTCTACAATCATGGACCTCCATTTCACAGGCGGGAAAGCACTGTTTGTCCCTACACCCGGCCAAACCGAACAGGAATACCTGGCTGACCTTCATAAATCAAGTGCAAACATCCAATCCATCAGTCAAAAAGACTTTCAAACTTTCAAACTTTCAAACTTTCTAACTTACTCGCTCACTTCGAAAGCACCTTGAATTCCACCCGGCGGTTAATCTGCCTTCCCTCCTCGGTTGTATTATCAGCAATTGGCTTCGACTTTCCGTGCCCTACCCAGGTCAGCCGCCCGGGGTCAATACCCTTACCTATGAGATATCTTACAACTGAGTTTGCACGGTCGTATGATAGTTTAATGTTATATTCAACACTACCCTTATAGTCTGTATGCCCTGCAATTTCAATTGTCATTGTTGGGTATTTATTCATCAGCGCAACAAGCTTGTCAAGTTCAGGAAAAGATGCAGGCAATAGAACTGACTTGTCGAAATCAAAAAATATGTTCTGCAGAATAAAACTCTCACCAACTTTCACATCTTCGAACTCGTTCTTTTCTTCCCTGGGTTCCGGCTCCACTTCAGTTTTCACATCCTTTTGGTCAGGTTTTTTAATTGTAACCATATTACATTCACACTGAGAAGGTTTTCTGATTTCAATTAACGAAACATCATCAAATATATAATAAGCGAACTCTTTTAGATCAACAGGGCTGAACGATTCCCGCAGCCTTTCAAACCTCCCCTCTACCCAGGGCTCATAGTTCCCAATAGTCAGATAACGCTCACCCCCTTCGGCCTTATAAATACCCCTGAGCGGAATCCACTGTGTGGTATTTGTAAGGTATTCATCCCCAGGAAAAGCAATGTGTGGCTCAGGTAGCGAATCAGGAGGATTGGGGAATGCTATCTGCCCCTTCGAAAAATAGACCCCGAAATCCTTTGCTGCAATGGTGGAGTTCTTCCCTAAACATATCCATATCTCAAAACAATATAGTCGGTTCTTTCTTAATGGTGCAGTTAGTTTTGTCTGTATGTGTTCAGTATAATTGGCAGATCCATGATAAATCTTCGGATCAGCCCTCAGTATCAACCCAATATATCCTTTACCTGAACGTGCATTCATGAAACCGGTAAAATTTCTTGGCACTCCAACCTGCGTGTTTTTGGCACAACCATTAAAATAATCAGGTGAAGCTTCGCTCACAGAAAACCAGTTGGTGACAACCTCGTATCCTGCAACAAGTGTGGTGTTGGCTTTTTCAGGACAAACTTTATATTGTTCAAAACCCGGGTTTGGAACAAGATTCTGTTGTCCGTGAAGTGTATGATTATTAATAGCCAAAAGGCAGATAACCAGCATTAAACAGGTACATAACAACCTGCGGTTTAATTTTACGGCTTTCATATTAATGAAGCATTTAAGCCTGATTATATATATGATGCGAAATTATTCATCTGTGAATATAAAACGCAACGTACTCAGACTAATTGTTAACATACGGCTGTTGGTTCAGGTTGAAAGCAATCCGGGAGAGTGCAAGTCGTGGCATGAATTAATCAATGGTTCTTCTAGTGCAAAAGCTGGCAATTCTATTTAGTTACTTCAATATTGATGAAATATTATGAACAACAGGAGCAGGTGCAACATGTTCACAGATAATACTGTATACTGCCGAGATCAGCGGATATTGGTGACGTGGAAAATCCTTCTTTTTTCCAAGAGCTGCAACAGCATAATAACCTTCGGCAATCATACCAAGTTCGAGTAATGCAGATTGAACTGTGTACCCTTTGCCTATCATGTTGCCAAGCACCCAGTTGCGGCTGAATCGTGAGTAGGCTGTCACCATAAGATCACCTGCATAAACCGATGAGTTAATTGACCGGCCGTTGCCTGTAAGTTCATGAAGTACCGCATCCATCTCCATAATCATATTTGTAACCAGCACAGCCATGAAATTGTCGCCATATCTTAAACCATTTGCAACACCTGCCAGAATCCCGTAAACATTCTTCAGAACAGAGGCTATGCTGATACCTTTCACATCATTGGATATCCTTACCGTAAGCCATGGTGTCTGGAGAAGATCAGCCACTTCTTCGCCAAGTAAATGATCAGAAACGCCGAGTGTCAGATATGAACGCCGTTGCATCACCACCTCCTCCGAATGGCAAGGGCCACCTATTACACCGATCTTGTTCTCCGGAATTTCGAAATTCTTGACCAGCCATTGATAAACTGGTTGCAAACTAACAGTCTCAAGACCTTTGACTGCTGAGATTACTGCCTTTTCCCTGAACAGATCTTTTCCCGATTTCTCAAATACAGTGTTTAGGAACGCAGAAGGTACCGCAAGAATAACAACATCAGAACCTGCAACAACTTCCTGTACAACAGTGCTGACAATCAGGTTGTCGGTATCAATGTCGGTGTGGCTGAGGTAGTCAGGGTTATGCTTTTCGGCAATTATTCTTTCTTTCTGGCATTCTCTTCTTACCCACCATTTAAGATTGATGCCGTTGTGCTGCAGCACCTTGATCAGGGCCGTTCCCCAACTTCCACCTCCCAATACTGCCACTGAGTGTTTTGGTTTTACCATAAAAGGTGATTTCTGATTTGAATTAAAACTTCATTGTGAAGATTTTCGGTTTTCCCTCTCTGACAACAACAACTTCAAAGCTTACACCCTCTTGTATCCTGCTTAGCGCCAACATATAATGATGCATATTCTCAATATCTGTGTCACCAATTCTCACAATGATATCTCCTTTTTTTATCCCGGCTGCTTCAGCAGCCCATTGTCGGATTACCTCCTGAACATAAACACCCTTTACATCCATTCCATGTCCTGGAACAATACCCAGTGAATACTGCAGGCTGGTGCGTGATCTGGGCTCCTCACCGGAATATTTCTGAAATGGTAATGAAGATAACGTATCGAGAATGGATAGAAGGTTAATAGTGTACTCTACAACGTCGCGCATGCCGGTGTAGTTGATTTTTTCCGGGGTATCTGATGGTTTATGGTAATCATCATGTATTCCATTGAAAAAGAATAGAACAGGGACGCCTGTATTGTAAAAATGGTAGTGATCGGAGCCGGAAAGCCCATCTTTTACTGGTTTGCTGGTCACATCCTCTTTAACCAATTCGAGCAGTTCTTCCCAGTGGGTAGAGCTGCCTGCACCCAGCAGGCTTATCTCGGGCTTGTATGCATCAACCCGTCCTATCATGTCGAAATTCAGCATTGCAAAGATGTTGTCGCTGCTTATGTTTTCGAGTTCAGTGAATATCCTTGATCCTATAAGACCCTTCTCTTCTGCAGAGAATCCTACAAAAAGATAGTTCTTCCTTGTAAGGGTGCTTTGGGAAAGCCATTCGGCAAGGGCAAGCATGCCTGCAACACCGCTGGCGTTGTCGTCAGCACCGGGATGAATGGCAGGAGGCCCGTTATGTCTTGAATTATTTATTCCCCATCCAAGATGGTCGATATGAGCTCCTATAACGATAGTTTTTTCCGCCCCATTGTCAATCCATGCTGCTACATTCTTTCCGTAACTCCTTTTCTTTTCTGCACTTATTTGCAGTTCAACTTTCATGTTCTCTAGCATAGGTGCCATATCTGCATTATGAAGAAAAACAACAGGGATGAATACCTGTTGCCCGGTCAGATTGTTGCCGGGTGCACGTGTCAGCTTATTTTCCGGATCATAAAAGATAACAGCTACAGCCCCCATTGCCTTAGCCATCTCAGCCTTCTCAAACATCAGGTTGCCAAGGCTTGGGATTTGTTTCTGGTAGTCAGGAGGAGCATCATACCTTACAAGTGCAATCCTGCCTTGAAGGTCAATTGGCACCAGCGTTCCTTTTTGCCTTTTGCTATGCCTACGTTCCTTTGCCTCACTAATCGACAAATATCCTTCCATGCAATATCCTGCATCAACAACAATACCTGATACTTTGCCATCTCCTCCCCAATAATAAGGTGAAAAGTCATTTTGTGCTAAATCAATTGGGTTCGAAGTACCCCTTTTGGAATCGGTAATGCTGACTAAGAACTTGTTTTTCTCCGGGGGAAACTCATAACCATCACTGAAATCAAAATCCTGGAAATAGCATCCGCTAAGCCATGTTTTCAGATCCAGAAGATCAAATCGTTCAGCTACATAAAGTGCCGCATAAAGCTCTCCCATCGATCCGGCTTCACGCCCCTCCAATGAGTCGCCTGCCAGAATTTTAATATCCTCCTTCATGTTAAGGATATAGCGTTCATTTAGAAGTTGTTGTCCCGAAAGAGTTGTAAACAACAGGGCAGATATAAGAAACCACCCTGCGAAAATTAACCTTAAAATCATCGTATGCAGTTAATAAATGGTGATATCAGTTTTGGTTGTCACTTGATCATTTCTTTTTAAGTCCTATAACTGCGGGGCCTTGTTTGAAGACAATATCTACCGGGATTTTCTGTGAATTGATGCTGTTAAGAGCATTCTGAAGATTACCCGGAACAACACCTTCTGTTTTCACCAGCCTGCTGGCTGTTTCGTAATCACCATTGCCCTGTATCAACAGGATTTCGGATGCCAGTTTCTCAATTGCTTCCCTCATAACATCAGGATTTACGGTATAATACCCTTCGTCATCAAGTGTGAAGGCTCCTGCTCTTTGCAGATAATGATATCTCATCATGTTGGCCTTACCGTGTGCACTGGCAGCACCAAACCTTGAAGAGCGGAATATACCGGCCATAAAAGTCACATAATAATCCATAATGTCTCCTTCAATCTCTCCCCTTTCAATCATCAGAGTAACCAGCCATAAACCGAGAACATCTGCTTTGTTCTCTTCAATAGGGCTGTACGACTCTTTAAGTGCCTGTCTTACAGTGCCCGTCCCGTTTACGGTATTCTTAATGCCTATCCCATGGGCTATTTCATGAAACATAGTGTTGGTAAAGAATGCATCGAATTTTACATAGTGTTGCTGATCTGAATGTATAACCATTTTGGAAATTGGTACCAGGATCTTATCAAATTTAGCCTGCATGGAGTTCTTAAGCTGTAACTTCCTTGATCCCGCCTGCAACTGTACCTCCTCGTCGTTGGGAAGATTTATCGCTATTGACTTACTGCCTGCATTACAGTCACCTGCATAATATAATGCATCATAAACGTTTATGTCAGCATCTGTTCCGGGCATTTCGGTTTTATACTCCTCCGGAACAGGAAGCAACATCTGCATTTCAGGCAAATAATTATTGAAGCGTTGCAGTTTGTTACTCCAATCATGATCTTTTATCAACACGAATGCTTCATAAGCAGCTTTATAACCAAAGAGTGCATCTTCATAATTCTCAATTGGACCAACAACAAATTCAATATTCGAGTTCTTTACCCGCATCCAGGCAAAGTCACTCTCCTGGTAGTTATCGGTCACAAGTGCTTCAGCCCTCTTTTCCAGATAGTTTCTGAACTCAGGATCACCGGAAAGTTGAGCTGCAGCCTGAATATGACTGGCTGCCATCTTCAGCTCTTTCTCATAAGCCCTGTGATAGGGAACAACTGTCAGGTTTTTTTTGTTATCGCGGCGAAGCAGGGTGTACAAACCCGCTTTATCAGGATGATCAAAATTTTCAAACTCCTCCTGCGTTATGTCGGCAGGATAAAAATTGGCTCCTTTGGGTTTTTCAGATGCACCTTTTAACCACGGTTTATTACCTTCAAGTCGATCCCACGGGCCATAATTAATCATCGCAAACTGCCTCTCCTCTGCTGTCTTAAGCTGCTTCATCAATTGATCCTTGTCACCGTAAGCCTGCTTCCAGTAAAGATCATCCATGATCTTTGCCGCTTCAATCAAATGCCCCAGCATCTCCTGCTCATTGTTGTCAAGATGTGAAATATCCGCTTTTAAAGCAAATTCAGCATATTTGGCAAGTTTCTCCTTTATTGATACATCAGATGTAAATCCAAAAATGAATATACAACCGGCAATAACTGTAATAATTGTGGTTTTTGGGTTCATAATTCAGCGTTTTAAAAATTTATGCACGAAATTACGATTTTTTTTCATTCCGGTTTATCATATTACTTTTGCCTGGAATTTATGGATTGGTACGAAATAATAGTTTTATTGTCAGCCGGCTTCTCAGTTGGGTTCATTAATACTGTTGCCGGTGGTGCTACGGTCATCTCCCTGGCAGCAATGATGATGCTTGGATTACCAATGTCGGTTGCAAATGCCACCCACCGGATTGCAGCTTTTTTCCAGACAGCTGCCTCTACAGGTACATTTATCAGGAGTAATGTTATCAGTATCAATACAGGACTCAGGCTGGGAGTACCGGTAACATTGGGCTCCATAATCGGGGCTTGGCTTGCTGTTGCTATCGATGAAAGAAGTTTCGAGTTCCTTGCAGGAGGAGCAATGATACTTATACTACTTGCCATGTTACTTAAACCGGGAATATGGACGCAGGGGAAACTCGACACTCCGGAATTGAAGCCAAAACCATGGCAGTACCTGCTGTTCTTTTTTATCGGGTTATATGGTGGACTGATCTATATCGGAATAGGATATGTGCTTCTCGCAGGGCTGGTGCTGGGGACAGGTTTCGATCTGCTGAGAGCAAATGCACTTAAGGTATTCATCGTAATGTTATATGTGCCTTTTACATTGATCCCTTTTATTCTTAATGACCTGATAGTCTGGAAATATGCAATAATTCTTTCTGTAGGCCAGGCAACAGGAGCCCTCCTGGCAGCACGAATCTCTGTCAGGGCAGGTAGTGGTTTCATCCGCTGGGTTATGATATTATTCCTGGTTTTTACAATCACTGAAATATTTCATATTACCGATATCAGGTCACTGTTTGCACGCAATTGATAAATAATTGGCATCTTTGCATAAAAGAAGAGGTAACCTATGGCAGGATTTCTATTCGATCAGGTTGTTTTCGGCCCCCTTAAAAGCAGAAGGATGGGCAGTTCACTTGGGGTTAACCTCCTTCCTTTAACAGCTAAGTGTTGCAGTTTTAATTGCATCTACTGTGAGTGTGGGTGGACTCTCAAAAAATCAACTGCCTCAGGCAAGTTTCCACCTGTATCTGTGGTTGAGGAAGCACTCGAAATCAAGCTTAAAGCTTTGTGTGATGAGGGCAGAGGGTTGCCTGATTCAATAACCTTTGCAGGCAATGGTGAACCTACCTTGCATCCTCAGTTCCCTGAGATAATTATGATAACAAAAAACCTGAGGGATAAATATGCACCCTCCTCCCGAATAGTAGTCCTTTCAAATGGCACAACCCTTGGCAATCCTCATGTCTTCAATGCATTAAAGTTGGCTGATATGAACATCCAGAAACTTGACGGGGGAACAAATGAAACTGTAAAGACTATTAATCAGCCTTTTAATAAAGAATTCGACACTGAAGCTTTGATAGGAAATCTATGCAGGTTTGAAGGTGAAGTAATTATTCAGACTTTATTCCTGAAAGGTATCCTGAATGGAAAACATATAGATAATACCTCAGACAGTGAAATATTTGCATGGATTGAAAATCTTAAAAAGATCAGACCGCAGTTTGTGATGATCTATTCTATCGACAGGCAGACCCCTTGTGGCGGTATACAAAAAGTTCCGGTTACGGTTCTGGAGCATATCGCTTTACGGGTGAATAGTGCGGGAGTCAAAACAAGGGTTTATTCGTAACAATGGAATACTATGACAGAGTTAAATCACTATGATCCGAAGATTCTTGTTGCCCTTGGTGAAGCGATAGATCGTAATTACAAGATACACAAATGGTTACTGGAGAGCGGCTATGTCGAACTTGCAGCCCTTGCAAGTTCACTGCAGGCCGACATTGGAGCCTTCAAATGGTTAATGAGCAACGGTTATGCCCATTTCGCAGCTTTCAGCAATGCTATCGACGAAGACAGCAAAGCTCATCAGTGGCTTATTGATAATAAATTCCTGATGCTGGCACTGATTGTTGATGCTGCATACCTGAAACCGGAAGCTCTGAAATATCTGAAAGAGAACCACCTTGAGATCTTTATAAGGCTTGCATACAAAATCAGGCAGCTAAAGATAGATCAGCACCGTGATTACGATTTCTATTACAAAATGCACTTTTGACATTAATGTCTTCGGATTCCCTCAAGGGGTAGCCTACATCTCACATTTCTCGAGGCACTCCAGAATGGTCGATAGGGTGCTGTGTTTCAGGAAATAATAAGTGTTCTTTCCGTCCCTTTTGGATGAAAGAAGGCCTTTGTTCTTTAGAATATTCAGATGATGAGATGCTGAAGCCTGTTCAATCTTCAAGGCAGTGTAAATCTCTGTAACATTCATTTTCGATTTCTCCTCAAGCATGCCAATGATGGCAATACGCATGGGGTGTGCAATAGCTCTCAGGCGACTGGCTGCATCTTCCAGTCTGTTAATGTCAAGGTTTGTCTTTGGCATAGCTTTATGTTTTATGCATGCAAATATATTGTGAGATTTAATAATTACCAAATTAATTTTTAATAATTCGTTTATTTAACAAATAATTTAGTAAAGGTGAAGCTTAATCCGTCAAACAGCCCTTTATCACCAAGTTTGAGTTCAGGGATAACCAGCAGTGCCATGAACGACAAAGTCATGAATGGAGCTGTGAGGGTCGATCCCATCTTCTTTGCGAATGCATCAACCTTCATGTAACTGTCTGCTACCACATCAATTGACCGATCAGACATTATACCTGCAACCGGTAATTTAAGCAGGAGAGTTTCACTCTCATTCAGGGCACAAAGTCCCCCATTTGAATCCATGATAGTGTTAATGGCTTCGACTATTAACATGTCATCAGTGCCTGTAGCTATGATATTGTGACTGTCGTGTGCAACGGATGAGGCCATGGCTCCTTTCTTCAGTCCAAATCCATGAATAAAGCCTACCGCCGGAGGAGCTTTTATATACCTGTTTACTGCAACAATTTTAAGAACATCCTTACACGGATCCGATTCAACAATCCCATTTTGCACAGGTAACTCAAACGAAAGATTTTTTGTGATAATCTGCCCGTCAAGAGCACCGATAACTTTTACAAGCCCATCTCCATCTTCTGATTTCACCTTTATATCATCAGGTAGTATCTTGGTAGCCACGAACCTGTTTACCCTGTTTATATCCGAAGAGGCAATGAGAGGTTTTCCGAATGATGCAACCTTAACACCGGAGATATATGTTTCTTCAACACTGAAATGTTCAATGTTGTTTACAACAATCAGATCTGCAGGGTCGCCTTTGCGCAACATCCCGCAGTTGAGATTATAATGCATTACAGGGTTGAAGGTGCAGGCTCTTACAAGGTCAATCATCCTGTACCCCATCTCCAGCCCCTTTCTCACAAGCTGGTTTATATGTCCGCTCTGAAGATCATCGGGATGTTTGTCATCAGAACATAGCATAACCTGGTCAGGAAACTCAGCAATAAGAGGTATTAGTTCTGTAAAGTTTCTTGCTGCTGAACCTTCCCTTATTAGTATTTTCATACCGAACCTGGCTTTCTCCCTTGCCTCATCGATGGTAAAGCACTCATGATCGGTGGATATTCCGCTTTCAAAATATTTTTTAAGTTGATCACCCCGCAACCCGGGAGCATGGCCATCAACAGGCTTCCCCAGAACTTTTGCATGATCAAGTTTTGCTTTCACTTGTGGGTCATCGAATATCACTCCCGGAAAATTCATCATTTCAGCCAGATATCTGACCTCTTCCTTTCTGAGCAGTTTGAGCACATCGTCACTATCCAGAACCGCCCCGGAGGTCTCAAGAGGGGTTGCAGGTACGCACGACGGAGCACCGAAAAAGAATCTGAATGGTGTTAAAGAACCGTTTGAGATCATATACTCTACTCCGTCTGTTCCAAGTACATTGGCTATTTCATGCGGATCAGAAACTGTTGCTGTTGTGCCATGAACAACTGCCGCCCTGGCAAATTCAGAAGGTACCAGCATTGAACTCTCTATATGAACATGTGCGTCTATCAGCCCCGGCATAATGTACTTTCGGTTACTGACCTCCTTCTCAACAACAGCCTCGACAATCCCGTTGTTGATTACTATTGCACCCTGAATAATCTTTCGCTCTGCAGGCAGGATAAGTATCCCTTCGATAGTGAATGATGGTTTCATCGTAATAACTCCATTTATTTTGAATATTATGATCTTTTACTGGCCAGTTGTCCACATGCTGCATCTATGTCACCTCCTCTGCTGCGACGTATGGTTACAACCATGTTTTTCCCTTCCAATATTTCTTTAAAGGTTTCTGCTGATTCCGAGTTGCGGTATTTTTTTCCGGTAGGGTTATAAGGAATCAGATTAACCTTGACCGGAAAGCTACGACACCAGGCAGCAAGAGCCAGGGCATCGTCTTTATTGTCATTTAATCTGTAAAGAAGCAGATACTCAATACTGATACGATTTCCTGTTATGGAATGATATTTTTGCAGAGCCTGGCTCACATCTTTCAACGGGTATATTTTGTTTACAGGCATCAGCTCTGATCTTATTCTTTCATCAACAGTATGAAGCGAGAGAGCGAGAACAACCTCAGGCAGTTTTTCTGCAATGGTTATTATTCCCTCAGGGATTCCTACTGTTGATACTGTTATTCTCCCCGGCGACATAGACATGCCACTGCTGTCGGAAATCATCTTAACAGCCTCTATTACTGCATCAGGATTCAACAATGGCTCTCCCATACCCATTAACACAATGTTGCTGATATTTCTGCCAAACTGTTCTATTGCCATGCTGTTAAGAAGCCATGCCTGATCGTATATCTCGCAAAAATTCAGGTTGCGGGAAAAACCGGCCAGACCTGTTGCACAAAAGGTGCAACCAAGCGGGCATCCAGCCTGGGATGAAATGCACGCCGTTACTCTTGCGGATGATGGTATCAGAACCCCTTCAACAGCAGTCCCGCCCGCCATGTTAAAAAGCACCTTGATCGTGCCATCTGCACTTTTTACAACCTCTTCAACAGATGCCCTTTCGATTTTATATTCCGATGAAAGAAGATTCCGTAATGAAGCCGGCAGATTGGTAGCATGGCTGAAATCATCAAGCCCTTTTCGCCATATCCATTCATGCAGTTGTCGGCCATGAAAAGAACGGTAACCAAGGTCTGTCATGAGTGCTTCCAGCATCTCCCCCATGTAAGGCCGCAGATTTGTCCGCTCTTCTATTTCGCTGGCAGTTGATCCGGCCATAAACTAAATCTATCTGTTAACCAGTATTTTGCGCGAAAAAGTTTCGTAACCGCTCTTTACCATTATATAATAACCTCCGTTGGAAATACCTGACAGGTTGCCTGTAACAGTATGCCTGCCTGAGTCAAATTTTCCGGTATTAAGAATTGATACTGTTCTGCCAGTCTGGTCATATAGCATAATCTCAACCGTGGAAGACTCTTCAAGAGAGAAATCAACCTTAACATCGGCTTGAGCAGGATTTGGATATATGTTGATGATCCCCAGGTTATTGTTAACACCGGTAAGCTGTTCAACATTCATTGTCTTCCTGTTGATGAAGGCCACATAAATATTCAGATTGCCGTTGTTGGTACGACCGTCGGTCCAGACCGGAATAATGTAATCCTTCAATCCCAGTATCTGCGTGTACTCACCAATGCCGAAATCACTGTTAGATAAACCAACCTTGGAGAAATCTGTCCCTGCTGATGTAACCTGGTACGAAGGCAGGAATGTTGAACCGTGATTAAAAGATTCGGTGAAATAATAATGAGCAACTACATTATTTGTATCATCCCGGCGATCGTACCATCCCAAAACTACATTTCCGTCAATACCACAACTTATGCTACTGTAATACTGATGTTTGCCAAGGCCACCCTGATCGTTGTTTACAATCTTAGGTGGACTCCATGTGATGCCTCCATCTGATGATGTTGAGAAATAAACATCCAGGCCATTGTTTAGCTTAGTGTTGATGCCATTGGCAGACCAGGTTATGTAAATATTGTTGCTTACGGTGTTTGCAGCAAGATAGCAGGATGGATAGAGCCTGTCGTCAGAGATACCCACTACCGACTCGTTCTCCTGTCCTGCTGAAAACCTTGGCATTTGTATGGGTGATACCAGCACCGGAGAGGAAAAGGTTGCTCCTCCATCAGTTGATCTTGAATGGTATATGCCGTAATTTGAATTGTCTTTTGTGCCAAAAAAACTCACATGAACATGCCCGTTGATGTCAATATCAAGGCTGGCAAACTGACACAACGTAAATGAGGCATCTGTAATAACAACGGGTGATGGGTTGAATGCCATGCTGTCGGCAGGCTTTGTGTGCACAACTATTCTATATTCTGTGGTATTGAGGTCTATTTCAACATAACTCATATACAGGTTGTTTTTAAAGACGGAATTCGACCTGTCAGTTGCCATCCATTGCTTATCAGTTACCGGTTTGTCAGATACTTGTGTTGCATATTCAACTTTGGCAAGCGAAACGGTGCTGTGCTGAGGCCTTACCCAGTTAACGCCCCCGTCATCAGAATATGCCCAGTACAAACCCCAGTAAATTGTGTCAATCGGAACGTTTCTGACGTGGAGTTCAAGCCATGAGAAATATGCCCTTCCGGTGTTGTCGAATGCAAGTACAGGGTCTCCACCTCCGAGCTGATAAGCTCCGGGATATGACGGCATTGGGTTGAAAGAACTTTTTGACCATGTTCCGCCAAAATTCTTCGTGTAGTATATTGGTGTCTGTAAAGACGTGGAGGTTTGTCTTATGGGACTTGCAAGGATATTCTGCGAGTCAGCCGGATTAACTGCCGCATGAACCTCTGCATCTATATTTAAACTTGATACTATAGGCACATCTGTGTAGTTGAGAAATTCTCTAACCGACTCAGGCATCTCTTCCCCTGATTCATTGTAATAATTCAATACTGCCAGCTCAGGTTTGACCTTGAACTTTTCCTTTATAGTCCATTCAACCCCCTTCCTGTTTGGTTGGGCCTGTGAAAAACCAAGTGCTGTAAACAATATCAGCACCAAAGCTACTATTTTCCTCATTTTATTTATGGTTTACGTTGATTGTTAAAGGATTGCCTGTTCACCATTCCTCTTCATCAGGAGGTTCTGGTTTTGTTATTTGCGTTGTCATTTTTTCTATCATATCTTCAATAACATCCCTTATCTGCTCAAGGTACTGCCGGTTGTTGAGGCTGTAAAAAGGGCCTGCAGCGTCGAGCCATCGTTCAAGTGGAAAACGTGAGGCAGTCTTGAGGTTGAAGTCTGTAATTGTGTACCGGAACCTGCCATCACGAAATTCGAGTTTAAAAGTATAGGTTACGGCATGTGATGGCACCCTCGTTCCTTTATGATCATCAGTAAGTCTTATGCTGTATGCAATCTCAATTATCCCGCTTTCAGGGCTCCGCCTCTTTGTTACACCGGCCGGGTTTGGAAAATAGGTGTTAATCCATTCTATCCCTTTATTATATAGTTTCTCCTTTTCTATATCCTTAACCTGAACAACACCTTGCCAGATGATCCTACCCGATTCGTCAACAGGTACAATGCCAGCAAGAGTAGTATCCTGAGCATTTATCCGGCACATGAATACCATTAACATTATAATAAGGGCAATTTTCTTCATAAAACTTGTATAGATTTAAGGAAGCTAAATTACGCATTAAATTAAAAGAGGCCACCATTATGGCAGCCTCTTTTTATTACAGTTTATTTTATTCATTCAGCACAATGCGGTTCTTTCAGACAAAGGCTGAATACATTCGGCTTAATATCAGGCTTTTGCCTGTTATGCTGTCTGTTACATCATTCCCATACCACCTCCCATCGGTGGCATACTGGGTTCTGGTTTGTCCTCTTTTATCTCAACAACAACACCTTCGGTTGTAAGAAGCATTCCTGCAATAGAGGCAGCGTTTTCAAGAGCAACACGGGTGACCTTTGTCGGGTCAATTACTCCTGATGCAAGAAGGTTTTCATATTTTTCAGTACGTGCGTTGAATCCAAAGTCACCTTTTTGAGCTTTTACGTTCTGGATAACAACTGACCCTTCTACCCCTGCATTTTCTGCAATCTGGCGGAGTGGTTCTTCAAGGGCTCTGCGAATGATGGCAATCCCTGTAAGTTCATCTTCATTCTCTACTGAAATGTTGTCAAGACTGCTGAGCGAACGAATGTATGCAATACCGCCACCGGGTACAATACCCTCTTCAACAGCAGCACGGGTTGCATTCAGAGCATCGTCGAAACGGTCTTTCTTCTCCTTCATTTCAACTTCACTTGCAGCTCCAACATATATCACAGCCACACCACCTGCCAGTTTGGCAAGACGTTCCTGCAGCTTCTCACGATCATAGTCTGAAGTGGTGTTCTCTATCTGAATCTTTATCTGGCCTACACGTGCCTGAATGTCTTCCTTCTTCCCTTTGCCACTCACTATTGTGGTGTTCTCCTTGTCGATAGTAACCTTTTCGGCCATGCCAAGGTAGGAGAGGTCTGCATTCTCGAGCTTATAACCACGCTCCTCCGAAACAACGGTTCCACCTGTGAGAATGGCAATGTCTTCGAGCATCTCTTTCCTGCGGTCACCAAAACCGGGCGCCTTCACTGCTGCTATCTTCAGAGATCCCCTGAGCTTGTTCACTACCAAAGTTGCCAAAGCTTCACCTTCAACATCCTCAGCAATGATAATGAGGGGCTGACCGGTCTGAACTACCCTCTCCAGTATAGGAAGCAGATCCTTCATTGTGGAGATCTTCTTGTCGTGAATAAGAATGTAAGGATTTTCAAAAACCGCTTCCATCTTTTCGGTATCTGTCACGAAATATGGTGAGATATAACCACGGTCAAACTGCATCCCCTCAACAACGTCTACATAAGTTTCAATACCTTTTGCCTCTTCAATAGTTATTACACCCTCTTTTTTAACCTTACCCATCGCCTCTGCAATCAGTTTGCCGATCACAGGATCGTTGTTGGCAGATACTGATGCAACCTGCTCGATCTTCTCATTGTTCTCTCCAATAACCTGTGATTGTGATTTAATGTTTGCAATTACTGCAGTAACTGCCTTGTCGATACCGCGTTTCAGATCCATAGGATTTGCACCTGCTGTGACATTTTTCAGGCCTGCATTCACAATAGCCTGGGCAAGTACGGTAGCCGTTGTGGTACCATCACCTGCTACATCACTGGTCTTGGATGCTACCTCCTTTACCATCTGGGCACCCATGTTCTCAACCCTGTCTTTCAACTCTATCTCCTTGGCTACGGTTACTCCATCCTTGGTAATTGTGGGTGCACCATAGCTCTTTTCCAGAATTACATTACGGCCTTTGGGGCCTAATGTAACCTTAACAACATTTGAAAGCTTGTCAACACCCGTCTTTAGTGCTTCACGGGCTTTAACGTCAAATAGAATGTCTTTTGCCATCTTATTATTGATTTAAATGATTAAACATAAATTTAGATTATTGCATAGATATCAGATTCACGCATGATCAGGTATTCCGTGCCATCAATATTGATCTCGGTTCCTGAGTATTTTCCGTACAGAACCATATCCCCAACCTTCACGGTTAATGGTTCATCCTTCTTTCCTTCACCTACAGAAATGACTTTTCCACGCTGTGGTTTTTCCTTTGCGGTGTCAGGGATAATAATTCCCGATGCTGTTTTGGTCTCTGCCTGTGCCGGCTCTACGAGAACCCTGTCAGCTAATGGTTTAATGTTTACGCTTGCCATATTTTTTTGATTTTTGGTTAATAGAATTTAAATTTCAGAATCGATTGCCTGTCGAATATTATGCCAAGCCGGTTGAAAGAGATATTTTGTGACAACTTTACCATAACAGGCATTATACTTAAAGAAAAATGTCAGAATGAACCTGTCATTCTGACATTTTTTCTGTCGCTTGACTCTGCCTTATGTCTATTCAGCTTTAACAGGCACCTCACCGGGGTTGCCAGGCATAGGTTGGGCAGTAGGTTGGCCAGCAGGTTGGCCAGCAGGCTGGGCAGCAGGCTGGGCAGCAGACTGGGCAGCAGACTGGGCAGCAGGCTGGGCAGCGGGAGGTACCGGCGCAACGGGCATCTCGGTGATTTTTTTCATGTCCGTTCCGGCTCCTGATGTCAAAGGCTTCTTGATGGCAAAAACAGATGCCAGACTTAACACTACCATCACAATGGCAAGCGTCCATGTTGATTTTTCAAGAAAATCAGCAGTCTTCCTTACACCCATGTACTGGTTCGATGATGAAAAGTTCGAAGCTAATCCACCTCCTTTTGAGTTCTGAACAAGCACAATCAACACCAGCAAAATACTTATGATAATTATCAAAACAGTTATTACCGTATACATCCTGTATCTCCTTATTAATTTATCCTCTAATCTGTTATCCGGGTTTTTGTAACTCTTCAACCCGGGCTGCAAAATAACTGCTTTTTTTCGGGATTGTCAAAGACAATTGTTTAAAAATTTTTATTGCCTGTTTCCTGTTACCCTGTTGAAGATATATGTTGGCAAGAGTTTCTGTAACAAATTCAAAAGAGGGTTCGTTACTCTTTTCAGCAATCAGAACTGCCTCTGTAAAATCACCTTCTCTTGGTTTGATCCGTGGCTCATTCCGAATGAATACATCTATAAGTTCATCCCCGTACGAAATATCTTTATTGCCTTCTGATAAAGACTCCGTTTCGTGCTTGAGAATTGATGTGTCGTCCTGCTCAGCTAAGGCTGATGCCACGTCTGGTTTCGTGATTGTTTGAAGGATTTCTTCCGTTTTCGCTGTGGTAATCACGGGTGAAAAGCGGTCGTCATGTATTAGTCTGAACAGAATGGTTCTGTCAGGAACCATTATTGCCGATTTTTTCAATCGGTCATAGTATAGAGGATCATTATCCGAATGCAGTTTTTTAATAACCAGCATGTGCAGGGTCGAACACCACGGCCATTTTTCCAGCATGGTGCAAAGTTCCCGACCGGTAATACTTTTGAATGATTCCCGGTTAAGGATTATATCAGTTATTTTTTTTAGCTCATTCATGTTCACCTTTAATGCGTGCCGGGCAAGAAACGTTATACGTCAATCAAAACAAATTGTTCTTTTCTATTAAAAAAAAACAGTTTACCAATTAACCAATGCCCTGTTAAATATATCTTCCACCAATTCTGCGTTTATCTGGTCAATAAGACGATCTTCAACAGCCGATAAGCTTTCACTGCTCGGGAATAGCTGGAATCGTGAAAAGCGGGTTTCAAAATCCTTATCAGGTTCAAACTTGTTGAGAAACCTCACATTAATAGTTATAGTAAGCCTGTTCATTGCTGCCTGTTCATTACTTTGAATAGCCTCAGGGCGGGTGTTATAACCTGTTATCTCACCTTCAAAGTGGAGGTCCCCAATGCCATTTGTGAGCTTGAGCCTGGTCTGTGATGATATCTTGTCAATAAGGGCGTTCGTAATTTTCTGACTAATAGCAGGCTGAGCAAGTTGGGCATTATTCTGGAAATATGCAACAGAAAACGTTGAAGCTGCTGCAGGTATGGACGCCCCGGAAGCAGTATATCTTATCTTTATGCATGCAAACATATTGCACAATAAAACCAGCAATAAAATATAATGAATTATCAGAGTTATTTTCTTCACTTTTCCTTGATATTATACTCTTTGATTTTACGGTATAAGGTACGTTCCGAGATACCCAATTCAGCAGCAGCAGACTTGCGCCTACCTTGATGACGTTGCAGGGCCTTTTGAATCAGCTCTATTTCACGCTTTTCAATTGAGAGCGACTCTTCTATTATTTCACCCTCATCCAATTCCTCATCTTCAGCGTATATTTCGTTAATGTAAACCTCATCATCCGGAGGCTGTGAAGGGTGAACAGACCGGATTCCCTCTGCTGTAAACACATTTTCAGATTCGAAACGTTTTATAAGGCCGGGGTCCTGTTTCTCGACTCGGTTTGCAAGCTCAGGGTCCTGAAGAATGGTTATCATCATACCTTTAAGATCATTCATATCGCGCTTCATGTCGAAAAGAACTTTGTATAACAGATCCCGTTCACTCACCGACTCTGATGCCGCACTAAAACCACCCTTAACCGGTACCGGCAGGTTACTCACTTCGATATCAGGAAGGTAATGTATCAGCGTGTCTCTGGTAATATTTCGGTTTTGCTCCAATATCGAGAGCTGTTCGGTAATATTCTTTAACTGCCGGATGTTACCGGGCCAACGGTACCTTATCAGAAGGTCAAATGCTCCTTCATCGGGTGTCAACACAGGCATTCTGTACCTCTCCGCAAAATCTACAGCAAATTTCCGGAATAAAAGAATAATGTCCTCTTTCCGATCTCGCAACGGAGGTACAAAAATCGGAACAGTATTCAACCGGTAAAAAAGATCTTCACGAAACCTTCCTGCATTTATTGCCTCAGAGATGTTAACATTTGTGGCACCTACAACCCTCACATCGGTTTTAATCACCTTTGAAGAGCCAACTTTCAGAAACTCACCGGTTTCCAGAACCCTTAAAAGCCTTACCTGTGTTGAAAGAGGTAACTCAGCAACTTCATCAAGAAAAATTGTTCCGCCGTTAACAACCTCAAAATACCCTTTTCTGGCTTCATGTGCTCCGGTAAAGGAACCCTTCTCATGCCCAAAAAGTTCAGAATCTATTGTGCCTTCAGGGATGGCTCCACAGTTTACAGCAATATACGGCCCATGTTTCCTGGCACTTAACTGATGTATGATCTTCGGAAAACTCTCTTTTCCAACTCCACTTTCTCCTGTGATAAGTACAGTGATGTCTGTTGGCGCTACCTGCATGGCTGTGCGAATAGCCCGGTTTAACACAGCTGAGTCACCAATTATCCCGAAGCGCTGCTTGATCGTCTGGATATCCATCGTTATTAACCCCCTTAAAGCCTGCAAAGATAATCTAATAAACATATCATGTCACAATAAAGTGACATTTTGGCATGAGATGATCAATAAATTAAAAATCCCGGTGACAAACCCAACAGCTTTTAATAAACAGCTTTTAATAAAATGTAGCAAACTGTCTCTGACTTTATTTCATAAGGTGCACAATACCGCTTAGTGTCCGTTTCCGGTTGCCCTCAAGTGCATGAAACCACACGTCACAAACATAATAATAAACACCGGCTGACAGTGGTTCACCACTGTTTTGATGGGTGCCATTCCAGTTAATATCAGGATTGGTGGTACTGAACACCTCGTTGCCCCATCTGGTCATGATTGTGATGTTGATTCGCTCAACATTGTTGTAAGGATATGGTATCAGAAGCTCATTTTTGCCATCACCATTTGGAGTGAAGACATTGGGAATTTTATATGTATCACAACTATCACTGTCTATACATACTGTTTTTGAAAATAACCCTGTATTGCCGGATGTGTCTGTCCCGGTGATCCTGTAACACCCGGTCACGCTAAGAGGGATAAGGTGATGAAAGAAGACTGTGTCGTATGGATTGGTTGTGCTGTAAATCAGCTTGAAGTCTTTTGATCTGCCCTGGGAGAACCACAGGTCATACCCTGCAACATCTGCTCCGCATCCAGACGGTGGCATACCCCATGAAACCATGTTCTTCGAACAGTCTGTCGAAACTTCAAGTGTTGGTGGACAGGGGCCAACATTGTCTTGTGGTACTACACACACAATCTGCGACCAGTTTATCAATGGATCCGGAATTCCCGGAGTGCCATAAGTTCCTATGCTCTTAACCAGGTAACAGTAATTGGTTCCGTTAACAAGACCTGTTTCGGTGAACGATATTTCCGTGGTTAAGGCAATCGAGTCGAACAATTGTGTGGCCGGATTTAGTTTGTAGATTACATACTGCTGATTTACCCATGGAGTAACCGGATTCCATGATAAATTCACACGCCGGTCGTGAGGGGTGCCAACCACAAACACTGAGGATGCTACATGGGTGCTGCCTATCCTGAACCTGTTGCCCGGTTGGTTATTGTATAGATCTATACGGTAGTTGTATCCCATATCCCGGGTGTTGATCTGAATATTATTAAACACTGTGTCATTAATACCAGACAGTGAATCTATCAGAGAATAATTCATACTCCCTTCAGGTGACCTGAGAATAAGATATATATACGGCCCGGGAGCTGCGTTGGTGTCTATCTTAAGTGGAGGTATCCAGTCTATCTGCATGGATCCGTTCTGTTGGTCGGTGTTGTTTACAGAAACATGTGTGATAACAGGAACATCGCGTATCAATTCGGTGCATGACTCCTTTGAGGCCAGGCTCTGAGCCCCGTCGATAAAATCGGCAACAACCCTGTAACAGTAATACAAACCATGTAAAAGGCCCACACCATTATCATCATCGATATAAAGGGTGTTGTTTAATCCTTTAAGTTTGGCAATTCTTTTATAACCGGTCCATTCAGGAACCCCGGTAATACAAGGGCCGGGCTGGAAAGGTGATGTGCCGATTTTACGGTATAATGAGTATCCTGTTGCCTGATTACATGGACTTACACTCCAGTTGACCATTATTGAGTTGCCAACCGGAAATGTTTCAATAGTATCCGGGGCTGGAGCAATAACAGTAATAAAAACTGATTCAAGGTCAAACAGGTTTACAGGCACACCATTATCTTTTGCCTTGAATGAAACCAGGTGTGGTTGCTTACGCACAGAATTACAGCCGGGGCTCCACACAAATGTTCCGGTTACAGGAGGTAAACCTGCAACGGTTGGGAAAAAGGCAGAATTTGGTGTTATCTCAAACGGGCCACCCAACGCTGAAAGGACTATCTGGTTGTTGTTGGGATCTGTGGCAATAACGTTGATTATCAAGGTGTCACCAACAATAACGCAGGTGTCATTAATATCGGCAATTACAGGTGGTTGATTATTACAACTCGCTACAAAAATCTGCATATCTCTTATCACATATCCTATTCTTATACCATATCGCCACTCCTCAATAAGTATTGCTATATTGAATTCCCCGTTCATTGTTGGAGAATCCCACAGAAAATCACCTGTAACAGAATCTATTCCCAATGAATTTGTGGCGGGAGGCCATACAAAGGAAATTATATCCTGACCATTTGCACCCTTACAGACAATAAGTGAATATGAGAGGCTGTCTCCGTCAGGGTCAAATGCCGTTGGATTGTGCATAAACGGGTAGAACACACAGGCATTGTCTATAGGTGGCGCGAGAAGGGTAGGTGAGGTGTTTGGTCCGAGAAACGGGTTGATTACCAGCATTGATTCAATATAAAATGCCTGGTTAACAGATCCCTGCATGTTAACTATCCCTGCATTCCTGTTTGGATCCACCATGGAAAGGAGGTATGTTCCCGGCCCGGGATAGGTATGCATCCCTGTATAGGTGTTGTATCTCACATTGTTGGGGAGGAAGACCTTCTGATCAATCTTAAGGTACTCCTTCGGGGACCCGTCACCCCAGTTGATTTCAAGTGAGTCCCTGTTGGCAAGGCTGGGCGTAAAAGTATAAGTCAGAATGGTAACTTCATAAGTGTATCCGCTGACATGCCTGTAAGTTATCTCCCCGGCCCTGTTATGGGTGGCGTGAAGAAAGTAAGGCACCATCAGCAGAAAAACAATGAGAAAAATTGCACGCATTTGTGGCATGTTGTATTCCTCTGTGGCTTTTTAACATAAACAAAGTGCAGCTACCTTTGGTTTACAAAGATAATTGATTTTAGGATACGCAGATCAGCGGTTTTTATTGCATACCCAGTTCATTCATGTAAAACTCCATCACAAACTGCAGGTCTTCAACCTGCTGTTGAGTTGACTTGCCGCTACCGTGCCCGCTGTCGAAATCCATCCTGAGCATGATGGGGTTTATCTGCCCCGTATTGTTCTGTAAGGCAGCAACAAACTTTTTGGCATGTAAAGGATCTACTCGGGTATCGTTTTCTCCGGCTACAATAAGGGATGTTGGATGATTTATTCCAAGCCTGATATTATGTTGCGGTGAGTATCTGAGGATGTTGCTGAAATCGTCTGGGTTGGTCTCCGGATCTCCGTATTCAGGTATCCAGTAACGTGCAATAAGAAATTTATGGTATCGTATCATATCCAGCAACGGAACCTGGCAAACAGCAGCTTTGAAAAGATCAGGGCGCTGAGTGATTACAGCCCCTATCAACAGTCCACCGTTGCTTCCACCTCTGATGGCAAGCTTGTCGCGTCGGGTGTATTTTTCAGCAATCAGATACTCAGCGGCTGCAATGAAATCATCAAAAGTGTTCTGCTTTTTAAACATCATGCCATCGAGGTGCCACTGCTCACCATATTCATCACCACCCCTGATACCTGCAACAGCATATACACCACCCCTCTTTACAAAAGATGCCATGGTGCCTACGTATGAAACATTAATTCCAATGTTGAATCCGCCATATCCGTAAAGCAGTGTAGGATTGTTGCCATCAAGAACAAGGCCTTTGCGGTGTATGATAAACATTGGAACCCTGGTGCCGTCTTTTGACTGGTAAAACTCCAGTTTGGCCTCCATATCCCTGGTGTCGATAGGGCTGGGTTGCTCATAATATACAGTCCATTGCAAGGTCTCTTCATTGAACTGATAAACCTTACCGGGAGAGAAGAATGAACTGATGGTTACCAGCAGAAGCTTCGAATCACGGTAGTATGAAACCGATGAGATACTCCCAACCTCAGGTAGCGACACCTCTCCGATTAGCTTACCGTTCAGATCATAACGGAAAAGCCTGCGCATTATGTCTTTTTCATCAACAATAAAAACATTCTTGTCCGTAACAGCAAAATCTTTAAGCACTGTCTCTTTTTCCCCGTAAAACTCACGCCAGCTTTCAAATCCCGGATTCGAAACGTCGGCAATCATCAACTTGAAATTAGGCGCTTCATGATTGGTCATTATCCATATTGTGCTGCCAATGGCATCCGGATCCGATTTGAACTTATCGCTGCTGTAAATCTGAAGGGGCGATTTATCACCCTGACGTATGATCTGTAATGAATTTGAGTAAAAATCACCTTCGGAGATAAAGGTCACATCACTGTAACGTGCATCCCAGTAGGAAGCAAAGTTCTTGGCATCCTTTGGGGCAATCAGGAACAAGTCGTTTTTATGATCATCACCAAGCTTGTGTCGGTAGGTACGCAGTGGTATCTGTTGTTCAAGCATCTCTTTGGTGCCAATCGTTACATAGGCATAGTTTTCATCACGGCACCATGAAAAACCCCTGAGCCCCTCAATGGGTTTTGACACCTCTTTCCCCTTGCGTGTTTCAATAATGTAGGCGGTATTTATCTCTTTACCGGCAAACTGCACAAGAATGGCAGCCTTTTCACCATCACGTGTGTACGAAACACTGCTGATTGATGCTTTTCCTTCCGGATCGAGTTTCACAGGATCAAAGATTATTACCTCTTTGCCTTTTAATATAGTGTATAGCTTTGCCTGTTTCTCACCTTTTTTCTTCATTGTGAAGAATTGCCTTGCTGCAATAGGGTGGATAGGCCCCCTGATGTCCCGGTCAATATAGGCAGTCAGTTCTTCACTTAGCCCCTGTATGGTCTTATAATTTGCTTTACTGTACTCAACAGTGGCATTATGCTGTGCATGAGTCCAGGCATCAACCTCAGGATCCTTCTTGTCTTCAAGCCACTGGTATCCATCGGTGATAGTGTTGCCATGCCATGTGAAAACAAATGGCCTGATTGGTGTGGCAGGTGGATTGAATGCCTTCTGCCCTGAAACAGCCCCGGAAATTAATATCGAAATCATAATAATCATTATTGAAAGAAGTCTTTTCATTTTGTTGATTTTTAAAAATTTTCAGTTGAATGTGGCAAAATTATGAAAAACAAATGAATCCCCCGGCTTTTGGCGGGTATATTGTCGACACTCCAGGTATTAACAAATAACAATACACACTTTTTAGTAAATAACAATGCGAAACATTTTTTCTGTAAATCATCAGGTTATTATTTGTTGACCAATTTCAAGCAAAAGTCTTTAATGTGCATTCGAACAATACCCTTATATGTTGATATTTCTGAAGGCTCATCCATGGTTACTACATACTTCGGATAATTATCAGGTATTTCAAGCAAATTTCCAAATTCACGATTAATAGTTTCCTGATTTGTCAGCATATATGCTACTTGCACATAGATTTTAGCGCCAGTTTTCTGTGCAATAAAATCAATCTCCTTTTCCCCTTCCACGCCAACGGTTACAGCATAACCTGCAATTCGTAAATGCAGATAAACAATGTTTTCAAGTATTTTGTGAATATCTGTTGCTTTATAGCCAACAATAGCATTTCTAATTCCAACATCTTCAAAGAAGTACTTTTCACCAATTTCAAATATTTTTTTACCTTCAATACCCGTACGCTTCACTTTAGATATTAAGAATGAGGACTCAAGGTAGCCAAGATAATCAATGACTACCTGTGTTGAAATGTTTATTTTCTGAGATTTTAGGTATTCACTTATTTTTTTTGAGGAAACAATGCTGCCAAGATTATCAGATAGAAATTCAATTAGGTTTTCTAAAAACTTTACATTTCTGACATTAAATCGAGCAACTACATCCTTAAGAAGAATAGTGTTGAAAATGCTTGTTAAGTACTCATATGCAACTTGAATCTCATTGCTTAGATTAATCAGGTAGGGGAGGCCCCCAAAAACCATATAGTCTCGAAATGAATCAACTGAATCGGATATTTCATGAAAAATTAAATATTCGGTATAGCTTAAACCAAAGACTTTTATTTCGATATATCTGCCGCTTAATAAAGTTGAAAGTTCACTCGACAGTAGGTTTGCATTA
>CAYXYB010000017.1:0-55996 GCA_964469215.1 uncultured Lentimicrobiaceae bacterium
AAGTTAACACCTAAGAAAGTTCTAATTTTGTTCTAATGAACTAGACCATCTCACAGAAAACAATTTACTTTGTAAAAAAAAACACTAATTACATCTTGAGTTATGGAAGGTAAGCGAAAAATTCTTGTCCCTGTGGACTTCAGCACAACATCCGACAGAGCTGTAAGACAGGCTTACGGTTTAGCAAAAGCACTGCAAAAAGATCTTCTTCTTATTCATGTTGTTGAAGATAATGCAAGCTGGTTCAATCTTTTTACTCAGGAACAAAAAAAGATTGCGGAAGAAACCATTGCCACAAAGATGGAAGGACTTTGCAAACGTGGTGAAAAAGCCAGTGGTCAGAAAGCCTCTTTTGAAATATTAAGAGGGAAACCTTATATTAAAATTCTTAAGAAGGCGGAGGATATTGATGCTGCTTATATTGTGATGGGGAACCATGGCGAGATCTCAAACAGCGCTGAGAATAATTATGTTGGGAATAATGCATCGAAGGTTGCACGTGGCGCACCTTGCCCGGTTATTACCGTAAACGGCAAGGTAAGATGCAATAAGCTGCGTACAATACTTCTCCCGCTTGATCTCACCAGGGAAACAAGGCAAAAAGTCACAAATGCCATTGAACTGGCTAACAAGTTCCATGCGCGCATCAAGGTAATGAGTGCTCTTGAATCATCCGGTGATCAGGTCTCTATTAAACGATTAAACATTATCATCAACCAGGTTGTTGAATTCATCCGCCAGGCCGGAATAGAGTGCACAGGAGAGATCGTTATGAGTAGTCAGGGCGCAAAATCTGAGGTGCCAATAATTCTCAAATATGCCGATGATCAGGGTGATATTGACATGATCCTGATAATGACACAACCTGAAATGGGTTTTCTCGATTTTTTCATCAGCTCAAATGCACTTGAGATGCTTAAGAGGTCACCCTATCCCGTTATGTCGGTTCAGCCAAAAGAACTCGAACGAACATCCATATTCTCGGTTTAAACGTTTCGATTCGCTCACAAAAATTCATTTCATAACCAATACGCATAACCTTAACATGAACCTCGAAATAATCAATATTGGTGACGAGTTGATCAATGGCACCTCTGTGAACACAAATGCAACATGGCTTTGTGCACGTGCTGTTGAATACAGTGCCAGGGTTGTATCGGTTACTGTAATTGGTGATAGCCCGGCTCAAATCATTGAATCGCTTGACATCGCTTCACAAAGGGCTGCTGTTGTAATCATCACAGGTGGCCTTGGCCCTACAAGTGATGATTACACCAAGGTTGTAACCCTGAAATATTTTGGAGGTAATCTTATACCAAACCATGATGAGATTGAACGTATCCGCAGGCTATTTGAAGAAAGGGGGATTCTTTTATCGGAGCGTAATATCTCACAAGGGTGGGTGCCTGATAATGCCACGGTTTATTCAAACCCTGTCGGAACTGCTCCTGGTATGGGATTTAAAAAGAATGGAACCCTTTTCGTTTTTCTGCCCGGGGTACCGTCAGAGATGAAAAGAATATTTGATAACAATGCTGATGAATGGTTCAGGAAGGAGAACCGAAGCAGGAAGTTTGTCTACGATGAAATGATGATTATTGGTATTGGAGAATCTTTTGTTGCTGACAGGCTTTCAGAATGGCAGAAGATGCTTCCTGATGACTTTTCCCTGGCATTCCTTCCCTCAGCAGGGCTTGTAAAGATACGCCTGTCAACATATGATGTCGACACAAACATCTTACGTGACAACATAAAGAAAGAGCTTATAAAAGCAGCCTCCCTGTTTCCAGGCAATGCTTTCCATACTTCCGGATTGAGTTACGAAAACTTTTTCTTTAATGAGCTTCAGAAGAAAAAACTCACTGTTTCAGTTGCTGAGAGTTGCACTGGTGGTTTTCTATCACATTGTATCACCTCTGTTCCCGGAAGCTCAGAAATATTCCGGGGAGGTATTGTGGCATATCATAACGATATCAAAACCGGTTGGCTTGATGTCCCGGCAGGCATTCTGGAATCTTACGGTGCAGTGAGCGCTGAATGTGTAAAGGCCATGTCTGAAAACATACTACTGAAGTTTAACACTGATCTAGCAATATCTGTTTCGGGTATTGCCGGCCCTGATGGCGGAACTCCCGGAAAACCTGTTGGAACGGTATGGATTGCTGTTTCTGATGGAACCAACACCATAACAAAAATGTTCCTGATGGGCTCAGACCGCATCAGGAACATAGAAAAAAGTGCTGTTATGGCCATGAAAATGGCGTTGAACCTTATCTCTACCTCACGGTAAACCTGCCGGTTGCCAATCTTTCATTACCTGCATAAACTTCAAAGAGATAGATGCCACTGCTGAGGTTGCCTCTTGACATCTCAATATTTCCGGCATCAGTAGTGTATTCAATATTGATCCTTTCACCGGTTATATTATACACCTTCATTTCCGGGACTAACTTTCCTTCATAACCTTCAATATTAATATTCAACCGGTCAGTTACCGGATTTGGAAATACTTTTATTGTTGAAGATGAACTTATCTCGTCAACATTTATACCCCAGATAAGGACATTCTGACAATAAGGAGTGCTGGTTCCGTAAGGATTTGAAACGGTAAGGCAAACATTATGGTTGCCGTTTGCATTGAAGTAATAGAACGGACTTTGCAGATTGGAGGAGTCTGCACCCACATCATCAAAATTCCATTTCCATTGTGTAGGGGTGCCTCCGGAGGCATCTGTAAACTGCACACCAGGCATGGCAGATGCATCGAAAGTAAACATTGCTACCGGGGCTCCGTTACTGACAGTTATTGTCTTACACTTGTTATTTGTTCCATAAGCATTTGTTGCTGCGAGGCAAACATTGAACTGTCCGAGGCTGGTATATGTATGGGTAGGATTTTGAAGAGTTGAGGTTTGTCCATCGCCGAATGACCATGACCAGGAGGTGGGAGTATATTTGGATTCATCGGTAAATTGGAAATCGGGGTCATTTGAGCTGTTTATGGAGAAATCAGCTAATGGTGCAGGATATGCGAGATCAAGGCCAATACAGAAGTCCTCCGAGTATTTATCACGATAATCTGACCACATATTGAATAGCACCTCATAGGTTCTGTAAGAAATAGGTAGTGTATTGTCACGCCCTATATTGATATCGGTGCCTCCCATATACCAGAGCAGATAAACACCACCTGAGTCAATGTACAGGTTGGGATTAGAAACCGGCACTGGTGTATATACACCTGTGACTATGTTGAATCCGGGTACGAACACTGAGTCCAGCAGATTGCCGGGTGATTTGTCCGGGCCGTCGTCACGGTATATTTTCGCATAGAACCCCACATTGGAAGTGTTTGATGTGATCAGGAACCTCGAGCCCGTTATCCTCACCGGGTATTTGGGAGGGGCAATATAAACCCCTACACCCCCATTCCCTCCTGTCCAGCCAAGGCCTCCTCCTGATGCTACTCCGGAAGAATAATCGAGCACCATGGCTGCAAGCGAAGTATCAATTGCAATTATCTCCTGTGTTTTGGTGTTGTTAGCTGCTACCATGTCGCCGGTGACACCAGTAACAAAGGTGTTAAATCTGTAAGTGCCTGCAGCTGCAGGAGTGAACTGGTTTGGAAAGGTAACTGAGGTATCAGTTTGCACAGCAAGACTTGGGACAGCTACCTGCCCACCCGTCAAAGGAGCCAACGCATTGCTGAAAACAGTATCGTTCACCGAGAAGGAACTCAATGGCTGATTTCCGTAATTTCTAACATTGGCCTCGAGTGTGTAGGGAACGCCACTTTTAATGAAAACTGCTCCGTTGGTTTTATTTCCATTCCAATTCATTCCACCGTCAGTTACAGCATACGTAACTGTTGTCGGGTAGTAGTATTTAATAGTGAAATTGCCTGAAGGCATAACATCCAGATAAGCAGCAAGGCCCACTGTTCCTGTGGAATTCTCAATGCCGATGGCAATATCCAGGTTTCCCTGGCCAATATTTGTTGAGAGATAATTGAAAGTTATCGACGTATCAGCTTTATTCAGAATTACCTGGAAAGAGTTGCTCCCGGAATACCCAACGGCATTATTTGTATAAAAGGGAAGATCCAGCCAGCTTATACAAAGAGTGTCGGGGTTGCTCCAATAATAACATTTTGCAGTATTTCCGGTTCCGGAAAAATTGAGGTCAGCCATCAGGGGAGCTATCCAGTTATTTGCTCCTGTTGCAAGGGGTATAGCAGCAGGAAATGGTGAAGCTATATTGTCACCGTTAAATGTTATGAACCCGTTTGAACCAATCCAGAATTGATTTACCGGATACCAGTAAAACTGGAATCCCTGTACTGCCGAAAACGGCCCGGCAACGTTATCATCCCCAAGTCCCCCAACCTCCATGCCTATAGCACTTATGTCGAACCACTGATAAGCTGGCGGGGTGACACTATGGTTACTGTTTTTCCATGTGTATCCGTAAGCATCAGGACCGCCGGATGTCTGTGCAAATAACGCACTTGCAAGCACTGTTAAAATGCATGTGAATAGAAATCTTTTCATGTGAATAAAATTTTGGATGAGACAATATAAACAAGTGATAAAGATACAATAAAAAATCATCGTTTTTTACAATTAAGCAATTTATTGATGCAAATGAACTGTACGTTGCGGGAATGGTATTGTAATCCCCTTATTGTCAAATGCTTTCTTCACCCTTTCATTAATGCTAAAAAATACATCCCAGTAGTCGGGGGCATTAACCCATGCCCGTGTGGTGAGGTCAACCGAGCTGTCGGCAAGGGCACCAACACCAATGAAAGGTTCAGGATCCTTTAGAATCCTTTCGTCTGATGCAAGCACCATACCCACAATCTCTTTAGCATGATCAATGCTCGCGTTGTAATCAATACCGAAAGACCAGTCGACACGCCTCAACGGTTCGGCCGAATAGTTTATCATTGAACCGGCACTTAGGCTGCCATTGGGGATAATGACCTTTTTCTTATCAGGGGTATTAAGTATAGTGTGAAATATCTGCATCTCTGTTACTGTGCCTGCAAAACCCTGGGCTTCGATGTAATCGCCTACTTTGAAAGGTTTTAGTATCAGAAGAACAACTCCTCCGGCAAAATTCTGCAGTGTGCCTGACAGTGCCATTCCAAATGCCAGGCCTGCAGCACCAAGTATGGCAATAAAGGATGTCATTTGAACACCTATCATAGATATCACTGTGATAATAAGGAGAATCTTAAGAGTGATTGTAATGAAAGAGATTAAAAAAGTCTGCAATGTCTGCTCAAACGAACGCATTTGGAACAGCCTTTTGAGCAGCCTGCCAAACCTGTTAACCAGCCATATACCAACCAGTAAGGTAATAAGAGCAAGCAGCAGTTTGCCGCCATGAATCATTATCAGCTCCGTAATCTTTTCAGGAGCTGGCAACCATTTTGATATCTCTTCCATGATGTTTTGTTTTTGGGGGTTAGTGAGGCAAATATAGGGAATAGTTATGAGTTATGCCAACAGCCAACAGCCAAATTTCCCCCGATTCCCCGATTGCATGATTTCCCCGATTCGGTGATGCCGTAAAAATAAATTTTTTTTTGATTCTGTAAAGAAATATTACGATTGTTAATAAGAATATTGCAGAAGTTTGCTTTTTGCATTTTAATGCTTTATATTTGTGTCGAAAAATTCAACGCAAGTTAAGTCATTAATCTTCAAACCATAACCTGATTTGGCACAATAGTGAAAACAGCCGGCGAACCGACAATTGACGGCTAAATTAATATCCACAAAAACCAAACACTATGAAAAATGAGCATCAAAACACATGCAGCTCCTCTATATATGGGGGGGGGTAAATGAACGCCCTTGGATCGGAAGTATTATGAAACCGAGGATATTGCCTATGTTTCTTTTATTTATGGCGCTTCTTTTAATTATACCCCAAACAGTTGAAGCCCAACAAGTGTCATTTACTATTTCCCATGATACAGTTTATGTAAATGATTTCGTAACCGTTTCTAATACTTCGACCGGAATGCCGATTGGTACGCAATACAAATGGTGTTTTTCAGGTATTGATATCATTGTTTTTCAAGACAGCACAAAATGGGTTGATGACACTTTATGTGAGCTTATACTAGATGCTCAGTTTACATTTAAAACGGGTTATCCTAATACATTGCCTCTGGATACACTTGAAATAATTCTATTCGCTTTAGATTCTACAGATAGTTTTCTGCCCTATTCCCCTTATTATGTTAGAGTTCCAGTAATTGCTAATATTTGGCCGGTTATGTGTCTTGAGCCTGCGCCAGGGAACCCTTGCATTGACAATTTCGTCTGCAATGGGGATTTTGAAGACATAACAACAACAAATCTGGTTGCTCAGGGCCTGCATCTCTGCGTACCTTGGTTAGGATCTGGTGCTGAGGCATTTCATTCAAGTTCTTCTGATCCGAATTTTAGTGTTCCTAATAACAAGTTTGGGCTAAATAGATATGCAAGGTCAGGCTATGGTTATGGTGGATTTCACCCAAGGTATTATTTTAACAATATGTTTGTACCCGGAGCCAATTCTGAATGTATTACAGGAATGATCAAATTTGATATGTTTGCTGGTCAATCCTATAATGTTGTTTTCTATGCAGCTCTTTCTTCATATTCTAATTTGGCGACACAGTTAGTGGCTTATATTGATCCAACAGCATCTGTAATAAGCACAGGAGTTCCACTTCAAAATGCTATCAATTCGAATCCTCAATGGGTTGTTTCAAATACACAACCTGCTATTACTAACAGCTATTGGACTAAAGTCGAAGGTGTTTTTTCACCTCCTTCAACAGTACAGCCCACAATTGTTATTGGAGCACCCGATATAACCTCTATTGTTCAGGCAAATGCTGGATGCAGTATTGGTCAATGGTGTCTTGCTTACTATTACATTGACGATGTGGAGATAGTGCCTTTACCACCATCAGTCACAGTCGATGGTTCGCCAACCTACATTAACGGTTGCTTATTTTATGAAATGACAACCAGTGATCCGCAAAACGTTGCCAGATATGAATGGCGTATCAATGGCGTTGTGCAGCCAAATTCAAATGTGCCTGCAATAACTTTACCTTCAAATGGAGTTTCAATTGAATTAACAGTTTATAATTATCACAACTGTCCTGTAACATATATATTCCCTGTTGATCCACCTTGTATCCAACACCACTCACAAGGGGCTGCTTATGATATCATATTAGAGAATTTAAAAGCGTCAAATCTTATAAGCAATTATACAGGCGGCAATCCCACCTGGAGCACATCAGAGCCTATTAATATCCTGGGAACATTATCAATCGATGTCGATTTTACATTTTATGGTTGTCAGAACATTATTATGGGTAGAGATGCAAAGGTTATTGTGCAAGATGGTATTAATTTCACGATCAACAATTGCACTATTGTATCATGTGACGCTGAATGTTTTTTCTGGGATGGAATATATGCAGAAGATCCTGACTCCAAAATAACCATTGTAGAGAGCTCTGTTTCACATGCAAAAAATGCGGTTTACAGCAGAAACAACCCGGAATTATACATTGATAACAATGAATTCTCCTACAACCTCATTGGTATCCATATCACAAATCATCAACGTGATGCCAGCCCAATTCCGCCGTGGCCAGTGCCACCTCCGGTTCCGGTTCCGGCCAATGTAACCATTATTTACAATGAATTTAATGGAGATTTGCAGAATATGTATCCCCAGATTTTAAACGCTTTACCTGGTTTTGATGGAATGGAATGGGGAATCAGAGTTGATACTGTTGATCTTCTTACCATTGGCGTAAATAACACATTTGAAGGGCTGTCTTGTGGAATTCATATTAACACCGGCAATGTGGTTATTGAAGGTAACCAGTTTTCAAACATCAAACATCACACTACATTAGTTTCAGATCCTACTCCATGGGGACATATGACATTTAACAGCCCATACCGGGAAGGAGCTATTGTGGTAGATAGAAGAATTGATTATTCTACAACCCCTCCCAATCTGCCTTATCCTGACTATTATGTTCCGCCGTCACTCACTGTAACCAGTAATTCATTTTCAGACTGTCATATGGGTGTTTATGTTTTCGGCCATCCAACAACAGTATTCAATAACCTATTCGAGGACATTACCTACAACTCTTTCAGAGGCACTCAATTAACTTATTTATCTTTAACATACAACCAACACTCTTATAACATAACAGAACCGCTTCATCCATACTACAATTATTTTAATTACGAATACATAGTTGCTCAGGCAAAACAGAGCATGAGTGGTCATAATATTGAGATATCAAATAATGAAATTACTACTTATAAGAGCGGAATAAATCTTATCAACACAACCTCAACCGGTTTAAGTCAGGTGAACCCCAAAAGGTGGGTAGATGTACACGACAACGAAATATACCTTAACGATATTGGTGAAGAACCCTTCCTGCAGGGCATACGTTTACAAGGCGCCGACAGATCAAGAATATACCAGAACATTATTGAGAATATTGACCAAAACAACTATCCAACTTCACAAACACCAATGGGAAATCTTCAGGGTATTCTGGTTTCACAAACAACAGATGCAAAAGTCTTTGACAACTATTCTATTGTAAAATTCGGCAAAGGAATAAATAATATCGGTTATAATATAGGAAGCCAATTCTGGTGCAACAACTTTTATTACAACTTTTTTGGTTTCCATGTTGAACCTCCGGGGATGGGAACAAATACCGGAATGTCAGATCAACTTGTGACCCAGGAGGAAAATCACAACTGCTTCTATAACAACATAGATCTATGGATCAATAATCAATTTAATAATAATCCTTTTGTTTGGTATTACACAGTTCCTCTTAATCCTCATAATATCGAATGTACCCCGTATTATTATGACAATATTTGGCCACAAATTGGATCATCTTTAGACGACCCATGTGCCCCTTTGCCTGACAACTGGGTAGATCCCTTATCCAGAGAGGAATTATTCGGTGCAATTGCCAGAAACGAAGACACAATCTACGGAGCCCTTCAGGAGGAGTTTGAGTGGTATGCCAGGGATCATCTTTTCAGATCCCTGTATGGCGATTCTATGCTGATGAATATGGGGGTAAGTGAAGACAGCATATATATGCATTTTTACAATTACTTTTCCAACTCAAACATTGCTTCATTTGCCGAAATTGAATACCTGATTGACAATTATGATATAGAACAGGCATTATGGGATAATAACAACATCGTTACCCAAACCCTGATCGAATTCAACCTGCAACGGGTAAACGAGATATTGCTTGAGAGCTGGGCACTGGGGTATGATGTTGATTCTACACAAAGATCCATTCTTGAGGCAATAGCATTATTAACACCATATGTAGGTGGCAATGCCGTTTTCACAGCGCGGGTAATTCTTGGCATTGATCCGTTCAATCACGGTCTTCCATACCGGAAGTCAAAAGAGAATCCACTAAAACCTGTTCTTCAGGCTCTTATCTATCCGAATCCCACTACCGGAACTTTAACGGTTGAATTCGCCGATTCGGGTGAAAAAATTGATGGTGTATTCGAAATCTATGATATACAAGGGAGAAAGGTTATGAGTAGCTATATTGACAATACTGGAGGGATGAAACTATTCAATGTTTCAAACCTCAAGAATGAAATATATCTGGTAAAAATTCTGATGAACAATGGTCAGCACCTTTCAAAGAAGCTGATAAAGAGTCAATAACTAAAATACTATTGCGGGCAATCTCCTTTATTTCGATTGCCCGCTAATTTTCTATATCATGATTAATATAAATATCACAATAAGATTTACATACATCATTTTACTGTTTTTTTTCTTGTTACCTCAAGCAAATACACAGAATCATTTAAAAAATGGTAGCCTGGAGGAATTATATCTACCTGGTGAAAAACCATATAATTATAATTGGTTCCCTAAATATAGTTACCATTTATTATCGTTAGTATTTGTGGGCCAACCATATTTTAATTCAATAAACAATGATTCATCACATCAATGGACTCGGGGTGTACCATACAATTTTCGAGGATATCAGTTCGCAAGGACAGGAAAAGGCTACTCTGAAATTTGTGGGGATCTTAGTTTTCTGGTTTTCCCAATTACCCGACCTTTGATTCAAGGTAATTGCTACAATGTAAGGTATCACGTTTCACTGATTGATCGATCATATTGTGCTATGGATGCAATTGACGGTTACTTTTCAACGGATTCTCTACTTCCTAAACACATTTTGCCAGACACGATTATTCCACAGTTTAAAAACCCTGGAGGAATAATAACCGATACTATGAACTGGACGGCAATAACCGGCCAGTATATTGCTACCGGAAATGAACGTTACTTTGCAATTGGCAATTTTTACTCTTTCAGATACAATAATTACAACTATATCTGCACTAAGGATACGGTAAAAATAAATTTTGGGACAGTGGGAGACCAGTCAATAGGAGTTTTGATTAAAAAAGGCATATATTACATCGATGATGTAGCCATCTGGGAGTGTGGGTTGCCTGAGTACCCGGCAGATGCCGGACCGGATAAACATATTTGCCCCGGAGAAGAGGCTGAAATAGGTGCCATGGAACAACGGGATGATTATCTCTACTTCTGGTCAGACAGAAGCTGGCATGGGCCACGCCATAAATGGGATACCATTGCCATTACACCAACCCTAAAGGTTGCCCCGGCAAAAACAACCACCTACTACCTGTGGTGTGTAGATTTTAAATGGGAACATACATTCGACAGTGTTACGGTGTTTGTTGATGATTGTGATTTCGACCTGGAGATACCTAATGTCTTCACCCCAAACGGTGATGGCATCAACGACTATTTCCTTATCGGGAACCCTTACGGGGTAAAATACACAATTGATGTTTACAATCGCCTTGGCTCACTTGTATTTATTGGGAATCAAAACTTTTTCTGGGATGGATTATTTAATGGAGTACCTGCTTATGAAGGAACATATTTTTATGTAATTCAGGCTGAAAGCGAAGCGGGCAACAGGAGAAGAGAGTTCAAGGGGATTGTTACTCTTCTTAAGTGACAGATCACAAGTTATTAATTTTGATGTTGGATAGCATACCATAAAAGACAGATAAATCAGAAATTCAGAAGTTAACAAATGGATTACCGGAGAAGAGGAATAGAAATAATAACAATTATCGTCTTTCTTCTCTTTCTGCTCTTTTCAAATTGCAGGAAAGAATACAGCGGGGTTGGTATTCCTGAGGTGGTTACACTTCCGGTCTCAGGTATCACAACAAGCAGTGCAATTTCCGGTGGGGAGATCATTGCTGAAAACGGCTTCGCGGTTTCTTCGTATGGTTTGTTGGTTAGTGAATTTGATGATTTCCGGAAACATGATTCTGCCCAATGCAACATGGTAAGCGGTGGTTTGTTTACTTCTGGTATCAAAAACCTGAAATACAAGCAAACAATCTATATCAAAGCCTGGGCATTAAACCAACTGGGAACCGGATATGGAGAAGTAATAGAATACACGCACAAAGAGAGCGGCCTTAGCTTTAATCCAAACATCACTTACGACACACTGGTGGATGTAGAGGGCAATATCTACCGAACCGTGAAAATTGGCACACAGGAGTGGATGGCAGAGAACCTGAAGGTGACAAGATTCAACGACGGTACGCCTATACCCAATGTCCCCCTGAATGATCACTGGAAAACCCTGTCATCTCCGGCCATGTGCTGGTATTTTAACAGTGAAGAAGAATACAAGGCAACCTATGGGGCAATGTACAACTGGTGGACTGCAACCACATACAATATATGCCCGGTGGGCTGGCATGTGCCTGATAGTGTCGAGTTCACCATACTTGCAAGCAGCCTTGGAGGGATTTCAGCAGCAGGGAACAAGCTAAAAGAAGAAGGTTCTTCACACTGGGTTATAAACAATGACGGTGATAATTCAAGTGGTTTCACGGGGGTTCCCGGTGGGTATCGCGATAATACGGGGAGGTTTTACTACATGGGTCACTATGGGTATCATTGGTCAACATCTGATCATTACTATAAGATAACCACCGGCAATATGATGACACTTCGAAGTTATGATTCACCCGCCTGGATAAACTGTTTCACCGAAAAGCGGGCAGGGCTGAGTATCAGGTGTGTTCGGGATTGAGGCCTGCAGGCAAACTTGCGGCAGGACTAAAAAAAACCGGGGGATTACCTTCGGTGATCCCTTTTTGGGGGGCTTCAACCAGAAAACAAAAAGCCGCATTCGCTTCGCTCATGCGGCCTTTTAGTCATTTTATCCCTGCTGGCAAACAAGTTTGCCGCAAGTCTTAAATGACAAAAGCTCCGCTGTCGCGGAGCCTTTTGTTTTCTGGTTGGCGGAGAGAGGGGGATTCGAACCCCCGGTACCCTTTCGGGTACGACAGTTTAGCAAACTGTTGGTATAAGCCACTCACCCATCTCTCCGTGCAGGTCTTGGTTATATTTGAGCTGAAGCTGTGCAAAAATAGTAAGGATTTGCAACATTGCAAAAACAATTTTTACTACTTTCACGCCCTAAAATATATTTCTATGAACATGCATCACATTCGTTTTTTGTTTACACTCATCACATTATCGTTGTCTGTCAATAATATTACCGGTCAGGAGATCAGCCCTTTGCTGCTTAAATCAGGTTATCGCACCCCTGATGTTACGCTTCAGCAATGGCAAAACAGCTATTCCATCAACAACGAAAATATTTTCGAAGGACGGTTTTATAAGGTGGTAAGCTTTGAGAACATCCCTTCCGATAATGCGAAAAGCCAACTGAGCTCGATAGATATCAGACTTTTGTCTTATCTTCCTGTAAACGCATACTTTGTTTCGTTTCCGGTTGGTCTGGATCCTCTGGTACTCAACGATAAAGGTATTGTTGCTGTTACAGATCTCAGCCGCGAGGAGCGGACAGATATGAGGATTTCAGGAAACACTTTTCCGGAATATGCTCTAAGAAGTGGAAACAGAATTGAGGTTGCAGTAACCCTTTTCTCAGATGTTTCTGTTCAGCCGGCAGAAGAATATATCACCGGCATGGGATGGGAGATGGTTCGCATATCGGGTAATGGCCGGATATTCAACATTATCATTCCCTTCGGGGAGCTATATACCTTATCCGGATTGCCTTTTGTGCAGTTCGTTGAGCCCTGTGATCCACCGGAGGAGCATGATAACAACCGTGGGCGTAGCCTCCACCGTGCCACCACTGCTTTCAACCCCGGTGTCGGGCTGAACGATTATGACGGCACCGGTGTGCGGGTCCTCATAAATGACGATGGTTATATTGGAGATCATATAGACTTTCAAAACCGTATCCCATATCAGTTTACAACTGTTACCGGGCAGGATCACGGCGATCATTGTGCCGGAACTATTCTTGGAGCAGGCAACCTGAATCCTCGTGGGATGGGTATGGCTCCTGCGGCAGACCTGGTGGTTTACAGATCCAACAATTATCCCGGCTTCGACAGTATCTACAATCAGTATAATACTTTGGGCATAAGGATCACTTCAACATCTTACAGTGACGGTTGCAACACCGGATACACCAACCGTGCTGCCACACTTGACGAACAAAGCAGGACTATGCCGGAACTGATTCATGTTTTTTCTGCCGGCAACAATGGCACATCCAACTGCAGTTACGGAGCGGGATCAGGATGGGGGAACATTACTGGAGGGCACAAAATGGGTAAAAACTTAATCACCGTTGCCAATGTTACAACCAGAGACAGCCTCAGCAGCAGCAGCAGCAGGGGGCCGGCTCATGATGGAAGACTCAAACCTGATGTGAGCGCCCTTGGAACCAATGTATATTCTACAAGTGAAAACAACACCTATGATACTAAAACCGGAACATCCATGTCATGCCCCGGTACCTCAGGAACCCTTGCTCTGTTGTATGATGCCTATAAAAGGCATAACGGTTTAAATCCCAAGGGTGGGCTGATAAAATCGATACTGTTAAATACTGCCGATGACCTTGGAAATCCCGGTCCTGATTTCAGATTTGGTTACGGTCGTATTAATGCCCGCAGAGCTGTCAGAATAATCGAGGATTCATTATGGCATTCCGATGTTATAAGCCAGGGTGACAGTGCGATCTATTCCCTAAACATACCTGTTGGCACAAAGGAGTTCAGGACTATGCTTTACTGGACAGATTACGAAGGAGTTATAAATACAAACAAAGCCCTTGTAAATAACCTCGATTTTGTGGTGGCCGGACCGGATTCAGTTTGGCTTCCATGGGTTCTGAACCATCTGCCGAATGCCACAACCCTGAATCAACCTGCAACAAGAAAACAGGATACCCTCAACAACGCTGAACAGGTCACATTGATGAATCCGACTCCGGGCACTTATTATCTGAAGATTTTTGGAACCGGTGTACCTATGGGGCCACAACAATTCTTCATAAACTGGCTCATTACATCAGATGAGTTCATAGTAACCTTCCCCCACAAAGGGGCACAGATGACACCCGGAGAAACACAGGTCATCAGGTGGGATGCATTACCCGACACCAGCACCTTCATGCTCGAATACACTGTGAACGGAGGCTCCACATGGGATACCATTGCATCTTCAATTCCTGCATTTCAAAGATACTACGAATGGGTAGTTCCTGCCGCTGCAACAGGTATAGCGCAGATAAAACTCACCCGTGGATCCCAGTTTAATATCACTGAGCAGTTCACCATCATAGGTGTTACCCAGAATATCAATATCGACTGGGTTTGCATTGACTCAACCAAAATATCGTGGTCAGCGGTATCGTCTGCAACCGGTTATGAAATAATGCGTCTTGGTTCTCTGTACATGGACTCGATTGCATCTACAACCTCAACAAGCATGGTTCTGTACAACATACCTCACAATACCCCTGAATGGTTTACCGTAAGGGCGCTGGGGCCTGATAATGCATCAGGCAGGAGGACTGTTGCCGTTTACCGGACACCGGGGTTAAACAATTGTATCTACACATACGATATCAGCCTTACATCCATCAATAGCCCTGAACCGATGTTGTTTTCTGATTGTGCACCAATACCGCCTCTGACAGTCCAGGTTTCTGTTAAAAACAACGGTTCTGCTGCGATAAGCAGTTTTAGCGCAAAATATCAGATAAATTCGGGACCGGTTTTTTCCGAAAATGTGTCTGTGTCGCTGCAACCAAATCAGACCTACCAACATACCTTTGCAACGCCCTTTAATGTATCCGGAGTAAATGATTACATTATTAAAGTCTGGGCAGAGATTCCAAACGACCAGTTCCCCTTTAACGACACTTTGACACAGCTCGTCAGGGTTGCCGGCTTCCCGGTTTTGCAGATACCTTTTACACAATCCTTTGAAAGCTTCAGCCTCTGCATACCACAGAATGGATGTGCTCAGGAGATATGTCAGCCGGGTGCGGGATGGCTTAACCCCACCAACGATATCTTTGACAAGACCGACTGGATAACACACAGTGGCACCACAGCAACATCAAACACCGGTCCATCAGTGGATCATACTCTTGGTACTGCAAATGGCAAATACATGTATGTTGAAGCAAGTTACTGTTTCAGTGCAACCGCCCTGCTTATCAGCCCCTGCATAGATCTTACACAGGCATCCCTGCCCGTCCTGTCATTCTGGTATCACATGTATGGCAGTGATATGGGAGCTCTTAGGCTTGACATTCTCTCAGAAGGAGTATGGTATGAAAACCAGATGCCTCAAATTGAGGGTAACCAGGGAAATTCATGGAAAAACAGGCTTGTGCCCCTTGATAATTATATCGGTAAAACCATCAATATCAGGTTCAGGGCAACAACAGGCAGCAATTTCTATAGTGATATATGCCTTGATGATATATCTGTTGTTGAAACCGTTGGGATAGCTGACACGGAGCATGACCAATACTTCTCAATTGCACCAAATCCAGCCTCGGAGACCATTACAATTTCAGGATTGATTAAAGAGCAGGGTAAGGCAACGATAAGGATATTCTCACAGCATGGACAGGTTGTAAAAGAATACTCCTTCTACAATGACCCCGGTGTATTTAATAAGACAATTGACCTTTCAGGAATTGCAGAAGGATTGTATATTATAAAAACAGAACTGCCAGGATCAACTGTTTCGCGCAAACTCGTTATTGCCAGATAAACCCGTTAGAAAAACCGGGATCATACGTCTGTATCATGGTTCAGTCATGTAAGGGTTTCTCAGACCCTTTTCCCAAATTTTTTATAAAATGTAAATGTAGGTAGAACAAGTCGCTTCCATTTACCTGAATTATATTCAAGGTACCAGTTAGCTGAATTATATTCTGAAGACAGATCCGGTCTGAACTTAACCATGTAGGCGAGTCCAAACTGGAAGGCGATTACATCTTTTTTCCTGTTAACAAACCGGAACCCCGACATACCGGCAAACATTGCACTTTGTCTTGTCAGATCCTGTTTAAAATCAAATCCTCCCCAGGGATCAGGATTAGTGCCGTAATATCCTGTGATATTATCACTGAATCTGAACACATAGTTCTCACTCACAAAATATATATGGTCTGATATCCTTGCCATGCCGGAAAAATTGAAGAGCGGCTCATTGATGATCTTTATATTCTCATTTTCAGGATATTCGACATATAGATGACCTAACCCTAAAGTGAAATTTTTAAACTCTGTACCATGAGTGTATGTAACATAACCAATATTACCAATGAAATCAGACTGCCATGTTCCAAGCATAAACATAGTTCCAACTGAAAACGTATTTTTTTTACCTGCAGAAAAAGAATACTTGGGTGTAATATAGAAAGGCAAAAGCATAGTGGTTGTACCCATTCCGAGTGAAAAGTTGTCTGTGATACCATATTGCAGATCGTGAACCATAAAGAAGACGGTGCTGTAGTAGAGTTCTCCTCTTTTCAGGTTATAGGAGGTGGGAGAAAAAAAGTAACGCGTAGAGTGATTGTTGAAAGGAACACTAAACAGGTCATCGGTTTGTCTACCCTTGCCATTATCGCCTCCGGTTACCTGAGATGGGTTGGATATAATATCTTCTATTGCAAATGCAAGCATTCCTGCCCTGCTCTCCTCGGCAACAGAAAAAAACTTGCCTGTCCATGTCTTCCTTCCAAGCATCTTCCTGTTACAGTCGAAAACGTTGAGTATTGCCTGGTTAGATGTTTTTGAAACCTCAACATAGTAGTATTCGCAACGTTTCTTGTAATCCAGTACTGTTGCAATCTCTATTTCACTCTCAGCAAGCAGCTCAGTAAGTTTTGATTCTCCTGCAACGGTGAGTACCTGCTGCGGGTCATCCCAAATAATTCTGGTCTGAGAAAATACGATGCTGGTAACCAAAATACAAACAGTCATAAACACTAAACGCAACAATGATTTCATAGATTCAGATTTTAATTGAATGTAATTATAACTACCCCAAAAAGTTTCCTGAACGCTCAATGTAGCCTGAAAGCATCTCTGCCATTAACATTTTGTGCATAATATTGATAGCATAACAAACCACCCCGGCAACAATACCGATCATTAAAATGAACGACAAAGTTAATCCTTTATGGCTTCAATCACATCAATAAAATAATGCAGGCATTATCTTTTTTTTGATGTATCAGGCGGATATGGTTTGGCAGGCTTTGCGAAGAGTTTTCTATTTCAAAATCGTTGTGTTATGCGAATCTTTCACAACGAGTGTAGTGTCATGTAGCACGGTTTTTTGTTTCCCGCTGAATCCAGGACATTAAGTGATTATGGTAAAATTAGATGGCTAACATTTACCTAATGATTGATTGTTTATTTTACAAAGAGTCGCAGAGCCGCAAAGAACTAGTCTCATAATAATTTGAAAAGCTGATCTTGTGTAATTTGTTAGATGGAAATAAACAACATAAAGCGACACATTGAACATTGTTGACGTAAATTGGACACTCAGCACCTCAAAATAAAGAAATCACCATAAAACACCAATTAATAACCTTGCTGTACAAAACGGAAACTTATACCCGCCTGCCCAGTTTTGTATAGAAGGTGAGTGTAGGAAGGACAAGTCGTCTTAAATCACCTGTGCCGTATTCCACATTGAAATTGGGATTGTTATACTGTGATGGTAATTGCCTATATCTCTGAAAATATGCCAATCCGAACTGAATTGCCCTTACATCTTTTGATTTACTTACAAAGCGGAACCCAAACATTCCTGCAATATAATTAGTTCTTATATTGTTAATAGGAGGAAGTTGGATGTTATTCATATATATATCTGCATTTTCATTGAATCCAAAATAATAATTTTCACTAACTATATAAACATGATCTGATAACCTGAACATTCCGGAAAGATTCAATACCGGTTCATTTACTGTTCTGCCAACATTCTCTTCCATATCAAGGTATAAATGCCCTAGTCCCAGAGTGACATTGTTAAATTCATCACCATAAGTATATGTTACGTAGCCAAGGTTTCCAATGAAATCGGGCCACCATGTACCAAGCATAAACATTGTGCCGACAGAGAATGAATTCTTCTCGTTCACTTTATACGAAAACTTAGGTGTAATATAAAAAGGATGAAGGATACTTGTTGTTCCCATACCAAGTGAAAAATTGTCGCTTATTCCATACTGGAAATCGTGCATCATAAAAAATATTGTACTGTAGTATAATTCCCCTTTTTTCAGGTTAAATGAAGTAGGTGAAAAGAAATGCCTGGTTGCGTGATGATTGAAAGGCACAGAAAAAAAGTCATCCGGTGACCGGTCTGTTTTTGCAGAAGGATTTGTTTCAAAAACTATCTCAGATATAGCAAACACAAGCCTTGAGACCTGTTCATCTTCCGGCATTGAATAGAATTTTGTTGTCCATGTTCTTGCTCCGGTAATATTCCGGTTGCAATCATATATTTTCAAAGATACCTGACTTACGGTTTTGGTTAATTCTGCGTAATGGTATTCGCACCGTTTTTTATAGTCCATTGAGACAACTACCTCTATTTCATTTTCAGCAAGCTTTTTTACAAGAGCATCTTCAGCTGACTTTGAAAGAATGGCGCCCTGATCTTCCCAGATCAACTGTGCCTGGCTGTTAACAGTCTTCACTACAAAGGTGATAACTACTATCGCCAGAAAAATTTTAATCATTACCTTCATGATTGTTTTCCGGTTTTGGTTAATGATAAAGACAACATTATTAAACAAAAATAGTCTCAAAATGGTTCAAAGTCAACAACTATTTCATTTTTTCTTCAACAAGTTGAATGATTTCGTTCTCAAGCCTGATTGTTTCGCTGACTATTACAGAGCCCTCTTTCATTATATTACTAATAAAATCAACATCTTCAAAGCCACTGCCGTTAATTCTCACATTCAGCCAGGCGCCCATTACGGCAGATCGGGCACAAAGTGCACCTACTCCGGCGTCGGTCACTGAATTTGGATTACCCTCAACAACCATAGCCTTAACAACCTCGAATGAGGAATGGCATACTTTCATCACCCTGAATGGTATTTCTATAGCATATCTTGTTGCATCGCTGATTGCAGTTTTTCTCAGGGCTTTTTCATTTTCGCTTCCTTTTGGCAATCCCATTGCCTCCATTATCCTGTTGAAAGCCCTTGTGTCTTCATCAACCAGGAACAGGAGTTCATCTTTTATTTTCTGCCCTTTCTCTGCCCATAATGAAAACTCTTCCCATCTGTCGTCCCAGCCGCGTTTATGCGACGAGAGGTTAGCCACCATAGTGCCAAGAGAAGCACCTAATGCACCGATATATGCTGATATTGATCCACCACCGGGGGCAGGAGATTCGCTGGCAGTCTCATTGGAGAATTCACGCAGATTCATTTTAACCAGCCTGGGTGCTGAGCTTTCATCTTCGATAAGATATTCGATGATCTTCTCTGGAGGGTTGAAGGGTTTCAGATCATTAAGACCCATGCTTATAACAGCAATTTTGATAAGTTCCTCTTCGGAAACTCCGACAGAACGTTTCTGTTTAGCAAGGAAATAGCGACCTGCATCAAGCATCGCTCTTTTAGGGATAAGGCCAACAAGTTCAGAGCCGGTGACACGTATGCCCCGCTTTTCAGCACTCCTGCACACTTCATCGAAGGCAATGTGAACAGGAGTGATACCAATATTCGTAAGGTTCATTGATATCTGTGCTACTCCGTACTCCTCGATATACCATCCAATTGCTTTAACAGCCTTCAGGGTGCCGGGGATGTAAACAGGTTCACCATGTTCATCCTTAACGATTTTTCCGGTTACAGGATCGCCTTCCCGCATCACCCTGCCACGCTCACGCACATCATAAGCTATCGAGTTTGCCCTTCGGGTAGAGGTGGTATTAAGGTTAATGTTAAAAGCAACGAGAAAATCACGGGCACCTACATTTGTAGCACCTGTTGAAGGGTTGAACTCGGCAGGGCCAAAATCGGGTTTCCATGCCGGATTCCTGAGCTTCTCCTGTAACCCCTCGTACTCTCCTGCCCTTATGTTTGCCAGGTTCCTCCGTTCTTCGGTAAATGCAGCACTTTCATAGCAATATACAGGAAATTTCAACTCCTCCCCCAACCTTTTTGCCAGCCCGCGGGCATACTCAACCGTTTCTTCCATGGTTATACCCGATACAGGAACAAGAGGGCATACATCTGTCGCGCCCATACGGGGATGTTCACCACTGTGTTTGCTCATGTCTATAAGCTCATTTGCTCTTTTAACAGCACGAAAAGCAGCCTCCACCACCGGCTCCGGCTCACCTACAAAGGTGACAACAGTGCGGTTTGTTGCTGCTCCAGGATCAACGTCCAGAAGCTTGACCCCTTCAACCGACTCTATCTGATCAGTAATCTGCTTAATTACCGCCATGTCACGGCCCTCACTGAAATTTGGCACACACTCAATAATCTTTTTCATCTTTAAATATTTGATATATTATACATTAATTCTTCCAATCTCATTTATATTCGACTCCTCCGGAGTCATTTAACATCAACAACAAACACCTAAACTCCTAAACCAACCAGACACATCTCGACTTTGTTATCCCCAAACGCATAAGGCATATACTCGATATTTGGTACCAGTACGGATATGATGAGATTTGCCTTCTTCCCTCTTGTTATTGAACCCAGCTCCCCGGAAAGACCCATGGAGTAAGCACCATTGATGGTAATGGCATTAAATGCCTCCTCAGGTGTTAATCTGAGTTTTATACATCCCATAGACCATATAAGCTGCATATTCCCTGAAGGTGACGAACCCGGATTGAAATCGCTGGCCATCGCAAGGGGTAGCCCTGAATCAATCATCTTCCTCGCGGGGGGATCAATCATGCCGAGAAAGAATGCTGCTCCGGGCAACAAAGTCGGCATGGTGCTGCTTCCAAGTAATGACTGTATCTCTTCGTCTCCGGTATGCTCCAAATGGTCGACAGATATAGCATTGTACTTCACACCTGTCTGAATACCACCTGAAAAGTCAAGTTCATTTGCGTGTATTTTTGGGAGTAATCCATATTTGGCAGACGCTTCAAGTATCCTTTCTGTATCTTCGACACTAAAAAAACCTTTATCACAGAAAACATCTACATAATCAGCAAGATTCTCCCCGGCAACTCTGGGTAGCATGTCATTGATAATTTTATCCACATAAGCACTCCTGTTTTCACGGTATTCCAAAGGGAATGCATGTGCTCCAAGAAAAGTTGCCTTGATTGCCAGGGAAGAATTCTCTTTAAGCTTTCTTATCACCCTCAGCATCTTTAATTCAGTTTCAGTAGTGAGGCCATATCCGCTCTTGATTTCGACAGCACCAGTACCATATGACCGAATAAGCTCCAAACGCTCCATCGATCTTTCGAACAACTCCTCTTCACATATTTCAGCCATTTTACGTGCAGAGTTCAGTATACCACCACCCCGGCGGGCAATCTCCTCGTAACTCAAACCCTTAATTTTATCCACATATTCTATCTCACGTGTTCCGGGAAAAACCAGATGTGTATGTGAATCGCAGAAAGCAGGCATCACGAGCCTTCCTTCAGCATCAATCACTTGAGTGTCTTCTGAAGGTTGCGGATAGTCTAAGTCCATCCTCCCATAATCAATAATATTCCCTTCACTTATCAATAACCATGATTCATCAATCCTGCCAACCTCCGACATCTCTTTTCCGCTTTTCTTCAATGAGCCATCTTCAATGATCCCAAGCAGTTGTTTTATGTTTTTTATTACAATTGTCATTTGTAAAGATTTGAGAAATTCTGAAACAATTACCGCACGAAAGTAAAAAAAAGAGGTCAAAGGTGGATGTGTTGAATCAACAGATTAAAAAAATATCTACTTTTGTGCATGCAAAAACATCATAACAAATTACATGAGCATTATTAAACGCACTAATTCAATAGCAGTTCTGATATTGATTATTTCCTTCGTTTTTATTTCGGGCTCAGTCTTAAAAGCCGCCATAGTACCGTTAAAAAATGCCACTATTGCTGCCGGCAATTTTATAAATGAGCTATACGTGAATGGCAATCTGGAATCCGAAAGCAGTATTTACCTTCACAAAACGGTATCTTCAGAAGGTGAGCCATTGTTGTACATTTTTAATATAACAGGCACCGGATTTGTTATCATTTCTGCCGAAGATGAAGTTTACCCTGTGCTTGGCTGGTCGTTCAATGGCGAGTATTCTGACAGGGGCATTCCACCTGCACTGGAGGAGTGGCTGAAGAGCTATACTGATCAGATTGTGTATATCAGGGATCATGGCTTGTCAGGTGATGAAGAGACACATCAGATGTGGAGGCATTACTCAGTTTTACCTGAGGATTTCATCCCTTCATCAGGTTCCAAAGCCGGGGATGTTGCTCCCTTACTCACATGCAAATGGAACCAGAGCAATTTTTACAATGCATTGTGCCCTGTAGATATTGACGGCCCCGGTGGCAGGGCTCTTGCCGGCTGTGTTGCCACAGCAATGGGACAGGTTTTATATTACTACAGATATCCGGATACAGGTTCAGGTATTTCATCTTACAATCATTCACAATATGGTTCCCTGTCTGTTGACCATGGAAACACCTATTATGACTGGAATGGCATGGGCAACATGGCAATCTCCAAGAGTCATCTTGCTATTGCCGAGTTGCTGTATCATCTTGGCGTTTCAGTTGAGATGAATTATGGCCCCAATGCTTCGGGAGCATACAGCCAGAATGCGGCTAATGCTTTAAAAGATCATTTTAACTATGACCAGACCCTCATGCTTGTAACCAAGAACAATTATTCCAGTAATGCGTGGGCAAGTTTATTGCGTAGTAACCTTGATGAGGGTCACCCTTTGTACTATCATGGATTTGGTTCCGGCGGGCATGCTTTCAATGTTGACGGATATCAGGGTACCAATCACTTCCATTTCAACTGGGGGTGGAGTGGTTCTTACGATGGATATTTCTTTTTAAACAACCTGAACCCGGGAGGACAGTCTTTTACCAATGGCCAGGGAGCTATCATTAATTTCAAGCCACCTGCCTCCTCCTACCCTTATTATTGCACCGCAACACCTGCAATAACAGCTCTTGCAGGTTCCATCGAGGATGGCAGCGGCCCTATTGAACCATATCAGAATCAGACAACCTGTACATGGCTCATACAACCGGCAGGAACAGTAAGCCACATTGATATAATTTTCCAGAGGTTTTCAGTTGTGGATGGATATGACACTCTCTTTATCTATGACGGTATTGATCAGAATGCACCTCTCCTTGCCTCAATTACAGGTGATACTGTTTACCCCACAATAACCACCACCGGAGGTGCTGCATTCCTGAGATTTGTTGCAAGCTCCACCTCTTCGGTTACAAGTGATGGATGGTTTCTTACCTATGAAGGATTCCGCCCTGTATTTTGCACTAATTTGCAGGAGTTTACAGCTCCAAATGGAACATTTGATGATGGAAGCGGCCCTTTAAACGAATATAATGATAACACCAATTGCAAATATTATATTGTATCAGGAAGTCCGATCCCGGTAAAACTAACTTTTAATTACTTCTCCATTGAAGACGGGAAAGATTATCTGCGCATCTATGATCCTACAACCGTTCCTTCAACTCTTCTTGCCAACTATACCGGCAGTACAATACCTGCAGATGTAATTGCTCCCAAAGGACAGATGTTGTTGATTTTCAACTCAGACAACACAAATTCCGATATGGGCTGGGAAGTTGAATACACATTAATGACCGACATTCCGGAACATCTTATCCCTGCCTTTGAGCTTTTCCCCAACCCGGCATCCGACAAGCTATTCATAAGGTTCAACGGGAGCATGACTTCAGGAACCATTGTGTTGAGCGACCTCACCGGCCGTCACGTGAGAACCATCACTGAAGATGAACACTCATCTGACCTTAAGACCGTTGACATTAGCGGATTAAACGATGGTATTTATCTGATCAGTCTGAGGAGTAATAAAGGCATTCAGACACAGAAACTGGTTATCAGAAAAAACTGACCATGTCAGGAAATTCTTTTGGTAAAATTTTCAGGGTTACCACCTATGGTGAATCCCATGGTGTGGCAACAGGTGGAGTTATTGATGGTTGCCCTGCAGGTATTGCCATTGACATAGATCTAATACGTCATGAGATATCGCGCAGAAAAGCAACCTATGACACACACAGTACCAAACGTACCGAGCCGGATGAGCCACAGTTTCTTTCCGGGATATTCGAAGGTGTCTCCACTGGTGCTCCTATTGCATTCATTGTGATAAACAAAGATCATGATCCAAACACCTACCGGCAGATAAGGCACTCATACCGCCCTGGTCATGGTGAGTATAGCTGGCATATGAAATACGGGCACTTCGATTACAGGGGTGGCGGCCGTTATTCTGCACGTGAAACCCTGGCTCGTGTTATTGCAGGTGCGATTGCCAGACAGTTCCTGACACTTTATGGACTTTCTGTACAAGCATGGGTTAATGCTATCGGATCTTATTATCTCCCGGGTTATGGACCTTATGATCAGAAAGAAATCGACAGTTCACCTGTAAGATGCCCCAACCCGGATACATCAGCATTAATGATAACGGAGATTGAAGATGTTGCCAAATTGGGCGATACTCTTGGAGGAGTTGTTACATGCACTGTCACAGGGGTTATTCCTGGCCTTGGTGAACCTGTGTTCGACAAGGTGGAGGCAGAACTGGCCAAAGCTATGATGAGCATTCCTGCTTCAAAAGGCTTCGAGATGGGAGAAGGATTCAGCTCAGCGTCCATGAGAGGAAGCCAGCACAACGACATGTTCAGGCTGGATAAGAATAAAAGTATTGTTACTGAAACAAATCATGCCGGCGGAACACTTGGAGGGATCACTTCAGGTAACCCTTTAAATTTCAGAGTGGCATTCAAACCTGTATCTTCCCTGAAAACAAAACAAAATACTATTACCCATCAAAAGCAGGATACCGTAATTGATCTCTCTTCCGGACGACATGATGTATGCATTGTCCCCAGAGCTGTGCCTGTGGTTGAAGCAATGTCATCAATTGTTTTGGCAGACCTGATTCTTCGGAACCGATGCGCTAAACGCTGAATTACTGCCTGATATGATTATTAATTCGGCCAGGTATATAAAGATCTTTCGTAAAGCTTCACCTGCTCTTATCAGGTCACTAACCTTCTGTTTGTTTGTTTTCCTTCTGATTTTTCTGGTATCCACAGCTGTTTCGGCGCAGAATGAATGTGCAGGTACATCAAACAAAAAGGCAAAAAAATGCTACGACAATGGGCTGAAGGATCTGCGGAACAACAATACTGGTAGTGCCATAAACAATTTTCTCAGAGCTCTTGACCACGAAGATGAATACGCAGATGCTCACTATCGGCTTGGACGGATATTTTTTCAGCAAATGAGAGCCAAAGATGCCGAGAAGCATCTGAAAAGAGTTATAGCTATATGTCCTGATTTCAATGCCGAGGTATATTTCTTTCTCGCACGGATTGCTTTTGGACGCAACGATTATTCCGAAACGGTAACTTATCTTGAAGAATTCCTCAAAGATGTTGAAAGGATAAAGCGTGACAGTGATTACGACAATGCAGTTCAGATGCTGGATCAGGCAAGGTTTATGGCAAAGGTATTCGGACAAAAGGTGCCTTTTTCGCCATATAAAGTTATGGACATCTCAACTCCTGAAGATGAATACCTTGGAATAATTTCTCATGATGGAGAACTGGCACTGTTTACACGTCGCATCAAATCTCAGAGTGGCAAAGGGGCTGTGAGCTGGTCTGAAAAATACATTGAGATTTTCAAAATGGCCAGAAAGAACAAAGACCGGTTTGATAGTGGTGAGCCGATGCCACCACCGTTCAATATGTCGGGCAACCAGGGCGGCGCAACAATAACAGCCAGAAATGATGAGATTTATATCACTATCTGCAACAATATTAAGTTGGATAACAAGCTGATTTACAACAATTGTGACATATATTACAGTAAACTCGTTTATGGAGACTGGACACCTTTGGAAAAGGTAGAAGGGATAAACTACGATCACACATGGGAATCACAACCTTCGGTAAGTGCCGATGGTAAAACTCTCTATTTCGTCTCTGACAGGCCCGGTGGATTCGGTGGATCAGATATATATGTTTCCTACAGGGATGAGAATAGCCAATGGGGCAGGCCGGTAAACCTTGGTTCAAGAATAAATACTCCGGGTCACGAAAAAACCCCTTTTATACATACCGACAGCCGAACCCTCTATTTCTCATCTGCCGATCGTGTCGATGAATCCGACTCATTGCATCCCGGCCAAAGAGGATTAGGGGGATACGACATTTTTTTCTCAAGAAACCAGAATGGGGTTTGGATAAAACCAGTTAACCTGGGCTACCCGATAAATTCCGAAGCCGATGACCTGAGCTTTTTCGTGAGCACCAATGGAAATACCGGGTATTTCTCATCCAATAATATTGAAGGTAGCGGCGGCTATGATCTTTATGCTTTTGACCTTTACCCTGAAGCCCGCCCGGAAAAGGTTCTCTTTGTCACAGGTGAAGTTAGGGATGAATCTGACAATCCGGTGTTTGATTCAAAAATTGAACTCCGTAATGTTGGCACCGACGAAGTGATCCAGGTAGACGTTGACCCAATAAATGCACGCTATGTTGCAATTGCCCTGTTCAATAACGATTTCGTGCTGACGGTCAAGAAAGCCGATCATATCTATCAAAGCAGGCTTATCGACCGCGACAGCTCCATGTTTCAGGCACCTGTTGAAATCAATTTCGAGATGGAAAAGGTGGAAACAGGGAAGTCTTACCAGCTCCACGATATCTACTTCGACATCAACCAGTACCAGGTTTCTGAGAAGTCAAGGTTCATCCTCAACGAATTTGTTGCTTTCCTTAACGATAACCCCTCAATCAGGGTAGCCATTCACGGGCATACCGACAATATGGGAGATGATGCCATGAATCTTGAATTATCAAAGCGTAGAGCACAATCGGTTTATGAATACCTTGTCAGCCGAGGAATAATTCCTTCCAGGTTATCTTCCCAGGGATTTGGCAAAACACGCCCTGTGGCCGACAACTCAACCGAAGAGGGTAGAGCCCGGAACAGAAGGACAGAATTTGTGATTTCGGGAAGGTAATCCCTCTTTAATGAACTGTTCTGAAGATTTTATTCCAACGTATTTTTCCGTCGAACCAACCTCTGGTTTTATCAAGCGAGAGCCAGACAAAAACTGCTTTTCCAACTACATGGTCTTCAGGGACAAACCCCCAGTAACGACTGTCGAGCGAGTTGTGGCGGTTATCACCCATAAGCCAGTAGTAATTCATCCTGAAGGTATAAGTGTCTGTGGCTTCTCCATTAATGAACACCTTATCTTCAACTACCTTAAAAGTGTTGTTTTCATAAACCTCAATTGCTCTGCGGTACAGGGATATGTTTTCAGGGGTAAGCTTAACCTTCATTCCGGCAGCAGGTATTACCAGCGGGCCGAAATTGTCGAGGCTCCATTGGAAGTGGTTTGTATCCTGGGGAAATATTGATCTGTCAGGGAGCTGAGGATATAGTTCTACACTCCTGATACCTGGAATGTTGCCCGATCCGATTATAGCTGCCAGTTCAGGAGTGGTATGTATCACATATCCGTGCTGGAACTGACCTACATCTGTGATCCTGTAGCGTTTCCAAAGATCATGAATGTAAGCTGTGCCATCAGTTGTAACTACATACTGGTATTGAGCTCCCTGAGGAGCAGGAGAAAGCTTACCATTAATAAATATATCCCTGTCACGGATCTCCAGAGTGTCGCCTGGAAGTGCAATGCATCTTTTTATGTAGTTCTCACGTTTATCTACAGGCCTTGCAATTATTCTGTCATAGTATCGCCTGTGTACATTCTCACGCCCCATTCCCGGAACATAGCCGCTCCCGTATTGTTGCCTTGCATCAGCCTCCTCGTTAAATACTGTAATGTAGTAATTTCTGGCATCCTCCCCCAGGATCACTGTATCACCTGATGGATAGTTGAAAACCATGGCATCGTTATGTTTTGGTTTCCCAAGCCCCCGGAAACGGTGATAAGGGAGCTTGATTGCTTCAGAGTATGATTTGCCTCCAACCACAGGAAGAGTGTGATGAGTAAAAGGAAATGTAAGAGGGGTGTTTGGCGCTTTTGGCCCATAGGAGTATTTGCTTACAAAAAGAAAGTCACCCACCAGAAGTGAACCCTCCATTGAAGAGGTGGGTATTGTATATGCCTCAATCAGGAAGGTTCTTATTATCAAAGCTGCAACAACAGCGAAGATTATCGCATCGGCCCATTCCCTTGCCTTGCTCTTCTTGAATTTTGGAAGATCACGGGGATGGGTATAAATCTCTTTTTTCGACAATCCTAACCATGGAAGGTAGACAAATGCAAGTATTACCGCAGCACCCTGCTGAATCATTGAGTATTTACGGAAGGCCTTTGCTGTCTCGACAATCATCAGCATCACCATAAATACATTCAGAAATGGTATTATCAGGAAGATAAACCACCATAAAGGTTTATTGATGATCTTTAACCATACATAAACGTTATAAACAGGAATCAGGACGGCCCAGAAAGGCTTTCCCGCTTTTCTGAAAATGAGTGCCATGCCCCCAACTATGCCAAGAGCATAAATTATCAGAATGATTTTTGGTACCAGCATATTCTAAAGATTTATTTTGTTGCAAAGAACAAGTAAAAAAAACACTTTTTCTATTGATGGTGTTAAAGTTTGTTAACCTGAAATATCTTAAAATAAAGTAATTATCAATCTTTTCCGAACAGCATCTCATCCATGGTATGCAACCCTGTTTTACCTCTGATCCATCTGGCTGCTGCAAACGCTCCTCTTACAAAACCATCACGATTAATTGCTTCGTGTTTTATGGATATCTTATCCTGTTGGCCGGTCCATTTCACTTCATGAATTCCAAACACATCTCCCTCCCTTACAGATTCGACAGGTATTGTAAATTTGTTGTCTCCGTGGCAGGATGTTTCATTAACCACATCACTTCCACACAAGATTCCATCAAGGTCTTTCACTAGCTTCTTTGCTGTGCCACTCGGTGCATCAAGCTTATGAATATGGTGCACCTCTTTAAGAGAAACTGAGTATTCAATCATGTCCTTCATTATGTTACCAAGGTATCGGTTAAGGGCACAAAAGATATTCATGCCCATACTGTAGTTTGATTCAACCATCAAGCCGGCATTACAGGATAACGCTGTTTTTGCCATTTCCCCAACTTTATCATGCCATCCGGTAGTGCCACTTACAACACTTATACCTTTTCCCAGCAACCTGGAAACGTTTCCGGGTGCTGTTGCAGGTGTTGAGAATTCCAATGCTATTTCACACTGGCTGAGCAAAAAGTCGCTTGTCACCCATCCGGCTTCATCATCAATCACAACAATCACCCTGAACCCCTCTTCAGAAGCCAGTTCATTAATCCGCTGCCCCATTTTTCCGTAGCCAATAATCGCTAAATTAATCATCCTGTATTTAATTGTTTTTAAAACCCAAAACTTTCCAATTACTTATGCTGCCAAACGGATTACTTCCTGCATTTTGATATTTAAGGCCAAGTGTGAATGACACTCCGGCTGAGACACTGTATGGAAGATGTGCTCCGTACATCAACACCGGGCGCCAGTTGAAAGCCAGATCGTTGGTTACGTCAAAGTCAAAAAGGTGAGCATCAACAGTTGCATCAAGTATCTGTAAAAGGTAAACCACAGTTGAAAATATTACCGACAACTCCATGTTCCGGCGGTAGGAATCTCGATAAACCTGTAATTGCTGTGCAGAGAGCTGGGTATACTCATCAACAGTAGCAGGGTCATCATCCAGGCGGTATTTGTATGCCTGCCTGAAACTTTTATAGCTATCAGCATTCTCTATGATAAAATAGGCCCCGGCAGCCCCGGCAGTATAAATGACAGGCATTTTCCAGTATTTACGATTATATGCCTGTCCGGCACCAGGCAACAGGGCAGATAACATAGCGGCCTTTTTTGGCGAATGTATACTGTCGCGGCCGCAATTCCGCAAGCTCGTTGAAATGAAACTGTGATTGCACAATACACTCGCTGGATTTACCGATAAAAACATTATCACCAGTATGACAACTTTTGCCAAATATCCGGGTGTATGTTCCATCTGAAATCAGTCCTTTTTTATAATTGCGATTATCCTGTCAAGGTCTTCGTCGGACTTAAAAGGTATAACCACAGAACCCTGCCCTTTGTGATTTCTTCTCAAATCCACCTTTGTGTTGAAAGTTTCTGAGAGTTGGACTTTTACAGACACAAGGTGGTCAGGGAGTATATTTACTGTCTTTCTGACTCTTTTTTTTCCATCTTCGGCAATAACCGTCTCACGTGACATCTCCTCCACATCCCTTACAGAGAGACCGTCTTCGATTATCTGATCCAGGATCGAAAGTTGAAGCTGTTTATCCTCCAGGCTGATGAGTGCCCGTGCATGCCCCATCGTGATTCTGCTGTCGCGCAGAGCCACCTGAATCTCGGCCGGAAGTTTCAGTAAGCGCACATAATTTGATATTGTAGCTCTTTTTTTTCCAACCTGATCACTTAATTTCTCCTGTGTAAGTTCGCACTCTTCCATCAGGCGCTGATAACTTATTGCTACTTCAATAGGATTAAGATCGTCTCGCTGGATGTTCTCAACAAGGGCCATCTCCAGCAACTGATTGTCTTTGGCAATCCGTATAAATGCAGGAATTGTCTGCAGGCCTGCCATCTGAGCAGCCCTTAGTCTCCTTTCGCCGGAGATGAGCTGATATCTGCCAGTTGAAAGTTTACGGACAGTTACAGGCTGAATTATCCCCTGCCGGGTGATGGATTCAGCAAGCTCCTGTAATGTTTCAGTATTAAAATCGGTTCGTGGTTGATAAGGATTCCCCTCAATATGTTTAATGCTTATGCTTGCAACTGCACCTGCAATATATCGTCCGGTATCAACATCCTTCTCGATGATCTCCGACTCAGGTGTCTCGAGTATGGCACTTAAGCCTCTTCCTAATGCTGCTTTCTTTGCACTCATGCTCTCCCTCCGGATTCCTGATTGTTATTTGGTATCTTCTCGTTGTTGTGCAGAATTTCCCTGGCAAGATTAAGATAATTCACAGCTCCCTTGCTGTCAACATCATGCATGATGATTGTCTCGCCAAAACTGGGAGCTTCACTTAGCTTGGTGTTACGATGTATTACCGTGTCGAAAACCATATGTCTGAAATGTGTCCTTACCTCTTCAATAACCTGTTTTCCTAAACGCAAACGGCTGTCATACATTGTAAGCAGAATACCTTCTATGTCAAGGCCTGTGTTGAGCCTCGACTGTACAATCTTTATTGTATTCAACAGTTTTCCCAATCCTTCAAGAGCAAAATACTCACACTGCACCGGGATAATTACCGAGTCGGCAGCAGTTAAAGCATTCACTGTTATCAGGCCCAGTGAAGGAGAACAGTCAATTATTATAAACTCGTAATCGTCCCGAATCTTCTCAGTCACAGTCCTCATCAGACGCTCCCTGTCTGGCTGGTTAATCATCTCGATTTCAGCACCCACTAGATCAATATGTGCTGGCATAAGATCCATATTGGGAGTGTTCGTACCAAATATTATGTCGCGCGGATTAACCTGTCCAATAATACAGTCATAAATGCTTGCCTTTACACTTTTTGGATTATGCCCAACCCCTGACGTTGCATTGGCTTGCGGGTCAGCATCTATTAGAAGTGTCTTATACTCCAGAACTGCAAGACCGGCACACAAATTAATCGCCGTGGTGGTCTTGCCAACACCTCCCTTCTGATTGGCTATCGCAATAACCTTTCCCATATCAGCTCCGAATATGTGTTTTTTTTTAGCTTTTCAAACATCCTGCGCCTGGTCATCACCGGCTTTTTCCTCAGGCTCTATTTCATCATAAAAAAGATCATCAACGGAGTCAGGTTCGGATTTACCTGCTTTCTCTACCACTTGCTGCTCATTCCTGATGTATCCAATGGCATCGTTTAACCCCTCAGTAAACTTCTCAAAATCCTCCTTGTATAGAAACAACTTGTGTTTCTCATAGGAAAACCTGCCATCCTCAGTCTGAAACCTCCTCTTGCTCTCAGTAATTGTGAGATAATACTCCTCTCCTCTCGTCGATTTGACATCGAAAAAGTAGGTGCGTTTGCCTGCCCTTACAGCTTTGGAGTAAATCTCATTCCTTTCAAAATGCTCTTCCATGTTTCACTCTTGATTTGTTCTTAACGGTTGCCCAACATCAGGCAAATTTATGAAATAAACCTATCACGCAACATATATTTAAAAAAACTACTGAATTCATTGTTTAAGAGTTTTTTAACGATGCTGAATAGTTTATTGATCTGATTTTCGCCTTTCTGTAACCCCAAGGATATTCCCATTTGACGAATAATGAAGATGATGATTGAGGTAAACAAAAAATGGTATCTTTGCCCCCTGTTCTTTGGACAAATCATTCATGGCATGCTAACCAGAAGGGATATCAGGATAAAAGTAATGCAGGCATTGTATGCCTTCATGCAATCAGAAGACAACAGGCAGGATTCAGGTGAGAATAAGCTTGTTGAATCGATTGAAAAAATTTACCACCTTTTTATCTGGCAGGTATCTTTTATCCTCGAAGTTTTTGATTTTGCCAGCCATCGCATCGAAGAAAACAGCCGCAAGATGCTTCCCACCTGGGAAGATCTTAACCCCAACCTCCGTTTTGTCAATAACCGTTTCGCTGTCTCAATATCAGGAAACAGGCATTACAAAGATCTGGCATCAAAAACAAAAATCAACTGGTCGCTGCAGGAGGAAATGATCAGAAAATTTTACTATGACCTGATATCAACCCAAACCTACATGAATTACATGGAGGCAGAAAAAAACAGTGTTGAGGATGACAGGAATATAATTCTGTTCATAATCAGGGATATGCTGGTAAACTTCGATCTGCTGCAGTCATTCTACGAGGAGATGGATATCAACTGGGTTGATGATTATGATACTGTGCTGATTCTGCTTGAAAGAACCATTAAGGGGTGGAAGGTTTCAAATAATGAATTTACCAAACTACCCTCACTTATCAAAGAGAGCCTGGATGGTGAAGACAACGACATGCTTTATGCCCGTATGCTATTCAGAAAGGTGCTTTTCAATTACAACAAATACGATAAAATCATTGAAAATAAGATCAGTAACTGGGAATTCGACCGGGTTGCACGTGTGGATATCACTCTTCTCAGAATGGCTGTATGCGAGTTCCTGGAGTTCCCTTCAATACCGGTTAAAGTTACCATTAACGAGTATATAGATATCTCAAAGATATTCAGCTCCCCAAAAAGCAGGCTTTTTATAAACGGCATGCTTGATAAGCTGGCTTTACATTTCAGGGAAGAGGGAAAGCTTAATAAAAGCGGAAGGGGATTGATTGACCATTGATGCAGTTTTATGAAAAAAGAATTATTTTTGACGTTTTAATTTAACTTCAGGTTTGAGTATCATTCTAATATCGAAATAAAGATCAGAAAATGAAAAAAGCGCAATTTTCTTTATTGATAATAATCTTCATTGCTGCTGTAATCAGTTCTTCATGTGGCAGCAAAAACAAAAAGGGTGAAGAACCTGTTTTGCCGGCAGACCTGGTTACTAATCCCGGCACCCCGGTTAAAAAAGGAGAAGCACCTGTTGCCAGGATAACTTTTGTTAAAGAGGAACACGATTTTGGCATCATAAAAGATGGAACAAAAGTTTTCTGGAACTTCAGATTTACCAATACAGGAAATATTCCGCTGATAATAAACAGGGTAAAAGCCGACTGCGGCTGTACTGTGCCCGAATATCCCAAAACCCCCATAGCCCCCGGAGAAGAGGGGAAAATAAAAGTTACCTTTGACTCAAAGGGCAGGCTTGGACGACAGATTAAAAAGGTTACTGTACTCTCAAATAGTGAACGGCCAACCAATGTGCTTTCAATCACAGCCATAGTAGAAAATTAACAATTTTACATAATTAAAACCCAAACCAATGAATTTACTATTTATCATTCTTCAATGCGGTCAGCCGGCAGGAACTGAAGGCAAAGAAGGTGGTGGTTACATGACCATCCTTATGTTTGCCATGCTTATTGTTGTTTTTTATCTTTTCTTTATCAGGCCTCAGACAAAAAAGAACAAAGAGATGCGGAAATACCGTGAGTCTCTTCAAAAAGGTGATAAAGTGATTACGATCGGCGGCATTCATGGTAAAATAAATGAAGTCCGTGAAAAAACATTCATTCTTGAATTGATTGACAAAACACGTATTGAAATAGAAAAATCAGCCATCAGCAACGATCCCGGTAATTCAAAAGAGCAGCTGGAACAACTCAAATAGTTTTTCTCAGCTACATTCACCGGTAATGGATAACCCTGTTATGCCAAAAAACTATACCATTAGGGCATGGGAGTACCTTCAGAATCACCGCAGGCAGATAGTTGTTTTTATCATCTGCCTTGCAGTATCAGCACTTCTCTGGCTCACAATCATCCTGAACCGGTATTATGTTCATGGAATTTGGTTTAAGGTTGTTCTGGCAGAAACAGATAATAACCAACAGCTTATTCCACTTCAGAATGACACTATCATACTGGACATAAAAGCACAGGGTTATCAGCTTCTGTTTAATAAAATTACAATGGCGCGGAACCGTTCCCTGGTTCTTAGAAAAAACAACCTTCGCAAAAGCAGACAACCGGAACTGCTTTTTATTACTTCCCGGTCACTCCTTGGAACTATCGCATCAAAGTTCCCCGTTTCTGCCGAATTGATACACATAAGACCCGATACCCTGTTCTTCAGGATAGAAACGGCTGATTCTGCTGCCACACAGGAGACCACACCTGATAGCCTGTCATCTGTATCCGGCTCATACGGAGATGGCTTTGATACGCAGAATATTATTAATGAAACATTTCCTGCAAATATTCAAACAGATACAGGATCAGCAAGAAAAAGCCACTTACACCAAAAAACCGGCGAATGATACGTGTGGCTATAACCGGTAACATTGGCAGTGGCAAATCCTTTGTTGCAGACATTTTGAGCAAAATTGGATATCCGGTTTTCAATGCAGACCATGAAGCTGCAAAACTTATGAATGATCCTGGAATCATAATGCATATTGCCGACAGGTTCGGACTCGATTACCTGACTCCCGACGGCCTTCCCGACAGAAAAAAAATCGCAAGCCTGGTATTCCGTGACAAAGCTGAACTTAACTGGCTTAACAACCTGATTCACCCCGTAGTGATTGCCAAGTGGCAACAATGGCTGACACAACAACAGGGACATGGTATTTGTTTCATGGAGTCAGCAATCGTGTTTGAACATAATCTGCATAAATTTTTCGATGCTGTCTGGTTGATAGATGCCCCCGAAGAACTCATGGTGGATCGGGTTGTAAAACGCGACAAAACTGACCCTGAATCTGTGAAGTCAAGGCTTCAGAACCAGATGACTTCAGAGAAGAAACATGAACTGACCGATGTAGTGATCGTAAATGATGAACAAAGCATGCTGCTCCCACAGATTGTTGAGGCCATTGAAAAGCTTAAAGGGTAATGGCAATTGACTTTTTCAAAACACCAGAAGTTTTCAGAGTGATTTCTGTGATTTTTCCATCTAACAAATCTCTACTGTACAAAAACATCTGCGCATTTCTGCGTGAATTTTTGTGTGTTTCCGCGGTAAATAATCATCTTCAGGTTGTTCTTTTTTCAAGCAAAATGATATTCTCCACATGGTGTGTTTGCGGAAACATGTCCACCGGTTGAACTGCTGAAATATCATACATGTCTCTCATGGCAGCGACATCCCTGGCCTGCGTTGCCGGATTGCAGCTCACATATACAATCCGTCCGGGTGACATTCCCAGTATTTGCCTTACGACATCCGGATGCATACCGGCTCTGGGTGGATCAGTGATTACAACATCAGGAGTATCGTGTTCAACAACAAATTCAGGATTTAAAATTGTCGCAATATCCCCTGAAACAAATGTTGTATTGGAAATCCCGTTCAGCCGAGAGTTATCCCCGGCATCTTCAACAGCCTGCTTAACATACTCAATGCCAACAACCTTCTTTGCTTTGCCGGCGATAATGTTTGCAATTGAACCTGTACCTGTATAAAGATCGTAAACCGTTTCGTTTCCGGTAAGGGCAGCATATTCAATAACCTTACTATACAGATGAAAAACCTGGGCTGCATTTGTCTGCCAGAAAGATTTTGGCCCTATCCGGAACTTCAGTCCATGCAATTCATCAATCAGGAAAGAATTCCCGCTGAAACACACAATCTTCCTGTCGGAAAGATCATCATTGCGCTTATCATTGACTGTATATAGCACAGAAGTAATCCGTGGAAAGCCGGCAGCCAGATCTTCGAGCAGTTCAGCAACCCGGGTATCCAGGTCTGCCACTACAAGTATCACCATGAAATCACCGGCAGTATTATTTCTGATGATAATATTACGCAGGACACCCTGGTGCTGCCGTTGATTATAAAACGGTATCTGCAGTTGCTCAGCCCGTTGTTTAACAAAAAGCCGTATTACATTTGAAGGTTCCGGCTGGAGATGACATACGGCGATATCTAAAATCCTGTCGAACTGCCCTGGGAGGTAAAACCCCAGGCCGTTGAAGTTTACCTCCGGCCTCTCCCCTGTTTCGGGTAATTCCTTCAATGTAAGCCAACGCCTTGATGTGAAGGTAAATTCAAGTTTATTACGGTAATGAGTTGTGTTTTCCGATTTCAGGATTGGCTCAACCTCAATCCCCCTGAATCCTCCGATCCTTTCGAGTGCATCTATAACCTGCTGCCTTTTAAAATCAGCCTGCTTGTCATAAGGCATATGCTGCCACCTGCAACCACCGCACAGGCCAAAATGTTCACAGAAGGGCTCTGTTCTTGATGGACTTTTCCGGTGAAAACGAACAATTTCCCCTTCCATATATGAGCGTTTCCGGATATTCACCTGAACATCCACCACATCACCCGGAGCGCCATAAGGAACAAAGACTACCTGGTCATTAACCCTTGCTATTGCCTTCCCCTCCGCAGCAACACCAGTGATTTCAACAGCTTCTATCAATGGCAGGATTCTCCTTTTCGATCTCTTCATAAAAGCCTCTCCCTTATTTCGTTGGCAAGCCGTCTGCCCGTTAATCCCTCCCCCTTGACAATATGACCTGCCTTCATGTACCATTTCTCACGCTCTGCAAGATGCTTCCTTACAAACCCTTCAAGGCCATCAATGTGTGGCTGTAGAATCGGACGGGTTTCTGTAAGCTTTTCCAACCTGTGTGCCAGTGAAGCAGGATGCAGGCGGATGTAGACCAGTTCTCCGTTATCAGCCATAAAGCCAAGATTAGCTTCCGAGCAGGGGGTACCACCACCTGTGGAGATAATTGCATTCCCCTCCGGCAGAGTGGTTAACAGCACCTCTCTTTCAATCTCCCGGAATCGGCCTTCACCCCTGGTGTTATAGATGTCGCTGATACTAATACCAGCCCGTTTTTCAATCAACTCATCAAGGTCAATGAAGTCAAAACCCATGATCTTCGCTGCGTCACGTCCGTAGCGGCTCTTCCCACTCCCCATGTAACCAATCAGATAAACCCTCATTCCTTATAGTAATTTGTTAATATTCATCTTATCTCCGGATTATCAACTTTTGCTTTTGCTCTGAATCTTTCGATTTTATCTCAACCAGATAAATTCCATTTTCCAAATCACCTAAATCCAGTTGGCAACTGTTCTGTCTTATAGCTTCTGCTCTAACTAAACTACCGGCTAATGAATAAATATTTACTTTTACATCCTGACCATTTGAATTATTGATATTCAAAAATATTTTCTCAGAAGCAGGATTCGGATATATAGTTATTGACGATTCTTTTAGAGGTAATTCGGCAACCGGTGTGATTAAATTATCAAAACTCAGATTATCAACATAAAGAACCGAATTTCCTTTAGGGCCGCTTGCTGTTGGCCCATCAGGATAAAAAGCACCTGTCATTATAAATCCACTGTCTGCACTTGTGTAAGTCGGGAAATTTATTGTAAAGGGAGTCCATGATGCAGTAGAAACCATTGTTCTGAAGCTTTCACTGAAAACCTCAAGGCCGTTGTCAAACAAAACAATATATATCCATAGTGAATCATCATTAACAGAATTGTATTTGTAATAACCATTTAATGAGTTAGGGTGCCCGCTAATGGGGAATGCCGGTTCTAAAGGAAAGTTAAATGACCCGGTGGCGACCAGCCCCCACCCCCCGGTCATTTGGGTGAGTGATGTGTTGTTTTCAATTCTGAGTGAATAGGAACCCACAACTGATGGATAATGATCTGTTGATTTCGTACAAGAATAAAATGGGCCCTGAGAAATATTGTTCATAGTTACCCAACCCACCGGCTCTTCATAAGAACCGGAATTTGTCCAGTTTTCAAAATCAAAAACCAGATTTTGCGCATTCGCACTGATCGTCATTAACATAAATGCAAGAAACATTAAAGTAAACTTTTTCATTTGGGTTTTGTCAGATTTTACCGTGCTGACGCCGCACTTTTAATTGAGGATTATTTTTTAAAATATTATTCTTTTGTTGTATAATTTTGTTAATAGTGGATGGTTGAGTGTCTTGAACCTGACAGCTCTAAAGCCATCCCCTGCCTTTCACTTATCAAATATACATTACTTTCAGAAAGGTTGACAATGGTAAGTGAAATTTTATCGCCGGTCTTATCATTCTAAAACAACCCATTCGTAATCAACCAATACTGATATTTTACGTGCTTTATCAAGATCGCTCCCTGCCCGTAATGGTATGCCATGATGGATTATTGAATCCTTTATTACACAGAGGAATTCAAGAGTTAAAAAAAGCTGATAGCCAACATCTAATCTAAGATTTTCAACTCTTAAGAATTAAACATTATCAATTAACCATTAATTGAGTTCCTGTTTCACCAACCGGTAAAACTGCCTCTTGCCATGTGAGCTTACCTCTATGATGTAAACGCCGGAGACTTTATCGAATTCAAATGTGTGGATTGAAGAATTAATGTTTGTAGCCCGGTATAACAACCGGCCTTGGATACTATATACATTAATGGTCACATCCTTTAAGCTCCCCAGATTTATATTGACAACTCCCTGGTTTGGGTTAGGAAAACAGGATACACCTTCGAAAAAATCATTGTTTTTTATTCCAACCGTTGAAATAGTGATACACACTGAAGTATCCGTGCAACCATTTTTCGTTACTTCCACGGCATAAATACCGTTTGCAGTTGCAGTGAAAACCTGCGAGGTGTCGCCTGTAAGTAATGCGAAGTTATTGCCACAGTCAAGCCACTGGTAGGCAGCTCCGGTTTCATTTGCTGTAATTACAGAATCTGTAACGGTCACACTTACATCAACAGTGTTGATTGTTAAATCTAGTGTGATTAAACTATCACATCCTTCAATTGTAGTTAAAGTATGAGTAGCAGTATTATTACTGGCAGTATAAGTTATTCCGTCAATCCACAAAAAGGAGTTGCAAGCGGTTTGAGTATCAGTGGATGCAGCGCTGTAATTTACTGTTAGGTTTAAGGTTATAATGGAGTCACAACCTGATGTTAAAGGTATTATATGATTTGCCGTATTGTTACTTGTAGTATAGGTTATGCCATTTATCCACATTATGGAATCACATGCGCTAATTACATCAGTTGAATTGCCCGGATTAATCTGATTGATGATCGCACCTGAAGCCATCCAATTTGAGGTTGTACCGGTTAATGCAAAATTGGTGAGTGTGCCATTATGATTGGCCGTAAAATCATCCAATGTGTTAATGGTTGGATTGGTTCCACCTGCAACTCCCTTATTAAACTTATAATATGCAACCAGATTTGGCTGGGTAATCGTAAATTCTGCGTTCATTGCACGGGTTATTTCGCATTGGTTCCGTGCAACACTCCAGATACGCAATTCATCCAGTTCACCGTTAAAATACTGATTACCATCAGTTCTGCTTCCAATAGCCATCATATTGTTTGTCCCTGTTGAAGAAGATCCCCCATTAGATGAGGTTTGTAATATCCCGTTGATATAGATCTTAGCCTCCTGCGTGCTGGCTTTCCAGGTACATGCAACATGCGACCATTGCCCTAAAGTAAGAGTTGAGCCGGTGACCAGTCCTGTTGAATTGTTCATGTAAAAAAATACCTGCCTGGTAGATGAAAGAGTAAGTGAGAAAAAACTGGTTGCGTTGAACTGGGCAAATAATACCCTTGCAAAATCATTCCCCTGTGGTTTTATCCACGCCTCAACAGTAAAATCATTGGCAACAGTATTTGCAAATACTGTTGGAAGAGATGTTGTAACGTAATCATTGGTTCCATCAAAATGAAGAGAATTTCCGGGTGTCTGAGCATGGATGGAGACCATCAATGTTGACAGGAACGTAATTAACAGCATGTAAGTTTTCATGATTCTGAATTATTGGTTTTCAATGATCAAATATACAATATTTTCGGGCAGGTGCAGCAAAGGGGGGCGATTTTTCCCTGGTGGCTTCCATCTGTTTAAATGGTTAATTGTTAATTGGTCAGCCATAAACCATTGATTTTGGCTTTGGAACTCCGAGCAAGAAATAAACAGTAACAACAAGTGTCATAAGTGCTATCAATATAAAAGCTGTTGTCGCACCGAACCAAAACCAGATAATACCTGTTAATGAACTGGCCACCATTGTGCAGATGCTTTGAAGTCCTGAAAATGTTCCGATTGCAGTTGCGGTGTCTTTCTTGTTTGTGATATTGGAAATCCACGCCCTGGAAATCCCCTCCGTTGCAGAAGAATATATCCCGTAAAGAAAAAATAATCCGAGGAAGAGATAAAAGTTTGTGTTTACAGCCATGCCAAAATAAACTGTCGCAAACAACAGCAAGCCGGTAATAAAAATTGTTTTTAATCCAACTTTATCTGCAAGTATGCCTACCGGAAAAGCAAATAGTGCGTAAATCAGATTGTAGAAAATATAAACGCCAATAACCATTGTATCGTCAAGCCCGGATTGTTTTGCCTGCAGCAACAGAAACACATCCGAACTATTGAAAAGGGTAAACGCCAGAAGCCCAATCACAAGTTTTCTGTAAGCTGCCGGGCTTTGCTTCCAGTACTTCAGGAAGGAGAAGAAGCCTGTTTTATACTTTGGTTTATCTTTAAGAATGTTTTTATCCCTGAGAAGTAATGATGACAAGACAGCCAGCATGCCGGGAATAAAAGCAATGAAAAACAGCGTTTTATAATCACGTGGATAGAAATACAGGTATATCAGTGCCAGAACAGGTCCGATGACTGCCCCCAATGTGTCCATAGAACGATGAAACCCGAAAACTTTTCCTTTTGTTTTTGGGGTAGCTTCGTCTGAAAGAATAGCGTCTCTTGCACCTGTCCGTATACCTTTGCCAAACCTATCCATTGTACGTGCAAAAAATATCCATACCGGATAAGTGAAAATCGCCATCATCGGTTTGGATATGGCACTGAAGGCATAGCCGATCTGCACAAATGGTGCACGTCTTCCTGAAGTGTCGGATAATTTTCCGAAATAACCTTTGCTCAATCCTGCTGTTGCTTCTGCTATACCTTCAAGGATTCCAATAAGTACAATAGAAAAGCCTATTGTTTTCAGGTATAGTGGCAAGATGGGATACAGCATTTCGCTTGCTGTATCGGTAAACAAACTCACCAGCGATAAGACCCATATTGTCCGTGTAATATATTTCAAGATACGGCTAAATCTATCTGTTGGTATAAAGATCAAAGATACACAAATTGAAGATAGATTGTCCTCATGGCTTATTGAGTAATTCAAACCTGTATTTAATCATTCTTGCTATGAGCTCAGCCGGCAATCGTTTGTCCAATGGAAACTGAGATGTATTTTACAATCCCTTTCCGCTTAAGTGTTTATATTGCTTTATATTGACACAATCAGTTTAAAAATTCTCATCCCCTCCTATCGACAAACAAATATGCAACACTTTTGAATTATTCAATATGTCGATGCCTATTTTTTTACGCCATACAATAAAAGAGAATTGTTGTATTTTTTTGAAGGATTTTTAATGACAATGTAATATTCATTTCCGGGTAATGTCTCGAAATATACCCCGTGTAAATGTAAGCCTTTATGCTCCGCATAATTTGATTCTTTAACAATCACCTGACCTGTTCCTGTAATAACCTTTACAGTGCTGCCATAATACGGTGTAGTGTAAATTGCCTGAATTTTTCGATTGGCATAGTTAATTCGCACATACTGACTATCGGCTTCGGCTATAAAGGTTTTTTCCAATATGTCAATATAATTCTCCTTTTTTAGTTGCGCAATGGCCGATCCTTTACTTTTTTCAAGCAATTCATCCATCTCTTTTTGTGCTTTTTTAAGTTCTGCCTGTTTTGCTTTATCATCTATTTCGCCCAGGCATACAGCCCAATAAACCTTATTGTTTTTTTTGGAATTTTCCATAAAACGATAATCTCCCTCCGGCAGTTTCATTGAGCCACGATGCTGCCATACATTGTTCTCATATAATGTAGTAGTTGGAGTTAAGGCAGTGTACTTTTCATTTATTTCATCATATAGACGAAAAACAGGGTTGGGATAGTTTGTGTAAACATCCCAGCTTACTTCCATTGGATCTAATAATCTGAAATCGCATCTTATTTCTTCATCACTTCCTTTGCGCGTATTTAGAATCCAATTCCCGTCGTTTTTCATTATTTCGGAAGCAGCGACAACACGTTGCGACCAATACTCAAGTGCAGTGTCTTCAACGGCTTTAATAGCCAGCATAATGGAGTAACCCTCTTTATCTTTGTTTTTACTGTCAATATTTTTGTTTTCAAATAATCCGAATTCCAGCATGAAAGGTTTTTCGGGGCATTGATCCGAAATCAGTCTGTAGGCTTCCAAAGCCAACGGATTGTCGTATTTAGACATCTTATAGTTACACCTGTTAAAATCGCCACCGGTAATACTTTCCATCATATATTTCATTGTGATTTTTGCACTTTCGGCATTGGTGCCGGCATCGTAATACGAAACTTCATAACAGTCGCCATCGGATTCCTTAATGTAGACGTTTTCATAAAAACCCTTTAACTGATCTTCTTTCATGTAGTGATTAAAAATCTGATTGCCTTGAGCGTCTGTGCGGTCTTTATATTTGATGACCGTCAATCTGTTAAGAAAATCAAAGTACTCAATCTTTCTGTTTAATTCTATAAAATTGAAGTTGTCTGTAACAAGATAGTCTTCACGATAGTAGTCGATTTTATCACTCTTTTTGGCATATTCAGCATTTAATGTGAGGAAGAATATATCGGTTGCAGGACGGTAGCCCTCCGGCATCTTATCGTTCTTATCTTTAGGAATATAAAGAAGATAAACCTCCTTGCCACTAAACATATTCAAATTAAATGTTTTGATTAGGTATGCTGTATATTTTGAGAGGTTCTTCTGCACCACACGGTCGTTTCTTTTCTCGGCGGTATTAATGGCTTCCGGCCAGTGAATTTCGCGGGTATAACGTAATATCCGGACACCATTGGGTAAATCATTTGTAATGGTAAGCATATCCTTCTGATTGTCGACCTTGTCTAAACCGAAAACAGGACCGGTGATTTTATAAAGTGGTTCCCAATTTCCCTGTGCTAACAGAATGTTGGATGCAATTAATAGAATAAATGTGATGTAAAACTGAATTTTTTTCATTTGTTATGGTTATTATTTGTGTATTGATATTCTTATTCCCAGCCATTAACCGAAGTTCGTCCGAAAACCCCCTTTCCCAGCCTTTCAACCATCAAAAATATACCACTTTCAGATAGGTTGTTTCCAGTGACAAAAATATTTAATAAAAAATTTCCGGAAAGTCAAAATGATGGATTTTAAGTAGGATGAAGCCAATTTGAGCGAAAAGATACGAACATGCAGTTAATAAAGTTGTTAGCAAATTTTTCAAACCGATCATATTGAACAAACGACAAGAATTGCAAGATGTAAACAATATATCTCTAGTCGAATGAAAAGACTATGCCAATGCTGTAGCTCGCGTCCCGATCGAGAATGTCTTTCTTTCCAGTGAACCATTCCGTCAATTTAGCCTTTTTATCAGTCAGGTTATACATCTGGCTTCGCATCGATATTGAATAACCTAATGAGAAGGTCTTACATTTAGGATGCTTGATCAGATAATCAAAACCGAATCCGACACTTAATCCCGGAACGGTTTTCCGGTCTTCGATGCTGACCAGGACAAGTCCCAGGGAGTTGTTGACTATTACCGTACGATTATTATTTGTGAATTCATCGCCAACTGCCAACCCAAAATTGGTGAATCTTATGGATTTACCCTCAAACTGCTTGTTGAGGGTGTCACCAGAGGTGAGACGTATCGAGGAATAGTCATACCGGGCTTGAAGCTGCAGAAATTTTATACCCGGATTCCACCCGAGACCAAAACTGAACTTGTTTCCCAGAACTGGCGTACGGAATCTGTCGCTGGTCCAGTGAGCCATGCTTGCATCAAAACGGAACCGACGACTGAAAAAACTACTTCTACGTTTAGCGGAATTAGTCGAATCATCGGTTACGAAAAAGTTGTTATGTCTGCCTTGCAGATAGTGATAGGCAGTGCCTTTATTGCAAGAATACAATCCCGTATCTGTCAATGCATTATCATTCTGAGATGCAGTTTCTGTTTGACCAAAACCCACAAATGATATTGCAATCAAATATAGAGTTGTGATATATTTGACAATGTTTTTCATATTATGGTTAATTATTGGAGTGAATAGTGAAGCTGGATGGTTTTTTTGCCCAACCAAAGGTAATTTATTCATTAACACGCATGCAATCTATGCAATGAAATTTGAGGTATATTGATCGTTCTTTTAAGGCAACCTTAATAGTCACCATATCAATCACTTGTCGGAGCAAGGCTGCAATGCGTCTCATATCTGTTTGTTTTTGACACTCTCTGCCATGAAGCAGATTGTTGCAGTTTTATTCGGCTATAACCCTGATTCGTTTGTGCCGGCCAATATCCAAATATGCTGATACACCTTGTTATGCAATACGCCGAAAACTTACACCCGAATCACTCTCACTGTTTTATTTTGATCAACTTCCTGGTTAACAGATACACCCCGTTTTCATAAATTCTCATGAAATATGTGCCATTGGCAAAAGCACCAAGGTCAATATGATTTATCTTGAATTCCAATGGTCCGGATAGCACGGCTTTGCCGTTTATTTCCACCAGGTCAAATGAAGCATTTTCAGGGGCAGAAGAGAATTCGACAACAACCTGGGAGGATGTAGGAACAGGGTAGCATTCAACAGATTGTGTTTTCTCTCTATCATTCAGCCCGGTGAGTAGCGAGAAAACAATTGTATAATCACGTTTGGCAAACCCATCCTCTGCTGTAATTTGAATTGTTGCTGTTCGTTCGGCCAGGGTTCCATTCAGATTTGCGGCTTGAATAATCATCAGTGTAGCATTGGTGTCACGGGGTTCTGCGCTTACTGCAGGCACATGCGTGGTGCCTGCCGGATACTGAACTTCATAATGGTAAACAGTATCCGCAAACCCGTTCATAAGCGTATTATCAAGTTTGATATTTTTCGCCTGCGCATCGTTATTACCCAGATCTGCCCAGATAGGGTTCGAAAACGCAAAACCGTTACCGGCTTCCATTTCCACTCTGAAAAAGTCATTAAGTCCCATGCTTGTCACATATCCGAAGGATATGGTATCTGTCATCGGCGTGTAGGCTTGCAGCACCTGGCCGTTCCTGATTATTCGCACAGCGTTGATATCCTGTTCTGCAGAACCTGCAATATTGATGTTTATACTCCTGCCTGAGGCGGGTATTTTAACCGCAGATCCCATTGGAATGCCTTCAATGTTATATGAAAGGAGAGGCCCATTGGTGCCATAGAAACAGCCAGTGTTAAATGCCTCAATTACTTCATCCCTGCAAAGACTGTCTAAAAGTGCAACAACATGAGGATCACCCACTTTACCGGCATTGTGTGCGTCGGAATTGGCGATTCCAAACAATCGTTTACCTGTCGTATTCAGGCTGTCCCATATAACAAATGCCTGGGAATTAACCGAATGTGTTGCGTGATAAAATCCATTCCACACTTCAATCCCTTTGTATCCATTTACACTCCAGTCATTCCAGGGAAGGCCGGGATAATAGGGATGTGCAAGGTAAGCGATGCCTTTGCCATTGTTGTTATGCAGCACAGAATCAATTAATTGTTGATAGGTGAAAATGGTAGCATTCCAGGGCATTAAGTCGGTTATATTATAGGCAAGAAAATGACTTGGAGATGTGGAGACCTCCTCTCCAAACATGACCAGAAAATCATCGTATTTCGCATTCTCAACAGCCACTGCAGCAGCATGATTGATGGTGTTATGATCGGTTACGGTAACCCAGCTCAATCCTTTCTGATAAGCAGAGGTAACATTGTCTGCCACCGAGCCGGATCCATCGCTATAGGTTGTGTGCATGTGGTTATCTCCGGCAAACCATCCTTTTGCATCTACAAAAATACGTGCATAATCGGTGGTTGTTTGGTTTGCTGTATCTGTAATCAAACAGCGGATAAAGCCTCTGCCACCAGTGTTTGCAGTGAGTATCCATGTCAGGGTTGTGTCGCTGTTGGCAGGGATGCCTGCAATGTTGAGCAGGGTAGCACTACCTGAAGTGAGCTGTCCGGGTAGCTGAAGTTTGACTGCCAGTGCCATCGAAGTCTTGTTTAAACTATTATGTATGGTGAGTTTCGCAAGCAGGGTGTCGTTGTGTTGCAGCTTTTCCCTGCTGATGGTAAAACTGGATGAAATACCTGTTTGCTGTGCAATCAATTGGGAATAAATATCCTGAATTGCATCGGCTTTGTTCGGATAACCTATTGTGCTCGCAGCCACAAGATATCGTTTGTACAGGTAGCTTGTACCAGGGCTGATAGTGATGGAATCCATGGACATGATCCATGAATTGTTGCCATAGGCTGTGAAATTCGATCCAAAACTCCCCTCATAAATAAATCCGTATGCCTGCGGTTTGTCGCCCGACATAGCAATCCAGGGTAACATGGGGTTATAGCTTGCGGGATTGCTGTATGATGATGTGATATTGCCGAATCCCGGTACATAAGAGAATTGCCCGGATCCGTCGTGATCGATGACATCACCTACCCAGAAAGATTGAGGAGTTGAAGTATTATTTTCCATTTCAGTTTCCGTATAAATGTACTTTTTGCCGGGTTCTATGGTGTAAGTTGTTTTAACGGGAATCGTGCTGAAAACAACCACAGAGTCATTATTTACACCCTGCAGTTCAAAATAATGGCCTTCAGTTTTTACGATGGCTATATTCGAATTTAAAAGTTGTACATAAACAGTGTCGTAACGTACCGATTCATAATCCCAGGCTTCAGTACCCGTTGGTTTCAGCTTGCTTGCAAAGGAAAGATGTATCCAGTCCAGATCATCATCTTCACCCGTAACAGCAAGATCAAGGGGGCGCCCCAGCGAAGAATATTGCAACTGACCATCAATGCTCGTATTTGCAATGGAAACAGCCAGTTGATTGTTTTCCATTACCAAATCGGTTTCAGTGCCCTGAATAATCCCTCCTTTTAAAACCTTTCCATGACCTGCCCATACGGTAACAGCCTGCAGGGCGGCGTTAAAGGCATTGGTGAAATCAAGAATACTGTCGATATAACTGTCAATGGATCTTGATTGAATAGCATAACCAATACCTGAGACGGTAAAAGTGTAGACCCCTTTTTCGATAAAAACTTCAAAATAACCGAGGCTGTCAGTTGCTGTTTTTGAGTGCACATTTCCATATATATCTTTTATGGTAATGGATATTACCGGAACCGGGATATTATTCACATCTTTAACCACCCCACTGATTTTTGAAAATGCTGACAGCTCAGGGTCAAGAAATATTATTGTATCTACCCATTTTTCAATACAGGTATAGTTAGGCACATTCAGATTTTCGGGTATATCTGTGATATGATAACAGGTTAATTCGGTTGTGTCACCGGCATTGGTGCTTATATCGAACCACACCCCGAAAATGAAACCGGGTGAAATTATTGCCACCGGTGTGTTCATGAACCAGGCTATTCCGTGAGCAGGATTATTGGAATGAGCTCCCTGACCAACCCCATTGTACACATAGTTCTTATTCCATCCGTTATTCACCTGAGTATTTCCCCATCCAACACCCGGAACATAGGCTTGCTGCTCCCCTGCTTCATCCGGGTCAATCTGGTATTCAAGATACCCGTTGAAATTTAGGGTGCTTTCGTTCATGATCAGCAGTTTGATTTTAAGAATCGGCGAACCCGGGAGTAAACTGTAATGCGCCAGAACTTTTATACTGCTGTCACTATTCCATCTCCCGTAAGCATATACGCTCGTGGAGTCGTTGCTGAGCCAAAAACTATCAAGGGTGAGATTCTGGGTGGGATAACTCCAGCTTGTCAGAATAGTTGGGGAAATGATGAACTGAGCCCAGTCAATGTTTTCCCGGAATTTTCTTCTGTGAACCACATCCATCGGAGCGCCTTTGTGAATACCGCCTTGCTGATTATTATTGACTTGTACCGTACTGATACACACCAGCACACTGTCATTTTCCAGTAGATAGAAGGGTGTGCCATTCACAACATCCTGCCCATAACTCCCGTATGAAAACCCGGGATTTGTGGTTGATAAACGGGCAGTGTCAATAGTTTGAGAACCAGCATTAATGCATGCACAAACAATGGATAAATAGATTAGTAGAATTGCCTTTTTCATAGAATGGTGATTTAAGTATATCGTTAATTGAACTAATTCCCGCCTTCGCGGTAAAGCTCAGGCAAAAATAACCCGATTCTTTCTTGCTTTCGGAATTATTTGCTAAAAATTTCTGGATATAAAAAAGAAATCGGCTCTTTGTACTTTTGTGTGTTATGCAATGGCGATTTTTCAATATTTAATTTATGTCATTATTCTAGTCAATAACAATATTATAAGTTCCGGTCAACAATAATTTCTTTATTGGTTTCTGACCGATAATTTCAATGTAATTATTGGCTTCGCGACCTGTATTTACTTTTATTTTACTGAAATAAAATGTCTCACTTTCTTCTTTTTCAAACATGAGCACATACTGTTCATTTTCTGAATTGATAATTGCTGTTTCTGGGACTGCTAATACCGAATCGAGGGTAGCAAGTATTTCGCCTTCAACAAATTGATTGCTTACTAAATGGATGTTTTCAGGCTTATCTATTATGGCAAAACACTCAATAGATTTAGAATCAAACTTCATTGCTTTCCCAATAGCATTTATAGTTGCCTGGTGCTTTTGTGTTTTATTCGCATTTAAATAAAATTCTACTGTTTGTCCATTATCAATTTTATCAATATCTTTCTCAAAAATGTATAGTTTCAATTGAAAAGAGTTGTTGTCGATGATTTCTGCTATTGTTTGCTGAGGATCAATATATTGTCCTAATGACCCGGTAATACCTGAAATATAACCATTAATAGGCGATTTTACGGGAAAAGAGGAATAAAAATCTCCCTTTTCAATTTTTGCCACGTCAAGCCCCATGCTTTCAAGTTTGGTTTTTAATGCCTTATGCTTCGCATTCTCAGCATAATAATTGCTCTCGGCAACAGAGAATTCTTTTTGAGTACTGATATTTTCATTATACAAGTCCTTAGCTCTAAGATAATCGGTTTTCAATTTGAATAAAATCGCTGTTGATTCTGCATAATCTTTTTGCAGGTCAATAAACCAATGGCCTGAAACTTCAAACAGGACAGAGCCTTTGTTAATCCTCTGTGCCGGTTTGCACCAGATATTATCAATTATTCCGGGCAAGGGCAAACTTATCAGGGCTTGCCCATTTACAGTTGGAATAATTGTACCCGTAAAATAAACCTTATCAGCAAAGGTGTATAACTTGGGCTCCCCTATGGTCATTTTCTCCGATTCGAATTGTGCTTTAGATATTTTGACTAAGTCTGAATCTTTATCAAAGTTTTTTTTAGTTTCATTTTTGCAGGATATTATTACCACACTAAAAATAAAGGCTATAAATATTTTCGTTTTCATGCTGATTTAATTTATTTTGAAAAATATTTTATTTTTAAAGTTGTTTGATTGTATTTCAGTAAATTCTCCAATTGTTCGATTTGCATTTGAATGGCAGTTTCATAACTACTTACAAACTGAAAATAATTGATTTCTCCAAATTCGTAAGATTTTAATGCTGTTTCCATTATTGCTTTCATCAAAGGTTCTCCCAATATTTTAAAATTATCGAGCAACGCTTTGTATTTATGCTGTTCACTTAACAATTGGCTCAATTCATTATTTAAAAGGTTTATTTCGTTTTCGGTTGATAATTGTTTGGCGTTTGCTGCAATTTTTGATGCTTGAATTTTGGCTTTCGAGCTGCCATAAAATAAGGGGAAAGCCACACCAATCTGAAAACCATGATAGTACTTGATATTTTGGTATTGATTGGATCCTAAAAAATAATTGATGGTAAAATCGGGGAGCATCCTGTTCTTTTCAATACGAACCAATGAGTTATAGTATTCATAATCATTTTGTAATACATCGAAAACAGGCAAAGTATTGGGTATTTCGATAATTTCAGCCAATGGTTCAAGGTTAGAAGGAACAGAAAAATCACCTTCATAATTCATTAGGATTTTTAATTGCTGATAGGCATTTGCAGCATCAACTTTTAATGCATTCAAATGAGTGGTTGTTTGATTTTTTTTCGCCTTTATGGCAAAAACCTCAAGCTGTGTAATATCGCCTTTTGAAGCTCTTTTTTCTGAATTAACAAGTAATGCAGAATAAAGGCTGTCAAGAGTATGATACAATTTTTGCTTGTTTAAAAGAATTTGATAATCGAAAAAAGCAAATGATACATTCTTTATTAAAGAATTTTTTTGATTGTTCAAATTTGCTTCTGCAATTTTTACCTGAATTTGCATTGCATTGCTTTCTGCCTGATAAAGTGTCGGGAAGCTGAAACTTTGTTCTACACCCCAAACTTTTAAGGGATAACCGTTTTCGGCAATATTATTTTGGTCGGTACCATAGCTAAATACTGCTTTATCGGGCGCAAAAGCTGACCTTTTTAAAGCTTTGCTTTCCTCAACATTCAACGTATATGCGGCAATATGTTTGTTGTTTTTTAAAGATGTTTCAATAACATCGTTTAATTCCATTGTAGAGTTTTGTCCAAAAGATGAAATTACCGGAATACAAAGTAAAAGAATAGTAATAACAGTGTTGGAACGAATAAAGCGTAAAGGGAAAAACTTTATTCCTTTCACATTGTAAAATATTTCGTAGAGTAAAGGCAACGCAATCATGGTTAGCATAGTTGAAGTAGTTAATCCGCCAATTACTACTGTAGCAAGAGGTCGTTGAACCTCAGCTCCGGCACCGGTAGAGACAGCCATTGGTAAAAAGCCCATAGCCGCAGCTCCGGCGGTAAGCAATACGGGTCGCAAACGGTTTTTAGTTGCGGTGAGAATTAATTCGCGCATATTGGTCATTCCTTGATGTTGCAATTCTTTTAAATGCTCAATTAATACAATGCCATTTAACACAGCAATACCAAAGAGCGCAATAAAACCAATACCTGCCGAAACACTGAAAGGCATACCCCTGATCCATAAAAGAAATACACCTCCCACGGTGGCTAAAGGTATTGCAGTAAAAATCATAATAGCATCCTTAAACGATTTGAATGCAAAATGAAGAAAAATAAAAATCAATAATAAAGCAACAGGAACGGCTACCATTAAGCGATTGGTGGCATTTTGCAAATTTTCGAATTGTCCGCCATATTCAATATAATTGCCTGCTTTGAGTTTTAAGTTCTTATCAATTTTTTGTTGAATATCAACAATAACTGATTTTAAGTCCCGGTTTCGCACATTAACGCTTACAACCACGCGGCGGTGCGCATTATCGTGTGAGATTTTTGCGGGACCTTTTGTATATTCAATGTCGGCAAATTCACTTAAAGGTATCATTTGGCCAGTTGAAACAGGTACTTGTAACCGACGAATATCGTCAATATCTGTCCGGTTTTGATTATCAAAGCGCATAACCATATCGAAGCGTTTTCCGCCCTCGAAAATAACACCTGCTGTTTTTCCGCCAAATGATGCCGATAAATATGCATTTAAGGTATTAATGTCTACACCATAGTAGGCTATTTTACTTCTATTGTAATTCACTTTTATTTGGGGTAAACCTGCTGTTTTTTCCATAATAATGTCGCTTGCACCCGGTATATCAGCAATAAGGTTCTTTACTTCAATGGCCTTTTGGTTAATGTATTCTAAGTCTTCGCCGAATATTTTAATTGCAATATCTGAACGTACACCGGTAATTAGCTCGTTAAACCGCATTTCAATGGGTTGGGTAAACTCATATTCTACTCCCGGTATAATAGAAAGTTCTTCCTTGAATTTATCTGCAAGTCCTTCTTTGTTATTTGCCGCTGTCCAGCTTCTCTTAGGTTTTAGTTTGATAATCATATCAATTTCCTCCATCGACATGGGGTCGGTGGGTACTTCAGCAGCACCAATGCGCGAAACAATCTGCTCCACTTCGTCGGGAAACTTTTTTATTAAAATATTCTCCATCTGAGTGGTCATTTCAACCGTTTTAGAGAGTGAAGTTCCTGTTTTTAAAACGGGTTGTATTACAAAATCGCCTTCGTCAAGAGTTGGTACAAACTCGCCACCAATGCGGGTGAATAATACTCCGGTTACCAGCAACGAAATAATTGCTGCCCCAAGCACCCAACGTTTATGACCGCACGACCATTTAATAACAGGGTAGTACGATTGATGGATTTTATCCATTATCCAATCGGAAAAAGTTCGTTTTTGAATTCTCCTGGGTCTTAAAAAAAGTGAAGAAGCAACTGGCAACCATGTAAGCCCTAATATCATAGCCCCAATTATGGCAAATGAAAAAGACAGTGCCATTGGGCGGAACATTTTGCCTTCAACCCCAGTTAAAGACAAAATGGGGATGAAAACGATAAGAATGATGATTTGCCCAAAGATGGCTGATTGCATCATTTTTGAAGCCCCTGAAATAGAAATCCTATCCATCAAGGTTTGTCGTTCATATTCTGTAACCGCAAAAATTTCTGTTTTTTGCAAACCCATGCGTATTACTATAAATTCAACAATAATTACGGCACCATCTATTATGATTCCAAAATCGAGTGCACCAAGACTCATTAGGTTAGCATCGATACCAAAAATGTACATCATGCCAATTGTAAACAATAAAGCCAAGGGTATCATAGAAGCAATAACCATTGCCGACCGGATGTTTCCAAGTATCAATACTACAATAAACAACACAATGATAGCTCCCAGAATAAGGTTCTCTATTACTGTAAAAGAGGTTTTCGCAATAAGTTCGCTCCGTTCAAGAACAGGGTTGATAAAAACGCCTTCAGGTAAATTATTCTGTAGGTCGGCAACCCTGGCTTTCACTTCATTGATAACAACTTTAGAATTGGCATTTTTTAGCATCATAATCTGACCAAGCACTGTTTCGCCCTTTCCATTAGCTGTAATTGCTCCAAAACGGTTAGCAAAACCAAACTTTACATTTGCCACATCTTTTATAAATATTGGTGCACCAGCACTATTTTTTACAACAATATTTTCAATATCAGCTAAAGACTTTACTTGACCATCGCCCCTGATAAAATAACTTTGATTTGTTTTTTCAATGTAAGCGCCACCCGAAATGCCATTGTTATTTTCAAGCGCATTAAAAATTTCCATTAGACTGATGTTAAGGCTTTTAATTCTTTCGGGAATAATTGCCACTTCATATTGTTTTAAATAACCACCCCAGCTGTTTATTTCAACCACACCGTTTATTCCTGATAATCTTCTTTTTATAACCCAGTCCTGAATAGTACGTAATTCCATGGCGGTGTATTTGTCCCTAAATTCAGGTTTTACATCAACAATATACTGGTAAATTTCTCCTAATCCAGTGGTTATCGGGCCCATTTCGGGTGAGCCATAAGCTTCGGGAATGTTGGCTGATGCCGTTTTGATTTTTTCGGCAAGTAGTTGACGTGGTAAGTATGTTCCCATTTTTTCGACAAAAACAACCGTAACCACCGAAATTCCAAATTTTGAAATAGAACGAATTTCCTTTACACCGGGCAAATTGGCCATTTCCATTTCAACAGGTGTGGTAATAAATTGCTCAATTTCCTGAGTAGATAAATTGCCGGAAGTAGTAATCACCTGTATCTGATTATTAGTAATATCGGGTACTGCACCTACCGGAATATGTAAAACAGCATATAACCCAAAAGCAGCAATGGTTAGCGTAAAAAGAACAACGATAAGTTTATTTTTCACACTAAAGTCTATTATTTTTTCTAACATGATATAACAATATTAATCAATGGATCAGTTAAGTTTTAAGGCTAATTTGGGGTTATTTCTGTAAGTAACGCGTTTATAATGAAGTGTCCTGTTTTTTGATTAATCGAATAAAACATCTCATCATATTTAAATTTCTGATTTATTGCAACTTTAATATCCGATTCTATATGCAAATATGCACAAATATCAGTCTGTCAAATAATCCCCTTTCTCAGCTTTTAAACCATCAAATATACACCACTTTCAAACAGGTTGTTTCCGGGGGTAAAAATATTTTGCAAAATAATTCAGTTAGCTTAAAATGGATGATTTTGGAACGTATGGAGCCTCTTACAGTAAAAATATACGAACATGCTGTTAATAAAGTTATTGACAACCCTTGCAAACCGGGAATTATGAGCAAACGGCGAATTATAATGTTCCGGGTTCTAAGCTCGCTTCGCTCGCGTTCCGGGTTCTAAGCTCGCTTCGCTCGCGTTCCGGGTTCTGTTGACAATTTTTCAGGCTGCTTGCCAAATTTAAAGTGATTCATTCATAACTCATAAAACAGTTTTCCGACCGGACACCGGTAACAGTCTTTGCGGGGATGATAATGGTATGTTGGTCAATTTGCTCTTTCTCATCTTCATCTGCCGATGCCATGTCCTCCATAAAGGAATTTAATTTATTCTCAA
>CAYXYB010000018.1:0-50544 GCA_964469215.1 uncultured Lentimicrobiaceae bacterium
GCTCTTCTATCGCTTCATACTTCTGCAAACGTTCTATCTGTAGATCAAACTGTTTATTGAGTTGCTCCTTATCATCTTCATCTGCCGATGCCATGTCCTCCATAAAGGAATTTAATTTATTCTCAATGTAAACAATATGCCTTTCGACCTTCTTCTCGTTGTAGTTGTTCTTCTTGCTGTTCTGTGCCCGCAACTTTGTGCTGTCGCCGGCTATCAGAGTGCCTCCGATCAGCGCATGGTGCTTTGCAATCTGAACCGTGCACCTGAACACCTTCTTAATGGCATCGGGGTTATCCTTTCTGAAGTTGGATATGGTGTTGTGGTCGGGCTGTAACCCTTTTAGCAGCCACATCACCTCAATGTTGCGTTTACACTCTTTCTCCAGTTCCCTGGAAGATCTGGTTCTGTTCAGATATCCGTACAGAAACAGCTTCAGCAGGTCTTTAGGGTGGTAGGCAGGGCGTCCGTTTTCTACAAAGTCAACCTTAAATCCAAGTTCTTTAAAAGGCAGACTCTCAACAAAAACATCCACAGCCCGTACCACATTGTCCTGCACAATCGACTCTTCGAGTGATACCGGAAAGAGGTAAATCTGATCTCTGTTTTCTCCTTGTATGAATTTCATATTTTAAAGATACAAAAAACTCCAAACTTTCAGACCACACCATCCAAAGAGTTTTCAACAAGTTTTCAAGGTTTTTAGACAGTCTGACGGTTGCGGCTATTGAAGTATTGGATTGTGGTTAACATTTGCTTAATATTACATTCAGAAGGGTGATGCATGTTTTCATGTTAAGATTGTTCTTGGTTATGTCGTTTTCGGGCTTTGCGTTCAGTCAGGGTTTAGTGCAACACGGCTTCATGTTTGGCTTTACCATACTAAGATTTAACTATTGGTGGCTGTGTTATCTCTTTCTTATGTATAATTTTGGTTTAAACCCAGTATCTTGTCTAATGCCAAAATAATCCAATTCGTCAAACATTTCTTCATAATCTTCAAATTTTCCTATACTGGAAACGTGCCCTAAATAATAGTCTGGCATTCTAAATTTATAAGGAATTTTTACCAATGAATACTTTCCCATGCTTCCTCCATCAGGAAAAATTTCACAAATTGCATGAGGCACGATCCTATTTTTTACATACAATGAATTAAATGCTTGTGAATTATCACAGTTAATGTATAGCAATGTATAAAAAATATTGTCTTTCTCTAGTACCATAAACTCTGCTCCATTCATTTTTTGAACGTAACCATGTGAGAAATGAATTTCTTGAATATTAAGGACATCATTTTCAACATTAAAGGATGTCACAGTTTTGAATCCTTGATTGGATAAATTCAATTTAAGTTCTGACAATATTTCATTAAATTGATTTCTCTTATTTGAATGCACGCCCTTTTCATCGCAATATATGTATGATCTAATTTTTTCTTGAAAATAAATTATCGGAGTTATGTCCGTGAATGCAGAGAGATAGAAGCAACTACCTTCTAGTAATTCATGAATCCTAAATCGTAATAAATCAATCAAATATGTTACAAGAGTATTTGTATCAGGTCTGTCATGCAATTCATTCAACCATGGGTAACTGTAATTGTATTTTCTATTAAAGTTGTGAATTTTTCTCGGGTAATAATGAGCAGGGTCATTTGAACCGTATTCATGTTTTTTTTCCTCGATAATCTCTAAATCCCAATTTATCTCTAACAAACCTGATGTCCATACTCTTAGAGGAAAGTCCCGCGGTGAAAAAATTCTATCCTTAAATCGGGCTATTGATGTTCTTTTAAGAGCACTTAAATATGAATAAGGAGAGTGAATTCTAAGAAGGTAACTATCTGAATTGCTTAGAAGTACAATCTCTAAATTTTCCGAATACTTCAATAATGTTTTATTTCCCTCAGACATCCTTTTTAGGAAGTCTTTTTTTATAAATTGTACACTTATATCTTCTTGATATTCCTTAATTTCAATTACACAGTTGCCATTTTGCAACACTGTCAGGTAGATTGGTGTTACATTATAGTCGTCAAGCAATTCAATTTTCTCAATAGGGTATTCAATAATGTGGCTAAAACTTTCGGCTTTGAAATTATGGATTTGGTAGTGATAATAAACATCACCATTTTCAAAAAATCTTATAATGAGTTCTTGGTATGTCATACTTCATTTTTTACTGGTTTATCATGTTCTATCAGTATTCCAAAAATGAGAGTTATATGAATCTTGCTACAATCTTGCTACAGACAAAATAAAAAAGCCTGAAAATCAGGCTTTTAAATGACTAAAAGTCGGGATGAGAGGATTCGAACCTCCGGCCTCTTCGTCCCGAACGAAGCGCGCTACCGGGCTGCGCTACATCCCGAACATCATTTCAGGGAACAAAGTTAAAAAATTATTGTTCCTTTGATGTAATAAAAATTTTACAACACTATGAAATATATCGGTCCACATGTTAGCGCATCAGGTGGTGTTGAAAATGCTGTGATTAATGCTGTTGAACTTGATGCAAATGCTTTTGCCCTTTTTACAAAGAATCAGAAACAATGGTATGCAAAACCACTGGAAAAGGAGACAATAAAAAAGTTCAGAGCCCTGTGTGAAAAGCATAACTTTCAACCTTTCCAGATTCTGCCTCATGACAGCTACCTCATAAATCTGGGACATCCGGAACAGGAAGGGCTCCGGAAATCAAGAGATGCTTTTCTTGATGAGATGCAACGGTGTGAACTGTTAGGGCTCGATAGGCTTAATTTTCATCCGGGCAGCCACCTTCAGAAGATCTCTGAGGAAGAGTGCCTCAAAAGAATTGCTGAATCAATAAATATTGCTCTTGATAAAACAAAAGGAGTGATAGCCGTCATTGAAAACACTGCCGGCCAGGGCACCAACCTCGGTCATAAATTTGAACATATCCGCTTTATTATTGATCATGTTGAAGATAAATCAAGGGTTGGTGTTTGTATCGATACCTGTCATTCCTATTCTGCAGGTTATGACATTAAAAGTGAAGAGGGATATATCGACACATTAAACCATTTCGATGAGGTTGTAGGCTTTGAATATCTGAAAGGGGTGCATATCAATGATTCAAAAAAAGAGCATGGCTCACGTGTCGACAGGCATAACAGTATTGGAGAAGGAACCCTTGGTATTGATCTTTTTAAGAGGATTATGCAAGATCCGAGATTCGATGACATGCCTCTGATACTTGAAACACCCAATGAGGAGATATGGGTAAAGGAGATAAGTCTTTTAAAATCCTTTATGATATGATTTAATCATTTGCGCCTTCATTAAAAAAATGTAATTTTGCACACCTTTTCTGCAAGGAAAAGAGCGGTCCTATAGCTCAGTTGGTTAGAGCAACTGACTCATAATCAGTAGGTCCCAGGTTCAAGTCCTGGTGGGACCACCGAAGAATAAAGTAAAAAGTAGAAAGTTGAAAGGCAAAAGAGGTTGGCTTATATGGTCAGCCTCTTTCATTTAACAGTTTTAATCTTAAGTACTTGTTTTAAAACTCCCCACAGATCATAACTCCAAAAACACTTTTTCCACTGCGCCATATTCTGAGGTATGGCAGAAGGCTGAGGATAGTTTTTTTCATAAATAATCCACCCGAACGTCATTAAAAACACGCTCTTTGTGTGGCAGGTTAAGAATGGCTTTATCTCCTGCCTTTTTATTGATAAGCGCTATAGCCAAAGGGGAGATGAACGAAACCTTGCAACTGGCGATATCTGCCTAATCCACACCCACGATCTGAACAGTTTGTGTCTCTTTCGTATCCGACACTCTTGTTATGACGATTGCTATGAAACGGATCTCAACAGGAATCTGTAAACCCGGCTCCATGAGTTTGGCAGTGGCTATCCGTTGGTCTAAGAGTTGCAACCTTGGATGGATATAGTTCACCGCAATGCGAAGCTCTCGCTCGTTGGAGCTGTCCAGTTCATCACGTTCCCTCAGCAGATTCTAACACTTGGAAAGCAAAGCACCCATGCCAGATTGGGTGACATAATTCGGGATCCACGGCGGTAAATATGCCCGCGGTGGAACCATCGGGACATCTTCCTGATCATCCTCCTTTACAAAGCCTCTGCTCATCGCCTTCGTTTCTGATTTTTAAAATGCCTCTGTGAAAAATGATCGGAAAAAAGTGGCAACTTGAAAAATATTGATCATAACAATCGCCCCGGGTTGTTTTTTCGTATCTTCATATAAAACATGATAGAATAAGCCACTTAAGAGCTGATTACCTCTTCAAGCTTTTCCATTGCTTCCTCAGGTGTTCTTCCAAAGATTATAATGCCCTCTTCATGTCCTTTCATTATTATTATTCCATTGTGCATCATATTCTCATTCTTTATCAGCTCTGCAATTGCCACTGCCATTTCGGGTGTACCGTATTTCGCCTCATCAGGGGTGCATGGAAAATAGTCGATTGCTTTTTTCCAGATATCATAATTATGAACATGGATCACGCATCTTACTTCAGGAAGGTTTTGATATATAACTGCATGCGACATCGATTCCGATGAGGCTTTTACAGGGCCGCGGCACCAGAGAGTGTTGTTTTTTATGTCACTGTATTCAACAAGTGAATATTTATCTACAGTCGCTACAGGGACATGGCCGGTTGCCGATCCAGTAATATAAAACCTTCGTTCATCTGTAGTATCCCTTATGCTTATATTGCCAAAGCCGATGCCATACTCATAACGACCGATCAGTCCCTTCTCTGTCATTATGGTGCGAACCCTGTTGACCTCTTCAAACAGTTTTTTAGGAATAACAGGCATAGCCTGATCCCAGTTGCAGATGAATTTGATATAGCCTTCTTCCATTTCGTTCCTATAATGCAATTATTAACAGTCAGTACCAAACAGATTCTTCAAACCCTCTGCTGACGCTTCACATACACCCTGCTCCGTAATTAGCCCTGTAATCAGTCTTGACGGTGTTACATCGAAACCAAAATTCCTTACTTTAGTATCATTATCGGTGATTCTGACACTGGTGATCTTTTCCCCGTCCCATCCTTCAACATACAGCACCTCATCTTCATCACGCTCTTCAATAGGAATTCCTGTGATGCCATCTGTGATTTCCCAATCAATTGTTGAGGAGGGTAAAGCCACATAGAATGGCACTTTATTGTCTTTGGCAGCCAGGGCTTTGAGGTAAGTACCGATTTTATTTGCCACATCACCGGTTCCAGTGGTTCTGTCGGAACCTACAATAACAATGTCGACCATTCCGTGTTGCATAAGGTGCCCGCCGGTGTTGTCTGCTATAAGGCTGTGCGGTATTCCGTTCTCCGACAATTCCCAGGCTGTGAGCCTTGCCCCCTGGTTTCTCGGACGTGTTTCATCAACCCATACGTGAACTGGAATTCCGGCCTCTTTTGCCAGATAGACAGGTGCAGTGGCTGTGCCGTAGTCAATGCAGGCAATCCAGCCGGCATTGCAATGGGTTAGAATATTAACCGGTTCGCCGTGTTTCATTCTGCTGATGTTACGGATCAGCTCCAGTCCATGCTCCCCAATGCGCCTTGACATTTCAACCTCCTCTTCAAGGATCAGTTCTGCCTCTTTGAGTGCTAAACTGTGATGATCTTCACCTGTTGCTCCGGTCATTATCCGGCTGTACACCCTGTTAACTGCCCATTGCAGGTTAACGGCGGTTGGCCTTGCACTCAGCAACCGGTTTTTCCATTCTTCAATGTATGCTGCTGACTTTCCTGACGATTTGTTTTTCGCCTCAAGAGCAGACAGGTAAAGTCCGAATGCCCCGGTTGCTCCGATAAGTGGGGCACCCCTCACCACCATCGACCGGATTGCCCGGAAGGCATCTTCCGGTGAGCGCAGGTCTACGATTTCGACCTTAAACGGGAGCTTCCTCTGATCGAAGGTATGAACAACACCTGGATCATCAGGATGAAGCCATATTGATCTGAAGTGTTTTTTCTGGATAAGCATATTTGAATTTTAATGTCTTTAGCCTACTACCAAACTTCTTTTAACACAGAATCTCTGCGGTGAATGGAATTTTCGGGGTGGACTCATTTCTTTACTTATTATTATTATTTTGATTTTATGGGTGTAGATATAGCTGCCAACCCCAAAGAAGATCTTTTACCTCCTGAAGTGAAGTGGCAGTTACCAGGACACTCCTGAATTCCTTCACCCCGGGTATTCCGTGGAAGTAGTGCCCGTAATGGCTCCTCATTTCAAAAAGTGCCACCCTTTCTCCTTTCCATTTAACAGATGCTTCAAGGTGTTCCAGGCAGAGGGCAATGATCTCCTCCAACGGCGGACGTGTCAGTTCCTGCCCGGTAGCAGCGAAGTGCTTTATCTCTCTGAATATCCATGGGTTTCCTACAGCTCCCCGTCCAATCATTATTCCGTCAACCCCATGCAGTCTTTTCATCTCAACCGCTGATGCTCCTGAGGTGATGTCTCCATTGCCGATAACCGGGATATGGATACCGGAGTGATTCTTAACCTCTCCGATAAGTGTCCAGTCGGCCTTCCCTCTGTACATCTGCGAGCGTGTGCGGCCATGGATGGTGATTGCTGCAATGCCCTGGTCCTGAAGTCTCAATGCAATATCAACAATATTCCTGCTCTGCTCATCCCATCCAAGCCTTGTCTTTACGGTAACCGGCAGATGTGTACTGCGCACAACGGCATGGGTGATAGATTCAATTTTAGCAATATCATTAAGCAGGCCGGCACCACCACCTTTCATTGCTATCTTCCGCACCGGGCATCCAAAATTAATGTCTATCAGATCAGGATTTGCCTGCGTGACAATACGGGTTGCTTCGGCCATGCTTTCAGGGTTATTGCCGAAGATCTGAACACCAACAGGTCGTTCATCATCGGAGAAATCGAGCTTCTGAAAGCTCTTCACGGCATCTCTTATAAGGCCGTCGGCAGATATAAACTCGGTGTAAACAATGTCAGCACCAAACCTTTTGCAAAACTGCCTGAAAGGGGGATCGCTGATATCCTCCATAGGGGCCATCAACAATGGGAAATCGCCGGTTTTGACACTACCTATCTGCAACATTGAACCACAAAGATAAGAAAACCTCTTTTGTGTCTATTTGATTATCTTTGCCGTTATAAAAAGCGACCCTCTCTATGATCAGGTATTTCAGGGCGATCACCCAACAATCCCCATGGATGCAACTTCTGTTTTTTGGAGCTATCACTGCATGTTCACTGATCCTGGCAAACGTTTTGGGGCAGCTCATTTCAATTCTTGCGGTCGGGTTCCAGGATCACATGTCGGCTATTGCCTGGCTTGGTACCCCTGAGTTGGTGAACGTAGGTGATACGGATTTTCCTACCAGTGCTGCAGTTGTACTATCAATCACGCAGATTGCCTCTCAGGCAGGGCTTTTCATCATGCCACCGCTTATCTTTGCATTTCTGCTCCATGGTCACGGTTTTGGCAGACAACTTGCCCTTTCATCAGTTCCGGCGGTATTTCCTGTTTTGATGGTTATTGCTCTTACAGGACTCGTTCTACCACTTATTTCATGGCTCACAGAGATAAATATGAAGATTGAGCTTCCACCTGCCCTTGCCCTTGCCGAAGTGAGAGCTGAAATCATCATAAACCTTCTTTTAAAAGATCATTCAATATCCGGATTCCTGCTCAACATTCTTATGATAGCTATAATTCCTGCAGCAGGGGAGGAGCTATTTTTCAGAGGGGTCATCCAGAAATACCTCACAGCTGGCCTGAAGAATGTACACCTGGCTGTAATCAGCACTGCAATTTTGTTCAGCTTTTTCCATTTTCAGTTCCATGGATTCCTGCCACGTATGCTGCTGGGAATAATATTCGGATATCTTCTGGTGTGGACGGGTAACCTTTGGGTGCCGATGATTGCACACCTCGTTAATAATGGGGCTGCTGTTGTGGTTGAGTTCATGGCTCAACGCAAATTAATTACAACAGGATACCAGGATTTTGGCAGTGAGATAAATACCCTGACAATAGTCGCAAGTGTTGTAACCTCAATAATGATATGTGCAGTCATCCGTCACCATGGCAGAAAGAAGATGACAGGATGAAGTTTACAAGCATAAAAAAAGCCCGGTTAAAATCCACCGGGCTAAAGGTACTGTTAAAGGCAGAAAATCACTTCTCCTTTTTATTGGTGGTATAGTTAATTTTGAAAGCCTGGGCTTTCCTCAACTCCTGTTTGATATCGGTTACAAGGCCCATGCGGGTCTGTTCATTAACCTTAAGAGCAACAGTCATCCGGTTCTTTTTTTCTTCTCCCAGGATTTGTCTCTCTTGGATAACCCATTCGGCTATATCATCAATATCCTTAAACTGGTCATTGCACTGAAATCGGTCATCTGTTCCGAAAATTGCTACTTGCAGAGGTTTGCCAACGTAGATGTAACTCACCGGGCTTGTCTTCTCCAGCTTCTGGATTTCGTAAGCTTTGGGAGGAATAACCTTTACGTAAATGTTAACTTCTCGCATGGTTGTAGTAACCATGAAGAAGAACAGAAGCATGAAAATTATATCAGGCAATGAAGCGGTATTTAATTCCATCTGGGAATTCAATTTCTTCTTTTTGAATTTTGCCATGCTTACTTCCCTCCTATGTTTTTGGGTTCAGCTTCCGATATGGCAGCAGGTACCACAGTCTGTATTGCCTGGATTCTATCCGGATCGGTCTCCTCTTTCAGGTCGGTAAACCTTACTCCCCAAAGCCTCAGCGACAGGTCGTTCCTGATCTCTGTAATGGCGCGGCTGAGTTCATCCTGAACCTGTATGTACATCTTGTATGATGTTCCACGGTCGTTCTGCAGAGATATCACCCCTTTTGATACCGATACATCCTCTCCCAGAATATTCAGAGTCCGGGTAAGATTGTTGTACCTTGCAGTGTCTTCATTCTTTGCTTTTTCAATTTTTTCCGATAGAAGTTCCATTTCTGGAAGTTTGTCACTGTTCATCGGATTAGTGAAAAATTCAACCGCTTCGGCTCGCAGATCACCGATTTCCATGAATTTCTTGTTTACAAGAAGCTCGTCTGCCGCGTTGACAAGAACCACTAACACATTTCTCTCCTTTATGATAGGACGTTTTTCTCCTTCAGGCGGGATTGGCGGTAACAACCTGTTGATCCCCTGGTTTACATCCATCGTGGTTGTCACCAGGAAGAAGATAAGCAACAGGAAGGCTATGTCTGCCATTGATCCTGCATTTATTGAACTAACGGGTCTGGCCATAACTTGTGTTTTTTATCCTTTTATAAGTTTACTGATCCAGGCGTACAAAATTGCCAGTAATGACAATCCTGCCAGGATGTATGTTGCAATGAGGCCTGCTCCCACCTGCTTCGACAAAGCATCGGTCACCTCAATGTCATCAGCAATATCTATCACAAACAACGGATCTATTGCCGGTGATGAGATAATGAAGGAGATGATGATAATAATGACAAGTGCGCCAATGCCTATCAAGGAATTTTTGGCTGCTTTAGGTTTAACTATTAGGTTCATTAAAGAAAACCCGATAACCAGTAACAGGGTAAGACCTGCAACTATATAGGTGCCTATCGTGAAGATATTCAGGGTGATCCCGATTTCAGAAAAGGCACGGTTGAAATCCCTTGACATATCACCATCTGATGTTGCAAGCAGTATTGCTGTAAGCACAACTGAAAACAGAATGATGAACAATGTAAGGAATTTGGCGGCTATGTTGATTTGATTTCTCATTGAATTCATTTTTAATGATTTTGTCAATAAACAGGGGCACATCAGAGCTCCTTAAAGAGATAATACAAACCTTCTAGCGGTTTTTTGCATTATACTTCACCAGGACGTCCATAAATGATATTGAAGAATCCTCCATCTCATTTACCAGGCTGTCAACCTTACTGATAATGTAATTGTAGAATACCTGCAGTATCATAGCAACAATAAGCCCGAATACTGTTGTAAGAAGAGCCACCTTGATGCCGTTGGCAACGATCTGCGGAGAGATGTCACCTGCTTTTTCGATAGCATCGAAGGCTCCGATCATACCTATTACCGTACCCATAAACCCAAGCATCGGTGCAAGAGCAATGAAAAGAGAGATCCATGAAACATTCCTCTCGAGGCGACCCATGATCACGCTTCCGTAAGATACGATAGATTTTTCGACAGAATCAAGTCCTTCGTTGTATCTGTCGAGCCCCTGGAAGAAAATACTTGCAACAGGACCAGGAGTGTTACGGCAGATCTCCTTCGCACCGTCAATTCCCTTTTTCTGCAGCTCAGCTTCAACCTGGTGTAAAAGTTTCTGGGTGTTGGTTGTAGCAAGATTAAGGTAAATAATCCTTTCAATTGAAAGAGCCAATCCAAGTACAAATGCAAGCAATATAATTGCCATGAACCCCGGACTACCTTCGATGAACTTCTCCTTTAGCACCTGATGAAAATTCTTGGTAGCTACTTCCTCCTCTTCAGGTATCCCGGTTGCAATCTCCTCAGATTCACCTTCCGTAAGATCAGCAGCTTCAGTTGCTTCTTGTTGTGCGGTTTGTTCTGCAGCCTGTGAAAAGGCGTTTGTAACACCAAAACCCATCAGAACGGCAATTACCAATAAAGCAAATAATTTTTTCATACGACGTTGTTTTTTTGTTTACCTTTTAATGCCATTTCATGTTCGGTTGATCATTTAATGACCCGGAACAATTGATGTCATGTTGTTAATTTTATGTTTATTATCTGGTTTAAATCTCTGTTTTACTGCGGAGAGAGAGGGATTCGAACCCTCGATACCCTTTTGGGGTATACGCACTTTCCAGGCGCGCGCCTTCGACCACTCGGCCATCTCTCCCCTTTATTTCTGAAGCTACAGAACGCCTGAAAACCTCTCCTGAAAAACGGTGCTAAAATACAAAAATTTGTTCTAATATTCTATCAGATTCATTTATTATTAAAATATTAACCGTTTTGGTGCAACGATATTAAGATGATTTTATTTATGCCATTCAAAACCGCAATGAGTCAGAACCGATGATTCAGGGTGCATTCATACTCATTGTTGCTTTTACAGATCAGGCTTATCGTTCACCTCATCAATTTAACGTTATGAAAAGCTATTCATTATTATTGCTCTCAGCCGGTCAGTAAAAGGTATCATCTTGCCAGTTAACGGAAACAGGATGGATTATTTTCCATATAAATAATCAATAAACCAATGCCTTATCGGGTGACATTTCACCACGTAATGATAACGGAAGTAATTCCTTCACCTTTGCCTGGTCTTTATATCTCCCCATTAGGTGCATAAGCTTTCCAGTAGCACTCTCAGTGGTTATGTCATATCCACTTACCACCCCCATCGACACCAGAGCTGCACTTGTCTGATACCTTCCTGCTTCTACACTTCCCGCTTTGCACTGGGTAACATTGTAGATTATTATCCCCCTGTTTACAGCTTCAGCCAGAGCTTCAAGAAACCACTCATCGGTGGGAGCATTGCCTGTGCCGAAAGTCTCGATAATTACTGCCCTTAAACCATCCACTCTCAGAACCGACTCCACAACTGCCGGTGATATCCCAGGGTAAAGCTTAAGTATGGCAAGTTCCGTTGACAATTCCTTATATACCTTTAGTTTCTTGAAGTTAGGTTTTCTTATCACATGATGATTGAACCTGAGATGTACCCCTGCCTCTGCCAGTAGAGGGTAATTGCCGGAATAAAAAGCATCAAAGTCCTCTGCATGAAGTTTGGTTGTGCGATTACCCCTGTAAAGTCTGTTTTCAAAATAGATACATACTTCAGGAACAATCGAAATATCTTCCTTTACAGAGGATGCAATCTCGACAGCGGTGATGAAATTCTCACGACCGTCAGTGCGCAACATCCCCAGTGGTAACTGAGAACCGGTTAAAACAACAGTCTTATTCAGATTCTCGAGCATGAAACTCAGTACTGAAGCAGTGTACGCCATGGTATCAGATCCATGGAGTATTACAAAACCATCATAAGCTTCATAATTCTCCTCAATGATGCCTGCAAGCCTTGTCCAGAATGCAGGTGTCATGTCTGACGAATCTATGATAGGATCAAAAGAGATTGTCTCTATCCTGAAAGGAAATGATTCCAGTATTGGTATATACTGGTACAATTGATCGAAGTTAAGCGGAGTGAGGGCACCGGTTTCGTTATTCTTAACCATTCCTATCGTTCCGCCGGTATATATCACAAGTATTGAGGTCTGGTCTGTCATTTAATTATTTATTAAAAAATTCTTAATGCATTTGCCGTTGTAATATCTGCAACCTCCTTTATCGGAATGCACCATATTTCTGCGAGCTTTTCTGCAACATGAACGAGGTAAGCAGGTTCATTCCGTTTGCCGCGAAATGGTGCCGGTGCCAGGAAAGGGGCATCAGATTCAAGAACGACTCTTTCGGGATCGACATTTTTTATTAGCTTCTGTAAAGGAGAGTTTTTAAATGTGATTATACCCCCAATGCCAAGAAGAAAGCCATATCCGAAAGCAATTTCAGCCTCTTCCTCACCTCCGGTGAAACAGTGAAAGACACCTTTGAAACGGGTTTTGCCGAACTTCGACAGAACCTCAAAAATTTCACTGAAGGCATCACGTATATGGATCGAAACAGGAAGACCATTTTCAAGCGACCACTGTAACTGACTTTTGAAAACATGTTTCTGCTCTTCGATGCGACTCTTGTCCCAGTACATGTCCAAACCGCACTCTCCAATCCCTCTGATCCTTATATCGGATAATATTTTCCGGGCTTCCTCAAGCTCTTCAAGGTAATTATCCTTTACGGAGGTGGGATGTAAACCGGCCATAGGAAAACATTCATCGGGATGATCTTCACCCATCTTTATCATCGATGACCTGGTTGAACTATCAATGTCTGGCAGGTAAAACCGATGGATTCCATTTGCTCTGGCCCTTGTCAACATCCCTTCCCTGTCATCGTCAAATGCCTCTAAATACAGATGTGTATGTGTGTCGATAAAATTCATGATGCAAAATTATCGTTTTTGATCCACGATTGTGTATATTTGTGCATCGAATAACCTAAAAACGATAACCATGAGAAAAACTTATTTGACCTTGATCCTGACAGGGTTGCTTTTAACTATTTTTTCCTGTACATATGAGGAAGGTCCCGCGATTAGCCTCAGGACTAAGTCATCCAGGCTTTCCGGGGATTGGGTGGCAGAAAAAATTATTGAAAAGTATGTAACACTCCCTGAATCGGAGTACAAGGATTATGGATATGAATTCCGCAAAAACGGAACTTATACTAAAATCCTGAATAATGTTCGCGAAGATGGAACCTGGGAATTTAGTGAAGACAAGTTACAGGTGCTGCTAACCGTAAACAATTCACCCACTGCGGAAGTATGGACTATAAAGCGTCTGAAAAACAGCGATATGTGGTGGTGGCGGAATATTGTTGGTGGTCTCAGGGAAGAGCATTTCAAGACAAAAAAGTAATACCGGTAGTATCCATATTCAGTTGCTCACAGGACTTTACCTGTGATAGAATGGCATGAAAATTCTCATTGTCAGGTTCAGTTCCATTGGCGACCTGGTTTTAACCACTCCGGTAATAAGATGCCTGAAACAACAGACAAACGCCGAAATACACTTTCTCTCATTCAACAGGTTCAAGGCAGTACTTGAGAATAATCCTTATATCGACAGATTTATAACTGTAAACAGATCGATAAGGGAAGTTGTTAAAGAGCTTAGAAATGAAAAATATGACCTGGTTGTTGACCTTCACAGGAATATCCGTACGATAAGCCTCAAGCTCAGGTTGTTGAGGCCGTCGGTTTCATTCCCGAAACTAAATCTGAGAAAGTATCTGCTGGTAAGGTTACGGATAAATCTGATGCCTCCTTTGCATATTGTTGACAGGTATATGAGCACCTTGAAAAAGCTTGAGGTTAAATACGACAATAAAGGGCTCGACTATTTCCTTCCCGATGAAGGATTACATGAGGCAGATTCTATAATGGAAAATTACCCTGATGGATTTGCAGCAATAGTAATAGGAGGTAGGTATTTTACCAAAATCTATCCCGAAGATCTAGTTACAGAATTGATACTGAAAACAGAATACCCGGTGATACTTTTGGGAGGGGTCGAGGACTTTGAAAGAGGGGAAACTATTTTAAAAAGCTCATCAGGGAAAGAGGTTCTAAATGCTTGTGGTAAATTTGCACTCAATGAATCTGCATCAATAATTTCAAAAGCCACGGTCGTTATTACCAATGATACGGGTCTGATGCATATTGCGGCCGCATTCCACAGAAAGATAATTTCAATATGGGGTAATACGGTTCCGGCATTAGGTATGACACCATTCATGCCCGCCGACCTGACCCATTACAGCAGGATTATTGAAGCTCAAAATGTTTCCTGCAGGCCTTGCAGCAAGCTGGGTTTTGGCAAGTGCCCCAAATCTCATTTTAAATGCATGAGAGAGATCAGGCCTGAAGTTATTGAATTCGTAATGAACGAAATGATCGCTCACTAAAGATAAGGGTTGTTCTTCCTTTCAAATCCCACAGTCGTGGATTGTCCGTGCCCGGGATATAACACGTAGGTATCGTCATAAATAAAAATCTTATTTCTTACAGAAGCCAATAATGTCTCAAGACTTCCTGTAGGCAGATCTGTGCGGCCTATGCTCATGAAAAATAAGAGATCACCTGTTACAATCCACTTCTCTTTTTCGTACGCCAGGCAAATACTCCCTTCAGCGTGACCCGGGGTATATAAGATATTAATGGTCTCTTCTCCAAGTTTGATTTCATCCCCATCCTCAAGATACTCCTCCGGATAAACTATGTTCTCAACGTCAAACCCAAATGTGTTTGCATGTACCACCAGATGTTCAAAAAATACCAGTCCTGACCGGTGTATCATCGGCTTGATTCCATACTTCTGAAAAATAAATTCATTGCCCAAAACATGATCAACGTGACAATGAGTGTTGACCATATGACTTACCTTAAGGTTGTTTTTTGATATAAAATCTGCCAGATGTTCCTGCTCCCGTGTCGTATAACATGCGGGATCTATTACAAGAGTGTTGCCGGATTCATCATATACTATATAAGTATTAACCTGAAAAGCATTGTAAACCAATGTTTTAATACATAGTGCCATATTAGGTTGCAATTTGGCACAAGTTATTAAAAAAACAGTTTGATTTACAATTCTCTCCTGTAAGAAAAAATAAATGAAATTCTTACCTGTTTTTAAAGTTATAGACAAGCGGGTACAAGCGAAGCAATGTTACTGATCAGTACCGGTAGTGCTCGGGTTTAAAAGGACCTTCAATAGGTACTCCAATGTATTCTGACTGTTCAGGAGTTAGTTTTGTAAGCTTCACACCAAGTTGTTCAAGGTGGAGTCTGGCTACCTCTTCATCAAGACTTTTTGAAAGCCTGTAAACGCCGGGTGAATATGTGTTTCGGTTATTCCATAGGTCTAGCTGTGCGAGAACCTGATTTGTAAAGGAGTTACTCATCACAAACGATGGATGCCCCGTAGCGCAGCCAAGGTTAACAAGTCTTCCTTCGGCAAGAAGATATATAGAGTGGCCGTCTGGATAAGTATATTTGTCAACCTGAGGCTTAATGTTGGTCTTTGTTATTCCCGGCCAGTTCTCCAGCCTGCCTACCTGGATCTCATTGTCGAAATGGCCTATGTTGCACACAATGGCTTCATCTTTCATGGCTGCCATATGTTCTGCAGTGATAACATCTTTGTTACCTGTTGTGGTAACAAAAATATTTCCTTCATGCAGTGCATTCTCAACGGTGGAAACCTCGAATCCCTCCATTGCTGCCTGAAGAGCACATATCGGGTCTATTTCGGTAATAATGACACGTGCACCGTATGAACGCATTGATCTTGCACACCCTTTGCCAACATCTCCATAACCAAGAACAACAACCACCTTTCCTGCAATCATGACATCTGTGGCACGTTTTATTCCATCGGCAAGCGATTCACGGCATCCATACAGGTTGTCGAATTTCGACTTGGTTACCGAGTCGTTCACATTAATTGCAGGTACCAGAAGTTCTCCCTTTTCATGCATCTGATAAAGGCGGTGAACACCGGTGGTTGTCTCTTCCGAAACACCCTTCCAATCACCGGCAATCATACTCCAGCGCTTTGGATCTTCCACATAGGTACCCTGTAGAATTTTAAGGAGAGCTGTTTCGTCGGTGCTTTCTGCAATTTTCCGCAGAATATCAGGGTTTTGTTCTGCCTTATAGCCGAGATGTATCATCAGGGTAGCATCACCACCATCATCAACTATAAGTTGCGGCCCTTTGTTTTCCGGAAATGTCAAAGCCATCTTTGTACACCACCAGTATTCATCAAGTGTCTCACCTTTCCATGCAAACACTGGCACTCCGGTGTCACGCACCACTGCAGCAGCAGCATGATCCTGTGTGGAGAAGATATTACAGCTTGCCCATCTTACATCAGCTCCCAGCTCAACAAGTGTTTCAATAAGAACCGCTGTCTGAACAGTCATATGCAATGATCCTGTTATCCTTACCCCTTGCAAAGGTTTACTTAGGCTGTATCTGCGCCGTATTGACATAAGTCCCGGCATCTCCTTCTCTGCTATCTCTATCTCCTTACGACCCCAATCGGCCAGTTTTATATCTGCAATTTTGCTATCCATAATCTGTGTTTCTGTATTCATATTCATATATTTATAGATTGATTATCATATTTACTTTATTACCGGTTAATTCTGTTGGCTTTGTCGATTTCCATATCATTTCCCTTTCTGGAAGCCGCATAAAATCCCTCTCACCCTCTGAAAAAGTGCTCAGAAAGTCTTCATCATCAACATTAAAGCCTGCTCCTCTCAGCCTTTGAGGATAATCATGCCCGTAATACCTCACATGGTCATATTGCCCGAAGTGTTTCTCCCGTTCTGAAGCTGTCTTAATCGAAGGATCTTCGTAGGTGGCTTCACTACTCCAATTGATTGGAACCTGCAATATTGCCCATCCGCCCGGTTTCAGAACCCTGAAAATTTCACCAATGGCCTTTGCATCATTTTCAACATGTTCAAGTACATGGTTACAGATAACGACATCGTATGTGTTATCAGGCTGAGGAATGTTCTGAATGTCCATCCTTATGTCTGCAAGAGGAGACAGAAGGTCGGCAGTGATATAGCTGAGATTGGGCAAAGCTTTGAATCTTTTTATGAAGGGCTGTTCAGGTGCAACATGTAAAACCTTCAGAGAGTCATCAAAAAAACTTGTACGCTGTTTCAGGTATAGCCACAACAACCTGTGCCGCTCAAGAGACAGGCACGATGGGCATAACCGGTTATCAGTCCCCTGGTTTCCGTAAGGCAACATTTTTTTGAAACTGTTTTCACATACCGGGCAACGGTAACGGCTTCCTCTGTAAAAAGGCATGACTAAAATGCGGAACAGGCCACTGAATCTTATCATCCATGGCCGGGGAACATTCCGTACAATAAATCGGATAACCCTCTTCATCTCTACTCCTTATCCTCATTTTGCATATCCGGTTCTTCGGAAACAGGTTCAGAAAGATTTTGTTCACCCGGCTTTGCTTTTGCTGTGTAAATCATTATGATAACTCCGGTAACAATGAACGGGATGCTTAACAATTGTCCCATATTCAGCGACATTGTTGTTTCGAAGGCCACCTGAGGCTCCTTGACAAATTCTATTAGAAAACGTACTGAAAACAGTAATATCAGGAATAGGCCGAACAAGTATCCATTTTTCCGTTGCTTTTCCTTTTTGTACAGATACCATAATATAATTGTGATCAAAGTATATGATAAGGCTTCGTAGATCTGGGTTGGGTGGTGTGATTCAAACCTATGGGCAAAATCTATTGATCTTCTGAACTGGAACCCCCATGGAAGGTTTGTTATAGTACCATATATCTCTGAATTGGCAAGATTTCCCAGTCTGATGAAAGCTCCTGAAAGTGGCACAACCACAGATATTTTATCCAAAATCTCCATAATAGGATATTTGTGTTTTCTGACAAAAAGCCACAGGGAAAGAATAATACCTAATGCAGCGCCATGGGAAGCAAGGCCTCCTTCCCATACCTTCAATATCCTTAACGGTTCTGCCAGATAGATGTCGGGTTCATAAAACAGGCAGTGCCCCAACCTTGCACCAACAACGGTTCCTATACCAACATACAGTGTAAGATCATCGAGTTGCTTAACTGGAAGGCCCTCTCTTTTGAAAACCTTCATCATGATCAGATATGCTGAAAGAAATGCCAGAAAGAAAAAAATGCCATACCATCTCACCGGTATGCCGGTGTCTGGGAACACCTGCGGGTTAAAGTCCCAAACGATCTGAAGTAGTGTCATAAATTATAAAAGTCAGTTTCGGATGCAAAAATAAGCAATATTCATCAGCAGGGCTAATGGCGGGTATTACTTCAAATCAGCCTGGGTAATCTCTCCTGAAACAATTGCGGCAAGAGCCTTTTCCGCTGCAAGCTGTTCAGCTCCCTTTATAGAAAAATCTATCGCCTCTGAAATAACTGTGCCTTCAAAAACTATCTGAATGCGATACTGCCGCTGCTGGTTTCTAAACTGTAATGCATTGCCAATCCTGAATTCTATCTCCTTCTTATGATGTTGACCCCATTCAATCAACCTGCTTTTAAAGTTTACCTCAGTTTCAATTAGGTCAGTTATATCCATATAAATATCAAGCAGATAGGTAATAATTGTTTTACTTGTGAAGTCAAATCCTTTATCAAGGTACATTGCCCCAATAAGGGCTTCAAGTGCATCTCCAAGCAAAGATGCTGATGAATGTTTCATCAGGTCAGGGCTAACTGAGAGGTGGTTTCCCATCCCGATTCTGAAGGCCAGTTTGTTCAATGATGCCCTGCTTACAATTTTTGATCTTGTTTCTGTGAGGAAGCCCTCCTCCCTAAAAGGGAATTTCCGGAAAAGATAATTGGCAACAATAGCGCTTAAAACAGCATCTCCCAGGAATTCAAGGCGTTCATTTGAATCCTTTACACCCTCCTTTATAGTTGATGCTATGGATTTATGCCTCATCGCCTGCTTATATAAAAAAATATTTCCGGGATTGAACCCGAAAATATTTTTCAGAAAGGCGATAAGTGCTTCGTCATCTTTGCACTTCTGCTTACGCCGTGTCAAGATGGGTTGTTTCAATATCTATTCAACAAATTTTTTGAAGATTATGGCAGCATTGTGTCCGCCAAACCCGAAGGTATTGCTGATTGCGGCATTGACTTTTCGTTCAACTGCTTTATTGAAGGTGAAGTTCAGACGGTTATCGATTTCAGGATCAAGGTTGAACTGGTTTATGGTAGGAGGTACAATATCATTCTTCACGGCGAGTATTGAAGCAATGGCTTCTATGGCACCGGCAGCTCCCAGAAGATGACCAGTCATTGACTTGGTTGAATTGATATTAATATTGTAGGCTTGTTCACCGAAAAGAGCAAGTATTGCTTTTGGTTCTGCAATATCTCCCAGCGGGGTGGATGTGCCATGTGTGTTGATGTGGTCTATATCATTAATTGTAAGTTTGGCATCTTCGAGTGCATTTTTCATACACATCATAGCCCCATATCCTTCAGGATGAGGTGAGGTAATATGATAGGCGTCTGCAGAAAACCCTGCACCGGCAACTTCACAGATTATATTTGCACCTCTTGCACGAGCATATTCCAGGCTCTCAAGGATAATTGAACCGGCTCCTTCCCCAAGCACAAAACCGTCACGGTCTACATCAAACGGGCGTGAAGCTGTTGCAGGATCGTCGTTACGTGTACTTATTGCATGTAATGCGTTGAACCCTCCAACTCCAGGCTGATTTACAGGCGCTTCCGAACCACCTGTCACAACTGCATCGGCTTTGCCAAGCCTGATATAATTGAAAGCATCAATTAATGAATTGGCTGAAGAAGCACATGCTGAAGTAGTGGTAAAATTAGGGCCTCGGAAATTGTATTTTATCGAGATATGCCCTGCGGCAATATCCGCAATCATCTTGGGGATGAAAAACGGACTAAACCGCGGATTACCATCACCAAGCGCAAACTCGCGTACCTCTTCATAAAAGGTTAACAGTCCACCAATACCTGATGCCCATATCACACCTACCCGATCAGGATCAAATCCTGACTCAATAAGGCCAGAATGTGCTATTGCCTCATCTGCGGTCACAATAGCGTATTGGGCATAAAGGTCTATCTTTCGGATCTCTTTCCTCTCAAAATGGTTGGCCGGATCGAAACCTTTTACTTCACAAGCAAATCGAGTCTTGAATTTGCTGGCATCAAAATGCGTTATCATACCAGCACCGCTAACCCCTTTAATCAATCCCTCCCAGTATTCCCGGGCAGAATTACCTAAAGGGGTTAGTGAACCTATGCCGGTTACTACTACCCGCTTCAATTCCATGAAGAAAAAGTTTAGTTTATTTCAGATTGTTTTCAATGTAAGAGATCGCCTCTCCCACTGTGCCGATCTTTTCTGCCTGATCATCAGGGATTGCTATACTGAATTCTTTTTCGAATTCCATAATCAACTCTACTGTGTCAAGTGAATCAGCACCCAGGTCATTTGTGAAGCTTGCTTCCGGAGTAACTTCATTCTCATCTACACCAAGCTTGTCAACGATAATTGTTTTTACTTTTGATGCAATATCAGACATAATTTTCAAGTTTTGGTTAAACAGGGTGCAAAGTAACTAATTAATCATATACAATGCAAGAAAAAAAAAGTATGTTTTCACTAATGTCTTTGAAATACAATTATATATCATCAAATCAGAACCCGGTTTTTTATGCCTGACTCCATTTATAATATAATCCCTGCTTTAAAACATCTAATAAATAGTCGCTTTTCTGCATGTCTGTTGCTGTTATCAATCACATTCGGAGGCTCCCTGTTATCACAAAATCCCGTTGATACTGTTAAAACTGATTCAGTAAACACAGAATTAATAGCTAAACTTGTCCGGGAAGGTATTGACAGTGTAAGAAAAGCTGCAGGATTAAACCCACTTCAGCCCGATTCGTTATTAATACTTGCAGCAACAGACCATGCATTATGGCTTGTCAGGCAAAGAACCCTTACCCACGAGCAGCCCTCTTCGGCCAAATCAAGCGTACAAAAACGGGCAGAGTATTTCGGAGCTGAAAGATTCCTCTGTGGTGAAAACATTGCTGCATCATATATCGCAGACCTTATGGTAGATAAATCAGGCAGAAAATACAGGAACATAACATACCGGCAGATTGCTGATGAATTCGTTTGGTTATGGATAAACTCATCATCCCATAATACCAATATCATTAATCCGGCTTATGGGTTCACAGGTGTCGCAATTTCTTATCATCCCGGTACAAGACGGGTTGTCGCAGTACAGGTATTCGGGTATATGAAGAAAAATAAAGGGTAAAACTCATAGCATAGCCCAAGGATTTAAAAATTAATACATTTGCAGTTAAACTTTTACTTCTATGATCCGTCTTGCTGTTTTAGCTACAGGTACAGGCACCAATGCCGAAAATCTGATTAAATATTTCACCGGTCATGCTCTGATCTCAGTAACGTTGGTGTTGACTAATAACCCAGAGGCAAAGGTTCTGCAGAAGGCGGCCAGACATCAGGTAGAGGCAAAAGTCTTTACCCGTGATTATTGGAGCAGACCTGGGATAATCCTTGAATTTCTTTTTTCGAGGCAGATAGATTATCTGATTCTTGCCGGTTTCCTGATTAAAATAAAGCCCGAGATCGTTGAAGCCTACCCCGGAAAGATTCTGAATATACACCCTGCATTGTTGCCCCGCTATGGAGGGAAAGGGATGTATGGTGAAAAAGTTCACAGGTCAGTGCTCCTAAATGGAGATCAAGAGTCAGGTATTACCATTCATGTCGTGGATGTGAATTACGATGAAGGAAGAATATTATTTCAGGCAACGTGTCCTGTTATGCCGGATGATAGTGTCGAAACACTTGCAAGGCGGGTACATGAACTCGAATACAGACATTATCCAAGAGTAACTGAAAAGTATATCTTCCCTGGCAGGCAGACCGGCTGATGACGTCTTTGTTATCAACCACCCCAAAGTATCAGGAATAAAACAATTGCTGCAGCTGCCATTGTGGCTTTTAACCAGCCGGTATCTTTTGTGCGGGTGTACTGATGATCGCTTATGTGCTCAACAATCTCCATCCTGTTCCCTTTGATGAAGAACACGAACTTAAGTTCAACATATGATGTTACCGGATTTCCCTGGTTGGTGGCAGGAATAAAAGGTGGAAGGGACAACAGGGCACGTTCAAGTTCATATTCTATTCGGGTAGGGCCTCCTGTAACATTTACCACCTCACCTTTTTTACTGATGGTTAACCGAACATCTCCAATAAGATCCTCATGCTGCTGAAACTGCAGATCGGTTCGTGAAATACGGAAATTCTGCTCAAGAATCAGATACAGAGAATCAAGACCCCCCGGGAAAAGTGCAGGAGTCTCCTTTGCTTTCAGACTGTAGTTCTGAGAAAATGAAGCAGGGACAGCAAACAATAATCCAATATAAAGACAGACAAGCAGCCTCTTCATCCTGAAGTTTTTGATGCAATAAAGATAATCATTTCTGATCACCTTCAGGTGTATTTCCCCTGTAAACATCAAAAAAAGCAATAGTGTCCAATGGTTTTCTGATCTTTTGCCTCAATGAATAATCTTCCGGAGGATAACCCATGGCAATGAGCATACTCAAACGGTTCCTCCTTGGTATCCTCAGCAGACTTTTAACTTTTCGTTCATTGAACCACCCCAGCATACATGTTCCCAAACCAAGTTCCGCTGCCATGAGGCAAAAATGTGCCGCGGCAATACCGTGGTCAGTCCACTGGAAATCACGGTCTTTTATCAATGATCCTATCCTGGTTATTATCCTGGTCTTCTCAATTACGAATGCAACGATAACCGGTGCCTGCGGAACAAATTTGTTGAAAGGGATATATGCATCATATGTGGCTTCTGCAACATCCCTTACCAGGTCGGGTTGCTTAACTACCACAAACGACCAGGGTTGTGAATTGCTGGCCGATGGCGACAGCCTCGCTGCTTCGAGGCATTTGATGATCAAACCCTCTTCAACAGGCCTGTCTGTGAATCGCCTTACACTCTGACGCTGACTTATTAATGACAACAGATCTGCCATCTCTGATTATTGATTCATATTTTTGAGTCTGCTCCGATAACTCATTTTACCGCTGAGTGCGCAAAAGTTCCGCAGAGAACACAAAGAAAGATAGTTTTACCATTTTAGCAATAAATTGACAAACCTTCAAAATGAACTCTTTGCGACCTCCGCGAAAATCTCAGCGATCTGCGGTTAAGTTTTTCAAAAAACGAAATAGTTATCGCTTAGTTTCACTAACTTTTCGGAGTGGTCTCATTTTTTAATAAAGAAATCACTAATAGCACAAAGGGTGTATCGGTTTTAAAATCTCAGCCCGGCAAGCTAATATAAACTGGCACACTCTTTTTTGGTTTTATTCAGACAGCATCAGAACCAGAGGATTCTGTTGTCTTTGAAGTCGGCAGCCTTTTGTAAAGCCTGATCGAAATACTGCTGAACGATCTGATTGTAAGTTCTTTCCTCGAACATCCTGATATCCACGAGGTTTTCAGGTTCGCCGGCTTTAATCCTCTCATCAACAACCAGCACAAAGCCTGAAATGACACCTTTTATTGGTTCGGTGATTTTGCCCTTGGGTTGACTGAATGCTGTTCCAATTACCCTGACCTCCGGCCCCCAATTCATAAGGTTGTTCATGTTGAAGGATATGTTGGCAGTGTCAACCTGCAGCCCCATGGTGTTTGCAATCTTATAGAGGTCTTTTCCCCCTGCATTTTTCATCTCCTTTGCAATCATCTCGAATTTTTTATCACGCCTTACCAGAGGTTCCAGGATGTTTTTTAACTCCTCATCAAGTTCCCATATACCTTTATCGCGCCGCGATTTCACAATGCCAATAACATACTGGTATTTATCAGGAAACTCGAACATCCGGGTGGTTTTGCCGGGTTCAGTTTCTTCGTTGAAAGCCCACCTGACGATCTCCCTTGCATCCTGTATGGTTTGTACCGAATACATATCCTTGCTCAGAACAGCTTCCGATCCGGCAATACCCTCTTTCTCAAGAAGGTTTTCGAAAGATTCGAGGGATTCAACCTTGTTGCTGAAACGGCTGGCACGGGTAAATTCTGACGAGATAGTCTCTTTGGAGGGTTCAATATCCTGAGTAAGTATGGCAACACGCACCTGTCGTGAGAAATCCTTCTTGCCGGTAACTTTTACAATGTGGTATCCGAAAATTGTCTCTGTAAGGACGTACTCACCAACATTATTGTTAAGACATGCTACAGAAAATTCGGGTGCCATCATCTGTTCGTTGAACCAGTTGAGGTCTCCCATCTTCTCACGTGCAAAAGCATCATCAGAAATTGTTGAAGCAAGCATCTCAAACATTCCGGGATTCTTTTTAACCTCTGTGAGAATACTGTCTGCATAAAGCTCAGCTTCGTTTCTGGTACGTGTAACATTTTCGTTGGCACGTTCAGCTCCTTTGAATGCAATAAGAATGTGGCTTGCTCTCAGTGAATCGGGACGATCCTTGGTGTCCACAACAACCGCGCCCTTATATTTTTTACCGTCGATGAAGGGGCCGTATGAAGTTCCTATGGGAGCATTGAACAGTATAGAGTCAATCATGATTGGCAACTGCCCCTTCTTGAACCAGGTGCTGTCATAACGATCGTGTGAGTTTGAGTTCACAAAAACGTCAGGTTCTTCTGATTGCTGTAATTTCTCGAAAAGATTATTAAACCTGTTTTCAATAACTGAAATATCCTTTGGAGAGGGACGCGCCTCAAAAATCACAAAGTTTAACGTGGCCTGTGCCTCGCGATCGTATTGCTTTTTGTTCTCTTCGTAATACTTCCTGAAGTCTTCGTCGGTAACCGTTACCATAGTGTCATGAATAACATCATATCTCTTGGCAACGAACCTTAATGTAGCCTGATCACGACTTTCGTGGTGTGCCGCTTTTGCAAGTGGGGAAGGGAGATAAAAAGTTTTTGCAATCAGGTTTTTGTATTTGGTGGAGAGGCGTTCCCTTTTCAGATCTTCGAGAAAAAAATGCCATTGAAGCCTTTGAATATTATCAAGCTGATCCTGATTTTCAAGCACATATTTTACCTGGTTTGGGTCAAACTGACCTGTTTGTTTGTTTGTAAATTCTCTTAGTATGGATGGGTGAGGGTCGTTTCCCATAAGCATATCCCTGAATTCAGCCACATTAATGGCCGGTGTCTGCGAATATTCCTGGTCAAGGGCGAGGCCAAGATCCACACAATAATTCAGGTATATTTTCTCTTTGATCTTCTGATCAAACATCTGCTGTCTCATTTGGAAAAGTTCCATACCCGAAGGAGAGTATTCAGGATTGCTTTCCTTCTGCATCTCAATCCTTGTCTGAACCTCATTATCAAATTCCCTGAAACCTATATCCTCGCCAAAGATCTCTGCCAAAGGCTCAATCTTGCGACCTCTTCTGCCACCACCCTGGTTTGACAGAAAATCACTCAGCACAAACAACACCAACGCTCCGCCAATTACAATGAGTAAAAGTGTAGAGCGCTTTCTGATAGAACCAATGATTGCCATATTATAACTGTGTTAAAAAATTGAGGTGCAAATTTACAGAAGATTATTAAATAAAAAAGAGATCAGAAATAAAGGGATGTAATTATTCAGGACATAACCTTCATCCTTACTTTTTTCAGCCTGGTTTCACTGGCATCAATAATCGTAAACCTGTATCTTCCGATAAGGATCTCTTCACCCGGTACAGGAATGTTTTCATGGTGATGGAGTATGAAGCCTGCAAGTGTGTTGTAGTCTTCAGATTCTATAAAGCCGAATTCGTATATTTCATTAAGATAATGAATCTCAAGGCGTGCTTCAAAAATAAATTCATCAGCAGAAACCTGCTTTTCGAATAGGTCTGCCACATCAAATTCATCTCGAATCTCACCAAAAATCTCTTCAATTACATCCTCAAGAGTAATCATACCGGCAGTGCCGCCAAACTCATCAACCACAACACCGACACTTTTACGCTCCTTGATAAATTTTTCCATTAGCTTGTTTGCCAGCATCGACTCCGGAACAATCAATACAGGGCGCAGGATGGATTCTACAGAAGCAGGATCTTTGAAGAGATCGTATGCATGAGTGTATCCTACTATATTGTCTATATTTTCATCAAATACCAGAACCTTTGAATGACCCGATTCTATGAATGTATTGTTAAGGTTTGGTATCGAATCGGTGCGTTCAACAGCCACGATCTCAGTGCGCGGTACCATACACTCACGCAGCTTAACTGTTCTGAAATCCATCGCATTCTGTATCATCTGAATCTCATCTTCGTATGCAGGCGTATCTTCTTTCTCCTGTGAAAACTCAATAAGGTAATTATCAAGGTCAAGGGTGCTGAAAGCATATCTCTCGTCCCTGATGTTCATCCCCATGAACAGTTTCATTATTGCCTTTGAAAAGAAAATAAAGAACCTTGCAACCGGATAAAACAAAAAATGAAAAAGGCTGGTTGGGATGGCAAGAAGGTTTAACATGCTATTTGGATTAATCCTGAAAAGCACTTTGGGAATAAATTCAGCAGTAACAAGTATTATCAAAGTGGCAAGCAATGTTTGAATTATCATCAACAGCCATTCCGAATGAATTGTTGCCGGCACAAGAATGTTAATTACAGGGTGAAGGACAGCTGTAGCCGCCATGCCAAATATAACCAGTGCTATATTATTGCCTATCAGCAGTGTGGCAATTAAAGAAGATGGCTTGTGAAGAAACTGACTGAAAATCTTCCCACTAAGCATCCCCTTCTGTCTGTCGAGTTCAATACGCAGTTTGTTGCTGCTGAAAAAGGCTATCTCCATCCCTGAAAAGAATGCCGATAAAAGAATAGTGATGATAAGAATAACCCAGTTTTCCATCAGTGAATTGTTAAATGCAAAGCTAATTAATTTTATTCATCAGGATGTTCTCTGATTATTAGCGATGACTCTTTTACATTCCTGATTCGCCAGCGTTTGAACTGTTCGTCGGCTTCCATTCCGTTTTCTCCGTAAATCACCTCATTTTCATGGGTAATTATTCTTACAGATGTATTTGTTGAAATCAACCGGTTGTTTCTATCCCATGTTAGTGATTCTGTAAAAAGGGTGTCACCTGTTTCATTAATAACCCTGACATGGTATCTGGCTTCCACAATTCGTTTATCAGGGTATTCAATAGCGTAACCTGCAACAATACCTGAGCGTTCAGTCATTGCAGTGTCGTAGAAAGTAGCTTCGATGCCTTCAGGCATCACGGTGTATCTCTCCTGGTTACCGGCGAATTTTTCAAGGCGTGGAGCATGCATAAATAATCTTATAAGTCCACGGTCACTTAGAAGAATAGTAACATCATCTGCCCATTCCACGGGTAACTCCTTGCTTTTAGAAACAGCCTTTACATCTTCCGGATCGTTGGTACATGAGAAAAATGACACCAGAGAGATGAAAACAATAATTTTTAAAAAGGATACCGCTGGATGAAAAGGATACTTCATCGTATGTGTTATGAATCGGAGGCTCTGATGGTTACCGTTTCGTTTATCCAGCAGGGAGCCATAAATGATGTTCCTGTCCTTTCTCCGTTGAAGTGGATATCACCGGAGTTGGGGAACCTGCTTCTTGCACGGGCTTGTCCGTTACTGGCTTTTGATTGTATGTTGGGGTCGCTTGATAATGACCTTGCCCTTTGGTATTTATCAAATGCAGCCCAGTAACCTGAATATTTGGCCCTGAAAGAGGAGCCGCAGGTTTCAGATCCCTGAAAATAGATGTCGCCAAGAAATATCAGAGCATCAGGATCATCAGATTTAACAGACAATGCTCTAATAACCCATGTTCGGGCATTCTGATATTGTTTTTGAATGAGATAAACCTCAGCGTTCTTAATGGCTGCCTGGTATTTCTCATTCTGCTCCTTATCAGTGAAACTTTCAAAAGCTTTTGTATATGAATCTGTTGCGCCGGAATAGTTGCCATCATTATACATGAAGTTTCCCTGGATCATCAGCAACTTTGGTGTTGGCTCGATCTTGTTGAGCTGTGCCAGAGCGCTGCGGAATACAGGCTGGTCATAACAGTTTTTATATGCCATCAATCCAATGATCTTTCTGCATAACTCCATATTTGTTGAGTCAGCTATATATTTTGGCATGAACACATCCTGCATTACTTTACAGTCTAAATAAAGCAGCATCAACTGTTCAATCCTTTCGATAGATTCTTTGTAGTTTGCGCTGTTTTCATTGTTAAGCAATACATTATGATTTGCGATCTCATCCACTGCAATGTAAATATCAATAAGTTCTTCAAGTGTCAGTTTCCCGGCCTGGTGCATATTTACCGCGTACTGCATATAAAAAACTATAAGGTGATTGGGTGTATTGAGTTTATTGAGCTTTACCACTTTGGATAAAAGCTCGTATGCATCTTCGGTTTTTTCCGGGCAGTGCTTAACCACAGCTGCAGCCTTTTGGCCAAGTACGAAAGGCTCATCTCCAAAATAGAGTATCCTTTCATCGAAGATCATCAGAAGAGTGTCAATTGCACCTCTCTTCTCGTTTTCAGATGCTATTGTAATCCTGTGCTCATATATTTTCACACCGTTGATAAAAGTATTTACCCTATATCCGGGGCAGTTTACGAAGACCCATGTCCACCATGGTATGAGATCTTCGAAATAAAACATGTCACCTGAGTTTTCCCAATCCCTGAAAGATTGCCTGTAAAGATTGTAATGCATTACGCATGCTGCACTGTCAGAACCGTACATCGGTTTTTTATCGGGTGTGGATGTGAAGTTCAGGTTTGTTTTATCGGAGATTTCAGAAGATGAACCGTTAGCTGATTCTTTAATTGATTGGGAACCGGTGATATCGGGTTTAACACCTGCCGGTTTAACTGAAGAACATGATGCTATTAGTGTTGAACTTAAAAACATTCCGAGAACTAGTGTCAGAAAGCCTGCTTTCATAATTATATATATTTTATGGTGTTGATAATTATAAATATTCTTTTCTTTTAAACCAGCGTTCCTGATTCATTGTGAAGTTCAGCCAGAGACGGCCGAAATTCTCTTTTATCAGACCCTGTTTTGTTGTACCCCGCTGCCCGATTTCTACCCCCAGACTAAGCATGGAAACACTGTAGGCTTTATTGTACACAGGAAAACCTGCTCCAAAGCTTATGCCATATTCACTTAATTGGTTATTGCGAATTTGCAGATAAGTCTGGTTATATCTAAAGCCAGCTCTCCATAACAATCTGTTTGGTTTGTATTGGCCACCCAGGTTTATCTGAAAACTATTTGACATTGAATCATTTATTCCAAACGCCTCGTATTTCGACCAATCCTGCATCGAAAAATCTACCCCGGCCATCCATCTGTCACTTCGATGCAGGCTTACTCCACCTCCGAAGTGCAAGGGGATTTTTACCTCACCCTTTTCTCCGGTGATATTTTCAACGGTGTCTTTATAAAGGATGCTTCCTGAACCACTGTACCTGAATGTTTGCATTAAAAAGTCTTCCCTGACGTTCAGGCCTGAAGGCAGAGTCGCAAAAAGGCCTGCAACAAGCGAAATTTCACGATCTTTATCCAGTAGTTTCTGATACTGAAATCCCGATTCGAATGACACGTCACTGAAGATCCTGGATCTTTCGCTTCTTACGTTAAGAAAGTTTATTGAATCGTAGGTTACAGTCTGAAGGTAATTGAGGGAACCGAACAGATAGTTAACATTGATTCCGGCAGACAGATTTTCGGTTATTTTAAAGGCAAGTCCACCCAACACTCTGTTAATTCCACCCTCACCTTCGAATATTGTATTGTAGCCACCGAATTTTTCATGAACGGAGGGATCGGAGATGGCATAACCAACCGAAGAGTATGGAAGAAGGCCGAGGGCTGCACTGAATTTTTTACTGAGAGGTATTCCAAACATTATGGATCCGAGGTTAAAATGACCGTCGTCACGTGTTTTCTCTCCTGAAAACATACGAACGACACTTCCCTGGAGTCCTGCATCAAACACAAGGTTGTTTTGGCTGAAAGCTGTATAGGATGCAGGATTTGACGGGTTGACAAGAAAATTTGAACGGATACCGTACTTCAGGCCGCCCATTGCCCCGTTGATAGCGTTTGCATTGTGATAAAGGTCACCAAGGCCGAACCGCGAATAAGGGGAGTTATAGGTCGACTGACCCTTCAGAAGCGTGAAACCTATCAGAGTTATCACTGTTATTAAACCAAACCTCTGTGCTATTTTCATTAAAATCAAGTATTTCGTTCAAGCCAAGTGCTACAATATTTGGGACTGCAAAGATGCTATATTTTAGCCTTTTGACAAAATAATTCATATCACCACCCCCGAGAATAATTTTCAGCCCGGGGAAAAGTTCATTATATCTGCAAATAATCCCCTCCATTGAAGCTAAGGTTGAGTTGATGATTCCGCTCATCATTGCACTCTCTGTGGTATTACCTGTCAGAGGAACATACGAATCAGGATAAGGCTTTATCAATGGAAGTTTTCCGGTAAAAGTATGCAATGCAGATGCCTGCATGTGTATTCCGGGTGCAATGATACCTCCGGAGTAAACACCCGATTCAACAATTTCGTATTTGATACATGTTCCTGCATCAATTACCAGTACCGGGTCGTCCGGAAACATAGCATAGCCGCCTGTGGCTGCTGCAAGTCGGTCGGAACCAAGTGTTTCCGGTGTACCGTAACGATTGGTGACAGGTACAGGAATCCCCGGCGCCATAACAATTACCCTGCAGATACCCGTCAATGCTTTAATCAAAGAAATCTCACCACCTGTAACTGAACTGATAATTGCTGCTTCGGGTTTTTTATGGGTTCTTAAAATATCTTCCAGAATAGAATTATCACCAGTTTTGTCTGTTAATACAGTACTTACGAGATTCTTCCCGTTAAAAATATGGAACTTGTGAAGCGTATTGCCAATATCTGCGATCAGTTTCAGCATAACCGATGGGATAATAACCTATTTAATTATGTTTATCAGGTATTTTGAAGCTGCAAAGATAGTGATTGCAGTTTTTATATGCTATGACGCTGAAATTGGGAAATTGTAACTCTGAGGGGGTAAAAAAATTTGGCAAATAGTGTAAAAGGTTGTTTCTTTGCACTCCGTTTTTAAGGGTACCATAGCTCAGTAGGTAGAGCAACGGACTGAAAATCCGTGTGTCCCTGGTTCGATTCCGGGTGGTACCACAAATAAAGCCTGCAGATCAGATGATTTGCAGGCTTTTTTGTTCCCCCCGGTTCCTTGATCAGACAGTTGGACAGACTGCCGGTAACAGTCTTTGCGGGGATGATACATTAATTTTTTTCGATTTGCTCTTTCTCATCTTTATCCGCCCATGCCATGGCCTCTATAAAGGAGTCCAGCTTCTTGATATCACCTGTATTCCAATAAAGAAGGGATTTATGTACCTGGTGGCAATTATTGACATGCACAGCAGATACATTGTAGCCTGGAGCCTGTCAAATACTATGGATGCAGAATGTGTTGCTTCATCGGTGATGGATGCTTTTGCGCATCACGGAACCCCGGAAATCCTGAACAGCGATCAGGGCTCTCAGTTCACCTGTGTTCTGTATACCAAATGTTTGAGAGATGCCAAAGTGGATATCTCCAAGGATGGTAAGTGAAGGGCAACCGATAATGCATTTATTGAGAGATTCTTGCGGAGATCAAATACGAAATGACCTATCTTTGCCCTACATCAGATCCAACACATCTATTCAACCAAATAATTAGCTTTATCAACTATTACAACAACGAAAGGGAACATTCATCATTGTCATATCGCACGCCAGGAGAGGTTTTCAGGAGAGCAGCATAATTTTTCAATCAAAAAGCAAAGTTATGAGTCTCCCCCCAGACCCCTTCTTTTAAACAATAGAAATTATCTTTGTATAAAATGTTGTCCAGTGACATTAAACCACCACATAATGGATTAAATGAATCTTCACATCAACATTATTAAAGTAAAGAATTACAATGGTTAATGTTTTTGTGATATATGCAGGATATGCGGTTGCTGCCTTACTGGTTTTACAGTTTCTGACAGGGCTGATAAATTTATTATGGAGGCAATGGCCGGGTCAACGAACAGATGTCGGCGGATTAAATGTTTCGGTTCTTATACCTGCAAGAAATGAAGAGAAGAACATCGGAAACTTGTTAAGAGATCTGATAAATCAGACACATCAGCAGATTGAGGTTTTAGTGTATGATGATATGTCTGATGATATGACAGCAGAAATTGTTGAAGCCTGTTCAAGAACTGACGGAAAGATCAGGTTGATCAGTGGAAAAGAGCTACCTGAGGGATGGCTTGGCAAGAATCATGCGTGTGATTTACTTGCAAGTGAGGCTAAAGGGGATTACTATCTCTTTCTTGATGCAGATGTGAGTGTTGAAAGGGATTTTGTGGAAAAGATAAGCGGTTATGCATTATCGGAAGGAAATGACCTGACTTCTGTTTTTCCACGCCAGAAAATGAAAACACCAGGTGAATGGATCACGGTACCTCTTATGAACTACATACTCCTCTCACTTCTGCCGCTGGTTCTGGTCAGGAGGTCTTCAATGACAGCTTTTTCGGCTGCTAACGGACAATGTATGTTATTTGGAGCAGGTACATATGACCGGTTGAGGCCGCACCAGGTGATGAAGCTTAACAAGGTGGAAGACATTGCCATTTCCAGGTATTATAAAAGGAACAATAAGAAAGTGGCTAGCCTTGCCTCAGTAAGGGAGATATCGTGCAGGATGTACACAAATTACAGGGATGCACTATCAGGGTTTTCTAAAAACGTGGCAGCTTTTTTTGGCAATTCATTGCTATTAGCGATTGTCTTCTGGATTGTTGTAACATTTGGCTGGCTATTGGTGTGGAATGTTTTTCCATTTTCTTATTTTCTCATTCTGTTGATTTTAAATTTCATTAAGAGACTTTTTATCAGCAAAACCAGTCATCAGAGTCCTTTTTTAAATTTATTGTTTATAATACCGCAAAACCTTAACCTTGGGATTTTGGTTTTCTTGTCATTATATAAACAGTTGACCAGGGGTTATACATGGAAAGGACGAAAAATATGAAATTGAGAGAATCCATAAGAAGAACATCTTTGTATTGCAGTTATTTCATATTGATTTTCAAAGTGATAAACAACCACAAGCTTTCCGGAAAAAAATAAAGGCTATGCAAAAGAGAAAACAAAAGGTATTGATTGCAGGCACAGGCATCGGGGGGTTGGCCACTGCACTCCGACTTGTAAAGAGGGGGTATGAGGTTGAGATGGTTGAAAAGAATGGCACAGCCGGAGGCAGGTTAAACCAGCTCAGGAAGGATGGGTTTACATTTGACACCGGGCCGAGTTTTTTCAGCATGTCATATGTTTTCAAGTCGTTTGCTGAAGACTGTAATATTGAGATGCCATTCAGGTTTATGGAGCTTGATCCTCTCTATGCTGTTAACTTCAGAGGTTGTAAGAAGACTTACTTTTTATATAAAGACATAGAAAGGCTTGCAGAACAATTCAGGGATGCTGAACCCGGATTTGCGGAGAAAATGGAGAAGTATCTCCGGAAATCAGGTAATCTTTTTCATGACACATTTGACCTTATAATAAGGAATAACTTCGACTCGGTTATTGAATACTTTTTAACTCTTATAAGGGTTAATCCTGTTCATTTGCCGGTGCTGTTCAGGAGTTTTTACAAGCAGGTTAAGTTATATTTTTCTTCCAGGGAGGCGAGGCAGATTATCTCTCTGGTGGCATTTTTCCTGGGCCGTACTCCATTTGACACGATGGGAATATACACTCTGCTTTCCTATACAGAATTCAGGCATGATGGTTATTATAATGTTGAAGGAGGTATGTACTCCATAGTTGAAGGAATACTCAGGGAGCTCAACAAGGAGGGCGTGAAGATAAGCTATAATACTGAAATTGTTGATTATATCAGCAGTAAGCCATTACTCAGTGGTTTGACAGACGACAAAGGAAAGGTGTGGGATGCAGATATTTTCATAATCAACGGTGATGCGGCAGCATTCCGGGGCCAGGTTTTCAAAAGAAAAAAATATTCTGAGTCAAAGCTCGACCGGAAAAGGTGGACGATGGGATATCTTTCATTTTATCTGGGGCTGAAGTGTAAGTTACCCGGGGTGCATCATCACAACTACTTTTTAGGAACCAACTTCGATGAATACGCTCATAAGGTAATGAAAGACACAGGCGTATTGCAAAAGCCTTATTATTACGTTAATGTATTGTCGAAACACAATGCCGGATGTGCCCCTCCCGGTTGTGAAAGCCTGTTTTTTGTCTGCCCTGTACCCACTTTGTTTCATAAACCCGACTGGTCTGACAGGGATCAGATAGTTGACAGTATAATTGCTGATTTTTCGGAGCGTATTGGAAAGGACATCAGCTCTGAAATAATTTCAAGAACTGTTTACACACCTATTGACTGGCAGCAGCAGTTAAATCTTCACAGGGGTTCCGGCCTGGGGTTAGCGCATTCATTCAATCAAATCGGTGCTTTTCGTCCGCCGAATCGTGATGAACAATTCAGGAACACATTTTATGTTGGGGCATCCACCATTCCCGGAGCGGGTCTTCCGATGGGAATTATCAGTTCAGAGCTTGTGACGAAGAGGGTTCTGAAGTACAGTAGTTCATTATAGAATATTGTTACGCTCCTGATCAGACCGGGCTAATGTATAGGGTAAAAGAGCAGGTAGCAAAAAATCTTTTTATTGCAATTTTAATCAATATTTTGTATTTTAGCCATAATTCTTCAGGGCAGTACAACCAAAAATGGGGATTGTTAAGGTTCAGCTAAATATCACTGGCAGCTGAAGATACTTCATGTTAATAAATTTCAGAACATTCAACTCTTTCCTTTTTTGGTTGTTTAACCAATACGTATCATAATTGATACATTTGCAAAAACTTTCAGGAGGCTTATATGAGGCAGAAATTGTTGCTGATGATACTTGATGGCTGGGGTATAGGAGATGGAAGCCGGTCTGATGTGATTTCTCAGGCACCGACCCCGTTTATAGATTCTTTGAGATTTAATGGTGAAGTTGCATATACTGAGCTTAAAGCTTGTGGTGAGGATGTTGGTTTGCCGGAGGGGCAGATGGGGAATTCGGAGGTAGGTCATTTGAATATTGGAGCAGGAAGGGTTATATATCAGGATCTTGTAAGGATAAACAAAGCAGTAAAGGAAGGCATTCTGGCAGACAATGCTGTGCTTGCTGATGCTTTCAGATATGCTTTAGAAAACGGCAGGAAGGTTCATCTTCTAGGCCTGATTTCTGACGGCGGTGTACATGCTGCAACACCTCATCTTTTTAATCTTGTTGAGGTAGCTGAGGATGCAGGACTGAGAGATGTTTTTATTCACGTCATTACCGATGGCAGGGATACAGACCCATTCAGTGGTCTGGGTTACATAGAGGAGGTGGAGGATTTTCTCAAGGATCGTCATACGCGGATTGCATCTGTTTGTGGCAGGTATTATACCATGGACAGAGATAAACGGTGGGAGAGGGTCAGGGAGGGGTATGATCTGATGGTACACGGCAGGGGGATTGTTCATCATTCTGCTGAAGAGGCCATAAAGGTTTCATACAGCCAACGTGTGACAGATGAATTTATTAGGCCTGCGGTGATTGCAGATTTTGATGGTCGGCCTTTGGCCACAATAGAGGCAGGAGATGTTGTGATATGCTTCAATTTCCGGACCGACAGGTTGAGGGAAATTACAACTGCTCTTACACAGAAAGACATGCAAGAGTTTGGGATGAAAACAATACCATTGCACTATCTGACCATGACTGTTTATGATGAATCCTTCAGTGGGATAAATGTCATTTTCGACAAGCAGACAGTAGAAAATACTATCGGAGAGGTGTTGTCAGACAGGGGTATTGGGCAGATCAGGATTGCCGAGACGGAGAAGTACCCACATGTTACCTTCTTTTTTTCGGGGGGTCGTGAGGAGCCTTTCCCTGGAGAGAAACGGATTCTTATCCCATCGCCTCGTGACGTGGCAACCTATGATCTGAAACCTGCAATGAGTGCCAATGGTATCACTGAGGCTATTATTCCAGAGCTTCAGGAAGGCAGCCACGGGTTTATCTGTCTTAACTATGCCAATGGTGACATGGTTGGGCATACCGGTGTTTACAAGGCTATTGAAGAGGCGGTTAGTATTGTTGACAAGTGTGTTGAGAGGGTAGTAACTGAGGCGGTGGAAGCCGGATATGCTGTGATAATTACAGCAGATCATGGCAATGCCGATTTTGCATTAAATGAAGATGGAACTCCCAATACTGCCCACTCGATGAACAGGGTGCCTTTTTACCTTCTAAACACCACGTTCAGACAACTTAAACAGGGAAGGCTTGCAGATATTGCGCCTACGGTTTTGAATATCATGGGATTGCCGGTACCCACAGAAATGGAAGGAGAGATACTCTGTCTCTAAATCAACCCTCGTGATTTCAGTTCAAGGTATTTGTTGATGCTGTTGATAGTCAGGTCTTCGGGGCTTGTGGTGATGACCTGGATACGATGTGATGACAGCATTGCTGCAATCTGGTGTTTCTCTGCAACAAACTTTCTGGCAATTGTGGTGGAATATATTTCCCGAATATTTACGGCGGCATTTCTGCTATACTCCTCCATTTCGGTATTCTCGAAGAACACCACCACAAGCAGGTGGCGGCTGTTGATCCTGCGGAGGAGGTCGAGTGCCCTTTGGGCGCTGTAAATGCTTTCGAAATTGGTGTAAAGAAATATAAGGCTTCTGACCCGGATGATAGCATTCACTGCCTGGAACAACACTTCAAAGCTGGCTTCTGCATTGCGTTCCTCTTGGGAATATAGTGTTTCTATTATTCTGTGCATCTGTCCCGATTTGTTATCGGCTTTCACAATAGACCCGATGGTATCTGCAAAGGTTATCAAACCGGCTCTGTCATAGCGCTGTATAGCAGTATAACTGATAACCAGGCTGGTGTTTATAGCATAATCCATGAGACTCAGATTGTTGAAAGGCAGCTTCATTGACCTGGATTTGTCGATAACGGAGTAAACGTTCTGAGACTTTTCGTCCTGAAACAGGTTTACCATCAGTTGGTTTAACCTACCGGTAGCTTTCCAGTTTATAGCCCTGTGATCGTCACCTTTAACATAATTCTTGATAGTTTCAAATTCATATGAGTGTCCTATTTTTCTGAGTTTTTTAACGCCCTGCATCCTGGCAATCCGGTCCATTGTCCTGAGTTCAAATCTTTGCATCTGCAAAATTGAGGGATAAACCGGCACCATTAACTGAAATGGAAAAATTACCCTTCTGTCAGTTAACCTCATTACGGAGCTTAAAAAAACTATCAGATTTCCGAAATGGTATTCGCCTCGCTGTACGGGCCGAATATCATAATCAATTTTTTTAGTTTGACCAGGATCTGCCTTTAGCCTGAATATGAGGTCTCTCCTTTGTAACTGTACGGGAAGTTCGTCAATCACTTCGATCCATAAAGGAATTCCATGAAGGTTTTTTATGGTAATAGTGACACGATTTGGTTCAGAAAGAGAAAAAGACTTTGCGCAAATACGATCTGCTTCGATGGGATTCTTAATCAACCTTAGGAGAATGATATCTGCGATCATCAAAGCCAGAAAAATCATGACTGTAATCCAGCCGGCAGTTATCAGGGGCTCATAGAAGAACCCTGCCGAGAAGATTGCTGCAATACCTCCAAGGCAAAAAAAGAACCTGTTTGTTAAGTTCAGGTTTCTCATCTCGGAACCTCAACCTTGTCAATTATTTCGTACAGCACATCTTCGGGGAACACACCTTCAAGTTCCTTTTCTGCTGAAAGAATTACCCTGTGATTAAGGACGTGTGGAATAACAAAGCGGATGTCGTCAGGGGTAACGTAGTTACGGCCATGTATGGCGGCAAAAGCTTTGGAGCTTTTCATAATGGCAATGGAAGCTCGTGGTGAACCTCCGAGGAACAGGTCGGGATTGTTCCTGGTTTTTCCAATAATTTCTGTAATATAATGGAGTAGCTCATCGCGGATGATAACATCCTGAACCATTGATCTGCCGTTGGCTATCTCTTCCGGTGAGATAACCTTTCCCACATCTTCAGTTATTTTCATGTCGAAGTCGCTGCGGAAACGGATCAGCATCTCCAGTTCCTCTGCTGGTGACGGGTACGAGGTTCGTATTCTGAACAGAAAACGATCGAGTTGAGCTTCGGGCAGCTTGTATGTACCTTCCTGCTCTATTGGATTCTGGGTAGCTACAACTATAAAAGGTTGTTCCATCATGTGAGTTACCCCGTCGATGGTTATTTGCTTTTCTTCCATCACTTCAAAGAGTGCTGCCTGTGTTTTGGCAGGAGCCCTGTTTATCTCATCAATAAGAACCAAGTTTGAGAATACCGGGCCTCTGTTGAATTCAAAATCAGATGTCTTCATGTTGAATACCATTGTACCCAGGATATCTGCCGGCATCAGGTCGGGGGTAAACTGGATGCGGGAAAATGCTATTGCAAGAGTCTTTGCCAGAAGTTTTGCCATAAGCGTTTTTGCTATCCCGGGAACACCTTCGATAAGCACATGCCCTCCTGTGAACAGGGAGATAAGCATCAAATCAACAGTGTCTGACTGGCCAACCAGAACCTTGTGTATCTCTTTTCTAATCCTGGATGCCTTTTCGTGCAGCATCATGTCATCCTTAATTTCATCCTGACCGGTGTTTTCAATTGTGTCCATAAAGCTTATTTGTTGTATGAATAATATGAATGGAGAAGATTATGCCATTGTATCAGGCTCTTCTTACTTATTGATGAACAGTTTTCGATTTTAGATGCCATTGTAAATATCTTTGAAACAACACTTTCCGGCACTCCTGTCCGGGCATTAACTAATTGAACAAAATCTTTTTCGGGGATATTCAATCTTATTTTATGGTTAATCGAGAGGTTCATCAAGAATAGCTGTTTCATTTGAAGTGCCAGGCTTCGGTAGTCTTTTTTTCTCAAATAAATACCGGCGACAGATTCCATATATTCCATTGAACTGTTCAGGTTAGGCTCAACCACAGGTATAGGGCTTTGCCTGCGGCGAGACCTGAAGATAAGGAAGAGGATAGCTGTGAGCAACAATGTAGTCCAGGCAACCTGAAGACCTGGAGCGTTAATGATGAAGCCCAGCCAGCTATCATTACCAGATGATGTTTCTGATTGCAGGTTATTTATATATTTGGATGAATAGTGATCGAAATAGACATTTTTATCAGGGGAGATGAAACTAAAAACAATCGAAGCATAGCGGAAACCCTTATCAGTGATGATATAATAGTTGGAAAAGAATACGGGGTTGGTATGCAGAAGCAGTTTGCCTTCACCTATATTGAATTCATAGAAGCAGTCGAAACGGTTATCGAGTTTACCAAGTGAGGATCCGTTTATATCACCTGATTTAAATTCATCAGGATTCAGGTATCGCCATGGAAAAGATTCAAGGGAATCTGAAACACGATAACGGAACAGGTAGGTTGTGCCCGGATCCAGTCCGGGAAGGGTGGTGGTAATTTCTTGCTTATCCATTAACAGGAAACCTGACCAGTTTTCGTTGTCATATTGCAGACCAACGGCCTTGATGAGTTCTTCAGGCAGATCATTCACTGCAAGGAAGGCGGTATTTCCTCTTCTGATAAAACGCAGAAGGCTTTGAAGATCCTCTTCGGAATAGTATGGATAATAGCCGGTGTATAAATAAACCCCATCATTTTTTTTATCATCAAGATAGTATTTAACCGGTTTATCGATGGAGATGATTCTGCCTTTTCCGTTCCGGTTCGAGAACATGCTTACCAGGTTTCCCAATGCATAGGGTTGGTTACTGAACCTGCCTCTGGTTTCATAACCCGGATTCCAGTTCCATTGCCGCGGACGCTTCTGCCAGGCGAAAAGGAATGCCAGTACCAGGATTAAAATCGCGGTAAAAACCCCCAGACTGGTATGGAGATGGCGCCGGTTCACAGTTTATCAGGTTTGTTTATCGGGTTTGTTGTGAGCCATGAATTTTGTTCAGCAATTTTTATAAACCGATTCTCGCTGATTATCATGTCGCCGAACCAGACAGCTTCATACTCATTTGTGATTTCGGGCAGGTTGTAATCGTTGGTCTTACTGCCCAGTTCCATGCAATACTGCTTATTGGTTTTTCCTCTTTTAAGTTCAATTAGGTTTATTGAATCCAGATGCTGAAGCAGCATAATGTAGAGGTATCTTATTGCAAGGCGGTAGTCCCCCTGAGAACGTGCTTCTGCAAACCTGCTGTAGAGCATATCGTATGTTAAGGATTCATCATCAGCATCATAATATTTTATGTTGTCAGAAGGTTTAATTTTTCCGTATCGGCCGAAATGTCTTAAGACTATTCGCAAAGTAATAAAAATCAGTAAAAGAACAGTGACAACGATTATGATGGTCTGAATAAATTGGGGTAGAATAAGTGGTTGCCGGTTTGTAACCGGACGTGTTTCGACAGGATCGTCCGTATAATTGTTTTTATTTCTGATTTTTTCCCAGTGGTCTTTGTTGAAAGGCTCTTTGGCCGATAATCCGGAACCTGAATTCATCAAAATCAGCAATGATGCTATCAAAAACAAAATCAAAGAGTATTTGATTCTACCGATTCTGAAAGCCATAGCTTCTCCTTTCAAGTGGCAGGTTCCTGAAAAAATCAATAAGAGATCTTGCTGTAATGATCTCACTAAGTGAATATTGTTTTAAAAACATTCCGGTAATAACAAATGGAAAGAGAAGTGAGATACAGATTATGCCTGTGGTAACCATATAGATAAGATATGGTATCTTTTCCGGGATCATTGCGCCTGTGATATGATCTAAAATAAATGATGTATAGATGAACATAACCGGAGTTGCAAAGATCAGGAAAATCAACAATGATATCAGAACATATATTATCAAGAGTCCGCATATCCTGAAATAGAACCTGGTGCTTATATGAAATGCACTTACTGGTATACCTGAAATTCCGGGGGGGAGGTAAATATTGAAAATAGCAGCAAACCAGAATGGGGCGATAACAAACCAAAACACTGAGGTAATCCAGGGAGTAAAAAGTGCAGGCAGGAGTGGCAAAGTGGTCAGGGATATTGTAAGCAGGATTTGTCGCAAGCTTATCCTGACAGGAATTGAGAGGGATGATCCAATACGTTTAATGGTCAGATAGATAATCCAGGAGAACAATAGAACAATTGGCAGAATCATGAGTGGTCGTTCAGAAAAATCAAACAGTGAAAATATATCGGCAATAAACAGCATAGGTGATTTTATCTGGTCATTTACAAAATTCCCCAGTGCGATGCGGTTATTGAACCCGTTGTAATAAAAGACAAATATGATAGAAAGCGTTATTGCAACGTTTATTACTCCGGTTTTCATCAGTTGGTTGAAATTACTTTTTATAAAAGCGAAACTATTTTTTATAATTTCTGCATTGTTGATTATACCCGGAATAATAGTGAATTGGGCGGAAGGTGGAATTTTTGCCGGGGGATATTTTTTAAAGAGGTTATGGTGATTTTTATACCATGGCAACCAAACGAAATAGAACAGTATGAAGGCAAAAGATGCAATGATGACCATCAACCTCAGAATAAAAGGGGCTTCAGTGTTACGAGTAATAAAACTTTCGATAAAACCGGCTATGATAAATAGGGGAACGGTTCCGAGAACGATTTTTATACCCTGATTAGCCGAGAGCCTGAATGCTTCGAGTCGGGTATATGTGCCTGGAAATGCAAGGCCTCTGCCAAGGACAATACCTGCAGCGCCGGCAATAATAATGCTCGATATCTCGAGGGCACCATGCTGCCAGACGGTTATCATTACAATGTCAAGATGGCCGTGCTCATGGAACAGATACTGGAATGCACCGAGCGTCAGGCCGTTGTAAATCAGTATATAGACAGATCCAATCCCGGCAAGCAGACCGAAAACAAACACAATAAACGAAACTCTGATGTTGTTGAGTGTTATCTGAAGAAACATGTCAGACTGTGCACTATGCTTATATACACCCATAGGGTCACCCTTCTCTATATTTTCAAGGGTCATTCTTACATAAGATTCACCGAGCATCAACCGGATAAAGTTATTGTCGTATGATGAAGAGAGAATACCGAGGATCATGGCAAAAAGAAAAACCACCCCTGCCAGCAGAAGCTGCCTTCTTGAACGAAACATTATATAAGGCAATTCATCACTCCAGAATTGCCAGAACCTGGAGAAACTGAAACTTCTCTGTCTGTATATTTTAGAGAAGATTTTCTGTGCGAGGCTGTTGAGGTAATATCTTACAGTCCTGTGAGGGTAAAACGTACCTGCATACGAAAGATCTTCGGTGATCTGGATAAAAAGATTGCTCAGTTTGTCGGGGTCATATTGTTTTGCATGGAGAATTTTCTCAAATTCGTGCCACTTTTCACTGTTCTGTTTTATGAAATGGGATTCCCTCATGCCGTAATAAGATCGGTGGTGGTAAAAATATGAAAATATTCTCAGGATGGCTCGCATAGAAATAACCACAGTGCATAAAATTTCGATCACCTATGACCTGGCATCTGCCGGGATGCGCATCCTTGCCTTTATTGTCGATCTTATTGTATTGTCGACCTTTTACACTGTGGCAATTCAGTTTTGGGTACTTATTGTTACAAAACCACCATTATTTTTCCTGATAATGATTTTATTTCCTGTTACCTTTTACACTTTTCTGATGGAGTTGTTCAATAATGGCCAGACGTTGGGCAAGTTGATACTTGGTATCAGGGTTATCAGGATCGATGGAAGAAAACCTACGGTTGTAGACCTTTTAACACGGTGGCTATTCAGGGTTGTGGATATCTGGGGTTCATTGGGCACTGTGGGATTGATACTTATCACATCATCGGATAAAAACCAGAGGCTTGGTGACCTGCTTGCCAATACTACCATTATCAGGGTTCGCACCGGAGATGGTTATTCGCTGCGGGGTCTTGAGAGCATTCACAGGAATGAAGATCACACTCCGGTTTATCCTGAAGTTGTCAGGATGACAGAGGAGGAGATGGTACAGGTAAAAACCCTCCTTGACAGATTAATAAGGTATCCGACCGAAGGTCATCTTACGGCTCTGGATATAGCATCGGAGCGAATTGCACAGTCACTTGGGATTAAACTCGAACCTTATCATCATCTTTTTGAGACCAATCCAATTATCAGAGAAGAGGAGAGAAATAAAAGGAAGGAGTTCTTAAAGAGGTTATTAAAAGATTATATCATTTTAACAAGGTAGGTCAGGATTGTTTTACTAACTTTGTGCAACAGATAAACTCATTTTCAGGGTGCGATTTTTTTCTGAAGATGGGGTAATTTCAACACCTTAACCATAGCTAAAAGTGACAAGAGGGCATAACAACGGGGGATTGAGCAAAGAAAGGTCTTTCAGGGATTTGGGTGTTTCGGTAATTGATTTAAATAAAAGCAAATATATATGGAAAAGAGATGGGTGTATAAACCGCAGGGGGGTGAGGCAGAGACCGATAATTTAGGTACCATACTGAACATAGACAGGAACCTGGCCAACCTTCTTGTTCAGAGGGACATCAGCACTTACGAGGAGGCAAGGGCATTTTTCAGGCCAGATCTTAGTTCCTTACACGACCCTTTCTTAATGAAAGACATGGACAAGGCCGTCAGTCGTATTGAGCGTGCTGTGGCGAAGGGTGAAGGTATACTTGTTTACGGTGATTACGATGTGGATGGCACTACTGCTGTAGCGTTGGTATATTCATTCCTGAAGACACTTCATGACAGGATCGGATTTTATGTACCTGACCGTTACAGGGAAGGCTATGGTATTTCATATCTGGGTATTGATCATGCCTTTGAGCATGATTATTCGCTGATAGTGGCTCTGGATTGCGGCATAAAAGCAATAGAGAAGGTCAAATATGCAGCAGAGAAGGGGATAGATTTTATCATTTGTGATCATCACCTTCCGGGCGATGCTATTCCAGCGGCGATAGCTGTACTTGACACCAAGCGGAGTGACTGCCCATATCCGTTTAAGGGTTTGTCAGGATGCGGGGTTGGATTCAAGCTTATTCAGGCTATTTCGCAAAAACGTGGAATCCCATTTTCAGAGATTGAGAAGTACCTTGATCTTACTGTTATCAGCATTGCAGCAGACATTGTTCCTATAACCGGCGAAAACAGGATACTGGCCTATCACGGGTTAAAGTTAATAAACACAAGACCAAGAAAAGGTATTGAGGCAATATTGTCATATACTCCTGTAAAGCAGTCGGATAATTTATTGAACCCGGTATATTTCACCAGGGAGTTGAACATTAACGATCTGGTATTTCTTATTGGGCCCAGGATAAATGCAGCTGGACGGATAGGTGATGCAAGGAATTCAGTTGAGCTACTTATCTGTGATGATCCGGAATATGCTACTGAGTTGGGGAAGCAGATCGACAGTTACAACAGGGAGCGACGTGAGAAGGATATGCAAGCCTTCGACCAGGCGTTGACAATGATTGCCGGGGACAAGACGATGCAGAATGCAAAGGCGACTGTAGTTTACAATGCCGACTGGTCGCAGGGGGTTCTGGGGATTGTAGCTTCAAGGTTAACTGAGGTACATTATAAACCTACGGTCGTTCTTACATTAAACAACGGTATGTATACAGGTTCTGCCAGATCTGTGAAAGGATTCGACATATATGAAGCCATCGATCACTGCAGTGATCTTCTGGAGCATTTCGGCGGACACACATATGCTGCCGGGTTATCGCTTAAACCCGAGAACTTCAAAGCATTCAGAAAGAAGTTTATAGGTTATGTAACAGAAAATATATCTGCAGATCATCTGATGCCTGAGATTGAGATTGATGCACCGCTTGACCTTCGGAGGATAACGCCGCCCTTTTATAAGATATTGAAACAATTTGCTCCGTTCGGGCCGGGGAACATGACACCGGTGTTTATGACACCTGAAGTTATCGACAAGGGTTTTGCACGGATTGTGGGGAACAATCATCTGAAGCTTGATATCATTGATCCTGACAGGCTGGGTCCGGTATTTCCGGCGATAGCTTTTCAGCAGGGGGACAAGAAGGATGATATTCAGAAAGAGATACCTTTTGCAATATGTTATCAGATAGAGGAGAATGAATGGAACGGCAATGTAACCCTACAACTCAATATAAAAGACATTCATCTTGATCTGGAGCGCATCAGCAACTATAACATGAATATTATATAATCATCACCGATGATCAACCCGGAGACGATAGAGCGAATTCGTGACGCGATGCGTGTTGAAGAGGTTGTGGGAGAGTTTGTTAGTCTCAGGAAGAGGGGTATAAACCTGGTAGGGTTGTGTCCTTTCCACAACGAAAAGACCCCCTCGTTTCATGTACATCCTGCGAAGGGTATTTTCAAGTGTTTTGGATGTGGGGAGGGAGGTAATCCGATTGATTTTCTTATCAAGCATGAGCAGTTCACTTTTACAGAGGCTTTGCGGTGGCTTGCGAAGAAATACAGTATTGAGATAGAGGAGCGTGAGCTAACTCCGGAGCAGAACGAGGCTTATGAGTTCAGAGAGCGGTTGTTCAATCTGAATGCTTTTGCTGAGGGATGGTTTATGGAGCAGTTGCAGGAGGAGGAGGGGAGAGCTGTAGCTTTGACATACTGCCGTGAGAGGGACATAACCGATGAGAGCATCGTTAAGTTCAGGCTTGGTTATTCACCATCTGTTCATGATGCTTTCAGCGTTCATGCGATATCGAAGGGTTATGACAGGGAAATATTGGTTAAAAGCGGCCTCACCATTGAACGTGAAGGGGGCCGGCTTGTTGACAGGTTCAGGGAGCGGCTGATTTTCCCGATACATAACCTCAGTGGCAGAGTGGTTGGTTTCGGTGGGCGTATCCTGAAACAGGATCCTCAAAAGCCAAAATATATCAATTCCCCTGAGACTGAGGTTTATCAGAAGAGCAAGATCATTTATGGGATATACCAGGCCCGGACAGCCATTGTCTCCCGCGACAATGCCTATCTTGTTGAGGGTTATACTGATGTGATTGCCCTTCACCAGGCTGGTGTCCAGAATGTAGTTGCCTCATCAGGGACATCTCTCACTGAGGACCAGATAAGGGCTATCAAGCGTTACAGCCAGAACATAACCATAATCTATGACGGGGATGCAGCGGGGATAAAAGCCTCCTTCAGGGGTATCGACCTGGTATTGAAGGAGGGGTTGAATGTTAAGATTGTTCCCATGCCTGAAGGTGAAGACCCCGACTCTTTTGTAAGGACGCACCGTTCATCGGAGGTTACCTCATGGCTTGAAGAGAAGAGCGAGAACTTCATTACATTCAAAGCAGGCCTTCTTAAGGCTGAGGCATCCGGCGACCCGGTTAAGATGGGTAGCCTTATACGTGAGATAATCAGTTCTGTAGCTTTAATACCGGATCATCTGTTAAGGCCACTGTTTGTGAAACAATGTTCAGAGATAACAGGGATGGAAGAGGAGCAGCTCATGTATGAGCTGAACCGTCAGTTGAGGGGGCAGAGGATTAAAAGCAAGGAGGCGACTGAGGATGAGATCCCGGAGGTAAGACGTGTTGCTCCGAAGCAGCAAACAGAAGCTGACAGAAAGCCTCTTACAGAATACCAGGAGGAGGATATTATAAGGCTTCTTTTGAATTATGGTGCCATGATTATCAGGGAAGGTGAAGGTGTTGAACCTTCAACCGTAGCAAATGAAATAGTGAATGAACTGGAATCGGATGATATAGGCATCGATAACCCAATAATGAAAAAAATATATGAACCATTCAGGGAGGCAGTCCTTAATAATCGTCCAATTCCGGGTGAATCATTCTTCATAAACCATGAAGATGAGGCTATCCGTTCAGCAGTTATCGATCTTGTGTCGACCCCATATCAGCTTAGCCATAACTGGAAAAAGCGCAGGATCTTTGTTTCTTTGGAAAAGGAGAACCTGAACCAGGCGATTGATGAGGTTATACATTCTTTCAGGCTGAGAAAGATAGAGGCAATGATGCAGCAGCTGCAGGCTTCAATTGCCACATCTGAGAACGATGATGAGAAGATACTGATTATGCACAGGTATCAGAAGCTGATGCATGTAAGGGCAAAGCTTGCAGAATATCTGGGTCGGACGATAACGTTTTGATGTAGTTATCATTTATGTCTTTGGCATGAATAATTACCTCTTCATTGCAAAGAAGTCCTTCATCAGTGTAGCAGCTTCCTCGGCAAGGATGCCGGTGATGACTTCGGTTTTTGTGTGAAGCAGGTTTGGTTTGTACTTCAGGTACCCGTTTTTGGGGTCATGGGCAGCGAAAATTATGCGTTGTGGCCTTGCCCAGAAGAGGGCTCCGGCGCACATAGAGCATGGTTCCAGGGTTATATATACAGTGCAGTCGGTGAGGAACTTTCCACCCAGGTGTGTGAAAGCTGCGGTAATTGCCTGCATCTCAGCATGAGCTGTCACATCATTAAGGGTCTCGGTGAGATTATGTCCACGGGCGATGATACGGTCTGCCGCCACCACCACGACACCCACCGGAACCTCATCTCGGGTAAATGCTTTATGTGCCTCTTTCAGGGCTTCGCGCATGAAGTATTCGTCGGATTTATCCATCTGTTATTTTTTTGATATTTTTACACAACCTCATAATATATGCGCCTGATTGCTCCAAATGAAACTGGTCCGGCATTCCTACCCGGAATTTTTCTGCAATTTGTCCCGGTTCATTCAATATCATATTGTCATTCCTGATATTACCAAAAAAATATTCACTGTTCTGGGTTCAGATTGTTATAAAATATGCCGTTGTCTGTCCATCATTCCACCATTGTATGCGAGGGGATTCCATACGGTATTTATTCCTTAATTTTTCCGGCATTCTTTTATTATTGCGGTTCCATATATTAATTTCTTTTCCTGATTATGGATCGAGATTAATGATTGTGAAAACCATCAAATACAGAGTTGTGGTGTAGTCGTCTGTTAAGCCCGTGATAAAAACAAATATGGTTAAGCAAATGTTCTTTCACATTTCGTTAAATTATCTGTTTTCAGGCAAATGTAATCAATAGAATTCTAAAAGCGGCTCTTGTCTTTCAAATTTGTTCTTAATCCAGAGATTAATTCTTTACAATTGAATGAATACATGTCAGTTTCGGCGAAGATGAGAATCTTTGTATCTTCGCGGCCATAAGATTAAAACTATGATACGTACACACAATTGTGGTGAATTAAGGATAGCCGACTGTGATAAGAAAGTTACTCTGGCGGGTTGGCTGCAGCGATCGAGGAATTTCGGGGGGATGACGTTCATTGATATGCGTGACCGTTACGGCATCACACAGCTTGTTTTCAACATGGAGACAAATCCGGGTTTGTGTGAAGATGCCAGAAAACTTGGGCGGGAGTTTGTTTTGAAGGTTGACGGAGTGGTGTCGGAGCGTTCGAACAAGAACCCGAACCTTCCTACCGGCGACATCGAGATAATAGTTAATTCGTTTGAGATCCTCAATCCTTCAAAGACACCTCCGTTCACCATTGAAGATAAGAGTGACGGTGGTGATGAACTTCGTATGCATTACCGTTATCTGGATCTTCGCCGAAACGTGGTGAAGCGCAATATAGAGCTGCGTCACCGCATGGCGATTGAAACACGTAACTATCTTAGTGGCGAAGGATTTCTGGAGATTGAGACACCGTTTCTGATAAAAAGCACACCTGAAGGGGCACGTGATTTTATTGTACCTTCAAGGATGAATCCGGGTGAATTTTATGCACTGCCCCAGTCACCGCAGACCTTTAAGCAGCTTCTGATGATATCGGGTTTTGACAGGTATTTTCAGATTGTGCGATGTTTCCGTGATGAGGATCTGAGGGCTGACAGGCAGCCGGAATTTACGCAGATTGATTGTGAGATGTCGTTTGTAGACAGGGAAGATGTGCTTTTGACGTTTGAAGGTCTGGCGAAACATCTCTTCAGGGCTGTAAAGGGTATTGATATTAAGCCGTTTGCACGCATCACCTGGCACGAGGCGATGAGGTTGTATGGAACTGATAAACCTGACCTCAGGTTTGGCATGGAGATACACGATTTGGCACCTCTGGTAAAAGGTCATGGCTTTGTGGTGTTTGACGAGGCGGAGCTGATTTCGGGCATTGTGGTGCCGGGAACAGCAGCATATACCCGCAAGCAGCTTGATGAGCTAACGGAGTGGGTGCGCCGTCCACAGATAGGCGCACGGGGTCTGGTATATGTAAGATATCAGGAAGACGGGGCGCTGAAGTCATCTGTTGATAAATTCTATAGTGAGGATGAGTTGAAAAGGTGGGCGAAGAAGGTGAATGCAAATCCCGGTGATCTCATCCTCATCATGGCGGGTGAATCAAAGATCACCACGAAAGGGATGGGAGAGTTGCGGCTCGAGATGGGCAACCGGCTGAACCTTCGTGACCCGGAAGTGATCAGGCCGCTGTGGGTAACAGATTTTCCTCTTCTGGAATGGGATGAAGAGAGCGGGAGGTTTTTTGCAATGCATCACCCATTCACCTCGCCGCTGGCAGAGGATATTGGACTACTGGATACCGATCCGGGCAAGGTGCGGGCAAACGCTTACGATATGGTTATCAACGGAGTGGAGATAGGGGGAGGCAGCATCAGGATACATAACCGGGAGATGCAGCAGAAGATGTTCAAGGCATTGGGTTTTACAGAGGAGGAAGCCGCAGAGCAGTTCGGGTTTTTACTTAAAGCTTTCGAATATGGAGCTCCGCCTCATGGAGGGATAGCCTTTGGCTTCGACAGATGGTGTTCGCTTTTTGGAGGTTCGGAATCTATAAGGGATTTCATCGCCTTTCCGAAGAATAACTCAGGGCGCGATGTGATGCTGGATGCACCGGCACCTGTCAGCGAGGCTCAGCTGAAGGAGTTGGGGATTAAAAGCCAATAGCCAAAAGCCAACAGCCCGATTCCCCGATTCCCCGATTTTCCCGATTTCCCCGCTTACATCACTCTTTCACAAACTTAAATCCGCCTCCATCACC
>CAYXYB010000019.1:0-45234 GCA_964469215.1 uncultured Lentimicrobiaceae bacterium
CAGAACGTCGCGAGACAGTTCGGTCCCTATCTGTTGTGGGCGTTAGAAGTTTGAGGGCCCCTGACTCTAGTACGAGAGGACCGAGTTGGACATACCTCTAGTGTACCTGTTGTGGCGCCAGCTGCATCGCAGGGTAGCTATGTATGGATGAGATAAGCGCTGAAAGCATCTAAGCGCGAAGCTCAGCCCAAGATGAGACTTCTTTTAAGGGTCGTTAGAGATCATGACGTTGATAGGCTGCAGGTGTAAAGGTGGTAACATCAAAGCCGAGCAGTACTAATTACCCGTAGCTTTCTGTAGTATACTCGATGATTTTATTTACAAAGTATTTTCCTCCTGAAGTCAAATCTTTCTTTACGAAAGATTATGATCTGATGGTGACTATTGCGGTGAGGTCCACCTCTTCCCATTCCGAACAGAGAAGTTAAGCCCACCAGCGCAGATGGTACTGCATCCGCGGGAGAGTATGTCGTCGCCAACTTTTTTTTGCCCGATGGAAACATCGGGCTTTTTTTTTAGTCCCCTGTTTCCACGATTGCATGACTTTTCGGCTTGAAGACTTTTTGACTTCATGATTTCCCGATTTAATAGAACGCAGATGCTTAGGCAACCTTTTATTACACAGAGTTGTTCAGAGTCTATTACAGAGTTTCCAGAGCTAAAACTTTGTGGTTCTCCCATTTAACTCCTGAACTCCTCTGTATAAAAAAGATCTGGGCTGTTACGTTGTTTTTGGTTTAGATCAAAAATCTATTGAATATCTACTCCCGGCTCCAGGTTGTCGACTCCTGACTATCGACTCCCGACTCATCCGCAGAGTTATATTATCTACTTTTATGTGATTGACAAAAGTAATTTATGACTGTACTTTTGTTGTTCAGGATTAAAACCTGAAGAATGTATTGAAAATGAAGCAGCAACAAATTTCATGTTTGAGTTTGCTCCAAGCTTTTCTAGTTATATATTAACATAAATCCGAATGTATTATGAGAACAAGAGTAATTCTGATTGTCGCCATAATCTGTATGGCACTTGCATTTGATATGCATGCCCAGGGCTTTCAACCTCCGGCAAAAGGCAAGGCTGTCGTATATTTTACAAGAGTTAGCTCCTTTGGGCTGGGAGCCTCTTTTGAGTTTTTCCATAATGATAAATATATCGGGGTATTCAAAGGGAAAAACTATATGAGGTATGAGTGCGATCCCGGCAAACAGATTTTCTGGGCCTCATCTGAAAACAAGGAGTTTATAACGGCCGAGCTGCAGGAGGGGTGTACTTATATTGTGATTGTTGATGTGATTATGGGGGCTTTTTTAGCGCATGTGGGACTTACGCCGATAGGAGCTAATAATACCGATGTATTCGAAAGGGCAAAGAAGCTGATAAATTCAAAGCCGCCTGTTAAGATACCTGAGGCACAGATAGTGAAAATGAACAAAAAATTGCAGGGTTTCATAGCCGAAAAACTGCAGACCTATGAGGAGAAATGGAAGAATGAAAGGAATTTTAAACGCATTTCCCCTGAGATGGCAATACCTGCTGATGAATTAAAGTAAGTATGTATTCTCTTTATAATATTCTAATCATTATGAAAAAGACACAAATTTTGGCAATCTTTCTTGTTATTTTAATGCATACTTCTGCGTTGGCTCAGCAAAATGATAAGATCGATTTATATGAAGGTAAGGTACACAACTTCAATACAATGAAGAACTTTGGAATAGGCCTTACAGCTTTTGGAGCCGCAACTATACTGGGAGGTATGTTATATCAGATCGCGATACAAGAGGTGGTTGAAGAGATGATTATTGGGACAGCCGCCGTTGCTGTAGTTACAGCGACTCCGGGTGTATTGCTATGGACTCTTGGGAATTCAAAAAAGAAGTTCTATCAGAACAAGCTGGACAGGATTACCTTGCAAGTCAATCCCAACATGCACAGGCTGATCTCGCTCAACATTAAACTTTGAGCAAGCATTGCCCTGAATAAACAGAGTCTTTCAGGGAGTTTCACGGAGTAAAATCTCTGTTGATCTTATTTTAAATCCTGATTTCCTCTGTGTTAAAAATATCTGAGCTGTTAAGTTGTTTTTGGTTTAGATCAAAAATCTATAGAATATCGGCTCCCGGTTGTCGACTCCTGACAGTCGACTCCCGGCTGTTGACTCCCGACTCCCGACTCATCCGCCGGGTTATAATATCTACTTTTATGTGATTGACAAGAGGCTTTTATTAAATTATATTTGATCTTTTGTTTCAGGAGTTCAAATTCAGTCATTATTTATTTTCATATGTATTTCTGTTAAATAATTCATAAATACTTACAAAATGAAAACTATTCGAATGAGTTCCGAAATTATTGTTTTGTTGTTTGTTTGTACATTCATTCTAATATACGGATGTACGAAACCTCCTAAAGTAGAAACATTGCCAGTTAGCAGTATCTCCCCTGTCAGTGCAAAATCAGGAGGAGATGTTAAGGATGATGGTAAAAGCGAAGTAATTTCAAGGGGTATTGTATGGAATACAACCCCTAATCCCAGTCTCGAGAAATATTTAGGAGTAACTATCAATGGTAAGGGTAAAGGAATTTTTAATAGTAATATGGAAAACCTCAGCGAAAACACCACCTATTATGTTAAGGCTTATGCTACTAACGAAGAAGGGACCTCATACGGTAATGAAATTCAGTTTAAAACAACCATTACTTTATACCTGCCGGATGTCGCTACAGCAATCGTTTCAAACAAGACAGATACTAGTGCCCAATGTGGTGGCACAGTGATTTCAGACGGAAAATCATTTGTGACAGCCCGGGGAGTTTGCTGGAGTACTGTTACAAATCCAAGCTTAGCAGACAGCTATACTGTTGACGGGAGTGATACAGGTACCTTTACCAGTAATATAAATGGTTTGACTGCTTCAACAACTTACTATGTCAGAGCTTATGCAACTAATAATATTGGAACAGCTTACGGTGACGAGAAACAGTTCTCCACCTATACAACTTATTTATTGCCTGTGGTTACTACAGCTGATATAAGCAATATAGGCCAGACAAGTGCGACCACAGGAGGTAATGTTTCATCTGACGGTGGTGTGCCGGTGACCCAAAGAGGGGTTGTTTATGGCCTTAACCATACACCGGTTTTTGGCACCAACACCCATACTACCAATGGAAATGGTACCGGGAGTTTTATAAGTAATCTGACATCTCTTTTGCCTACCTCAACCTACTATGTAAGAGCTTATGCGATGAACAGTGTTGGCATCGCTTACGGTGTGGAGAAAACATTTACAACAGGAGTTAACAAACCTGTTATCGATGCTTCGGGTAATGGATACGATACAGTGCATATCGGCACACAGATTTGGTTGAAGCAAAATCTCAGAACAACAAAATACAATGATAATACCTCCATAACCAATATTACCTCAGCGACAGCATGGACTGGCGCGACCAGCGGCGCATACTGCTGGTATGACAATTCGATCCCTACCGGCAATTTGTATGGTGCTTTGTACAACTGGATGGCTGCTAATACAGGTAAACTATGCCCCACAGGGTTTCATGTGCCTTCAGATGCGGAATGGGCAACATTGATTACCTATCTGGGAGGAGCCACAATAGCAGGTGGGAAGATGAAGGAAACTGGTACGACCCACTGGAACAGTCCTAATCAGGGTGCTACAAATTCAAGCGGGTTCACCGCTCTTCCCGGTGGGGGACGCCTGGCGACCGATGGCAGCTTTGATTATAAGGGTGAAATAGGGGCATGGTGGTCGTCAACAGCTGCTTCCACCCAGGATGCCAAAGGAAAAGTTCTGGGAAATAGCACCGCTGCTGTTAACACCGCTACAGAATCCAAAAGGTATGGATGCTCTGTGCGGTGTCTGATGGATTAAGTGCGCACTGTAACTGAATAGAGGCACAAAGGCGCATTGTGTCATACAGCTATTCAGCTAACTATAAACAAGATGGTGGACTGTGAAAATCTCATACAAGTCGATAAGAAACGAGCTTTGCCCCAAATAAACGGGAAACCAAAGAGGCCTCACACAACAACGGCTACCCTGACACTATCACAGAGCTGAACCACCGACAGGGGCTATCAGGAGTACCTGTCAAACTACCCTACGGTGCTTTTATCTAATGATAAAGGTGTTGAGCAGTCAGGGAAAAGGGAGGATGAAAGAATCCTTTCAAGTGGATATACAAGAGCTGAACGAGAGTGAACTGTCCGATGAGGTGTCGAAATTCATATAGACAGTGTCAGAAACCGAAGGAACTTAGTCTGCTTCGGGACAAGTGCAGGGGTAACCTGGGAAATAAATTGCCTGCATTGGCACTCGGCATAAAGGCAGCAGGAATTGTATATGGGCTTGTTTATGGAACAGTGGAAACTAACTATTGATGTAAATCGAAACGACACAAGTAGAAGCACTGCAAGGTCAAAAGTAGAGAGGCAGTAGTTAGTGGCGGATGAAGTTGTAGTAGCGATGAAATTCCTGTAATGGGAACGGAGCGAAGGACTTCAGCAGACAGTATTTAACAACATCAACAACTTAACCAAGGATGATTGAGGAGTTAAAGACAAAGACACAACCAATAAGCAAAGAACAGGTATGGACTGCGTGGAAGAAGGTAAGACAAGGAGGGAAAGGCATGGGTATAGACCATGTGAGCATAAGTATGATAGACCAGAACCCGCGTAAATACCTGTATCCCCTATGGAATCGTCTGGCAAGCGGCAGTTATTTTCCGCCTCCGGTCAGACAAGTGCCAATTTCAAAAGGGAAAGGCAAAGAAAGGATGTTGGGCATACCCACGATTATTGACAGGGTAGCACAGGAAGTGATAAGGGCAGAATTAGAGAAAATAGTCGAGCCTAAGTTTCTTCCCAGTTCATTTGGATACAGACCGGGCAAGAGCGCCCACGACGCCATCGAACAATGTGCCCGCAACTGTTGGCAAAGGTGGTATGTTGTTGACTTAGACATCAAAGGTTTCTTTGACAACATAGACCATGAACAAATGATGAGGATTCTGCGAACACACACAAGTCAAAAGCACATCCTGTTGTATAGCGAACGCTGGCTGAAAGCATCCATTGTCACACAAAATGGAGATCTGCAAACAAGGACGAAAGGCACACCTCAGGGTGGAGTTATTAGCCCATTATTTGCGAACATATATCTCCATGAGGCATTTGATCAATGGATTACAGACACACAACCGCTAATCGTTTTTGAGAGATATGCCGATGACATTGTTATCCACACACGAAGCATAGAGCAATCGCACTTCATCTTGGACAAATTGAAGACAAGACTAAAGGAGCATGCTCTGGAAGTACATCCCGAAAAGACGAGGATAGTTTACTGTTATCGTACGGCACGTTTTCACAAGGAAAGCAAACAGATGCCAACATCCTTTGACTTTCTGGGATTCACCTTCAAACCAAGACTGTGCGCAAAATCAAGCGGGGAGAAATTTTGGGGTTTTAGACCAGCAATAAGCATAAAGAGCAAGAAGCGCATCAATGATGAAATTAAGAGATTAGCCATCCACAAATGGACAAGTACTGCCATACATGGTATCGCTAAATTCTTATCATCGAAACTGCGTGGCTGGATCCACTATTATGGTAGATTCCGTATATCAGAAATGCAGAGCGTATTCAGATTACTCAATATTCGCTTGGCTAAATGGGCACGGAACAGGTATAAGTTAAGGTCTTATTCCAAATCGTATGGGTGGCTAAAACGGATTATGAGATTTTATCCCAACACTTTTGTTCATTGGAGCTATGGCTTTACTGGTTAGGTCTGTCTGCAAGAGCCGTATGAAGGGAGACTTTCACGTACGGTTCTGTGAGAGGCTCAGGGTGAAACTCCCCTTGCCTACTCGACTGTGTCCACTTAACCAGGCAGCTTTTGATGTGCAGATATTCCCAGCCCTCAATGCTCCATCTTTAAATATCTACTTTAATGTGATTGACAAGGGTGGGCAGAGACTATAATTTTGTTGTTCAGGATATCTACAAAATATATGCATCGATGAATAATTGATTCCATATTTCACTTAGGAAATTTGCTGGTGGTATCTTTTTTAATTATAACCATTGCTGTCCGATTAGAACAATGAAATTTTTAACCCATAATATTATGAAGAAGATAGCTACAGTGATATTCTTTGTTGTTGCGATTGTAACAATAGCTCATGGACAAAATCCCGGCGATAGTGCAGCAAAAGTGATTTTCTACCGGCCGAAGAACATCTCCCAGGGCGCAATGGGTTTTACGATTGGGTCATTTGTACCCGATACCGTATTTGCCTTGTTGAAGAATGGCCGTTATCACGAGGTGCTTATCCGGGATATCCGGGAGTGGCAATTTGTCGGTGGAACCTTTGCTATTACCGCTATTCAAAATATAAATATTGAATCAGGTAAAACATATTATATCCGTTGTTATATCAAATTCGGTGTACCGGACAAAGGAATGTTCGAACTTACAGGGGAGGATACAGCTGTGGCGGCAATAAAAAAACTAAAACAACAGAAAAAATGAAAAAGAGAAGTTTCTATATGACATCCATTGGTATTACAAAATCTTATGCAATTTCAGCGCAATGCATAATATTCCTGCTTCTCCTCTTTCATTTCAGCCGCATTCAGGCCCAGCCCTTCCAGATCATCTTTGCCGGTTCCGGGTTGAGTAACACGGTGACTACCGTTGAGGTACAGAACCTTACACAAGGCACCGCATTAACTCTCACCGGAAGCGATATCCTTGAACTGGTAACAAGTATTGGAGTTCCGGAGTTAGCCGGTAATAACGATGCTCTCCTAATCTATCCCAATCCTGCAGAAAACTCGTGTCGGTTAGAATTTTACAACCGGCAGACCGGGTTGGTGAAGATTGAACTGTTTTATGCTTCCGGGAAACTGATTTTGCAGCATGAAGATTATCTGACACAGGGTGGTCATTCGTATGATCTCACAGGATTGAAGTCGGGGTTGTATGTTTTAAAAGTGAACACACCTGCAAACACTTATTCCGTAAAGATTATTTCAACCTGTTTTGCGGAAGGATTCCCTTTGTTTAGATATGCCGGTAGAAATTCACCAACCGGTCAACAAGCCAAACTATCTTCTGCAACCGGCACCATCCAGATGCAGTATAATGCTGGTGAACGCCTGCTGTTCAAAGGCAATTCAGGTAATTATTCACGGGTATTAACCCTTGTGCCCACACAGAGTCAGACGGTAAACTTTGAATTCATTGCCTGCACAGACGTTGATGGAAATCATTACCCGGTTGTCACCATTGGCACACAAACATGGATGGCCGGGAACCTGAAGACAACGAAATATCAAAACGGAGATCCTATACCAGTAGTGACAGACAGTACAACATGGGGTGGGCTCACAACCGACGCCAGATGTTGGTATAATAACGACTCTGCCATCTTTGCCCATACATATGGTGCTATTTACAACTGGTATGCAGTTGACAATTCAAAAGGCTTATGCCCTTCAGGGTGGCACGTTCCAGTAAATGACGAGTGGGATGTTCTGAGCAATTTTCTAACCAGTTCAGGAATAACCGGAGGAGATTTAAAGGAAACGGGCCTTACGCATTGGAACAGCCCTAACACTGGTGCAACTAATTCAACAGCATTTACTGCTCTTCCGGGAGGCTTCCGTTACCTCAACACCGGAGTTTTTGGAGATATTGGGAAACAGGCACTTTGGTTGTCGGCTACTGCCTCTTCTTCTACACAAGCTTCTGCCTGGCGGCTTCAATTCTTGAATAGTATTTTTGACTCTGCCTTATCCAACTTTAACTATGGATTATCGGTACGTTGTGTGAAGGGATTACCTTTGCCTCAGGCTTTGTTCAACACAGGGAGCACTTCCGTATACGTTAATGATACGGTATGTTTCATTGATCTGTCAAAAAATAACCCTACCTCCTGGAAATGGTACTTTGGTGACGGTGACAGCAGTGCATTGCAAAACCCTTGTCATGTTTATCAAACCCCGGGACAGTATTCTGTTACTTTGAAGGTAATGAATGTTGCTGGCTCTAACACGTTAACTAAAAGTAACTATATAAATGTTTTAACTATCCCGGTAGTGCCTCCTCAGGCTTTATTTTCTGCCAATGACACATCGGTGTATGTTAATGATACGGTATACTTCACAGATCTCTCTCTCAACAACCCTGTTTCCTGGACGTGGCACTTCGGCGACACGAATACAAGCACGCAGCAAAATCCTTATCATGTATATTCTACACCTGGCCAGTTTACAGTTGCACTGATAGTTACCAATGCAGTTGGATCCAACAATCTTGTTAAGCAGAATTATATAAATGTATCATATCCTGCCGGTTTTTATCCTTTGTATGATATCGATGGTAACGGTTACGATACGGTGCATATTGGCACCCAGGTGTGGATGAAGCAGAATCTGAAAACTTCACGTTTAAACAATGGTACAGCTATTCCTGATATAACATCCAATACTACCTGGACTGCCACATCTCTGCCTGCCAGGTGCTTCTACAACAACGACTCGGCATCCTATTATTCAACTTATGGTACATTATACAACTGGTATTCAGTAGCGACCGGTAATCTGTGCCCTTCAGGCTGGGGTTTGCCGGTCGGTGTCGATTGGAAACAGTTGTCTGATTTTCTGGGTAGTTCTCCCGGGGGTAAAATGAAGGAGGCTGGTACAACCCACTGGAACAGTCCGAACACCGGTGCTAACAATACAAGTGGTTTTACAGCTTTACCAGGAGGTTCCAGAAGCAGCAGTAATGGCAACTATTTTAATACAGGGTTAACTGCAGCTTTCTGGAGTGCTGATACGTTAGATTCATCATCAGCATGGAACAGAAAACTTCTGTATAATTCAAGCAACATTACAGTATCTTTTGACTATAAGAGATTTGGTTATTCTGTCAGATGTTTGCAGAACACCTTACCCAATGTTACTACCGATTCATCCAGAAGATATACATCAACATCAGTAAAAATTTATGCTAATTTAATCAATACAGGTGGTACTACAAACACTTCCCATGGTGTATGCTGGAGTACCAGCCCGAATCCAACTATTACGGGCAGCCATGCTGTTGTTACCGGAGGTACGGGGAATTACACTTATATGATTACAGGTCTGCCTCTCAATACGACCTATTATGTAAGGGCATACGCCACCAACAGTTTGGGTACGGCGTACGGAGCCCAGTTGACCTTCACCACCCCGGTTTCATACGTAGTGTTTGATATTGATGGTAATCCCTATGATACAGTACATATCGGCACACAGGTCTGGCTGAAGCAAAATCTCAGAACCACACGTATGGATAACGGGAATCTAATTCCATTAGTCACTGATAATAATACCTGGACTTCTGCAACAACATCTGCCAGGTGCTGGTACTGGAATGATTCAGCCAACTACGGAGTTCAAAATGGAGCGCTTTATAACTGGTATTCGGTAAATACCGGTGTGCTTTGCCCTTATGGATATAAAGTGCCTTCAGAAATGGACTGGCAAACTCTGGAAACCTATCTTGGCATGACAACGTCTCAACTTGGTCAAATTGGCTGGCGGGGTTCTCAAGGGGGTATGCTTAAAGAAACAGGCTATTCGCATTGGTATACCCCCAATGCTGCTGCAAGTAATTCTACCGGGTTCACTGCACTGGGAGGTGGCCGAAGACTTATTACCGGGACTTATCAGGATCGATTAAATGGTGGTTTCTGGTGGAGTAGTTCTGATTACCAAAGCAATCCTGCATCATGGTACCGGGCTTTAGGATATTCCAACAGTGGTATATACAGGGGTTACGATGGTAATAATAATGGTTTATCTGTCCGGTGTCTGATGAATTAGTAGCAATACAAGAGGTAACTGGATCATTACTTTAAAAATAATCAATTAAATACAAATGACATAAAAAAGCACTTCTGTATAACATTATTGATTGGCCTCTCTGCAATATCTTTTTCAAGGGCAGGTAACAATCCGTTTCATTGGAAAATGGGTTTAATCAACCGGAATTTTGTTTTAGAGAATCCAGTGAATGACCTGAATTATTTTTCAAGGGGTTACAGCCTGGAAAATTCAGATGGAGAAAGGATCCGCAGGTTTTCCTTTTCGGTTAACCCTCTTGGTTTCCTTCAGTTCGGCCCGATGATTAATGCGGAATTTGGAGTTATTGATCATCTGGGCATAAATGCACACATCAGGTTAACCACCCTTGGGCTGCTATCGTATGCCATCCGGTCTTCAGATGGTGGCGTAGATGAACTTTCAGGTATGGCTTTCGGGGGAGGGGCTATCTATTATTTTGGTGAAGCAAGAAGTAAATTTTATGCGGGCATGCTTATGGAATATGAATCAACAGAGGCTATTTACTCGCAATTCGAACCATGGGAATGGCGGGAAAATGAGGATATTATTGTTTTTGCTTTAAATGGAGGGTACAGATTCCTTTTTTCATCAGGTTTTTTTATTAATGCTGGTGCATATCTGGGAGCATACAGGTCTGAATATGATTGGTATCATACTGATTGGACACTGGGAGGTGGGGGTGGGGGAGACGTAAAACCTTTTGGAATGCTGGAGGTTTCATTAGGATTTTCTTTCTGAAAAGTATTACTGCTTTCCAACTTTCCAACTTTCAAACTTGACAAACTTTCGCACTTTCAAACTAAAACATCACCCTGAAAATCAACCACCAGACACAACAGAAACCCTTTTTCTCTCACCACTTTCAAAATTCCGCTATTATCCCTACTTTTGAACCTCGGTTTCGCTATTGTGGAAATCAAAACACCCTCCCGAAGGGATTTGCCGGTCATGCACTGAATTTATTTACTTTCAATCAGATACAACTGATTGACAAAAAATGGATGTGACTGACGTGGCTTTGCTGTATCTGCAGGTATGATAACGTTGATTGCAGAAAAGAGAATTATCAGGTTCAGTTAACTGAAATCGAGTAGGCAGGGCATATATTATTTTGAGGTGCTGAGAGTGTCTATCCTGTTCAAATATTGAATTTGGTCAGGTAGTTAAGCACAGGTGTTGCCACGGACTTCAACAAAGTTCAACCCATCTTACGGTGATTATTTTCAGCGCCTATCAGCGTGAAAATAAAAAGCTTTGCAACAGAATATTCGTTGTAAAAGGCTCACCTGACAGAATGAATTTTGAAAACAAGACAACGCACAAAAACTGTCAAACTACATTCACGTGGCATCTCCAAATTATATTTAGCCAGTATGCTTTTTCAAGATGCTGTGAATTTTGTTAATTTTGTGCCGATTTGTTATTTTTGACAAAAATGCCTGCAGTAAAGCCTGAGGCTGGAATAATTAAAAATATTTAAAGTGGTTCTTGACGGTTTATCATTGAGTTTGGATCAATTCAGGCGCATTGTTATTGCCAATGAGCCTTTTATATTGCAAAAGGAGGCTATTGAACGTGTTGAGGAGAGTTACAGGTTCCTGCGTGCATTCTCTTCGGGTAAAATCATCTATGGTATTAATACCGGATTCGGGCCAATGGCTCAGAACCTGATAACTTCAGATAACCTCATAGATCTGCAATATAATATTATTCGAAGTCATTCTTCAGGATTGGGAGGTTATGTCTCAGAAATAGTATGCAGGGGTATTCTTCTTGCCAGGCTGAACTGTATGCTGCAGGGATATTCCGGTGTTCATCCCGATCTTGTTGTTTTAATGAGAGATATGCTTCATAAAGGAATTTCTCCGTGTATCCCCAGTCATGGTGGTGTTGGTGCCAGTGGTGACCTTGTTCAGCTTGCCCATCTTGCTCTTGCCGTGATTGGAGAAGGTGAGGTTTATTTTAACGGTGAAATAATCCCTGCAGGAAAAGCTTTTTCAGCTTGCGGACTAGAAGCCTTGAAAATCAGATTAAGAGAAGGAATTGCCCTGATGAACGGTGTTTCAGGGATGACCGCCCTGGCTGCAATGAACCTGATTTCTGCCATCAATGCTTTACAGTGGTCAGTTGCCTTATCGGCAATACTGAATGAACTGGTTGAATCTTATGATGATCCCTTCTCTGAGGAGTTGAACATAAAAAAACAGCACAGTGGCCAGAGGGAGGTTGCAGAGATGATAAGAAGCCTGCTGGAAGGCTCAACGTTGATTATGCAGCGTGGACATGATAATTATTTATGTTCAGAGTCCAATATCCTCAATAAAAAGCTCCAGGAGTATTACAGCCTCAGATGTATTCCACAGATAGCAGGGCCGGTGCTAGATACGATCAGGAATGCACTGTCGGTGATTGAAAATGAGCTGAATTCGAGCAGTGATAATCCGGTAATTGATGCGCGTGAGAATAACATCTTCCATGGCGGTAATTTTCATGGAGAGTACATTTCGATGGAGATGGACAAATTGAAAATTGCTATTACCAAGCTTTCGATTCTTGCCGAACGGCAACTTAACTTTTTGATGAACAGGAATATTAACAAAATACTTCCCCCTTTCATCAACAATGCTACTCCGGGTTTAAATTTTGGCTTCCAGGGAATACAATATACTGCAACTTCAACAACTGCTGAGAACATGATGCTGGCAAATCCTGTCAGCGTTCACAATATTCCAAGCAACAATGACAATCAGGATGTTGTAAGCATGGGATTTAACTCTGCTTCAGTAACATCCAGGGTAGTGAAAAACACTTTTGAAGTACTTGCTATTGAAGCTGCTGCCATTGTTCAGGCAGTAGCTTTTCTTAACATTGAAGAAAAACTTGCAAAAAACACCCGGGAGATCTACAGGAAATTATCAGGTGAATTTGATGTGATTACTGAAGATACACCTCAGTATAAAAACCTTGATTCACTTAGAGGATTCATGGAAGCAACCAACCTGCAAATACTGAAAACAAGATGAAGTGTGCTGTAATTACCGGTGGATCCCGTGGGATTGGGAAAGCCATTGCCCTCGGTCTTGCAGCCGACGGGTATCATATTTTACTTAATTACCGAAGTAACGACATTGAGGCATCCAACACCCTGAAAGAAATAGAAAGTATTGGTGCAACCTGTGAGCTGCTGAAGTTCGACATTTCTTCGAAAAGCGATACAGAAGATGTTTTTAATGAGTGGATCAGCAGGAATCAGGATAAAACAGTTGAGATATTAATAAATAATGCCGGTATCCGTGATGATGGACTGATGATGTGGATGACCGATGAACAATGGACAGGTGTGATTGACACTAATCTTTCCGGGTTCTTTTATATAACCAGGCTTGTTCTGACTCACATGCTGGTAAAACGATATGGCAGGATAATTAATGTAGTATCACTTTCGGGATTGAAGGGGTTGCCGGGCCAGGTAAATTATTCTGCAGCCAAGGCAGGTGTTATTGGGGCAACGAAAGCACTGGCACAGGAGGTTGCACAGCGTAATGTTACAGTTAATGCTGTGGCACCGGGTTTTATCAGAACAGACATGACAAAGGATCTTAATGAAGCAGAACTTTCGGCAATGGTACCGATGAAAAGGTTTGGAGATGCCGGTGAGGTTGCTGACCTGGTCAGGTTCCTTGCCTCAAGGAAAGCTTCATATATTACCGGCCAGATAATTTCGATAAACGGAGGTTTGTATTAATTGTCAATGATTGTATGGATAACAGAGTAGTAATAACCGGAATAGGGATATACTCATGTATAGGCAAAAACCTTGATGAGGTTGGAAGGTCTTTGTATAATGGAGTGTCAGGTATCATTCTGGACCAGGAGCGGAAGAGGTTCGGTTACCGTTCCGGCCTGACAGGTTTTGTTGAGAGACCTGTACTAAAGGGATTGCTCGACAGGCGTTCCAGGATAATGCTTCCTGAGCAGGGTGAATTTGCCTATATGTCAACTATTGAAGCTTTGAGGAATGCACACCTTGACCAGGATTATATCGATGATCATGAAGTTGGAATCCTCTTTGGCAACGACAGCTCTGCAATGGCTGTAATTCAGGCAAATGATATCATTCGTGAGAAGGGTGAAACCATTATGGTAGGATCGGGATCCGTTTTCCAGACTATGAACTCCACAGTTTCAATGAACCTGTCCACAATCTTCAGGCTTAAAGGTATCAATTTTACCATCAGTGCTGCATGTGCAAGTGGTTCACATGCTATTGGTATGGGCTATCTGATGATAAAACATGGGTATCAGGATTGTATCATCTGTGGTGGTGCCCAGGAGATTAACGGCTATTCAATGGGCAATTTTGATGCTCTCGGTGCTTTCTCAATCCGGGAGGATGAACCTGAAAAAGCCTGCAAGCCTTTTGATCGCGACAGGGACGGATTGATACCCAGTGGAGGCGCTGCAACTGTGATTATTGAGAGTCTGGATCATGCCAGAAAACGTGGAGCAAATATCCTTGGAGAAATTATCGGATTTGGTTTCTCTTCAAACGGAGCTCACATCTCCAACCCTACAGTTGAAGGTCCGGAAAAAGCACTGAGAATGGCACTGAATCAAGCTGGAATAAAATCATCAGAGATTGACTACATAAATGCTCATGCTACCTCAACTCCTGCCGGCGATGCTACAGAGGCAAGAGCAATACTGAATGTATTCGGAGAGGACGGCCCGCTTGTTAGTTCCACCAAGTCGATGACAGGCCATGAATGCTGGATGGCAGGGGCAAGCGAAATAGTATATTCGCTGATAATGATGCAAAAAGGATTTATAGCCCCGAATATTAATCTGGAAAACCCCGATGATGAAGCTGCAATGCTTAAAATACCCACTGTGGCAGTTGACATGGAGTTCGACACCTTTCTGTCGAACTCATTTGGATTTGGTGGCACAAATTCATCTTTGGTTGTGAGAAAAATAAATCAATAATAACAATAACACTTCCTGATAAATGACAAATAATGAGATTATTGAAAAGATAAATTCCTTTCTTATTGAGGAATTCGAAGTTGATGGTAACAAGATCTCCCCTGAGGCTAACCTCCGTGACACCCTACAGATTGACAGCCTTGACTATGTTGATCTTGTTGTTCTGATTGAAAGCAATTTTCATTTTAAGGTGAAGCCGGGTGATTTTCAGGATATTGTAACATTCGGGCATTTCTATAATTATGTGATAGAACGTGCCAGAGACCAGTAGGTTATGAATACCTGGAATGGTAAATCCAAAGGTACCCCACTGGGTTACAGAATATTTGTGTTTACCCTCCGACGTGGAGGTGTTCGTTCAGCTTATATTTTACTTTATCTTGTTGTTACCTATTACTTTCTCTTTTCGTGGAAGGCTTCAAAAAATCTGTATTATCTTTTCAGAAAAAGGCTTGGTTTTTCAATATTGAAATCTGTTAACGGAATTTTTAGAAATTACTACAGGTTCGGACAGGCCATAATTGACAGGATAGCAGCAACAGCCGAAACTGGTGATTGTTTCACCTTCAATTTTGATGGTGAGGAATATCTTGAACAGATGGTTGCTGAGGGAAACGGAGGTTTACTTCTTGGTGCACATCTTGGTAATTGGGAAATTGCCGGGTTTTATCTTAAACGGATCGATACAGAAGTACACGTTGTAATGTATGAAGCTGAATCTGAGAAGATAAGGCTGTACCTCGATAGGGTAACGGGTGGGAGAAAGATGAAAATAATCCCCATCAAGGATGATCTCTCGCACGTTTATCTGATAGCGGAAGCTCTTCGAAACAATGGCCTGGTCTGTATCCATGCCGACAGATTTCTTGAGGGTAACAGAACAATAAGCAGAACATTTTTAGGCAAACCGGCACTATTTCCTGAAGGTGTTTTTATGCTTGCTGCTACTTTCGGTATACCTGTGGCTTTTGTTTTTGCTTTAAAAGACTCACCTACTCATTACCATTTCTTTTCAACCCTTCCAAAGGTTTACAAAGATGCGCCAAAGCAAATTCTAATTGATTCTATTATTGGTGATTATGTGACAGAATTAGAGAATAAGCTGCAGCGTTATCCTTATGACTGGTTCAACTATTTTAAATTCTGGGTGTGACAGTATGTTGGCAAAAGGCGATCAAATATTTGAATTTATTCCTCAAAGGCCACCTATGGTGATGATAGATGAACTTTTTGAGGTTACCGGGGCAAGATTTATTTCCGGTTTATCTATCGATGCCGGAAATATATTTGTTACCCGTGGTTTGTTGAGGGAACCGGGAATAATAGAAAATATTGCCCAAACTGCAGCAGCAGGTGTAGGGTATTACCAGAAATCAAAAGGGAAACCGGTTACCCTGGGGTTTATTGCTGCAATCCGTAACCTGGAAATTAAAAAGCTCCCTTCTGTTGGACTTAAACTGGTTACTAATGTTGAAATTGTTAATGAGGTGCTGGAAATGACAATAATAAACGGAGCTGTAAGGGTGAATGAGGATCTGATTGCAAATTGTGAGATGAGAATCTTTATTAATTTTTAACTGTCAATTGTTAATTATTAATTATTTATGGTTTTGTATTGTAATAAAAACTGATAAAAAAATTCCTTAAAATGAATAAGCTATGAAAAAGTATGTTATTGCTGTATTTTTGGTTAGCGGATTTCTAACCGGATTTGCCCAGACTGCCCGGGATCTTTTCAGGGAGAGCAATGTTAAGATAAGCTGGCTTGGTATCGACTTTTCTCATGTGAAACTTATCGGTGATTTTTCTGAATTTGCCGGTGCAGGTGAACGTAGCACTGCCCAGATCAGGGATAAGTACTTCCCGCAGTGGAACTATCTGGTTCTTGCCGAGCAAAGCAAGTATGATATCAAAGGTATGTTGCGAAAGGGAGATATCTATTATGACATAGATATGATAAATGAGCTTAATTCCCGTGCACCTCTGGAGAATATGGAAGCTCACAACAATCCCAACTACAAACCCGAAGATATTGAACGATTTATAAAGGAATATAACCTTGAAGGAAAGGAGGGGATAGGTATAGTATTTATTGCTGAATGTTTGAATAAGTTTGCCAATGAAGCCTATATCCATTTTGTAGCAATAGACATGACAACAATGTCGATTTTGATTCATGAACGGATTCGAGGAGTACCCAGGGGAATAGGGCTTAGAAACTTCTGGGCAGGAGCAGTTTATAATGTGATTAAAGATATACGATCAAAATATTACAATATCTGGAGAAAGAGATATTCGTGATGACTTAGAATTATCCAGGATTAATATACGGATTAACCATTTGGGATAAAAAGAACCCGTATTTGTTATGAAACATGAATTGAAGGAGGGTATTGAGGTTCCGGTACGTTTTAGTGAAGTTGACTCACTGAAAATCGTATGGCACGGCCATTATCTGAAATATTTCGAGGATGCAAGGGAGGCATTTGGCCGAAAGTATGGCCTTGGTTATAAGGATTTTTTCAAGAATGGTTTCACAACTCCCATCGTTAATGTTTCATGTAACTATAAAAAGCCTCTGGAGTATGGAAATACTGCAATTGTTGAGATATTATTCATCGATTCAATGGCCGCCAAGCTAATTTTTGAATACCGAATATACAGGTCATGGGATATGGAACTTATGGCTACCGGCTCATCAACACAGGTATTCATATCTATGAAGAGCAATGAACTGTGCCTTACCATGCCTGATTTTTTTGTTAAATGGAAAAAAAGAGTGGGAATAACTGAATGACCAGGATTTTTGCTACTGCAGGCAGCATAGTGTCCCCGCTCGGCATGACAGCAGATGAAACATTTGAGTCTATGTGGGAAGGTATTTCCGGGTTAAGGAAGACCGAATACCCATGGCTTAATGAACAGACATATATCTCAGCTCTTTCTGACGGGCAATGGACAAGATTGTCATCAGAATCTCAAACATATAATACAGGGAACCGCTTTGAGCAATTGTTACTAAAACCCTCGGTAGATGCAATTCAGAGTTCAGGTGTTATAACATCTGACGAAGGGGTAATTTTTATTGCAGCAACAACCAAGGGTGATATCAACAGTCTGGGGATACTGCCATATGATAACCTTCATCTGCATTATTCTGTAGGAAATGTTTCACGCATTCTTGGTTTTGTAAACACGCCTGTTGTTGTTTCAAACGCGTGTATCTCTGGTTTGTCTGCAATAATTGTAGCAATGAGGCTTTTAAAGTCTGGCAGGTATCATACTGCTGTGGTTGCAGGGGCAGACGTGCTTGGAAGGTTTATTATCTCGGGATTCGATTCGCTCTTTGCCATGAGCCCTGAAATGTGCAGACCTTTTGACAAGGAGAGGAAGGGGATAAACCTTGGTGAAGGCGGTGCTGCAGTGGTTCTCAGAGTGAAGAAATATCCCGACACTGGTGATACGGAACTGCTTGGAGCAGCAATCACCAATGATGCAAATCATGTCTCGGCCCCTTCACGTACCGGTGAGGAACTGGCTATGGCAATTGAAATGGCATTCGCTGAAGCATCCGTGAAGCCGGAGGATGTAAACTTTGTATCTGCACATGGAACTGCAACACTTTACAACGATGAGATGGAAGCTAAAGCCCTCAGTCTGGCCAAGGTTGCACATCTGCCAACACACAGCCTAAAAGGGTATATCGGTCATACCCTTGGTGCTGCCGGGTTGATTGAAACCATAATCTGTTTCAGGTCTCTGTTGGAAGGAAAATTCATTGCCAGCAAAGGATTTGATGAACAAGGCACAACAATTCCTGTGAATATTTGTAACAACAGATTCAGGATCAACCAGGGAGCCGGCCTTAAAACAATGGCAGGTTTTGGTGGTTGTAATGCCGCTTTGATATTTGCATCGAATAGTTAAAACCATTCTATGAAGCATTTTGATAAGGATAAAAAGAGCGCTCTGGAAGGTATGGAAATGGCCCAGTGGATTGCATTTGCTCCGGTAGTCTTCCAGGCAGCCAGAGCTCTCAAGAATTTAGGCATTCTCACCGCAGTTCAGGATTCAAGAAAAAAGGGGATAACTTTTAAAGAACTGCATAATAGGATTGATCTGAGTGAATACGCTCTTCGAGTGTTATGCGAGGCGGCTCTGGGTATAGGACTGTTTTATCAGAAAGGAAAACGCTTTTATATTACAAATACTGGCTATTTTTTCCTTAATGATAAACTTACCGGATCAAATACAGATTTTATCAACGATGTTTGTTATAAGGGGATGTTCAATCTGGAGGATTCCCTGAAGAATGGAAAGCCTGAAGGATTAAAGGTGTTCGGCTCCTGGAAGACGATTTATGAAGCCCTCTCGTCATTACCGGAAGATGCAAAGCAAAGCTGGTTCAAGTTTGACCATTTCTATTCCGATGGATCTTTTCCTATGGCATTGCCACTTGTGTTTGAAGACAGCCCTCAAAAAATACTTGATATCGGAGGCAACACCGGAAAATGGGCTTTCAGCTGCCTTGAGTTTGACAAAGAAGTTCATATAACTATCATGGATCTTCACGGGCAGCTCGAGATGGCTAAAGAAAATGCAGCAGTTAAAGGTGTTTCAGATAGAATGTCATTCTATGAAGCTGACCTTCTTAACCCGTTAGTTACAATTCCCAATGGCTATGATGTGATATGGATGAGCCAGTTCCTCGACTGTTTCTCAGATGAAGAAATTGTTTCGATACTTCAGCGTTGTGCCAGATCTATAGGTATAAATGGCAGAATATTTATTATGGAAACTTTCTGGGACAGGCAGCAGTTTAAGACTGCAGCATTCTGCCTTCAGATGACATCGCTCTATTTTACTGCAATTGCCAATGGAAACAGCCAGATGTATAATTCAGAAGTGTTTCTCAAGCTTATTGAAAAGGCAGGATTGGAGGCAGAGAAGATATATGATAATATCGGAGTCAGTCACTCACTGGTAAAATGCAGACTAGCATGAATAACAACATGTTAAGGATAACCCGGTATTGCAGTACATCCAGAGGACAGGCTTACATCAACGGCAAGCCTTGCCTGGACAAACCGGAGCAGGGTTTAGATAGCCTGTTGCAACATCTGGTGGCAAAATACAACGTGTTCCACCCGAGATTCGGTAAAATGGATCGTCTCTGTCAACTGGGATTTACAGTTTCTGAAATACTTATACAAGGAATAGAGCTTGAAAGGAAATATGGCCCATACAACATAGGGATTATTCTTAACAACTCATCATCAAGCCTCGATACAGATATACGGTACAATGATACGGTTGAAAAAATACCCAGCCCGGCACTGTTCATTTATACATTGCCAAACATATTAATAGCTGAGATATGTATCAGGAATAATTTCAAGGGTGAGCACCATTTCTTTATCTCTAAAGAGCATGATAAGAGATTGTTATGCAGTTATATAACTGACATGTTTGCAGCAAAACGTTTTAGAGCATGTATTGGGGGCCGGATAGAAGTACTGAAGGAAAATTATTGTGCAGATTTGTTTCTGGTTGAAGAAACAGTATCTGCTGGATGCCCTGAATTCTCAATTGAAAACCTTGAAAAACTATATAAACACGACTATATATGGAACAGTTAATTAATGAATTGAAACCGTTGATTATTAAACACCTGAATCTTCAGGGTGTTAAGGAAGAGGATATTGACACTGATGCTCCTCTGTTTGGAAGCGGGCTTGGGCTGGATTCAATTGATGCTCTTGAGCTGATTGTTTTACTTCAGCAGGAATATGGTATTCGTATAACAAGTGCAGAAGAGGGCAGAAGTGTTTTACAGACAGTTGGAACGATGGCAAAGTATATATCAGAGCACAGGGTTTGACGAACATGAGAATACATGTTTTCGGTTTGGGTGTGATCTCCTGCATTGGCAAAGGGATAGAAGAGAATTTCAACTCACTTTTGGCAGGCAGGCATGGAATAACCGGGAGTTCGGAAGATACAGACCCGTTTGTTGAGGGATACCCTGTTGGCAGGGTGAAATTATCCAATGATGAGCTTGCAAAGTTGACAGGTGGAGGGAGAAAATGGCCCAGAGCTGCATTGCTTAGTCTGTATGCAGCACATGAAGCTATTCAAAACATCCCTGTTTTCAATGACTTGAAAACAGGTTTTTTTTCAGCAACCACGGTAGGGGGAATGGATTACTCAGAAAAGGGATATGCTGGCTGGCAAAGGTCAGGGGTGCCTGATCCCAGGGGATTTATAAATCATGAATGTGGCAAGATAACTGAGCTTGTTGCCGACAAACTTGGCATTAACGGTTTTGCCACAACAATAAATACAGCATGTTCATCGTCGGCAAATTCAATAATTTTGGCATCGAGGCTTATTCAGAAAGGCGTTGTTGATATTGCCCTCGCTGGAGGTACGGATGCAATTACAGCATTTACAATGAATGGTTTTATAACCCTGCTGATTTATGATCAACAGCTTTGCCGTCCTTTTGATGCCGCCAGAGCAGGTTTAAATCTTGGTGAGGGTGCAGGTTACCTCTTGCTGGTAAGTGACAAAGTGGCCGGTAAGATTTACCGCGATCCGCTTTGCGAGATTGCAGGCTTTGCAAATGCAAATGATGCTTTTCATCAGACTGCATCTTCATCCGAGGGTATTGGTTCTTATCTGGCCATGAGCAATGCTGTTTCTATGGGAGGAATCTCAGTCTCGGACGTAGATTATATTAATCTTCATGGAACAGGAACTGAAAACAATGATGCTTCTGAGGCTACTGCACTAAAGAGGCTTTTTAATGAAAGGATTCCACCGCATAGTTCAACCAAGAGTTTTACCGGCCATACTCTGGGTGCCAGCGGTGGTATAGAAGCTGTATATACAGTGCTGGCAATAAACAGGTCAACATTATTCCCAAACATACGGTTTTCCTCTGTTATTCCTGAGATTGACTCATCACCCTTGACAATGCTTACAAATAAAGAAATAAAATATGCACTATCAAATTCCTTTGGATTTGGTGGAAATTGTACATCTTTGTTGTTTAAGAAGCCGGTTTGTTCAATGCATAGTGTTCAACAATAACCTTAAACTGTTCTATTTAATAATCATAAATACAATCAATTATTATGAAAAAGATCATTTTGATTTTAGCTTGTTTATTTTTCGTTTTCACTTCAGGTTTCGGCCAGAAGGTTATAAAAGTCACGGGAAGCCTTGATGCTCTGAAGGGTGAAAAGGTTTTTAATATCAAATACTCATATGACAATCTGATTATTGGTAAGAAGAAGGAGGCTGATTATATCAACGAGAAGGTCAGAGAGTATAATACCAAGGAGAAGGGCAAGGGTGAACAATGGAAAGAAGCCTGGTTTAATGATCGTGTTACAAGATATCAACCAAAATTCCAGGAACTTTTTAATAAATATATTGCAGACAAAGGCATGTCGGCAGCCGAAGGCAATGATGAAGCAAAATATACCATTCACATCAAGACCACCTGGATCGAGCCTGGCTGGAATATAGGTATATCCAGATCTTCTGCTTTCATAAATGTTTCTATCGAAATCTACGAGACAAAAAAGCCTGATTCTCAGATAGCAAGATTTTCCATAAACAAGATTCCCGGATCAGATGCAATGGGATATGATTTTGATTCCGGGTGGCGAATATCAGAAGCATATGCAAAGCTTGGGAAAATATTCGGAAAATACTTTGTAAAAAACCTCAAATAGCAGGGCTATACAATAGGATGTCAGATGTTTATATTACTGGTGAAGCCGTTGTTGTGCCATTTGTGCCGGATGATTTATCAATTTTGAACCGGCCTGATCTGCCTGACAGTGGTTTTCTCAGAGCGGTTGAACCCGAATATACTGAATATCTCAGTCCTCTTGCCCTCAGGAGGATGAGCAGGATGCTGAAAAATGGCCTTACCTGTGCACTTATGTGCCTTAAAGATGCCGGGATTTCATCACCTGATGCGATTATAACTGCCACTGGTTATGGATGCATTGAGGATACCGTGTCGTTTCTTGCTAAAGTTACTCAGGAGAGTAGACAGGCACTAAATCCAACCCCCTTTATCCAATCAACACACAACGCTGTTGCAGGTGTTATAGCACTACATTTGAAGTGCAACAGCTACAACAATACATTTACACAAAGGGGCTTTTCGTTCGAAAGTGCCCTTACCGAAGCACTGCTGTTACTGGAAGATAAAATAACAAATCATGTTCTGATAGGAGGTATGGATGAAATGGTTACAACTGTTGAGCAGATCTTAAGTAAGATAAGAAGCCTGCGCTCCTATGATTGGTTAACTGTTCCTTTTGGTGAGGGAACGGTGTTTCTGACTCTTTCCGGGGTGCCAACAGAAACCAGTGCCAGAATTGTCGGATTTGAAACCTTATACCGCCCCAATGGTGATGAACCTTATACGGCCTTAAAAGATCTCATCGAAAAGCATGGCCACCCGGATCTGATATTGGCAGGAATGAACGGAACTCCTTCAAATGACAGACATTACAGCTGGCTCCGCTCTTTTCTACCCTTTACAGAAATAATCGATTATAAACGATATTGTGGTGAATACCCTACTGCACCAGCATTCGCTCACTGGATGGCATCCGGAATAGTGAAAGGGACAATCGAAACCGGATTGCCTTCTACTCCTGAAAATGTTATTGTGTATAACAACCACGAAAACAGGAATCATTCTTTTACGGTGATTAAAAGATGATCAGGATTATCTCATATCTACTGATCTTTATCGGACTGACAGGATTGCTTTTTTCAGCTATCCTGCCGGTAGTATTAATTATTACTGTTTTCTCATTACTTTTGATTGCTGTTGGCTTAACATTGTTTGTTCTGGGAGTGTTCAGGATTCGTCTCTCATTTTTTATGAAGAGTATCTGCACAATTCCCTTTGATAATGGATTTGTAGCGTTGACTTTTGATGACGGGCCCGGCGAAAGCACCGGATTTTTACTGGATGTTCTTGATGAATATAATATTAAAGCAACTTTTTTCTGCACAGGAAAGCAGGCGCTTAAATACCCGGCATTAGTTAAAAGGATAATTGACACAGGTCATACTATTGGAACCCACACATACAGTCATCTGAAATCGTTTACCATTTCAGGATTCCGGAATGTGTATTCTGAAATCAAACATGGTGTTGATGCTTTATATAATATAACCGGAAGGCGGCCCATATTGTTCCGTCCCCCGTTTGGGATCACAAATCCTGTAATTACCAGAGGTGTTAAAGTTATTGGTGTGATTAGTGTCGGGTGGAACATACGGTCACTTGATACGATTTCGGATAACAAGGAAAAGATACTGTCGAGGGTAATACCAAAACTAAAACCGGGTTCGATAGTATTGCTTCACGACCACCGAAAGGCAACCCTGGAAGTGTTGCCAACGATAATAAAAGAGATTTACAACCTTGGATTAAAACCTGTGAACCTTGAACAGGCATTAAATATCAAAGTTTATGAAGATACTGGCCTTTCTGACAGCGGTGATATTCCCGGTATTGATGCAGGGTGACAAGACATTTGTTCCATGCAGGGATGAAGCAGTTTTTCGCAAACAATACCTCGAAACATCCAGACGAATCAACACTCTGAAAGCCTCCTTTGTGCAGGAAAAAAGTATTTCTCTGCTTACTGAAAAGCTCATCTCTTATGGTGAGTTTTTATATAAAAAGGAGGCCATGATAAGAATGGAATATGACAAACCTGTTTCATGGCTGTTTGTTATGAACAGAGATAAGGTTTATATCCGGAGCCAGAATAAGGATATGAATATTCCGGCCGGCAGCAGTAAGCTTTTCTCACAGATCAGCAGCATCACAATAGGAGTGGTGAATGGCGATATTCTTACAGGCAGAAACTTTGCTGTCACCATTTTGGAGAATAAAACACAATATCTTCTCAAACTTGTTCCAAGGGCCCGGGAGATAAAACTTCTCTTCAGTGAATTCGAAGTCCTAATCAGTAAAAAGGATTACATGGCAGAAGCCATAACAATGTTTGAAATCTCCGGCGACAAAACCACAATAACATTCACAGATAAGCAGGTAAATACCCCACTAAGTGATGCGTTGTTTAGCGTTCGTTAGCCTTCTGTTGTTATATAGCTGTGCAAGCCGGCACCTCGTTCCAGGCCACAATGCAGATACTTGTGATATGTTAGTCAGGCCTCAGTCAGATTTGTTTGAGGCATGTGGTATTGAAATCAGATATGGCGAATTATCGGTGTCGGGGATTATTCTGCTTGTTAGTGATAACAAACCTGACATCCGTTTTGTTATGCTTGCCGAGACAGGCCCAACATTAATAGACCTTTATTTGACAAGGAATGGCTATACCAAGAACTATGTTTACAAAAAGCTCGACAGAAAAATAATTCTAAAATTACTTCATGAGGATATCGGCATTGTTACCGGACTTTTTGCTGATAAAAACCGGGGTTATAAAAGCAATGAATTGAATGTGTGCTGCTATCCGGTTAAGAAAAATGTAGTTTTATGTTATGAATCGGATAGTGATTCAGATCTCCCGGTTAAAGCTGTTCTAACTGAAAAGGGAAAAAAGAAAACCACCGTGAACTATTATTACAGCAACTCTTCAATACCCGATTCAATCGGGATTTTACATCATCGGATCAACATGCAGTTAACATTGTATAAAAAACAATGATATGCTTAAGGATATTTTTTATAGTATAGTATCATTTAGTTATCATGATAAAGACAAAGCCACAGCAGTAATTAAGCTGAATGGTGAAAGTGATATTTTTACCGGCCATTTTCCCGGAAACCCGATTGTCCCGGGAGTATGTTCGATACAGATAATAAAGGAAATGGCAGAGAGAATTGCAGGCAGGGAATTAAAACTGATACGGGGGGAAAATATCAAATTTGTCGGAATCATAAATCCTGATAAGACTCCTGAGGTTTTTGCAGATATTGCATTAAAATATGCTGATAAAGAGGAGTTAATGGTTAATGCTGTAATTTCAGGGAATGGAAATCCATTTGTAAAATTCACGGGATATTTCAGTTGATGGGCAGAGATCAGGTAATAGCATTGTGTGAGGAGGAGGGAGTGTGCGTAGTTGTTCCAACCTATAACAATGCAGGTACTGTAAAAGGGGTAGTTGAAGGTGCCAGACAATACTGTGGCTGTGTTATTATAGTTAATGATGGTTCAACAGATTGCACTGCAGAAATTCTGGGGGGTATTGAAGGTTTAATTCTCATCTCCTACCGGAATAACAAGGGTAAGGGTTATGCTCTAAGAAAAGGATTTGACAAAGCCAGGGAACTGGGTTACACTTATGCTGTTACCATTGATTCAGACGGCCAGCACGATCCTGCTGATATTCCATTACTGGTATATAAGCTTGCTGCTGAGGGTGAAAGTCTTGTGATCGGTACCAGGAATATGGAGCAGCCGGGTATCCCGGCAGCGAGCAATTTCGGCCGTAAGTTTTCAAATTTCTGGTTCCGGCTCGAAACCGGCGTTAAATGCACCGATACTCAATCGGGATTCAGGTTGTATCCCATTGTACCTCTGGGCAAAATGAGGCTTTTTACCAATAGGTTTGAGTTTGAGATAGAATCGATTGTGAGGCTTGCTTGGCGCGGAATTCCTGTTTTTGATGTCCCGGTTGGAGTTAAGTATATGCCTTCTGCCTCAAGGGTGTCCCATTTCAAGCCTTTCAGAGATTTTCTCAGGATTAGCATCCTGAACACCTGCCTTGTATTTCTTGCACTTCTCTGGTACAGGCCTCTGATGCTCTTCAGGCAGATAAGGAAAAATGGAATCAGGCAGATACTTTTATCTGACGATTCACCTGCAAAACTTTCTACAAGTGTTGGTTTTGGAATTTTTATGGGTATTTTGCCTATCTGGGGCTTTCAGCTATTAACAGCCATAGTGCTGGCATTCCTGTTCAGGCTTAACAAACCTCTTGTTATAATCTTTGCCAATATCAGCATCCCGCCATTTATCCCGGTAATATTATACCTTAGTATGTTATGTGGAATAATGTGGGTTCCGGAAGGAGTTGATATGATCCATTTTCCCTCCTCCATTGGAATAGATAGTGTAAAACCTTTTATTTTGCAGTACATTTCAGGAAGCCTGACACTCGCTGTCGCAGCGGGCTTGACATTCGGCCTGATCACTTATTTATTACTGATTTTCAGAAAACAAGTAAAAGAAAAAGTTAAAATATGAAGACCTTATTTCTTTTCTTGTACGATTTTTTCGAAAGCAGACGAACACTCCTGTGGGCTATTATTATTACCTGTTTTGCAGTTTTTACGGTTTTGATATCAAGGCTTGAATTCGACGAAGATATCTCAGGGATGTTGAATATTGACGAGGAGACAAGTAAGTTCAACACCATTGTTCAAAGCTCGCATATATATGAAAAAATGGTGCTCTTAGTTTCTGCTTCTGATGAGGTTCAACCTGACAGAGCGGCTTCTATGGCATTTGCCGACAGCCTTTCTCAGAGGCTTTTAAAGAATGACAAAGGACTTATCAAAAACATATCGCTAAGGTTGGATGAGGAATACTACCTTGAGGCTTATGCTCATATCTTACAGAATCTTCCAGTTTTTCTTGAAGAGGATGACTATCAGCATCTAGACTCTTTGTTTACTGAAGATAACCTGCGTGTTTCTCTTGAGAGGCAACGGCAGTCTCTTTCATCACCCATGGGACCGGTAATAGTTCAGAATCTCAGGTATGATCCGGCGGGTGTAGCCGGCAGGTTTCTTCAGCGATTACTTGACTTTAAGACCTCATCAGGCATGGAAATTTCTGACGGTTACCTGTTCTCGAAGGATGGCCGCCATCTGATGTTCCATCTTGAGCCTGTTAACCCGGCGAATGAAACCAATAAGAATGGTATTCTTTTAAGTGAAATAGAGAAACACATTGAAGAACTCAGCAGAAAGGAAGAGTTTCGTGATATTGTATGCAGATATTTCGGTTCTTCGGCCATATCTGTTGGCAATGCACGCCAGCTTCAAAGGGATATATTGATTACCATGCTTTTGGCAGGCGTGTCATTGTTAGTGCTACTGTTTATTGTTTTCAAAAAGAAGCGTGTTCCTTTTATTATTATACTTACAATAATTTTCGGAGGTGGTTTTGGCCTTGCCGCAGTTTCACTCATAAAAACATCAGTTTCTCTTATTGCAATCGGATCTGGTTCGGTAATCCTGGGTATTGTTGTTCATTATCCAATTCATCTGCTCTCACATAAACTCTTTGAATCCGATACCCGAACTGTCATAAGGGGTATGGTGGTTCCTCTCACAATCGGAAGTCTTACCACCGTTGGTGGATTTTTGTGTTTACTTTCAATGAAGGCAGGCATACTTCACGACCTGGGACTTTTCGGAGCCTTCAGCCTGATTGGGTCGGCTATTTTTACCCTGATCTTTTGTCCACATTTTATAGGGGATATTTCTAAAACAGGAAAAGGGACAAAAGTCAGGCAATGGCTTACAGGTTTTGCAGGCTTTTCAATCGAAGACAGGAAGATTCCCATTATGGCTATACTTCTGCTAACACCTGTACTGTTATGGTTTGTTCCACGAATTGAATTTGAAAGCGATCTGCTTGAATTGAATTACATGTCGGATGAGCTCAAAGAAACGGAGTCATTAATAAACGAAATTCAGGGCGGCAGCAGAAAGAATGTTTATGTTATCTCTTATGGATCTAACAGAGAAGAAGCTCTTGAAAAATCGTACATCGTCAAAACAACTATTGACAGCCTGAAAAAAGCCGGGTTACAGTCAGAGTTATCCGGTATTGTGAGCATTATTCCCCCAATTGAAATTCAAAATGAGCGTGTGGAAAGATGGAATGGATACTGGAATAGTGAAAGATCCGGGTCTGCAATCGAAAACCTTGATAAAATTTCGTCAGAACTGAGATTCGCACCCAATGCTTTCTCATCATTTACAAACCTCATAAAAAATGGAGCATCTGTTCCGGATAATGAAACATACGAATTACTGTTGTCAACCTTTGGTTCAAACTTCTTTTCCGCTAAAGATTCATTATTTTCAGTAATATCTTCCGTATCGGTTACTCCCGGAAATTATGATCTGATCAGCGGCCTGCTCTACAACCTCGAAGGAAATACAGTTCTGAACACATCTGTGCTCTCGAAACATCTGCTGGATGTTATCAATGATGATTTCAATCTCCTGGCTATACTGACTGCTTCAATGGTGATTCTTGCACTATTTCTTATATATGGAAGAATAGAGCTTGTAATGGTTACTTTTATCCCGATGCTGATAGCCTGGGTATGGGTAATAGGCCTGATGGCCATGATGGGAATAAAGTTTAACCTTGTTAATATTGTTCTTTCCACATTCATTTTCGGACTTGGTGACGATTTCTGTATTTTTATAATGGATGGGATGCAACAAAAAAACAAGACAGGCAGAAAGCATTTTACATCACTGAGGATAGGTATCTATCTTTCGAGTTTGACTGCCATTATTGGTTTTGGTGTGTTGCTTTTCGCCAGGCATCCTGCCTTGCTCTCACTGGCTTTTGTTTCTCTGCTGGGTATAGGTTCTGTGCTTATCATTTCTCAGGTACTTGAACCTTATTTCTTTAACCTGCTTATAACCAAACAACAGAAAAAAGGACGATCACCAATAACAATCAGCATAATTCTTAATTCACTAATTGCTTTTTTCTATTTTGTTGCCGGTTCTGTCATTTTATCAATTACCGGGATTGTGACCTATCCACTTAGGCTGATTGACAGAAGGCGGGTGTTGCTGGCTTATAACTGGCTTTTACATAAGTATACCTTCACTTTGGTTTGGATAATGTCTAATGTGCGAAAGAATTATTTTGGCCTGAAACCAGATACTTTTTCAAAACCATCAATGCTCATTTCAAACCATCAGTCGGTTCTTGATATTTTATTATTGATCACTCTTCACCCGAAAATTATTTTGCTCACCAACAAGTGGGTATGGAATTCTCCCATTTTTGGTTTAGTGGTAAGGCTTGCAGGATATCATAAGATAGTTCAGGGGGTGGATGAGGGGCTTGAAAAACTGTCACGTGCAATTGAAGAGGGTTATTCCATTGGAGTATTTCCTGAAGGTACACGCTCAGCAACAGGCTCTTTACAGCGTTTTCATAAAGGTGCATTCTATCTGGCTGAAAAGCTTAAGGTTGGCATTACTCCGGTACTGCTTCACGGTACCGGCCGTACATTGAGAAAAGGAAGTTTTATCCTGCGCAGTGAAACAATTTCTGTTAAAATCCTGGATACTATCCAATATGATGATCAAAGTTATGGAAAAACCTATCAGGAGCGTACAAAAAAAATCAGTCGCTATTTCAGAACTCAATTACAGGAGTTTGCAAATTTCATTGAGACTCCCGGCTATTACCGGAATCAGCTTATAAGCGGTTACATATATAAAGGGCCGGTATTGGAATGGTATCTGAAGGTGAAGCTATACCTTGAAAAATGCTACCAATCATATCACCAGCTGGTGCCGGTTTCGGGCAGGATACTGGATGCCGGATGTGGTTATGGTTTTATAAGTTACATGCTTGGTTTTATGTCCCCTGAACGAATAATTACCGGGGTGGATTATGATGGTGATAAGATTGATGTGGCAGCCAACTGCTATTTCAAGGCAGGTAATGTCCGTTTTGAAACCGCCAACCTGACAGATTATTCTATAGAAGGGTATGACTGTATAGTATTCAGTGATGTGTTGCATTATCTGACACCCGGTGACAGGGAGAGTGTGCTCACAAGAGCACTTACAGGCTTGAATCAGGGAGGGTCGATAATAATCAGGGATGGTGATAAAAGTATGAGGGTGAGGCATAAAGGAACCAGAATCACGGAACTGTTTTCAACCAGATTATGTAAATTTAACATGATAAATAATCCAATGTCGTTTTTCAGTTTCAATGAAATTGCACAGTTAGCCGCCAGGCATGGTTATCGGGCGGAAATAACAGATAATCTGAAGTACACTTCCAACATCCTGATACTTCTAACGAAGGCGATATGAATCAATACGATTTTATTATCATTGGCGGTGGCCTGGGCGGACTTACTTCAGCAGCCATCCTGAGCAAAAATGGTTTCAGCGTATGCCTGCTTGAGAAAAACCCGTTTATCGGAGGTTGTTTGCTTTCATACCACAGAGGTGGAGCAATGTATGAAACCGGTGTCCATTATATTGGAAGTATGGATAAAGGCCAGATATTGAATAAGATCTTCAGCTATACCGGAATATTACCTTATGTTGATTTTGAACGCCTGAATATGAATGCATTTGACAGATTCACCTTTGGTAATGATCCACAGGAGTATGGTTTACCTCAGGGTTATGAAGAATTCATCAGGGTTCTGTCAGAAAGATTCCCTAATGAAAAGGCAGGTATTAAATCCTATTGCCGGCACATTAGGGATGTATGCAGCAAATTTCCACTTTATACCTATAAAGCCGCCACTTTCAGTGATAAGCTTGATGTTTTCTATGCCAACGCTCACGACATGATTGCTTCCCATGTTGACGATCCTCTTCTCAGGGCGATACTGGCAGGTAACAATCCATTATATGCAGGAGTGGTCCGAAAGACACCTTTGTATGTTCATGCCCTCATTATTAACAGCTTTATCGAGAGCAGCTGGCGATGCAAAGATGGAGGTATAAGTATTGCGAAAGCATTGGTAAAAGTTATCAAAATTAATGGTGGCACCATACTGACGGGTGCTGAGGTAACCAGCCTAGAAGGTGACGGAATACACATTAATAAAGCTGTTGCTAAGAGCGGCGAGGAATTCCAGGGTAAAAATTTTATCTCAAGCCTGCACCCTGCAGTTACACTGTCACTAACCAAATCGACACTGCTCAGGCCTGTATTCCGAAAACGAATCTCTGATCTTGAAAATACAATATCGCCTTTTATTCTTAATATAAGGTTCAAAGAAAACAGCTTCCCATTCCTGAATTACAATCACTATCATTACAAAACAATGGATGTGTGGAATACAGGTGATTATACCCCCGACGACTGGCCCAGGGGTATTGTATTTTTTACTTCTACGAGATATGAGGGAACAGAAATGACCAAAACCGGATGTGTCATGGCATATATGAAGTTTGCGGATGTTAACCGCTGGTCTCACACTTTCAATACTGTTTACAATCCTTCTGAGCGTGGTAAGGGATATGACGATTTCAAGAGTGAACGGGCAGAGCGGCTTCTATCAATGGTTATAACACGATATCCTGACTTCAAAGCTTCGATTCTGGATACTCACACAGCTACACCTTTGACTTTTCGTGATTATTTTGGCAACCCGGAGGGCAGCCTTTACGGTGTTCTTAAGGATTGTGAAGAACCTCTGAAAAGCTATTTCCCTGCAAATACAAAGATACCCAATCTTTTCCTTACCGGCCAGAGCCTGAGCGTTCACGGAGTATTAGGGGTTACCATGAGTGCAATTATAACATGTGGCGAGTTTATAGGCATAGATAAAATCCTTGATGATGTTAAGAATTCGTAAAAGCCGAAGGGGTAGAAGAAGGTTGATATTTTGGTCTGCAGTAATCCTGCTTATTGCAGTCTGCATATCAAGGCTTTTCTACCTGGCAGAACACAGGCCTTCCCTTCCGGAAAATACTGATGTGCCTGAAGTAACAGTTGTTGTGGTGGATTCTTCAACTTCAATCTGTGGATCTTCATGGTTGCACAGAAATGAGCATGGATTGTGGGAACTATATGCAGAGGGTTCTCCCCTGGAAAGAGGTGCCACAATTGGGGCTCTCTGTCAACCACTGATTGAAAAACAGGAGCGTACTTTTATAAACCAAATTAAAAAGATAATTCCTTCGGAGCGCTATCTGGGTTTTTTAAGATTGTTCATAGGTTGGTTCAATCGTTCTCTTGGAAGTAACATTCCGGAGGAATACAAAGAGGAGATATTTGCCGCTTCAACCTTTTCCTCACCTTCATTCAGTTACATCGGAACCCCATATCAGAGGCAGATGAACTATCATGCTGCGCACGATATTGGCCATGCCCTTCAATCCATGGGTTTTGTCGGGTGTACCTCTTTTGCTGTATGGGGCGCGCATACTGCGGACAGCAGCTTGTTAATAGGCAGGAATTTCGATTTTTATGTGGGGGATGAATTTGCGGAGGACAAAATTGTAGCATTCATAAACCCTGAAAAGGGTTATAAACACATGTTCGTCACTTGGGGAGGTATGTTTGGGGTTGTTTCAGGCATGAATGAGCATGGTCTGACAGTAACACTGAATGCATCTAACACTGGTATTCCCTTTAAGTCAGCAACACCGGTATCGATAATTGCAAGGGAAATTCTGCAATTTGCTTCCAATATTGAAGAAGCGGCAGCTATTGCGGGAAGGAAGAAAAGCTTTGTCTCTGAACAGTTCCTTATTGGATCTGCGTCTGACAAGCGAGCTGTTATTATTGAAAAGACGAAATCCCGGCTCGCTGTCTTCCAGACAAAAAGTAACCAGGTAATCTCTGCAAATCATTTTCAGACAAAGCTTCTGGGGTCAGGCAAAACAGCGATTCGCCAGCGTGACGAAACAGCATCAGGTTACCGGTATAAAACTGTTGGTGAGCTTATTGACAATACCGGCCAATTTGAACCTTTATCGGTTGCGGAAATTTTACGTAATACCCGTGGCCATGGAAATGCTGATATCGGCCTCGGTAATGAGAAAGCTGTCAACCAGCTTATTGCACATCATTCTGTAATCTTTGACCCGGCCAGAAGAGTGGTTTGGGTGTCAACCAATCCTTACCAGATGGGTGCTTTTATCGCATATAATCTCGATTCAGTTTTTAACTCCGGTGATAAGGTGAACTTCAGGAGCCTGGCAGACACTTCTTTGACCATTCCTGCTGATTCACTTTTCATAAAAAGGGACTATCCTGCTTTTAAAACCTTCAGAAAGGTTCGTGAAAACCTGTTGAAAACCGGGACTCTTGATATCAGTGATGAGATGTATATAAACCTCAATCCAAACTCATATCAGGTATATTCAGATCTTGGTGATTATCATTTTAAAAAAGGCAGCAAAGAAATGGCTATCAGGTATTATACTGAAGCACTGAGTAGGGAAATTGCCAGTGTAAAAGAAAGAATAAGTATCGAGAAGCAGCTGAAGAGGTGCATGAAATGATAACAGGGCTTGGAATTGACATCATTGAAGTTTCCAGAATTGCAGGATTGATGTCCAAAGGCAAAGAGGTTTTCCTGAATGTAGTTTATACTGCGTCTGAATCTGAATTTGCTTTAAAACAGGAAAACCCGGCGATGATTTTAGCAGTTATGTTTTCAGCCAAGGAGGCTTTCGTTAAAGCACTGGGAACCGGATTCACCGGCAAACTCGATTTTCGTCAGATTGATGTGCAATACCGAGGTGAACAAAATCCCGGCCTTGTTATTAAAGGAGAAGCAGGTCGTCTGATTGAGAAAAAAAAGGTAATTTCAACACATCTTTCGGTTGCCTTTACAAACAATATTGCCCTTGCAGTTGTAATTTTAGAAAATTAATCATGTACTCAAAGGAAGAGAAGTCTTTTTACCCGGCAAATGCGATAAACAAACTTCAGACAGAATCACTTCATGGATTTCTGGATTATCTGAACAAGAAATCACCGTTTTACAGATCCCTTTTTATCAGGCATAATATTGACATTAAGAAGATCAAGACCCTTTGGCATCTTCAGGAAATCCCTCCAACCACCAAGGAGGATATACAGCTTTATAACTGGCAGTTTCTTTGTGTTAAGCCGGCAAAGATTCTGGAATATACTTCAACATCAGGAACATTGGGTACACCGGTAACAATAGCACTTACCAGCACTGATCTGAGGCGCCTTGCATATAACGAATATCTCTCTTTTAAATGCGCTGATTGCACCTCTGATGATATTTTTCAGCTTGTTTTGACTCTTGATAAGCAGTTTATGGCAGGGATGGCATATTATCTGGGAGCCAATAATTTGGGAGCCAAGGTTGTAAGAACCGGCCCGGGAGCGCCATCCATGCAATGGGAAACTATATTCAGGCTGAACACTTCAGTATTGGTAGTTGTCCCTTCTTTTATTGTAAAGCTTATCGAATATGCCCTTGATCACGGAATAGACCTCAACAATACTCCTGTAAAAAAGGCAATATGTATTGGTGAGAACATCCGTAATGAACATTTTGAACCTAACAATATAAGTAAGAAGATATTCGAAAACTGGAACATCAGGTTATATTCCACCTATGCCTCTACTGAGATGCAAACTGCATTCACAGAATGTTCTGCAGGTAAAGGAGGGCACCTTCACCCGGATCTGCTGATAGCTGAGGTTCTTGATGAGGATGGTAACTGGGTGCCGGATGGTGAATGTGGTGAACTTACAATTACAACTCTTGGCATTGAAGGTATGCCTCTTTTACGTTACCGCACGGGTGATATATGCCGTATCGACAGAACACCATGTTTTTGTGGCAGGAACTCGCGTCGCATCTCACCAATATTCGGGAGAAAGCAACAAATGATAAAGTACAAGGGAACCACCCTGTATCCTCCGGTAATAATTGATATCCTGAACGCACGGAAGGATATTAAAGACTACCTTGTTGAGATCTGCTCAAATGAGTTCGATACTGATGAAATAATAATCCATCTTGCCTTGGAAGATGATTCGGAAAAAACTTTTGCTACAATTAAATCATATCTTCATGCTTCTATACGTGTGCTACCAGAAATCAGAATAACAACTCCTGAGGAGATTGCTGAAAAACAAATAGTTGGTAATGGCCGAAAGATATCTAAGATCCTCGACAGAAGAATCAGAAGCAATAATGATCAAAAAACAGGAAAATGAGGGATATCATAAAAGTTGAAAAACTCAGAAAAACTTATTCCTCAACCGGCGAAGAGGCTTTGAAAGGTATCAGCTTTTCAGTGATGGAGGGTGAATTTCTGGGTTTGCTTGGCCCTAATTCTGCCGGTAAGACAACCACAATATCTGTTTTGTGCGGCTTACTGAAGATAACAGAAGGTGAAGTCATGTTAAATGGAATTGATGTACGGAAAAATCCAAGGCTGATACGAAAATTTATCGGGTATATACCACAGGACATTGCTCTTTTCCCTACTCTTACAGTGAAGGAGAATATGAAGTTCTTTGCAAAACTTAATGGCCTGGGCGGTGACAGCTTGGACAAGGCAATTGGTGAAGGGTTGGAGGCTGTTAAGTTGACACCACATCGAAACAAAATGATATCAAGGTGTTCAGGTGGTATCAGGCGAAGGACAAACCTGATCTGCGGGTTGCTGCACCGTCCGGGGATAATATTCCTGGATGAACCTACTCTCGGAATTGATGAGCAGTCAAGAATATTGATTTTCAATTTTCTTAAAGAACTCAATAATAACGGAACCACAATTATCTATACCACCCATTACATGAAGGAGGTGGAGGCTTTATGCTCTGATGCAATAATAATTGATGGAGGACTAATAATTGAGCAAGGAAAAACTTCAGAAATTATTAATAAATATCCAGGTTGTAATAACCTAAGTGAGGTATTTATTCATTTGACGGGAAAGGAATTACGGGACTGAATCTATTTGTCATGAGAAAGTTGACTGCAGTGATAATAAAAGAATTCCTTGTCCTTATCCGTGACATACCGGGTCTGTCGATTCTTTTTATCATGCCGGTATTTCTGATACTTGCAGTTACTCTTACTCAGGAACAGTCGAAACAGAATATTGACAATCCAAGGTTTGGGATGCTAATTATTGATGAAGACACAGGGAGCCTTGGAAGCAGGATAGAAGAGGAAATTTCAACTGCGGGTATTTATAATATTGTCAGTAATGATGACAAGAACAACCTTAATCTGCCAGAAGCTGAAAGACTGATTTCGGAAGGAAAGTACCAGGTTGGGATATATATACCTCCCGGATTTATTTCAGAATTGGAATCAAAGATTGATAAACTGTTCCTCAAGGAAATGCCTGCTTCAGATGATACACTCCAGGAATCTGAAGATACTTTTTCAGTTGTTCTGACGGTACTTCTCGATCCTGCTGTAAATGAACTGTTTACGCGCACTGTTGTCGGAACTGTCAATACAGCTGTGAGATCAGTTGAGATAGAAATTATTAATGAGATTAACAGGTTTATTTTGTTAAGGACTTTTGAGCAGATATCTGTAACGGGAATTACCGAAACCTTCCAGAGATTAATACCGGAGAAAAAGAGCTTTATAAATACTGTAACCGGTTATGCACAGATACCTTCATCAAGGATCACACCCTCCTTTATTCAGAATAATGTCCCGGCATTTGCCCTCTTTGCCATGTTTTTCATTGTGGTTCCTCTGGCGGGTGGAATGATTACTGAAAAGAATGACGGCACTTACAACCGGTTGAGAATTCTTCAGGTTTCCTATCTTACAATACTTGCCGGTAAAGTTGTGGTATTTTCAATTGTATGCGCACTACAGTTTATTGTGATGATACTCTGTGGGATGTATCTGTTTCCTGAAATTATTGGAATTGAGGCTCTTGAAATTGGGAGCAACATACCTGCATTAATAATTGCGATTTTTTCATCTGCCCTCGCTGCAATTGGTTTTGGTCTTTTTACCGGTACAGTATTCAATACCCATGGTCAGGCAGCAATGTTTGGGGCTCTGATGAACGTAATACTTTGCATTCTAGGTGGTGTATTTATTCCGGTTTTCATGATGCCAGACCTGTTGAATTCAATAAGCATTTTTACACCCCTGAGGTGGGCCATGGATTCATTCATGGCAGTGTTTGTAAGGGATGGCGGAATACAGATAATTTTTCCTGATATTTTTAGACTTTTAATTTTCTTCATAATTTCAGTATTTATTTCAGTTTTGTCATATATTCGCAGAGACTGAATATTTTCTTAAGACAGATAATATTATGTTCATAAATAATTGATAATGAAAGAAAAAGATGCAATGGTGGACAACAAAAATCATCCATTGATAATTTATGTTGAGAAGGAGGATAAGAGCTATGGACCGGTTATTTCCGGAGCACTTGCTTCGGGTGAACATCTCGACGACTTTTTTTTCAAGAAGAGGAATATCCAGAATGACCTGATGAATAGATTGATTAATGGAGAGATAACACCAATATTATATTATATGACCATCAACGAAATATCTGCTGCCGAATTGGCTGTACGTGTCGGCATCAGCAGGTCAAAATTAAAGAAACACCTGATTCCCAAGTATTTCAGGAATATCAGGCTATCATTGCTTGAAAGGTATGCTGAAGTGTTCGATGTTCCTGTTGCCAACCTGCTTCAGATGATTCTTGTCAGGGATGAAAAACATGGTGAAGGTTACAAAGCTATTTCGTTCATGGATGGTGCACCTGAAAGGATCTCAGTAATTCAGGACGAAACGGTTAATCCAATATTATCAGTAATGAAAATAGGGGAGGTAAAGTGATGGATAAGGTATTGTTTGAACACAGAATGGCTGCTCATTGTGAAACCGGTACAGTGACAGCATTATTGAGCCATGCTGGTATGCAGATCTCCGAATCGATGGTTTTCGGACTTTCCGGCGGATTGTTTTTTGGCTATTTTGAAAGCAAAAGATTTACCTTTCCGATGTTTGTTCTGAGAAACAAACCAGGAAGCATAATAAAAAGCATATCAAAAAGAACGGGAGCAAAGTTCAGGTCATACAGGTTCAGGGATGTTCAGAAAGGTGAAGAGATGCTCGACAAACTTCTTGAGCAGAAGATACCTGTAGCAACTCAGGTCGACTTTTTTTATATGGATTATGTTCCAGAGTGGATGCGTGTTCACATCAATGTTCATTTTGTGAATGTAATAGGGAAAAATAGCACCAGGTATCTAGTTAGTGACAGTTACCACCCTGATGTTGCCGAAATTGAAAAGACACAGATGAAAAAGGGCAGATTTGCCAGGGGTTTCATGGCTCCAAAGGGCTACATGTTCCATCCTGTTCATGTGCCTGATTCTTTTGATATTAAGAAGGCAATAATAAAAGCAATCAGAAAAAACTGTTTCTTAATGCTTGGAATACCGGTTCCCTTCCTTGGCGTAAAAGGCATCTACAGATTTGCAGATAAGATACTGAAATGGCCGGAGCTTGCAGGTGGCATGGAAAATCTTTCACATCAGGTAATGAAGATACACATTCTAATGGAAGAACAGGGAACAGGCGGTGGTGGCTTTAGATTCATGTATGCCACCTTTCTTAAAGAGGCTGCTGCAATCCTTGGTAACAATGAACTTGATGCAATGTCGAAAGAGATGATGGAGATTGGTGACAGGTGGCGTGATATTTCATTATTTGCTATACGTATTGGAAGAGACCGCGACCTGGGCAAGGAAAAATTCAGGGAACTCAGTTCCATGATCAGGGCGCAGGGAGACAGGGAAAAAGCCTTTTTTGCCAAACTGAAAAAACTTGTAAGATGACAGCTTCTGTTGACAGAGATCATATTAAAGGCGAAATTAAATCACTGGTTATAAGTGCAGCAAATCTGAAAGGCGTTTCTCCGGATGATATAGATCCGGATGCTCCACTGATAGGCAACGACAGCCCTTTAGGCCTCGACTCGATTGATGCCCTTGAGATTGTTGTTGCTATTCAAAACAAGTATCGGGTAAGGGTCGACAATCAGAATCTTGCCAGAAACGTTCTTTCGTCAATTACTTCTGTTGCTGAATTCGTAATTCGGGAATCACCGGTTTTTGCCGGTTGACAAAATAATAAAAGCCTGATTTTTTATGCAGATTCTTTACCTGATAATGGGCGCCAGGCTGAATGTGCTTTTTCGTTTGTTGACCAGGAACCAAATCACCTTCAGCCCCAAAACCCTGATCAGGCTTTTTCTATTGGTTCAAAGTGCAGCCTGGTCTTCACTGTTTGCTGTAATTGAAAAGGGCAGATTCAGAAAGAAAATCTTTGATACTGAACTTCCTGAAGATCCTGTGTTCATCATAGGCCATTGGCGTACGGGATCAACCTATCTGCATCAGCTTATGCATCTCGACAAGCGTTTTGCCTCCCCGGAGCTGATACAGATCTCAATTCCTGACAGTTTCCTGGTTTCCTTTAAATATTACGCTCCGCTGATAAGGTCAGTTGCCAGGGGAACCCGACCAATGGATCAGGTTAGGATAGGTATTAATGAACCACAGGAGGATGAATTTGCACTATTTAGAATGACTGCATTTTCACCTTTCGAACGGGTTTTGTTTCCAAATGGTAATGGTTATTTTCTGGAGGATTTCGGAAGCTTTTTGCCATCTGATAAAAAGGATATTGAATTTTGGATTAGGAACCTGAAGCAGTTCTATATAAAAAACTATCTGTTTTTCGGAAAAAGAATATTATCGAAGAATCCCTTTCATTCTACGAGAATAGAGTTGCTGGATGAATTGTATCCCAACGCAAAATTCATTCACATTCATAGGGATCCTTTCGAAGTGGTGCCGTCCACACTTCATCTATGGAATGTGGCAGCCAAACATAATGCATTGAATAACAGGTGGAAATCTCCTGAGATACGGGATGTTGCCAGGTTCTACAAAACGATGCTGATAAAGATCGAAGAGGATCTTTCACGATTACCGGAAAGTCAGTATTGCGACATCAGTTATTCAAATCTGGTGAGTGATCCGGTATCAACCCTGAAAGCAGCTTATGAAAAGATAGGATTGGTGTTCACAGATGACTTAGAGCAAAAAATCCTTGATTTTATTTCTGAGAACCGTGGCTTTCGAAAGAATTCCTATATTCTTAGTGAGGAAGACAGGGAGGTAATCAGAGCTGAAATGCAGGATGTGGTGGGTTGACCAATCCAGCCAGGACGTGACCTCCGTTCAACCTCAACAGTAATTAAAAATTACCAATTAAAAATTACGAATCATCAATCAAAAATCAGCAATCTAGAAAAAAGCCAACAGCCAGCAGCCAACAGCCAAAAGCCGATTTCCCCGATTTCGCGAAATAAAGTTTTTTCGTATTAAATTTGCAAAAGGATTAATCTTTCAGATATTAAAGCACATCAACCTTCCGGAACAGTTTTGAACCATATAACCAACATGCCATGAAAAGATTATCCGTAATTATACTTCTTTCACTTTCCCTTTCTGCTTTCTCCCAAACACCTGCATGGGAGTGGGCACAAACAGCCGTTGGTGCCGGTTCTGTACATCGTGCTATTGGCCTATTGACCGATTCATTAGGTAATGTTTATGTGACGGGTGGTATTGCCGGTTATGCAAACTTTGGATCAGTACCAATTGGGGCACCTCCCGATTCAATGAGGTTTTTTCTGGCAAAATTTGACCCTTTGGGAAATGCTATTTGGACAACCACAGCGGTGACTGGAAATCATTCTGGATGCAGGATCGCAACTGACGGACGTAACCGAATTTTTGTAACCGGGCTTTTTATAAGTTCCTCCATTACACTTGGTGATGATACTTTGGTCAACAACTCCAGCCCTGTTGGTGGTTTTTATTTAACAGATTTCTTTTTAGTGCGGTACGATACAACTGGTCATGTGGAGTGGGCCAGATCTTTTGGTGGTAATAATCATGATGAGTTAATTGATATTGTGGTTGATGCGTACGGAGATATCTATGTAACAGGATTCATTACCAGCCCCGCTATAGTATTTGGTAACGACACCATAATAAATTCTCTTGTAGGACACCACAAGTACTTTCTGGTTAAGCTTGATCCGGGAGGAAATGTGTTGTGGTCAAGAACCGCTGTTGCCAGCGAGAGTTCCGCCGGATTTGCAGTAACTACCGATCCTGTCGGGAATGTGATGGTGGCTGGTACCTTCACGGGAGCTTATGCGCTATTCGGAACCACACTGCTGATAAACAAAGATACATCTGCCGCACCGGCTTATGCACCTGATGTTTTTATGGCGAAATACGATACTTATGGCAACCTGCTCTGGGTAAAATCAGCCGGCGGTATGGGTGAAGATCATGTGAATGATATTGTGAATGATCATGCAGATGGTTTTTATATCACCGGTTTTTACCAGGCACCTTACGCAAGATTTGGCACCATCACACTGCCTGCTGCAGGTATCAGAGATTTTTATATTGCCCGCTACGATGGTTCAGGCAATGCAATATGGGCAAAAACAGCACAGGGTACTATAACCGAAAGGGGGCGATGCCTTACCCGTTACACTGATGGTAGTATTATTGTGGCCGGAGATTTTGCCGGGTCAACAATAACTTTTGGCTCAACAACACTCAACAATTTTTCATCCGGCAACAAGAGGAGTATTTTCATCGCAAAATACGATACCCTGGGTAATGTATTTTGGGCAGAGGCATTCGGTGGCAGTGAGTATGAGGACATCTGGGATATCACTTCATTTAGCAGCCAGAGCATCTTTTTCGCAGGTGAGTTTTTGAGCCCTTTTATCGTTTTTGGATCGGATACAGTGATGAATCAAAGCACCTATTCTCTCTTCCTGGCCAAATTGAGTGAAAATGTTGGTTTTGCAGATAGCAACAGTTCATCGAATTCTGCAAAACTATTTCCAAATCCTGCTAAGGATCGGATCACGTTTGTCATCCAGGAACCTTCTGCAAGGGGTTTGTTTGAATTGTACGACATCCATGGTCACCGGGTGGTGTCTCAGGCTGTGAGTGGGACAGAACATCTGCAAATTACTGATCTACCACCCGGAAACTATTTTTGGATTGTCACAACAGAAAAATCGCGATCAACCGGGATAATTGTTTTAATCAGGTGACATGTTATTTATTCACAACGAATTTACCCTGCTGAAGAATAGAGTTATCTTTTGTGATTCTGTACAAGAATATCCCGTTGTTCAATTCACTTGTAGAAATGGCTGAAATGTTATTGCTACCAATGTAATTGCTTATTATCAATTCACCGGTAAATCTGTAAATATCCATACGAAGATTATCTATTGAATAAACACCCTCTTTTTCAATAAAGATAACATCCCGTGCAGGATTCGGGTATAGTCTCACACTGATCTCATTTTGTCGATCAACCGATCCAACAGATGCATCTTCCGTTAAAACCAGTTTCATTGAAGGCGTTGGATTGACAGGATAAATCAGACTGTCAGCTATGAACAGGTTAAGCATATTTCTTGCTTTTTGAACCGCATATCCTCCGGTAAATGTGCTTTGGGTGGCAACAGCCAGAAGTATTGATGAATCGGAAACACTAAGTGAATGATTGTTGGAAATAAAATTAGTCATTGCAGAGAAATAGGATTTCGCATTGATTTCTATCTGGTTTTGTGGAATAAATGATCCGACCTCAGAATTTAACTGGCTTAAGTACTTTGTGCTTACCAACGTGTCCATTGTGATTAGTTTGTGAATGTTGGAGCCGTACAGAAAATTCTTTATCGTCTGGTACTTGTTTGCGGTTGTTGTGCCACCGTTAAAGATCCAGGGGTTTTTAACCATAACTTTGTAAGCATTTCTCACCATTTCATATTGGGTTACACCTGTAGGCATGGAGAAAATGGTTGCTGTCGGTGAATACCCTATGATGGAGTCGATGATACCAAACATCATAAAAAGTATTGAGTCTTTCTGCCCGTTACCGAGCAGGGTGAACTGTTGTTGAGACAGGTTTTCGGAAGGGACGATTGGGTTGGCTTTTAGGGTTGCACAAGGATCCTGTATCTCAGGTGTTAAAAAAGTATTTAATGACCCTCCACCCCAAAAATCAAGATGTATTGCCGGGTCAATTTCGAATTCAGTTCCGGTTTTATAATACCATTCTGTTCCGAAGAAATAACTACTAGGATATCCGGATATCCTTCTGGTACCGCAAAAATGGTTATGCCATTCATTGTTTGCCGGCATATCAGGCGTGCCAACCTGAGCTACTGGAGGAGGAGTATTCCTTAGTATTCCGTGCCATCCATAGTATAATTCAACACCGTACAATGAATGATCGAACACGTTACAAAATATGTATGACGGCATTACCCCTTGGACAAGGGTTAAACCGCTTCGCGTGTGAAATGTCTGATTTCCCAAAATTGCCAAATCACTGACCTCATAAAGGAACATTGCACGAAAATTATAGTAATTCCAGCAGACTGTATTCAATCCATTGGTCATTGATATATTGTTTTCTCTGATATAGACATTCTGACACCATTCTACATCAATACCTCTGGTCCAATTCGTGGTGATTGGCAGACTTGAATAGGTTATATTATTGTATGTAATATCGCAGTTATCAGAATTATTTGCAAAAATTCCATGTCTGGCGTTTTCAATATTGTTGTCCTCAATGGTTATCTTTCTTTCAACAAAACAATCATTAACAGATATACCAGTCAAGGCAAAATCAGATGCAGCGGTTGAGTGAGTGTGTGTATTCGAAATCACATCTATGTAAATAGAATATATATAAAAAATATTAACACCTCCTTGTGTGTTTTCAATCGTATTATGCTTAACTTCGATTCTTTCTGTCTCACATGGTTGGTTGAATTGTATATTTATTCCACTTCCAATATTGGCCGGTACACCCTGATACAGGTGTGTTTCAATTGTATTGTATGATATTTCAAAATCTCCTGAAAAATCATGAACTCGAATTCCACAACTTCCATGATTGTATTTTCCAAAGATAATATTGTTTGAGGTAATTAAGGCTTTGGTGTTAAAAACTATATTGATCATATCTATTCCATATAATGGTCCTCCATTAATTTGGTTATTGATCACATCTAATTCTATGTATCCTGAAACACGCATTCCATAATCATTTACGTCTTCGATTATGTTGCTGTCAAATTGATTTGTGCCTCCAATATGGCAGGTAATGTAATTTCCTGAATTGGAAACCAGGAATGCACCGGTAGTTTTAGTTACATAATTATTGACAATTATGACAGAACTGTTTTCGGAAGAAATCGCAATTTCGATTTCTTCAAAAGAATTGGTAAAGGCCGATGAGGATGCATCCCCAATGGTTAGTATATTGCCACCTGTGGAAACATAGTCAATCGCTCGAACTCCTACTTGTGTTTTACCACTCCCCGGGATTGGTGCTGCGGTTATGGGATTAATGCTTTGGATATAATTACCTCTGAATTCAATTCTTGGACTACCTGACCAGTCTCTCAAAGTTAGGGG
>CAYXYB010000020.1:0-43409 GCA_964469215.1 uncultured Lentimicrobiaceae bacterium
ATGGGGAGGATGAATAAATATTTTTGAATAACTTTGAAAACGAGATGACGAACAATAATAAAATAGTAAAAGTCGAAAACCTGCTCTTTAATGAGTTATCACAGCTTATTGAGCAAAGCAAAGTACAGCTCGTATCTTATGCCAACAGTACGCTTACCACTTTATTTTGGCAGGTGGGTAAACGAATTAATGAACATATACTGCAAAACAAGCGGGCTGAATATGGAAAGCAAATTGTCGTTACACTGGCACGACAATTAACAGAAAAATACGGGCACAATTTTGAAGTCAAAAATTTAAGACGTATGATGCAGTTTGCGGAGCAATTTTCTGATATTAAAATTGTCGGTCCAATGGCACGTCATTTAAGTTGGTCACATTTTCTGATAATTTTACCCCTGAAAAGTATGGAAGCCAAACTTTACTATGCCAAAACTTGTGCTGAACAAAACTGGGGTAAACGTGAGTTGAGGGAACAAATTAATCGCAAAGCTTTCGAACGTGCAGAAATTGCCAATACTAAAATCGTAAAATCTAACGCTATTCCGTTTAACACATTTAAAGACCCTTATATATTGGATTTCTTAGGACTTAAGGACACTTATCTTGAAAAAGACTTAGAAGCTGCCATTTTAAGAGAACTCGAACAGTTCATTCTTGAAATAGGAAAGGGTTTCGCTTTTGTTGAAAGGCAAAAAAGAATGATTATTGATGGCGAAGATTATCATCTCGACCTTCTTTTCTATCACAGGAAACTGAAAAGATTGGTTGCTATTGACCTGAAATTAGGCAAGTTTCAGGCAAAAGATAAGGGACAAATGGAACTTTATTTGAAATGGCTCGACCGTTACGAAAAGCAAGAAGGCGAAGAAAAACCAATAGGACTTATCTTGTGTGCAGAAACAAGTCGAGAGCAAGTTGAATTACTTGAATTGCATAAAGATGGAATTATGGTTGCAGAATATTGGACCGAATTACCCCCCAAAAAAGAACTTGAAGAAAAACTTCGTAAGGCTTTGATTGAAGCCAGAGAAATTATTGAAAGAAGAAAATTACTCTAAAATGGAATATTTTGGCAATTATGATCTGTTAAGGCGAGACAAAACTGCTTTTTTATGCAGCCGATCAATACCTGCCTCTTCGGTATTGAAATGCTACGATTGGGCAATAGAGCAAAGAGAAAAAGGGAATTGTGTAATCAGCGGTTTTCATAGCCAGTTGGAAAAAGATGTATTGCATTATTTACTGAAAGGCAAGCAACCTATCATCATTGCATTAGCCAGAGGACTAAAAGAAAAGATTGAACCGGAACTTATTAAGCCATTGGAGCAAGGAAGAATTTTAATCATCAGTCCTTTTGATAAAACAGTAAAACGAGTAACCGAACAAACAGCCGAAATCAGAAACAAAATGATGATTGAACTTGCCGACAACATTACTGTCGGATATGCAAGCGAAGGAGGAAAACTGGAAACATTATTAAAAACAACAAAAAAAGAAATCATAAGATTAGTATGAGCCAACCCAGCAGCCACACACATTGTCAAGCCCTGCAAGCCCAAGCTCAAACCAAAGCTTGCCAAAGAGTGTGTCTGCCTCAACCCAGAGAGAAATGCGAAGCATTCACGAACACCTTTAAAAATCAAATTATTAATGTGAGTAATTTCAAAATTTTTATCCCACGCTGAAAAGAAAAAATTAGTAAACGCCAACATACGGGCGACATAGCCAGAAAAGAGAAATGAGAAATGAAAACAACTTGACAAGTTTAATATGAAAGTGCAATTTGACAGCGAAACAGACCGAAACAAGAACCGCCAGTGCATAACAGGCGGTATATTTTATTGCCGAGCCAGTGCAGGTTTCAGCGTTTCTGCATCTAATATACTTTCGTGTAACTTGACAGGGCAGTGCTTCGAAATCGGCAACAAAAACATACCGCCAATCCGTCAGACTGTCTAAAAACCTTGAAAACTTGTTGAAAACTCTTTGGATGGTGTGGTCTGAAAGTTTGGAGTTTTTTGTATCTTTAAAATATGAAATTCATACAAGGAGAAAACAGAGATCAGATTTACCTCTTTCCGGTATCACTCGAAGAGTCGATTTCGCAGGACAATGTGGTAAGGGCTGTGGATGTTTTTGTTGAGAGTCTCCCTCTATTCACAACCTGACCACAACACAATATCCAATTTCAGAAGAGACAACCCAAAAGCCATAAAGAAGGTTTTCAGGTGTACGGTTCAGCTGGCAAAGAATCATGCACTGATCGGGGGCACTCTGATAGCCGGCGACAGCACAAAGTTGCGGGTACAGAACAGCAAGAAGAACAACTACAACGAAATGAAGGTTGAAAGACATATTACCTGTATCGAAAAGAAACTGGATGCCTTTATGGAGGCTATGGCATCAGCAGATGAAGATGAGAAAGAGCAAACAGAAAAACATTAATATATTATCCCCGCAAAGACAGTTACCAGGGTCCGGCCGGAAAACTGTTTTATGAGTTATGAATCGTGAATGAGTCACTTTAAATTTAGCAAGCAGCCTGAAAAATGGCCAACCGAACCCGGAACGCGAGCGAAGCGAGCTTAGAACCCTGAACATTATAATTCGCCGTCTGCTCACTATTCCCGGTTTGCAGGGGTTGCTAACAACTTTGTTAACAGCATGTTCGTATCTTTTGCTGAAATCAGTTTCATACATCTTAAAATCCGCCATTTTGACCCTCTGGAAATATATATCCAAAAAATTTCATCCCCGGAAACAACCTTTCGGAAAGTGGCGTATATTTGATCGTTTAATAGCTGAGAGAGAGGGTTTTTTGGACGGACTGACGTTAGAAGTTACGGTGGCTGAGCGATATGCCCTTAATGTAGCTGAAGGGTAGTCGAAGTAACTGTTGTTCCATAGTCGATTCCAACAGCAAGAAAAACTGTAATACATTCCGATGCCTAAGCATAGTCGAAGGCACCTCCAAGAAGGGTAGTCGAAGCAGCCGTTGCTGATTAATATATAACTACCTGATCACTAATTTTCTCACTACTGTACCAACCGTAGAGGTGACATACACAAAATACAGGCCGTGAGCCAGATTTTTGATTTCAATCCTTTCCGTTACCGGATCCGGATTGCTGATGTGTTTTATCAGTATTATTTTTCCGTTACTGTTCAGTATTGTAACAGTGTATCCTCCGGGGATATTGGACTTAATATTAATATAGTCAGATGCAGGATTTGGAAAGATCAGAAAATCTGATTCATTGTAATCGGAGCCGATACCAATACAGGGATCAACAACTATTATGATTGTGTCGGCGTTGCCGCATCCAAACTGATTTGTAACTGCAACGCTGAAGTTAAATGTTCCTGCTCCGAGTAACGAGCCGTCAAGCATAATGGTTTGTGTGGAGGCACCCGTGGACCATAGATATGAGGATAATCCTGGACCGGCATCAAGAGTTTTGATATGGTTGATACACATTGTGTCATCAGTACCCAGGTTAGGTGATGGCACCGGATACATGGCAACCTCCATAGAGTCGGTTGCATAGCATCCGAATGCATCATTAACGGTTATAACAAATACAGAATCGGTTACCGGGAATGCCACAAGGGATGCTGTTGTTGCGCCGGTGCTCCATTGGTAGCTCAATGCTCCGACACCTCCTGTTACTGCCGCAGAGAGATTCAAAGGATCGTTGGGGCACTGCGAGACATCCGGGCCGGCGTCCACAATTATCTGATTAACCATTATACATACCGTATCTTTTGCATCACACCCGATCAGATCGGTAATTGTCAGACTGATACAAGTGTCGACTATCCCGGTTATGGTGATCTGTGGGATCACTGCTCCTGTTGACCAGTTATAGCTGTAGGGAGCAAATCCGCCGGTTATCTGCGGAGCAATCAGTTTTGTATCACCCGGGCAGAGTGTATCATCCGATCCGGTTGTGAGAAAAGGATTGGATACAAAAACCATCATTGTGTCTGAAGCGGAACAATTGTTAATGTCTGTTACCTTGACCCAGAATTGTGAATTTTGGGTGATGGTTGGATTTATTGATGAAGCAGTTGCTGAAGTATTCCAGAGATAGCTTATAGAGCCGGTGCCACCTGTAACAGTTGCATTTATAGTTGAAGCAGCATCGTAGCATACGGTATCGTCGGGAATAGGTGTAATAACCGGGTTCGGGAATACTGTGAGCAGGGCTGTGTCTGTTGAGATGCATCCGAATTTGTCGGTGACCTTGAACACCAGTGTTGTGTTGGTGGTTGCAGTGATCTGATACTGCTGGCCGGGGTTGTTATTCCATGTATAAGTTAACGGAGAATAGCCCCCGGTAACTGTGCCGTTGAAAGTTACGGTTTCACCGGGGCAAGCCCCCTGATCAGGACCTGCATTACCGGATGGATTGCTTACAAATACTGTCAGGTTGTCTCCTGAAATACACCCTTGACCGTCGGTGACGGTTACATTGTAAACAGTAGTCGCAGAAGGAGTTACATTAATACTTAAACCGGTTTGTGCTCCACTCCAGTTGTAACTGTATGGCGGTAAGCCACCAGTGGTAGCAGCAGTGAGGGTTTTCTGCTGGCCAGGGCAAAGGGTGTCGTCAGCTCCAAGCTGGGTAACAGGATTGCTTACCAGAACATTCACCTGGTCGGTGGCGGTGCAGTTAAAACGATCAGTAAGTGTAACTGTATACTGGGTGTTAATAACAGGCCCGACGGTAATCTGCTGTGTGGTTGCCTGGTTGCTCCAGAGGTATTGATATGGTGTGTATCCCCCTGCTGCAGATGCACTCAGGGTGGTGTTTGCCATTATGCAGATGGTGTCATCTGATCCAGCATTTGTCAACGGGTTACTTACTTCAACATATACCATTGCCGACGAGATACATCCGGCAATATCTGTGACGGTTACGCTGTATGATTGACCGGAAGAAGGGGTGACAATTGTCTGTGCCTGATTTCCGCCATGCTGCCATGAATAATTATATGGGGCAATACCACCGGTAGTCTGTGATGTGATGGTCTTTGAGGCGCCGAAACAAATAGTGTCGTTGCTGCCGGCTGTTGTTGCAGGGTTGCTCACCAAAACGGTTATATTATCTGAAGCATTGCAGCCAATGATGTCGGTAACAGTTATATGATAAGACTGGGTTGATGTTGGAAACACTGTTATGGAAGGGCCTGATCCGGTTGTACTCCAGGAATAATTTATGGGAGCAAATCCTCCGGTGACTGCAGTATTTAAAATAGAAGATCCGCCATGGCATATAGTGTCATCATCACCAAGATTAACTGATGGAGAGGATACAAAAATATTTATCAGAGCTGTATCACTGCAATTATTTGTGTCTGTTACAATTACCTGGAATTGTTCATCCTGTATAATTACGGGGCTGATGGATGGCGTGGTGGCGTTGTTGCTCCACATATAATTGAACAGTCCACTGCCTCCCGATACAACAGCCGTTAATATGATATTGCTGTTATTGCATACGGTATCATCATTAATGGGAGTAATTACCGGCACCGGATATATAACCGCGGTAAGGGGATCTGATGTGGCCGGGTTGTTTAAAAGGCATTGGGAGGCCTGAGAGGACACAGTACATTCGATAACATCATTATTTTGAAGAACAACCGAAGTAAACTGAGAGCTGTTGCCCCCCTGCTGGATCCCGTTAACTTTCCAGGTATAGGAATTTATAAGACTGCCGCCTGAGTAAACTGCAGAATATGTCACCTGTTCACCGCTGCAAACCCCACCGGGTGGATTTGAATATATCAAAACCTTAAGGCTGTCATAATTCAGGCCATATATAAAGCTTACAGGAGAGGTCAGAGCAGTTGGTGAACCTTCGTTAAGCATCAGACTATTCAGCATTACTGTGATGTAATCCCCTTGCTTGAATGAGCTATCGGTTTCAAGTTCAAGAAAAAATAAAATTCCGTCTGCATTTAACCCGTTGGCGCTACCGGAAGCAACCATGATTTCAGATCCTGAAATGTTATATGCTGTCATCCACCCTTGTGTTAATGTTCCATTGGTCGAAATACCAGTGATTACAGCTGAGGAGGATAATACAGAAAACTTCGCTTCAAATGACTTGACGGATTTTCCTGCAGGTTGTAAACTGCCAATAAAGACTGGATATAGAAATGTTTGAGGGGTAGCACAAATGGAAGTGTCAGGTGCTATTACCCAGGTATCATATATTGTAATACTGTTTGATATTCCTGAAGCACCAATAGAGTCTGTAACGGTTACATGAATAACACCACTTCCGGTAACGGTAAGAAGTCCGCTCTGAGAAACAGATGCGATAGAAGGATTGCTTACACTCCATTGCAGTGGTGGTGTCGCCCCCCCTGTTACGGTGAGCTGCTGCTGTTGAATCTGTCCGATGACCATAGTATTAGAAAATGGGATAATCTGGAGTTGAGGAAGCGGAATGACATCAACAGATCCATTAATGGTTTTGGGTATCAACTGCTGGTTAAAAACAGGGGTGTTCAAGACAATAGAGGAGGATCCTGTATTGGTACCGGACAACATAAACCTTATCACACACAGCACACCAGTTCCTGCAAGCGGTGTAGTCCCTGCAAAAGCCAGGTCAACAATTCCAGGGACAGATGTATTGATCACCGGTGAAGAAAAGGAAGAAATCAGTGTGCCGTTTGTCAACACTCCAACCGGGGTCATCAAACCCTGATTGAACTGAAGAGAAAAACTTCCGGAGAGAATACCGAGTCCTGTTAATGAGGTAGCATACACTGAGATGTCAATAATATTTCCCTGGTATTGGCTAAGAGTATCAGCAATATAAAGTGCAAACGGGCGGATATCAATAAACCCGTTGGTAGTGTCTTTCAATCCGTTTAAGTCGTGGGTCACCACCCTTGTTGTTCCGTGAGATATGGCTGTAAGGGTTCCTGATGAGTTTATGGAAGCAACCGCAGGGTTTGTCACAAACCACTGGTATGGTGGAGTGCCTCCTGTAACATTAAAGGGAAGTGTGTCTCCGGTGATAATTATTTCCTGATCCGGGATCACTGTTATGGAAGGTGCATGGATAATTGCTATCTGACAGGGTGTGAAAGTAACGGGCGGATTACCTTCATTGAAATAATTGAATTGGTTTCCATTGAAGCTGATCATGCCATAGCCTGTAGTTGTAGCATTGAATCTCATAATTATCAGCACTCCGGCACCTGTAAGTGGTGAGGTGCCTGCTCCTGCTATTTTCAGGAGGCCGGGTGTGGAAGTATTTACAATAGGGGAGCCATACTGCTGCAATATGGTACCTTGTGTAACTACTGATACTGCCTGCAATAAAAGAGGATCATAGGTTAACTGCAAAGAATAGGCAAGGATATTTTTGCCGGTAAGGGTACTGTCTGCATAAATCGGAATATCAATTAATGACCCTTGGGTTGCCGTTGTATCCGGGATCCTTAAAGGGATGGACTGAGGTGCTCCTGTGAGTGCCATTGCCATCAGAATAATTGTTATCGCCAGGATTCTCATGATGAAATCTCTCATTTGATGATTTGAAACCTGTGCATTGATGGAACACCATCAATAACAAAAAGAAGCGTATAATACCCGGTATCAAGCGGCTTTAGTGAAGAATTTATCATCAGCCTGTAGTCCCCACCCTGCTGGTTTTCATCTAATATTACCTGCTGGAGCTGACCTGCAATGTTATAAACCGAAGCTCTGACTTTATGATCTCCTTCTGTGAGTGTATAGCCTAGAGTCATTGTGCCATGGGAGGGATTCGGATATATTGAAGGTGCTGTGTTGTCATTTTCTGATTTAACATCTGCTGCAACATTGTTGATGGTAACATAACCCGGAACAGCCATGGATGTAAAGTCTTCTTCATTTGCCATGAAACGGGCCACTGTCATAGGTGTTGAACATTTGACCACATTTGTCTCCAACGCTTGTAGTGTGATAATGACAATTGTAGTGTCGTTTTCAGGTGGTTTTATTCCTGCTGACGAGATGAGTATAAAGCCATTGATTGTGTCTATACTCCAGGCCATATTCATGTCATTTAAAGCATTTACAACGTTCAAAGGTTTCAGGAGTTGAGGGTCAAATTTGATGGAGATACCACATGATGTAACATCAGATGAATTAATTAACCGTAAAGGGATGTCAAACTGATCACCCGAATTCACCTCTTTATTATCAACATAAAGTATGGTATTTGCCGGTGGAGTAAAAGGGGTGCTCCCTTTGGCAAGTTCTGCCGGGAAGCCCTGTATAAGGCCTACAACATACTGTAGTATGAGCGAAGCATCAAATGCAGTTATTCCTGCAGTTCCGCTGACATCTGCAACCTGCTGCTGTAACGGACTGAATGTTTCGAGTTGAACGGTATATCTTAGTAAAAGAGAGGCATCATAGGCCTGAACAAGGCCGTTAAGGCTCACATCCCCAATGAGTGGGTTAATGGCACCTGTTGTTTTCCAGGGAGTATAATCAACAAAATCTGACACGTACTCCTGGCTACCCGGGCCTGATGCCGGGGTAAATGAAAGCACGGGTCCCAGGTTGCTTCCCCACCAGCAGTTTTCTGCATTTACCCAGAAGGCCTGGTTGACATTGTTGATTGCATAATAATGATTCCCAACAAAATCGCTCTGATTGAAAACAGGATTTGATGCCCCTGTAAGGTGGGCGGCAGTGTTGTTGTTATTAAAACTTGTGTTTAGGATATCCGGACTGGCGTTATTTGTTTGTATGCCATTGTCGGCATAACGGATCACGCAATTTTTCAGCTTGCAGAAGGGATCAAGAGATTGATCCTCAAACACAAGACCTTTCCATGATCCATTCGATGGCGTTGTGGTTACGCCATCTGCATTTGAATCTCCACCATAAAAATCATCAAAGATGCTTGTAAATACTATCGTGCTGTCGGGGGTACTTCCACCCTGTGCAATGAGTCCTTTGAAGACCTTAATAAAACCGTGCTCATAATAGTATTCCGGTGGCATAAATTTGCATACAACCCCCGGAGCTATGGTGAGGATGGCACCGGTACCAACTGTGTAATCATTGAAGCAATAGGGTATATTAGTAACACCTCCGAAATTTCGTTTCGGTAAGGTTACATCCTGTGTGAGCGTCTCGTCTCTAATTACTAACATCCTCCAGGTGGTTCCCGAAATGATGTTATTGGAAGATGTGGACGGATAGGAAACCAGAGAAAGCTTCAACGGGCTGAATCTGAGGTTGTGGAAGGTGCAGAAATCTATTCCGGGCGATGATACTCCGTTCATTTCAACCCCACAGTAAAGATTCTCAAACTTTGAGTGTTCAATGGTTGGAGATGCACTGGTGGTTATAATTCCTTTGTCACCATACCTGAAAACGGTATGTGAAATAAGACTTGAGTCGTTGCTTACATCAAAAAACTCGATCCATTTACCTGACCAACCTTGTCCCCATGAGAATCCATCAGGTGGAAGATTAGCAGCCCCGTTCTGATTCATATCAGGGGGATTACCGTATGTGTCATCTGCTGTATGAGTAAAAATTACGGGCTCAGATTGTGTTCCTGCAATGTTTAATCTGCCTTTAACAATAAAACCGTTCGCGTTGATTGGAGAATTCAAATCAAAACCTGAGGATTTAAAGACAACCCCCGGGGGTATAGTAATGGTTGTTCCGGAATTGATTGTACATGGTTGGGTCATCAGATATCCAATGTTGTTATATCCTCCGAAATTCCTGATGGGAACGGTATCTGACTGCGAATAGGTTTCAGGAAGTACTGCAAGTGCCATAAAACCAACATTCAGTGCTGTACAATTGGTGAACTCCGGATCTGAAAACATGCTGAGCTCTACCGGGGCTTTGGCTATGTTGTAAAACTGGCAATCCTTGAACTCCGGGTTGGATGATCCGGTAATTTTTGCTCCGAACTCACTCATGAGTTGAAAAGTGCAATTATCGAATGTAGCGTGTGAATTTTGAATCCCAACACCGTAGTTTGAATATGAAAACTCGCAATATTTCAGATAATTGACTGTATCTGAATTGATCGAGTTATTCATGAAATGTATTCCGCCATAGTTATTGTCATCGCAATTGGTATTTGCTCCCCAGTCACCCGGATTTGGTGTTGAAGTGTTTCCGTCGTTATTTGAGTCGCCTCCCTTTGAGTCATCGGCAAATGAGGTTAAGTAAATCTTGCTGGTCGGTGTGCCAACAGCAAGAAGGTTCCCCATTACACGAATATGTGGTCCGCGAGGCCACCAACCACACCAGTTATCTGACCTGTATTTAATCACAACACCCGGTGCAATGGTCAGTTTTGCATTAGGATCAATTGTAAGATTGCTGATGATGTATGCAATGTTGTTTATCCCTGCTACATTTCTGGGTGCGAGTGTAGCGTTGGTTGAGAGTGTTCCTTCGATTATCTTCAATGCACTGCTGAAATTAGCAGCAAAACTAATGTTATTGAATGAAGGATCGGAGGTCAATGACATGGCAACGGGGTCTTTCTGGCAATTCTGTATGGTCACACCGGATATTACCGGATTGGAATTGCCGTTTATAAACAAACCGTAACCGATGTTATCGGTGATCAGGGTGTTTGATACCATACATCCGGCATTTTCGAATGATAATCCGCTTTCAGTAGCACAAGGACCAACGCTTCCTCCATACTTAAGGGAAACATAATTGAGCTTGCAGTAGGCATCATCACTTGTTGACCTGAACTTGATATACCCCCAGTCACCGGATGTAGGTGTTGAGGCATTTCCATCTCCGTTGGTGTCAAACGGATTGCCTTCATTATCATCTTTTATGGATGTGAAAACCACCTTTTGTGATGCAGTTGCATCAATTCTTAACCCCCCGTCGACAAAAATGTCTGCCCCATAAAGTGTTCCAGAACATATCCATTGGTTGCTTTTTACAATGATCCCCGGAACTATCTCTATGTATGTTCCTGGGTTTAAGATCATGTCTTCAAGAAGAACGTAAGTTATATTGTTGAACCCGGCAACATTTCTTTGAATAATTGTTCCGTTATTACATACATTGCCTCCCAGAAGTCCGATGGCCCGCCAACCCACATTGGTAAAGGTGATTCCGATCATTGTCGGATTAGATGATCCGGAGATGTTAATCGGTGTAAACTGGATGTTTGTCATATCCAGGTTTGTCAATGTTGGATTGGAGACACGGTAGCATGAGATGCCGTACCTGAGGTCTTTGAACAGGCAGTTTGTGATCACCGGATGAGCATCAATAAGGCCTATGGCAGCCCCGTTCAGATATTCAGTCACTCCGCAGTTCGAAAAACCGTAGTTCCATACCTCGGCATACTGAAATCTGCAGTAATTGAGAGTGCCACTGCTTCCCGGGTTAAATACAATGCCGCCCCAGTCACCAACAACCGGCGAGGTCATTGTGCCATCTTTGTTGGAGTCCCATGGATTGCCGTAATTGTCATCTTTTGCAGAGGTAAATGTGATCATACTGTCAACTGTGGCAACTGCTGAAAGAGTCCCGTTCACAACGATGCGATGTGCATTGGAAAAGGATTTGATAACAATACCTTTTTCAATCGTCAGGGTAGCCAATGTGTCGATTTTGATCTCGCCCAACATGAGGTAAGTCATATTTTCCACACTGGTGACAGAACGTCTCTTCAGAGTGGCATCCATTTGCAACACCCCTCCAATCAGCCCGATGGCATCGTATTGGTTATCCATGAAGGAAAGTACATTGTTTGACATAATGGGATCTGCTTCGTATGAAATTGCTATCGGGGTCATTACACTGGAACCGATAAGATTTCCCGATAAAACAGGGCTGGAGTAATATTGGACATAGATACCAAAATAATTACTGGTCAATTCACATTGATCTATCACCGGGCTTGCATCAAAAACCGAAATGCCACCAATGCCGTATCCACCTGCATATCGGACATGGCATCGCCTCATCAGGCAATTTGTGTCGTTGCTGGTTGAATTAAAAGATACACCCTGCCAATCCATGGGTGCGGGAGCTGTTGCCATCCCGTCCTTATTTGAATCGCCACCCCAGTTGTCATCTTTGAAAGATGTAAAATATATCTGTTCATTCACTGAAGCGTCAGCAATTAATGTTCCTGAAATGTGCAGCCCCGAATTATCAGCAAACTTCAGGATGGTGTTGGAAGCAATGGCAAGCTGTCCATATTGTAATACCGTCATTCCTTGATTTAAAAAATATGGGATCCCGATATCATTGATGGTCATGGTATCAGAAATCTGAGGAAAGTTCATCAGAATCACATCATATTGGTTGCCCGAGATGTAGTTTTGCCCGGTGGGTGTGAGGCTGGCACTGGCATTATATATTATCGGCCAATAACATCCTGAAATATTTACACCTCCTATAGAAACATCTGAGTTATAATTTAAAACAATACCGTTATTCAGACATTGAATATTTACACTATTAAGGGTAGCAATGGAATGGTTATCTGCAAGAATTCCTGTACCATTATTAGTAATGCTGCCCCCAGTCATCTGTATGTTGGCATCCTGTTTGAGAACCATGCCAGTGTTAAAATTCTGGATAGTAATACCGTTTAGGAATGCTGTTGAGTTCTCCAGGGCATTGATTCCAATCCCATTGTTGATTGCCTGATTACTAGTGGTAATTATGCTGCCCCCGGTCATCTGTAAATTAGCTCCCGGATACAGTACTAAACCATGTTCAGTAAAGTTTATCAGATTGGTGTTGTTTAGTATTGCAGACCCCTGAAACAGCCTTATCGTTTGAGCATAGTGGATATCACACCCGGTTAAAACTGCTGAACCTATTGCGTTGGCATTAGGCCCTCCGATTTCAATAGCATTCCAGATACCAGGTGAAGGTGATGGGCTGCTGGATGTAAAAGTAACCCCTGTCGCATTCAGAGATCCGTAGATTATCAGATACTGGCTGTTGTCGAATAGAATCGTGACCCCGGGATCGATGGTTAGTGTCACACCTGAATCGACAAATACAGAGGAGGTAATCACATAAGGGCTTCCGAAAATATCCCAGATGGTTGATGTTGAGATGTTGCCTGAGACATTTGTTGCTGCGATGGGTTTAATTGAAACACCAAAAGCAAGCAAAAGAAAAATGATGATTTTACTCATAATAATTTGATTTTAAATGATAATGGGATGAGAATAAATTGTAGGATTTTACGACAGGAATACTGCAGACTAATCTGCCATATTGAAAAAAATCAATCGTTGAAGCACGACCCATTTAGCAATTTTTGTTGATGGCCTGCATTCCGGTCTTCCTATTATTGGGAAGAATATGAAACAAATATACAGATATCTCTAAAATAATTTACGCTTTTTGATATTTTTTTTCAACATATATTTTTGCCTGTCTATTAATCCTAAAAGAATTAATAGCTTTGATAATCAATATATTTAAAGTGCAAAATGAAATGAATACCTAAGCTAACTTAAGTTTACATCAAAATGGAAGAAACCTTCCTGTTTTAAATCCCGTCAAGAAAAGCTTCAATATCTTTAACAAATCTCATCGTTTGCTCCTCAATATGCCTGGTTAGGTTGTCCGGGTCACTAAAATCGGGATCCTCCACCAGATCGCATCCTATAATTGAATCCTGCCCCCTGATAGCTGCCGGTATCCTGTATTGCTCCCATTTTCGTTCTTTGACTATCCTCCAGTATTTTGCCTGGATTGTCTTGTTTGAACCGGCCAGCCATACCTCAAAACGGAGATTGTCATGAATCAGTACAATGGCAATCTTGAGGCCTTTGTTTTTTAATTTTGGAGTGATGAGGGGGAAATATGTCATGTCCATATATCCGAGATAGATGTCACCGGGCACAGAGTAATCAGGAAATCTGTTTTTAAAATGGATCCTGAGACTCTTCATATACTGCATCAATCCCCTGTAGGCTGCTACGATAACACCTTTCTGGATTTGCTTACGGTATTCCGGCAGGCAGTCATTGAATGATTTCATTGCTTAACCCTCCTTTTGATTTGTAAATCCACATTCGAAACAGAATGGCCGATGAATGCACAGAGTTGATCCACACTGCGGACAGGTTCTTCTATTGGTCTCAAATATCAGGAACTGATCAATCCCTCTTTCCTTTATCATCGAAAGATTTTCAAAAAAGCTTGTATTGTGATTGGTGCTGTATCTTTTATCCAACCGTTTAAGCCTCTGACAGGAATACTTAGGGCAGTCATAACAGAACTTCGACTCTGTCATCTTCAGCAGCTCACAGTTTATTATGATGCATCTTTTACAGTATTCCGGTCTGGAATCGTCAATACTCCGGCAGCCGGGGCAATGGTCTTTGTATCTCATGAATCCCAGGCATGATGCGCAATTCATTCCACATGGAGCAATCATATCTTTTTCAAATACGATTTGTGTCCTGAATTTCTTCCGGGCAGATGATTGTCTCATATCTCAATATTTTGATCTGATTTACAGGCTTGATTATTAGGCAAATTCATAATATGCTCACACATGTTTTCTGTAAAAATTAATCTGATCCTCAATGCTTTGTTTGAAATTTACCCCAAAGTAGATATCAAAATGACCAATGGGGTATTTCTTCAGGGTAGCTCTGTCGCCTAATTTTTTTGCAGTATTGATTGAGCCCTGTGGATCTGCAACGTTATCATTTTCACATACCTGGATAAGAACCGGGCATTTAACCAGATGGGCGTATTCAACTGGATTCTTATGAGGTGTTAGCATAATCCGTGCACAGAGTTTATTCTCAGCATCTTCTGATGCAATTCCTGAATATCCTTCATACGCTCCGGGTGCTTTTATAATTGCAGGTACTCCATGGTTTCCTACGATAGCAATATAATGTGGCCCCAACCCAAAACGTTGACGGCCTTTATCACGTTGTGCATGGAAAATAAGGGGCAAATATGACATGAAACCGTCACGACTGATTGCCATTTTAGAATCGGCTTTATGATCAAGAGCTCCGCACTGACATGACACACAAGCAATTTTGTCGTCTGAAGCTGCTATGATCAAGCCGTAGCCGGCTCCTCCGGAAGTCCCCCATATTATGATCTTATCTGCATTGATCTCTTTGCGGCTACGAACATAACTGATTGCAGCTGAACAATCTTCCAGTTGTTTATCCATTGAATATAACTGACGGGGATTTCCATCGCTTTTCCCAAAATGACGGTAATCATAGGTCAATACGGCAAAGCCCGCAACGTTGAACATCTTCGCATATCTCTCAACGAACATCTCCTTTGTACCACCAAAACCGGTATTCATTATAATGCACGGAAGAGGATCCATTTTAGAATCCGGGAGATAAAAAAATCCGTCTATCCGTTCATTACCAACATAAAAGAATACATTTTCCTTAGTCTTTGAAGGTTCAGGTTTTTTTTCTTCATCATTTCTCAAATCAGGATTAAACGGTATTAATCTCTCTTTCAATAACGGTGAAAAAACCACAATAGCAGCCTCGATAATAAAAAGGAAAACTATTGCAAGGAAACAAACAACAGTAAGTACAAATGGTGTCATGATATCTTAACTTTTAACTATCAAAAATTATCAGCTTCAGATTAGATGGTATTGATTGTGACAAATCTACATCTTTGGACAGTTCTCTTTATAATATAAATTAAATTTAAATATGTTCATACAAGGGGATCTGGGAGGAGACTTATAACTTTGCCTTTTAATTGAAAAATTATGCTGGTCTCCTGAAAACCTCTTCTGGCGTACGATATGACAATGATGGATGTTCCCTTTTGTTGTTGTAATAGTTGATAAAGCTGTTTATTTGGTTGAATAGATGTGTTGGATTTGATGTAGGGCAAAGATAGATCATTTCATATTTGATCGTTAGCCAGAATCTCTCAATAAATGCATTATCGGTTGCCGTGCCCTTACCATCCATGGAGATATCCACTTTGGCATCTCTCAAACATTTGGTATACAGAGCACTGGTGAACTGAGAGCCATGATCGCTGTCCAGAATTCACTGATTTCCATGATGCGCAAAAGCATCCATCATCGTTGAAGCAACACACTCTGCATCCATAGTAGTTGACAATCCAGGCTACAATGTATCTGCTGTGTATGTCAATAATTGCCACCAGGTACATAAATCCCTTCTTTATTGGAATATAGGTGATTTCAATACATCTCTCAAACAGGTCTGACATTTATGATTTTCGGGGCCTTAATTTTTATACTTCAACCGCAAACTGTTGCTGACCACGCTAACACTGCTCAATGCCATTGCCGCACCCGCCAGCATAGGATCAAGCAAGAAACCGCTGACAGGATATAAAATACCTGCTGCAACAGGAATAGCTATAAGATTGTAAATGAATGCCCAAAACAGGTTTTGTTTAATTGTTCTGACAGTTGACCTTGACAGCCGAATTGCATCAGGAATTCTGGAAAGGTCTGATGAAATAATGGTCATTTTTGCCACATCCATTGCAATATCACTCCCTTTACCCATTGCAATACTCACATCTGCCTGTGCCAAAGCAGCACTGTCGTTTATTCCATCACCAACCATTGCCACAATTTTTCCTTCGGATTGCAACTCTTTCACGAAAGAGGTTTTCTGACCCGGCAGGATTTCCGCCTTGTATTGTTTGATTTCCACCTTTTCAGCAACTTTTTTTGCAGCTTTTTCATTGTCGCCGGTTAGCATATACACTTCAATGCCCAATTTATGCAGATCTTTTATTGCCTTTTGGGAAGTGACTTTAATTTGATCAGCAATTGCTAAAACTCCAACAACCTCTTTTGAATCGGCAAACCAAATTACTGTCTTTGCCTCATTCTCCCATTGAGTTGCTTTTACATCAACCGCTCTGTGGAAATAAATATCATTCTCCAATATTAGCCCCCTGTTTCCAATCAGATAGGTTTCATCCTCTATCACAGCTTTTACTCCTTTTCCAGTAATGCTTTCGAATTTTGCAAAATGATAAGAGTCGTAGTTTTTAAGATGGTCAACAACTGCTGCAGCCAGCGGGTGTTCAGATTTTTTTTCGATACTTAAAAGGATTTGCCTCAATTTAATGGCTTCATTTGTCCAGAATTCATTGGTTACAAAAGGTTTTCCTTCTGTAATGGTTCCGGTTTTATCGAGAATAACAACATTTACTTTTTTTATCAATTCAAGGCTTTCTGCATCTTTAATGAGAATACCATTTTCTGCCCCCTTTCCCACACCCACCACAATGGCTGTTGGTGTAGCCAGTCCTAAAGCGCAGGGGCATGCAATGACCAATACGGTGACAAGAGACAACAGACCCTGTGTAAATGCATTTTCACCACCAAACACATTCCAGACAATGAATGCAGCAATAGCAATCCCAATTACAACCGGAACGAAAATTCCTGCAATTCTATCCACCAGCCTTTGAACCGGTGCTTTGCTACCTTGTGCATCCTGAACCATTTTGATGATTTGGCCAAGCATTGTTTCACTTCCAACTTTGTCGGCTCTGAACTGAAAGCTGCCTTTTTGGTTAATTGTCCCTGCAAACACTTTGTCGTTTTCATCTTTAAAGACAGGAACCGGCTCACCGGTCAACATACTTTCATCAACATAAGAACTTCCACAGATCACTGTTCCGTCAACTGCTATTTTCTCACCCGGTTTTACAAGCAATATATTCCCTATACCGACCTGTTCGACAAGCGTTTGTATCTGATGTCCGTGCTCGTGAATAATGGTTACGGTTTTTGGTTGTAAATCAATCAGTTTTTTGATAGCTGATGAAGCATTACTTTTCGCTTTTTCCTCCAGAAGCTTACCCAATAAAATAAATGCAATGATTACCGCAGCAGGTTCAAAATAGACATAAGCGTGTAATCCCCTGGCATGCCAAAAATGTGGAAATAAAGTGTTGAAGACACTAAAAAGATATGCAACCCCTGTACTCAATGCCACTAAAGTATCCATATTGGCGGAGCGATGCTTGGCTTGTTTCCATGCATTGATAAAGAAATCTCGTCCCATCCATAAGACAACAGGTGTGCTTAAAGCCCACATGATTTCGGCAGCATAGGGAATATTCATAAAAAACATGCCAATTAATACTACAGGAATAGCAAGTCCCAAAGACCAATAAGTTCTCCTTGTGAGGCTTCTGAATTGATCTTGTTGAAGTTTTTCTGCAATTTCATCGCTGAACGCACTGTCTTCAATCACCAAATCAAAGCCGATACTCTGAACCTCTTTTTTTAAACTTTCTGGCTGAATATATTCAGAGATAAACTCCACCAAAACCTTTGCTGTAGCAAGGTTTACATTTGCATCCAAAACACCCGGCTGAGATTTGAGAACACTTTCAACTCTTTTCGCACAGGAGGCACATGTCATATTCAATACAGGAAATGATCTTTTAACAGTTGAAGTCGTCATCATTTGGTTCATTTTTGGTTATTCTTCTCCTCAAATCAAACGGCCTGAATGATAGCCGGTTTTCGCAGTTTCATTCTTCAATTCAATAATCCCGTGGTTATATAACATATTTTATTATATTGTATACCAATATGAAACAAAAAATATGTCGCAATGTTCATCCGGCTAAACGAAATATATAGTAAGTTTTTTACTCTACAGTGAAGGAAAAATCATGTACGTTTGTCGAAAGGAAAGTCAGTGAATTGAAGCGCATGAAAAAATATACGGAAACCATTCTTTTTCTTATACTTATGATGTCATTCATTCCCGGCCTGTCCGGTCAGGGATGTCCGATGGGAGCTAAACACAATTGCGTCTGGGGTTGCGGGCGGTTTATTGATAATAACAACGATGGTTATTGCGATTTCTCTTTTGTAACAGTGCCAGGAAATAAAGAGTCTGAGACACCCATAAAAACAGATACTTTATCTGCAGTAAAGGATTCACTTTCAACACCATTAAAGGTAACAAATAAATCACAGAAGCCTGTTAAGTCAGATTCGCCTACCGGCAATGAAAACACAGCTTCTACCTTTGATAAGAACAGTAACCCTGATATTAGCGACATCGGAGCATCGGAATCAGTTCCATTAACTGAGCAGGAGGATGATTGCGTAACCCCTCCCCTGGAAACAGAATACAGTGCAAAAATATTCGATCCGGTTTATGATTTGATCCTTATATCTTCACTTACCCTGGGGCTTTACCTTTTAACTTTCATCCTTTATAAAAGAAAAATTATCAAGAGGATCCATCACCGTAAATTCTGGAATCTGATGCTGCTGCTCACATTTATTGTGGGTTGTCTTTTCGGATTATTCCTGGTAGTGCAGATAAACTACCACGTAGCTATGAACAGTTTTACCACCCTTCGTTTCTGGCATGTAGACATTGGCATTTCGATGGCATTGATAGCTGTGATTCATATATTGTGGCACATCACCTATTTCAAGAATATGGTTAAAAAAAAGTGGTAGCTTTGTCAGATGGAAGTTTTCTGGATAATTACAGGAGTTATTTTTATTCTTACAGGTATACTAGGATGTATTTTACCTGTTATACCCGGTCCACCGATTGCGTGGCTGGCATTACTATTACTTCAGATCACCGAGCGTGAAAACCGCCCTTTTGAAACAGGAACAATTGTGATGTGGGGTGTTGTTGTTATAATCGTTACTATACTCGATTACATTGTGCCGATATGGGGAACCAAAAAATTTGGCGGGAGCAGGTACGGTACGTGGGGAAGCACTATCGGGCTTATTGCCGGTTTGTTTTTTGCTCCCTTCGGCATTGTGATAGGCCCTTTTGCAGGTGCTGTTGTTGGTGAACTGCTGGCAGGCAAAAAATCGCGTGCAGCTTTGAAGGCAGGATTTGGTTCCTTTATCGGGTTTCTTACGGGTGTATTCCTGAAGCTGGTGGTTTCGGTATGGATAGGTGTTGTTTTCTTCAAAGCAGCCTGGGGGCAGATATCTGCACTCTTTGGATAATGGATTTTGTGGTTCATAGTATTGTTGAAATTACTAAAAATCATCAAAAGCAATGGTAATGGAGATAAATCAGGAGAAAATAACAATACTCCGAAACAAAGCGAGGGAAATACGACGCGATATTCTGGTAAGCCTTGCCGAAGCAGGGTCAGGACATACGGGTGGCAGTCTGGGTTTAGCGGATTTGTTCACTGTTTTGTATTTCAGCAGGCTCAGCTACAGGGCATCTGAACCTCTGTGGCCTGGACGCGACCGTCTGGTTCTCTCCATAGGTCATGTGGCTCCGGTACTGTATGCTACACTTGCTCATGCAGGGTTTTTCTCCGTTGAGGAGCTTATGACATTAAGAAAGCTTGGAAGCAGGCTTCAGGGGCATCCGGGTAGGGATCACGATTTACCCGGCCTGGAGCTGTCTGCAGGGTCGCTGGGGCAGGGCCTTTCAATTGGTGTTGGGATGGCTTTAGCTGCATGCCTGAGAAACGAAAAACATAAAATTGTTGTAATATGCGGTGACGGAGAGCTGCAGGAGGGGTCAGTGTGGGAAGCGGCGATGAGCGCATCCCATTACAATCTGGAAAACCTCGTGGTTGTTGTTGACAGGAACGGATTGCAGATTGACGGAAGGACTGAGAATGTGATGAGGCTGGAACCCCTGTATGACAAATGGAAGTCTTTTGGATGGCGGGTTCTTGACTGTGACGGAAACGATATCCTTGAACTTCTTAAATTTCTGGATATGGCATGGAAGCCGGAGGGCAAACCGGTATGCATAATAGCAAAGACTACAATGGGTAAAGGGGTGGCCTCAATCGAGGGGGATTATCGCTGGCATGGAAAGGCTCCTTCGGGTAAGGAACTGGTAGAATTTCTCAACGAACTGTACTGATTGATAATATGATTTACACAAGCAGAAAATGTATTCCCACGAAGGAGGGTTTTAGCGAGGGTCTCCTCAAGGCTGCAGAGCATCATCCCGGAGTTATTGGACTGGGTGCAGATATAACAGCATCTGTCGGCATGAAACTTTTTGCTGAAAGGTTCCCCGGCAGGTTTTTCAGCATGGGCATTGCTGAGCAGAACTGTGTGGGGGTTGCTGCAGGGCTTGCCCTTGAAGGGTTTATTCCGGTATTTTCAACTTACGGAGTGTTTTCCGCATTGAGGACCACCGACCAGATAAGGATCGGACTGTGTTACAACAATGTCCATGCAGTAATCGGTGGTGCCCACGCCGGTATCTCTGTAGGACCTGATGGCGCAACACACCAGGCACTTGAAGATATTGCTGTAATGAGACCATTGCCAAACATGACGGTAATTTCCCCATGCGATGCAACACAGACATATTTGGCTACAATTGCAGCCATTGAACAGTGTAAAGGCCCCGTCTATCTTCGTTACGGAAGGAGTGCCGTGCCTGACTTCACATACCCTGATACCCCTTATATCGTTGGAAAAGGACAAATTCTTCACGATGGTGAGGATACATGCATTATTGCTACGGGACACATGGTATGGGAGTCCCTTCAGGCAGCTTATGCCCTTGAAAAATCGGGTGTCTCCTGCAGGGTTGTAAACATTCATACCATAAAACCTCTGGATGAAAAATTGATAGGGGAATGTGCGGAAAAATTTCGCTTCATCGTGACTGCAGAAGAGCATCAGGTTACGGGTGGCCTTGGGAGTGCAGTGGCAGAGGTTGTCACATCCTCCCCTACCCCGTGCCGTGTTATCCGGATTGGGATAAGGGACAGGTTTGGTGAGTCGGGGTCGCCCGATGAACTGATGATGCGTTACGGTCTCACCTCTGCTGACATAATAAAAACCATCAACAAGCAGATTTCTGAATGAATCATATATACACCTTGCTGAAGCTTATTTCCCTGGTATCGTTGATGATGGTAATATGCTGCAGCCAACATCAGAACCAGAGAGCATCAGGTCAGACAGGATCTCTGGATGCCGATTTTATTGACCTTGAACATCCTGTTTACATAGCAGCAAACGACACCATTATTAACAAAGATTACCTTCTTGGACGATTCAACCCTTCAGATCATCCTTCATTTATGATGATTGAGCTGGGTTTGACCACATTGAAGAGTGGCTGGTTGAGAAAGGATGTACATGAAGCTTTCAGAAAGATGTATGATGCAGCACTGAAGAAAGGAATAATTCTTAAGATTGTTTCTGCCACAAGGAATTTCGATGCACAGAAGGCAATTTGGGAGGCTAAATGGAACGGCACCAGGCTTGTGGATGGAGTTAACCTGTCGACAGTTGCTGATGAAAATGAAAGGGCACGCATAATCTTAAAATACAGCTCTATGCCCGGAACTTCACGTCATCATTGGGGTACTGATATCGATATAAATTCCGTAGAGCCTGAGTATTTTAAAAAACCCAAAGGGAAAAAGGAATACCGGTGGCTTGCCAATTATGCTGCAAAATATGGATTTTGTCAGACTTACACTGAAAAGAACAGCCTGAGACCCACGGGATATGAAGAGGAGCCATGGCACTGGTCGTACAGACCTGTATCCTCGGAACTACTGAAACAATATTCTGAAAAGGTAACTTCAGGTGACATCAATGGTTTTGCCGGTGACCGGACAGTAGCACCTCTTAAGGTGATTGACAATTATGTTATGGGTATCAATCACAGGTGCAGGTAGGGAGTTATTTTTTTGTAGATTTGCAGGCCATGGAAATGGGGTCAGGGTTCTTTGCGCTCGCTTCGCGAGCGCGTTCAGGGTTTAGGGTTTAGGAAATCTGAGGTCATGAGCGGGTAAGCATCTTGATTTCAAAGGATAAATTATCATTAATAAAACAATAAAAACAAATTTGATAATAGATGAAGGTAGCAGTAGTAGGAACAGGTTATGTGGGGCTGGTTACGGGGGCCTGTTTTGCCGAGGTTGGCATAGAGGTGGTTTGCATTGATATAGACCACGATAAGATCAAAAAACTAAAGAGTGGAATAGTTCCAATATATGAACCCGGCCTTGATAAGATTGTTACTGGCAATTATGAAAAAGGAAGGCTGTCATTCAGCACTGAACTTGCTTCGAATCTGGCAGGTTGTGAGGTTGTATTCAGTGCTGTGGGCACACCACCCGATGAAGACGGGAGCGCGGATCTGAGTTATGTTCTGGATGTTGCAAGTGAGGTTGGCAGGAACATGCAGGATTACCTGCTTATTGTCACTAAGAGCACTGTTCCTGTAGGTACTGCAGCCAAAGTGAAGCAGAGAATTTCTGAAGAGCTTGCCATTAGGGGTGTTGCCATTCCGTTTGACGTTGCCTCGAATCCTGAATTTCTGAAAGAGGGTGATGCTGTCCAGGATTTCATGAAACCCGACAGGATTGTGGTGGGTACTGAATCGCAGCGTGCTCGTAACCTTATGGAGAAATTATACAAACCTTTCAATGAAAACGGTCATCCAGTTATATTTATGGATGTACCCTCAGCCGAGATGACAAAGTATGCTGCAAACGCAATGTTGGCCACCAAGATCAGTTTCATGAACGACATTGCTAATCTTTGCGAACGTTTAGGTGCCGACATAAATCTTGTACGTGAAGGAATTGGCAGTGATTCACGTATAGGGCCAAAGTTTATCAACCCGGGAATTGGTTACGGGGGTTCATGCTTCCCAAAAGACGTGAAAGCACTTATCAAAACTGCATCCGACAATAACTATGAACTCAGGATACTAAAGGCTGTTGAGGCTGTAAACGAAAGGCAGAAGTCTGTATTGTTTGATAAGATAAGCAACTACTTTGGAGATGATCTCGCTGGCAAAAAAATAGGAATATGGGGGTTGGCTTTCAAGCCGGAGACAGATGATATGAGAGAGGCTCCGTCCGTAGTGATTATTGAAAAGTTACTTGATGCGGGGTGCGAAGTATCAGCATATGACCCCATTGCACATACCGAGGCTGAAAGACGGCTTGGCAATCGCATAACCCTGGCAGATGACCCCTATTCGGCCATCAGAGGTGTAGATTGCCTGATTTTGGTAACTGAATGGAAAGAATTCAGAATCCCGAAATTTGACCTTATGAAACAGCTCATGAACAAACCTGCTGTATTTGATGGCCGAAATATCTATAATAAAGAAGAAATGAGGCTGAAAGGATTCGACTACTTCTGTATCGGTGTTGACACAAAAGTTGTGAAATAACCATTTCATTATGGCAAAAATCATTATAACCGGCAACAGAGGCCAGTTGGGAAGGGCACTGGAGGATGCCTTTTTAGGCAGGCCGGAACATAATATCACCGGAGTTGATATTGATGAGCTCAACATAACCGACGCTACAAGTGTTGAAGATTTTTTCTCTTCAAGCCACCCGGACTTTATTATCAATTGTGCAGCATACACTGCTGTGGACAAGGCTGAGGAGGAGTCTGAGAAGGCATTCAGCATCAATGGCCATGGTGTGAAAAACCTGGCTGTTGCGGCATCAGCGGCCGGATCGCGCCTTATTCACATAAGCACAGATTATGTCTTCGATGGCCATGGATGCACCCCATACAAGGAGGATCACCCTGCCAACCCATTATCGGTTTATGGGCAGTCGAAGCTTGAGGGTGAGGTTGCTGCATTGTATCATGCACCCGGAACGATAATAATACGCACTTCATGGCTATATTATTTCGGGGGTAAAAATTTTGTAAACACCATTGTTGAGAGGGCAACCATAAAGAAGCATCTGCAAGTCGTAAGCGATCAGGTTGGAGCACCTACCTATGCAGGAGATCTGGCAGCAGCAATTGTAAAAATTGTTGAAAAACCCATTAATGACGGAAGGCCTAACATTTATCATTATTCGAACAGTGGAGCAGCCTCATGGTATGATTTTGCCAGGGCAATAACCACAATTCTAAATATTGAATGTGCTGTTGACCCAATACCAACCTCTTCTCTTAACCAACCAGCTCCACGGCCATCTTACAGCCTTATGGATTGCAATCTGATAAGACGTGAATATGATGTGATACAGCCTTGGTGGATTGACTCATTGAGAAATTACCTTAATAATCAACTCTTTTCCAACAATTATCAGCAATGACAAATCAGCAAGACATAAATATCTTGGAGCGGGCCAGGATCTGGACAAAAATGCCTTTTGACGATGAGACCCGCATAGCCGTCACAAAGCTTATTGAGGAGGGTGGAGATGAACTTACCGATGCCTTTTACAAAGACCTTGAGTTTGGTACAGGTGGAATGCGTGGCATTATGGGTCCCGGCACCAACAGGATGAACAAGTATACCATTGGGATGTCGACTCAGGGGCTGGCTAATTATCTGAAGGAGCTTTACGGGGTTGGAAACGCCAAAGTAGCCATTGCCTACGATTGCCGTATCAATAGTCCGTTTTTTGCTCAGATCTGTGCCGACGTGCTTTCCGGAAACGGGTTTGAAGTGATAATCTTTGAAGGATTAAGACCTACACCAGAATTATCGTTTGCCATAAGGCACTACGGATGTACTTCAGGCATCATGATAACGGCCTCACACAACCCCAAAGAGTATAACGGATTCAAGGTTTACTGGAATGATGGTGCTCAGCTGGTACCTCCCCACGACGTGAAGGTAGTTGAAGAGGCAGCACGAATCAGAAGTATTAAAGATGTAAACTGGATTGGGGATCCTTCAAGAATAACATACCTGGGGAATGAGACAGATCATATCTATACCAAAAGAGTGAAAACATTGAGTATGCTTGATGATAGTTTACTGAATGAATTCGCCGGAATGCCCATAGTTTATTCCCCGCTTCATGGAACCGGAGCAATGATAGTCCCGATGGCTCTGCAGGAGTTCGGTTTCAAAAATATTATTTCTGTTCCCCAGCAATCGATAACCGATGGTAACTTCCCTACCGTTATATCACCAAACCCTGAAGAGGGCGAGGCTCTTGAAATGGCAATAGAGCTGGCTATGGAAAAAGGAGCTGAACTAGTGATGGCAACCGACCCTGATGGTGATCGTGTTGGAATTGCAGTAAAGAATGATTCGGGAGATTTTGTTCTTCTAAATGGTAATGAAACTGCAGCAATAATTATCAGTTACCTTCTTGAGCAATGGAAAAACAGAAACAAACTGAATGGACGGCAATATATCGTCAAGACAATAGTGACCTCTTATCTTATAGACAAAATTGCTGAATCGTATGGTGTTGAATCAATAAATGTGCTCACAGGTTTCAAATATATTGCTGAGGTGATCCGCGATCTTGAAGGGGAAAAGGAGTATATTGCAGGGGGAGAAGAGAGCTATGGCCTCCTTGTAGGGGATTTTGTGAGAGACAAAGATGCAGTAAGTGCCTGTTGCATTATTGCCGAGGCGGCTGCGTTTGCCGCAAGCAGATCGCTGTCCCTTTTCCAGATGTTGAAGCAGATCCATTCAAAATACGGAATTTACAGGGAGCTTTTAGTATCGGTGACCAGAAAAGGTAAGAAGGGGGCTGATGAGATTAAGGCTATGATGGATAAATACAGGAATGAGACACCAGAGGCCATCGGTGGAACCAGAGTTGAATTGGTGACAGATTACCTTAACGGCACCATCACAGGAAACTCAGATGGATTAACCACCCCCACCAGACTGGCAAGGTCAAATGTTCTTCAACTGTTGCTCACCGACGGATCCATGATCACCATGAGGCCTTCAGGAACAGAACCGAAAATTAAATTCTATTTCAGTGTAAACGATACCTGGAAGGAAGCCGCAATATCGTGGGAAGAGGCCAATAACAAACTTCTGGAAAAAGCCGGTAAATTAATTGATGACCTTGGGCTCAGGTAAAATTGTATCTTTGCGGGCTGGATGTGGCTTTAACCGCTATTTATGTATTTTTGTGTGGTTATTCAAGCAACTTGGGCAAAATAATGGAACATCACGAAGAGGGTATCAGATCGGCAAAAGTCCTTGATTTTCTTACGATAGCAAATGAATACTGCCTTATTGTTGAGGAATGCGGAAAATATCCCCGAGACACACTTCTTGGTTATATGCACAGAATTCTTCCACTTCTCTATCTGAAAGGAAGCCTTCTGCCGGAAATAAGGCCACCTGACGATGACCTGTATGAGAGATTTGTTACTGAGGAGCAGTGGGAGAATTGCCTAAAAGATTTGATAAAGCAAATGGACAACGAGGATGTCTTCTGGTTTGTTCCACATCAACATCACCACAATTCCGACTCAGGTAGAGATAAACCTGAGCCTGAAAAAGGGAGAATATCAGAACATCTGGCGGATATCTATCAGGACATGAAGGACTTTGTTTTGCTGTTTCAGAAACCGCTGTCATCTTCAAAGGAACATGCTGTTGCATCGTGCACTTATCTGTTTTATGACAACTGGGGCCACAAAGCACTTACCACTGCCACTATGATCCATGCATTATTATTCCCTTGCTGCCAGCATGACCATGAATAAACATACGGCATCATTTTTTCTGAATAAATCCTATGTCATATCTTTTTAAAAATAATGTATCATGAAGCAATCAATAATAATAACTCTCGCAGTATTGCAGATAAGTTTAGCCAGTTGTCAGACAGGCAGAAAGATAGAAATAGATTTCAAAGGAATAAACGATTCGGTATTATACCTTGTGCATTACTATGGCAACTCGAACAGCATTGCCGATACTGCAATAAGGGACAAATCGGGGAAGTACACATTCAGCGGGAAGAAGATGCTACCTGAAGGCATGTATGTTCTTGTTGATGAGAGTAAAAGCAAATCGTATCTTGAATTTATAATCGATAACCATCAAAACTTCAAAATCAAAACCGACACCTCGGACATTTATGGAAACCTGGTTTTCACAGCATCTCCCGGCAACACTGCTTTCAGACAGTACTCCCTGTTCATCATGAAAAAGAGAAAAGAGGCAGAGAGGATAAAAAATGAAATTGAAATGCTGAAAAACGATAGTATCAGCTCCCCGCCACCGGGGGCTATCGAAAAGCTTGAAGAGGAGCTGAAACTGGTTGACAATGAGGTAAAAAAATATCAACGGGAATTGGTGACCAATGATCCAAACTCCATGATGTCGGTACTTTTAAAAATGCAGTGGGATCCGGAGCATCCTTACGACCTGAAAAACGGTACCCGTGAAGATACCCTTAAAGCCTACTATTATACCAAATCCCACTTCTGGGACAATATCGACCTTTCAGATGAACGTATAGTGAGGACACCCGTTTTTCACGATAAGCTGAAAACATTCATGACCATACTGGTTGTACAGCATCCTGATTCAGTTATTTACGAGGGTGAGAAAATAATAGCACAGACCTTACCTGCCCCTGAATTATACAAGTTTGTGGTTTGGTATATGGTAAATATGACAGAGAGGTCAAACATTATGGGTATGGAAAAGGCTTTCGTCCATTTTGCAAAGAACTATTATCTTAGTGGGAAAACCTGGTGGGCTAGCGAACCGGTATTGAAAAAGATGGATGAGCGGATCAGGGTACTGGAACGTATCCTTATCGGTGAGAGGGCACCTGAACTTCAAATGTGGGACACCAATAAGGTAGTTACTTCACTACACCAGGTAAGTTCCGATTACCTTGTATTGTTATTCTGGGATTACGAATGCGGCCATTGCAAAAAGATATTGCCGGGAATACGTGACTATTATAACCAGATGAAAGACAAAGGAGTAAAGGTGTTTGCGGTATGTACCAAAACTGATCTCGACAAATGGAAAGAATACATACGTACCAACAACCTGAACTGGATAAACGTAAACGGAGGATATTCGATAAACCGTTACGACACGTTGTACGATATCATGTCAACACCCATAATATACCTTCTAGACAAGGACAAAAAGATTCTGGCTAAGAAGATTGAACTCGAACAGCTGAAAGAGATTATCAGCATCGAAATGGAGCGTGCAAGAAATCAGGAAGGTATCCTGAAGAGAGATTAGGGTTTCGTAAGTCTGAATTTATAGATATTCCCCTGGTCCAATTCATTTGAGGGAATATAAGCCATCGAATCTGCAGTAATATACTGAAAGTATAAGGCAAATGGATCGAAACCATCCATAGTCAATAACAATGAATCACCTGAGGAATACCATTGATAATCTCCATGTCCGGTCATTCCATTAAAATATACCCACTCCATCCTCCCTCTTGTTGAATCCTTATTGTCTTTAGGGGTAAAAAAATGCTCTCCCCTTGATGCATCCGGATTGTTGTACCACCTCTTGTTATACAACTCATTATACCTTCCCAAAGGATCGTTGTTCACGTTGTTGTTGTTATTGTCATCCTTTTCCTTATTGCAATTGGCAAAGGAGGCAATCATACAAATGGCAATCAGAATTGCAAATAATCTTTTCATTTTTAAAATTGATTTTGATTTATTAATTGTGCTTTATCTTTTTCAGATCAGACATTTTAGATTCAAACAGCAATATTATGATTATTTTTTTTACCATTCATAAAACTTAATTTGAATTTTTCACCTGATGCTCGGTTCTGAGGAGATCATTAACGGTTTTTACCGGATTAAATGTTATCAGAGGCACCTCAATAAACAGTGTCAGCCAGCGTGCCATTGCTCCGTTCCAGAGCCCCGGGTGTTCGAGTGCTTTGAGTTTTTTTCCCTGATACGATTTTTCAGATATAAATGAGGTATCATGGTCTGAAAAGCTATTCAGATTGAACTTTTCATTTTTATAATCGGTAATGCTGCAAACAAGGTCAACGGGGTTGAAATGGGTTGCTGACAGAGCTATCTCTTTCTGAATTCTGTTGTTCATATCAATTTGGGCCGATTCGATTATCTGCAAAGAGATTCCGTATTTATCTTTCACCCAGAATGGGCCACCTCCGGGTTCACCGGTATTTTTAACCATTCCACATATTCTAACAGGACGGTTCAGATACTCAATTACAGATTTTTTTATATCCTGAGAATCTGCTATTATTGAATAACCAAAGGTTTTTTTTATCCATTCAATTGCATCCGGGATTACCGTTTCCGATCCTATTTCCAGAGCACTCAATATTTCGAAGATCTTTTGCCGAATCCCTATTAGCACCCCTCCCAGTATCTGTTTCCAGATTATATTTCTGATCTCAATCTCTTCAACGGCTATATTATCGATGTTTTTAATAAATACTATATCAGCATTTATATTATTAAGATTATATAACAGAGCTCCATGTCCTCCCGGGCGGAACACCAGATTCCCTTCACTATCGGTAAAGGGCAAATTATCCGGGGTAACTGCGATAGTGTCCGTAATGGGTTCCTGTACAGAGGTTGAGATATCGAATTCGCGTTTAAAACGGTTTTCATATAACGGTAATCTAATGCTCAGTGCTTTGTAAAACAGATCCAGATGGTTTGGTGACAGGGTAAAGTGGATAAACAGTTTCTGCTTCGTACCGGGATTCATCAATGCCCATTCCACGAGGTGTTCTTCGAACGACATCCGGGTTTGGTCACCATACCTGTGAAATTTCAGCAGAGCTTTTGGAAGGGTACCGTAATTCATCCCTTGTTCTGTGAGAAGAGTATCAATAAATAATTTTATTATTGAAGGTTCTGTTGAGAAAAGGATTCCAGGAAATCGTTCTTCTACTTTGCTGGAGAGTTCATCAAAAAAGGGCATTTCACGGATGCCCGTTGCAAACTTTTCCACCGGCGGGCTTATGGTGGGGAGTGTTATTTCGCCAGAATTGTCTGTGCCGGAAAACTCAAACAGGTCTTTGAACATACGGCTTGCAGCTCCTGATGCCGGAACGAATTTGACGATTTTATACCCTCCCGAGTATCTGAGAAAATCATTAGCTGCCTCCTTCTGCTGATCCTTATCAAAAACAAGTATTCCGTCTCCGGCGGTTGCCGGCTTGTCAAGATCGGCATATATCATTCCTGTTTTAAAACGGTTTAGCTGACGGAGGATCTCTGATTCCGGAATGCCGGTTTTTTTGAGTTGATATTTTTGCCTGTCGGTGAACATAATTCTTTATTTAATTGTGAATTTATCAGGATATATTGATTTAATTCGATTTAATCCGCATTTTACGTGATTATCCGGATTTTTTCAGGGTACTAATTTAATCAGAAATATTTATGAACAGATGATTTTTATAGCCAAATCTTTTTTGAGGTGGCAGGTGTATATAGTTTGAAAGGTATTCTTCAGTGTTTTGTTTTCAAAATTCATTCTGTCAGGTAACCCTTCTACAACGAATGTCGGATAGCACCGCTTTTTGTTTCCCGCAGGTAAGTGCAGAAATTTCGCAGATGAGCGCTGAAATCATTTAGTGTATTCGCTCGGGAGCATCATCGAGGTGGGACAGTTTTTGGTTTATATCTCTCCGCAACCGCATCTCGTGTGTAGTGTACCAGCAGACGCGAGTGCAGGTGGGTAGCTATTTCTTCTAACCCGATATGGCTGAGTACGATTACGCCAGCTATTACAGCTACAATGTGCACGGCAACGTAAAAACTGTGGTGCAAGACGGTCAATATTTCAGAAATTTTTCTTAACAAACGGTTTTGATATGATAAAAAGTTCTAAATTTGCAGCCCCGTTCTGAATAGCAAAACGAAGCCCAGGTGGCGGAAATGGTAGACGCGCATGGTTGAGGGCCATGTTCTCGCTAGGGAGTGCAAGTTCGATTCTTGTCCTGGGCACAATTCCGGTTCGTTTTGATTTGTAAGGTATAAAGCCCAGATGGCGGAATTGGTAGACGCGCTAGTTTCAGGGACTAGTATTCGCAAGGATGTGCAGGTTCGAGTCCTGTTCTGGGCACAAAAAGAGAGAGCGCTGTTATTCAGCGCTCTCTTTTTTTTTAATGTCTGATAACCATCTTTCGGGTTAACCTTCGCCCTTCATATTCAATATAATAATAGCAGATACCGGCTGCAAAACCATCCAGGTTAACCAGAATCTCATTTTCACCCCCAGAAGCAGGAATGAGCTGATCATACAACTGTTGCCCCAGAGGGTTGATGACTCCAAACTTCACCTCACCGCTAAATGGTATCTTGAAGCCTATAGTGGTGGCTGTTGAAGCGGGGTTTGGGATATTCTGGTGAAGAAATACCAATTCTTTTTGATACTCCACCGTATTGCCGTAACAACTACATAATAATCCTTTGAACAGACGGCAGGCTGAGTTATTGGATGGCATAACATCTCCCTGTAGTTCAGTCTCAACGCATATATACTGATCTCCAAGCAATGGTTTGAACTTATTTGTGAGAATCAAATCAACATAACCTCCCGGTTGAAGATTTCCGTTCCATATTTCATTATAAACAGGACCTCCATTATAGAATGAGTATTTAAAAGGCACAGAGATCTGAACAACCTGTCCGAAGTTCTGAATTCTTATACTGACATCGAAAACCCAGCATTCTGCAACCTGAGGGATATAGGAACAAATACGGTTTAACGAATCTGTAACAGGCTCCAGGATATAACCTATACCAACATCTGTATCGGCAGGCAGTGGGATGAAAATTTTACAGTGACTGTTGTTATGGTTATAGTCATCAAAAGACAGCATGGTTTCTGCACATAGCTGGTATCCATTACCCGGCACTGTGTAACCATTGCTAAATGTAAATAATATTTCAGATTGTGGCAGAAGAGTTGTAAATATAGTATCTGATGAAATTACTGATCCGTTCAGCTTCAGAACAATTGGTATTGAATCCAGAGCATTCATTCCGTAGTTGGCAACCATAACCGAAACGTTATTGATCAGACTTCCGGCTGCAGTATCAACCGGAGGATTAATAAACGATGCAACACCAACATCATTTGGCTTTGGCGGAAAATCAAGCCTGAAATTATCAATAGCCCATCCGTTATCTGTAACCAGGCTGTTAGCCACGAATTTAAACCTGAACTGAACCGGGTCAAGTCCGTTGAAATCAGACGGATTCAGTTTGTATGCGGAATAGATCCAGCCTGAGTTGGGATAGCTGAAGTAATCACCAGCGTCGCCACATGCATTATACCAGTTAATTCCAAAAACATCATTGTAAACACCCAGATCTGACCACGAAGCACCTCCATCAATACTATACTGCACAATTCCAAAATCACCATTTACCATAGCACAATAATGGTAGAAACCAAGCAGCACGGTATCATAGCCTGTTAATCCCTGGAAGTTGAATTTTGGTGAATATAGAAAATCTTCGGCATGGTGTGTATAGTTGCCCGCAAGTTGTGTTGCCCAGGCTTTAGTGCCTGAGAATGCAGAATTAATTTTTGATGCCGTGGGTGTTCCGTATTGCCAGTTTATGGATGACAGAGGCTTATACCAGAAGTTACCTGTTTCAAATTCGTCATAATATGGTAAATATGCATGAGTTTCTCCAAACACATTTTTACACCTTTTATCATTATAAAAAACGGTGTCACAATTAAGGGAAGTATAGGCACACAGTTCATTGTAACCGGGAGGCAGGTAAACGGAATTGATCAATACAGAATCTGTTGCACCATTTGCGGTTGGTTTTTGAACAGGGTGGACGATTGGAAAGTCGTTATTCATCCGGAAAATGATCTCAAGATCATTCGGCTGGATAGTGGAATAGCTAAAATTGCCGTATTTTATCCACACCGGAGCCAATAAGCCCGACGGCTCTATATAATCCGGAGTGGTTATCTCAGAAATTCCGGCATCGCAGGATGCCTGAGGTGCAATAATTACCGTGTAATCTTCTGTTTCGCCGTAATCGTATGTTCCGCATGGAGTTACGCTGGCTGCAGTATTTGTTTGTGAAAGCACTACCCTCATTCGGGTTATTCCGGGTGTTTCTGGATATGGAAGATATATAGTGCCGGAAACCTTCGCCGAGGATGTCGTGCTTTTAGAAAATATCAGCTCGCCAGAGGGGTTAAAGACACCATCCCGGTTAGAATCTATCCATGCTCTGAGATAACACTTATTTTGGCTGGATGAATCGGGTGTGAAGGATGAGGAAACACTCAACTGATAAGGAATGCCTCTCTTTAGTATCGTTGGTAAAACAGCACCTGTGAAGTCGGTATACATTGAACCAATGGAGTCAGATGAATTGTTTATGGTATTTAAGGTAACATTTGTTATCTCCTGATTAAATGGATTGTCCGCTTTGGACAAACAATATTGAGGTTGCATGTTTTCAATATATTTAAGTGCCGAGTCATTTTGAGGAGTCACATCGCATACTACACATGTCCATGCCCTGATCTGATATGTTGTTCCTACCATGCCCAGATTGGCTTTCGTGTTGAAGGCATAATTCAGAAAGCTGTCGGGATGAATGGTGTCGGTAATGATATCTGTAACAGGTGAATTATTGTTGATTTGATATCTGACCGGGAAATTGGTAACAGGAAGGCTACCCCAGTTATTTATTCTAACAGTAATTTCTTCCTGAACTCCGAGATTATATGCAGATACGGGACTTATAATCTCGTCCACTCCGGCATCGCAGGCTTGTTGCGACTGAACAATAACCTGAACAGGGACACGGGAACCGGAACAACCCATCTGTCCTGCCATAATCTGCATATCGGGTCGCTGGTTGTAGGTATTCCATGCACTTGTGCTCAAACAAACATCATTCTTGTCAGCATTGTATTGAGTTGTAGACGAATACTGTGTTCCGGTTTGTCTTACAACACCGTTTCTTATATGGTTGCTGTTGTTGAAACAAACCTCCACAACCAGATTAGACACTCCATCATAGTTGAATGGATTCTGGAATACATGATTATTCCACCCGGAATAATCGGTGTAAACCGGAGCATGGAAAACCTGAGTTAATCCTGAATCTATAAATGATTTGGAGGCGGATGACTGGGTTGTATGGCCCATTCTTACCGAGAACTGATAAAGAGGAATTCCTCCCGGAATAACCACGTTAAAAGCAATTGAGGCTATCTGACCGGCAACTATTCCCAATGCGCTCAGCTCTGAAGCTCTTATAATATACTGCTCCTTATTGCCCCAGAAAAAATTACCGTAAGGGGAAGGGTATGAAGAATGTGAATTAATAAGAGAGCCATTTCCGAGAATGTATTTCTGAAACGGTACTGCTCCATAGGTTTCAGCATATATTATTGTATCTGTAAAGAGAATTCCGGTATAAAAAGGGGAACCTGTCCCGATAGGATTCCCTCCGGTTACAGTTGGAAACCAGAGGATAGCATTGCCTGTTGGTGATGTTGCATGCAGTTGCGCCTGAGTGGCATAAGGTATTGTAACATATTGCCCGACAGGTGGAGGTGGAGTATGCATAGATAAAACATGCCTGCTTACGGTATCATTACCGGATATGCTATCAACAGCATGTTTAACCCATGCAGTGATACCAAACAATGAGTCACTTGCTGTTACAGAGAAGTTATGCAATGTGTTAAATGAATAACAAACCGAATCTCCGGGGTTCATTGAGATTGACAGTGACTCAGAAATTACCGTTCCTCCATTGACCTGATAATAAGCAGTTATACCTCCGGTAAAAGGGATTGACCCAAGATGCCGGAAACAAACAGTAATTGTGTCAATACCAAGTCCACAACCATCAAATGGAGTTTTTAGCTGGTATGCTTCAAGGTCTATCAGAGGGCTCAATAAAAGTGAGGTTTTCACCATGGCTGAAGTGATGTCAGGTTTAACATTATCTGGTAATGAATATTTCTCAGAATCCTCTGAAAAAGAGAATGTATTTGAAAACAATCCGGAAATAAAAATCAGAAACATGGTTGAAAAGGATAAAAGATGTTTCATAACTTCAGGTTTTGAATATTAATACATGATAATTAATCAAGAGTAATTGTTTTAATAATATCAAAGTTAATGCATTTGCACCTCGTTGTCAATCAAAAAAAAAGGGTATCTTTTCAGACACCCTCTCTTTTATTATTCAATGACTCATTTATCTACTGATCAGCATTTTGTGGTTGTAACTTTTATTTCCAACCAACAATTTAACCATATAAAGGCCTGAATCAAGTTCTGCTGCAGGAATAGCTATATCATATACTCCTGCTGATTGCAATCCTTCATCATGTGTAAGCACAACGCGTCCATTCATATCATATACTATGAAACTGACATCTGAAGGATTTGTGATCTGGTATTTCATCCAGGCATTCCGGGTAGCTGGATTTGGGAAAAGGGCAACTATTCCGTTTCCGTTGTTTACTTCACCCACACCTGCTGTTTTGGTTGCATAGGCAGCCTGGAACACCTCTTTTGTTGCGTTATCCTGAAGCCATACTACCACACCCAGGTCACTGAATTCTTCCACACTATGCTCAGTTGTATGATTAATGGGACTGGTTGCATCTGCAGGAAGCCTGTAATCACCTTTAAAAACATACGAGAAGGTATTCGGCACCTGAACACCACCTGTAAGAGAAGAAATTGGAGTTCCACTTGCATTTGGAACCATTTTTTTCATAACATAAACAAATTCTGTTTCACCGTTTGACTTAATATTATCAAATGTTTTATACTCAAAGATTGCAACATGTAATCTGAGAGAGGAACTTGGGATATCGGCTGCAGGATCAATATTAACATTAATATTTACAGTCTTCCCATCACCGGGTTGTGCGAAATCAGCAGTTAAAGTCACAAAAGAAGGAACACCATAAGCAGTGTTCAACATTGCAGAGGTGTAATTGCTGCTAAGAATAAATGGTGCTGCGTCAACAACCAGAGCGGGAACAGAATTAATCCCGTAATAAGTTCTTCTGGTTTGGCCTTCTGCAGTGAAATAAGGGTCACCGCTTCCCGGCCAGCTCATCTGATATTTCAGGCAAACCCATTTGTTTGGATTAGCGTTGAATATACTTTTCAGGTTACTGTTTCCGGCAACACAAGGAACACAGGTGCTGCTGGTGAATGCTTCATGCAACGGAAGTCTCTGGATTACTTGTTGAACTACTGAGATTACAAAAACAAGTGTATCGTCACCCGGGTCATCATCCGGAAGTCCATTGGGGCTGTCGACCCAGCATTTCAAATGATATGTACCCAGTGTTGTCGGGGTCCATGTATCAGGATGGGTAAAGGTATGTTTCTGGAAGCTGAGGAGATTAAGGCCTGTTAAACTCTGGGTATAAACGGTACCTGTGTCGATCTGCCAGTTGATGTTCATGCTTGTAACTGTATCGAAACCCATATTCTGAATAACTCCCTTAACCTGCATTGGTTGGTTGATCATATGGTACTTCTGTGCATCAAGACTGATGACTGCAAGGTCGTTATTAAAAGGTACAGTATTTGACAAATTGTATCCAAATATCTTCTGGCCCTGCACGAGGCCCCCTAATGTTGTGGTATTTGTAATGATGTTATGCTGAATAAAGGCACCACCGGCTATGCTTCCTGAAGGAACACTCACATCTTTGGTGATATCATACACCAGGCCGGTTTTCTGTTTTGTTGAAAGGCTGATCTGCACCAGATCGTTGCCGTTGTTGGTCTGGCTGAATACCCAAAGGAATGGGCCGCCGTTGGCAGTGGTTGTATCAAAGGCAGCACCATAGCAGCTCAGTCCGGTAAAGACAGTGTTGGGAATGACGTCGAGCTGGGTGCCGGTTCTGCTAATTAGTTTTGCACCATCGCTCCAGTTACCAACCCAGAATCCACCCTGGCCGCTGTCGGCAGTAGGATCATAAGTTATATACCTGACCACAGTACCGGATGGACAGGTAATAGTGCCTGTGCACGTGCCAGTATTGAAATCCATAATATAAATGGAAGCTGTGGCATTACCACCATAGAAATACGTACCATCCCATGTAATATCACGCAGATAGGACGTGCCGGATGTGGGGAAGGTGCTTCCCGCAATAGAAACACTGTCTACCAGCAAGCCTGCATGAGTATATTTAAATACCTTGTTGGCACTCCATACTGTTACCCAGAAATGGGCAGTGTCGACTGCAATTCCGGCGGTGGCAGAACGATCCAGGTTATACTGAAATTGTAGATCCCAAACAGCCTTCGATGAGTTTGTCTGTTGAAAGGCATTTGGAGAGGCATCCTGATAAGGATCCGCAACAGGCTGACTGAATGATATAAAACCAAACAGCATAAGCACTGAAAGAAGTAAGCTTTTTCTCATAATTTTTTTTATTTTAACAGGTTATTCTTATGCCCCGCAAATATATGAATACTTTAATGTTAATGCAGTTCAAAAATACTTTTTTTTGAACTGCATTAACATTTTATTAAGTAAAAGCTCTTATTGCTGGTAATTAGCTCCTGTGAAAAAGTTGTTTAGACGATTAGCCGATTAGACAATCAGACAACTACCTGCCAACAACCATCTTCCTCGTCAACCGCTCTCCGTTGTATTCCACAAAATAGTAGTACACTCCTGCGGCAAGGGTTGAGACATCAAGTTCAATCTCATTGCTTCCGGCCTCAACAGTGTAGCTTTCTGTCTGCATGATCTGGCCAACCATATTTACAAGGCCGAAGTTTATAATGCCTCCCTGCGGAACTGTATATCCTATGAGGGTAGAGCCTTTTGCCGGGTTGGGAACATTCTGACGGAGTGTAAATATATCACCATTAGCATCCCCTATACCAATACAGGTAACTCCGGTGTAAGTCTTGCATGATTTGTTGTTGGTTGACACAAAGTCGCCTATAAGATCTGTCTCAACGCACATTTGCTGTACCCCAAGGTTTGCCCTGAAAAGGTTGTTAAGTAAAACCACCACCGAATCACCATAAGCCAGGGTGCCGGTCCATGTCTGGTTATTAACAGGCCCACCATTCATGAAGGTATACTTTATAGGAACACTTGTTTGGGTGTTCTGTCCATAATTTTTCAGGCTTACTGCCACCGGAAACTCATACCAGGAGTGTGTGGCTGCTTCGTAGAAACATATTCTCCCTATCGAATCGGGCAATGGCGCAAGGATATGAGCTATCCCCACGTCGTGATAGGCCGGCAGGGAATTGAGGTTCTTGCATATCTCGTCGTTCATCGGATAGGGATCGTTAGGCAGCACCGTGCGTGCGCATAACTGATAAGAAGAAGCCGGTATTGTAACAGGAAGAACGAATGTGTACTGGGTTGTCGCATTTCCTGCAACTGTCCCCGTCCAGGTCTCGGCTGTAACAAGGTTACCATTGAGCTTTAACTCCACAGGAATCATGTTCTGTGTATTAGTTCCAAAGTTGGTAATAATGATTTTTACATTCACAGGTATCCCTGCAGCAGTGTCGTTGAGTGGTACCAGGATTGCAGATACTCCAACATCGTCTGGCACCACCGGCAGCGACAGCCTGAAGTTGTCTATTGCCCAGCCATTAGAGGTACCTGATGTGTTTGAGAAGAACTGGAACCGGAACTGCACTTCAGGTTTTGCATTGAAAGCATTGGGATCGAGCTTATAGGCAGAATACATCCATCCGGTATTAGTATGGCTGAAGTAATTCTGCCCTCCTGTGAAGACATTGTACCAATTGGTGCCATAAGCATCGCCCACAGAACCAAGGTTTATCCAGCTCTGACCACTGTTGGTGCTGTACTGTACCCTGCCATAGTCGCCGGATGCCATTGCACACCAATGATAGAAGCTGAGGCTTATGGTATCGGTGCCTCCGAGGCCCATGAAACTGAATACCGGAGTGTAGAGGTATTCATCACAATTATTGGAGTAATCACCTGTAAGATTGGTCACCCAGGATTTGCTGCCTGAGTATGCTGCATTGATAATGTTGGCTGACGGAGTTCCATACTGCCAGTTCAATGAGATGGAAGGCTTGTACCACATGTTGCCCGATTCGAAATCATCAAAGAAAGGCAAAGTGGAATAGAACTGTCCGTATGTTCCCTTACACACCTCATCATTGAACTGCATGGTATCACAAGCAAGGATTGTATAGGCGCACAATGTGTTGTTGCCCATTGGCAGGGTTACATCAGGCATCTGTATACTGTCAACCCCTCCTGATGGCATCCCAAATGGATAGGCAACCACCACAGGTGTGCCACTGTTAAGTGTATAGGCAATCGAAAGGGTGCCGGGAGCTATCGGATTACTACCGAAGTTCATGAATCTGACCCATACCGGCAGTGGTATACCTGCCTGTGAAAGTGATTGTGGTGTGATAATCTGGATAACCCCTGCATCACATTGTGCCTGAGGAGCCATAGTTACCATATAGTCCTCGGTCTCGCCGTAGGAGTATGTATTACATGGTGTAACACTCGAGGCAGTGGCAGTCTGGTTAAGAACCACACGCATCATGGTGTTGCCATTGAGAGCATTGAATGGTATCTGAATATTTGCTGTAACAGTATTATTAGAGGTGGTGGCCTGGCTGAAGATCTCCTCTGTAAGCGGATCAAATATCCCGTCTCTGTTGAAATCAATCCACACCTTTAACCAACAGTTATAAGTAGTAGTTCCACCGGGAGCAAAGCTGGATGTAATGCTCATCGGATAGGTTAACCCTGGTGACAACATTGGTGGAGGAACCGTAGTGGAATGATTGGTATACATCGCCCCCACCGATGGTGATGTATGGCTGAAGATTGAGCCTATGGTTACATTGGTGATCTCCTCGTACAATGCACTGGTTGCTGTAGAGTTACAATAGACAGGCAGCAGGTTGGTAACCGATTTCCATGCTGTGTCGTTCTGGGGAGTGCTGTCACATGACAATCCTGTCCATACCTTGAATTGGTATGTGTTACCTGCTATTGACAGGTTTGCTTTCGCATTAAAAGTGAAGGTTAGTGAATCACCTGACCCAATTGTGGCAGTAGCTGTTTCTGTAACCACAGGCAGGTTGTCAATTTTAAAACTAACCGGGATGTTGCTTTGAGAAGCAGTACCATAGTTTCTGATTTTAACTGTAACATTTTCCTGAGATCCAAGGTTAACGGCGGTAACCGGGCTAAGTATTGCGCTGATTCCAACATCACAGGAGCTGGGATTCGCAACTGTAACGATCAAAGGCACACGAGTGCTGGCACAACCGGTTTGTTTCTGTTCGAACACCTGTATCTCCCTGAAATTTGGATTGGAGCTGCCTGCAACATTATTAAACCTGAGTCTTGTTGAGGTTATAGGTGGAAAGCTAACAGAGTCATCAATAACTGAACTGTTATAGTTATGGAAGTTAACATATGCAGATCCATCCCAATACTGGAAAGTACAGGTAATCATAGGCCTGTTATCCTTGTAAAACTTCACAGCATTAAATGTCATAGGTGCAGTCCAGGTATATTCAATCCAGCCGTTTGTAGATACCCATCCCCAGGGAAGAACACCATAGGCAGGGATTACTCCATCATTATAATTAGTTGGGCCATAAGTAGTTGCTCCTCCACCTGAATGACTGGCAACAGCCTGCATAGCAATATTTTGCCCTGATCCCAAGGCACCGCTCAATGCCTGTACCCAATAAGTTGTATTGGTATAAAGCAATGGTGTGGTATAATATGCCCCTGTAGCTAGTTCAACAGTTGAGGTATCATATAAATACCAGAAGACTGTATCGGGGCTTTGAGCAAAGAGGCTGGCAGAGGTAGCGTATGGGATGGTTACATTGGTGACAACCGGTGGTACGGGAACCTTAAGCGAAATCACTTCAAAATAAGCTGTGTCGTTATATTTCACATTATCTCCCTGAAGGTCTATCCATCCCTGAACCCTGAAAGTGTCATCAACGGTTGTCACGCTGAAGTCGGCCAGAGTGCTGAAATGGAACAGCACACTGTCGTTTGGTAATACTACCGGAGTGAAAGTCTGGGTAACAACAGGTGCCGTTGGTTTTATCCTGTAACTAACACTTACAGTTGATGGAGCAGGACTGTTGATAGGATTTACTCCCATATTCTTTACCCAGATGCTTATGGTGTCGATGCCGATGTTGCAGCCGTCTTCCAGGCCTACTATCCTGGTAACCATTGCATCATTAACAGGGTTGCCAAAGAAGTTCTTGCAGGTTTGATCATTGAAAGTATTGCTGTCGCCAGGAAGAATTGTCTTGGCGCATAATACCGAATTGCCTGCCGGAGAGGTCATTGACTGCAGTGTAACTGTGGCTGTACCCAATGAAGGTATCGCTGCACCTGTAAACGTTGTTGTATAAGGAGTGCCTCCATTTACATTATACTCTATGGTCATCGAATTAGGATTGATAGTGTCTGTACCAAAGTTGGTCACGGTAACCTGTACCGGATATACCTGTCCTTCGTTGGTATTGGTGCCGGGAGACAGAACCGCTGTTACTCCTGCGTCTTTGGGAATTAGCGGAACCTCGTCTGCGCCAATGGTGGGCACCGGCGAACGTGGGTCTCCGTCAATGTCAACTGTAACTGCTGCAATCGGAGTGCCCTTTGCAGAAAGCACTGTAGTTAAAAGATGCAGGTTATGAGTTGATACAAAAGGCGGATTGATATTATGTGAATGAGATTCTTTTCCACTTGCCAACTGCAGAGCTGCCAACGTGGTAACATTTGCATTCCAGTAAGCAAGGTTAGTTGCAGATCCCCAATAGTTATTGTAATCTGATATAGTAACCTGGGCAGGTGTTCCGAAATAGGCTGCATAACCTCCGGCAGGATTTGAAAAGACATTGTTTGCAAACTTTTGCCCAAGTGTATTGGACGATGTATTATATTGATATAATGACCTTGCTGATGTTGAGCCTCCAATAATACTGATACTGTTGAAGTAATACTCTGTACCATTACCATAATAGGCATATAGTCCGTAATGAGCTCCTGTTCCCCCGGTAATACTTATCATATTGTTGGCTACAAGCCCATAACCGGATGGGGATGCATTATATGAATAGTAATTGCCGTAATAGTCAGCGATACCATAACAGGCAGAAGAAGAAGTTGCTGCAATGGAAACTCTGTTTCCGACTATCCTGTATTTATTGTTGATGTAGTAGCAGTAAATCCCATAAGAATAGGGAGCAACCCCTGAGTGTATGTTATTGCCAATTATCTGGGTTGAATCTGTATAATATATATACATGGGATAGTAATATGAACCCACAATTTCATTGCCTTGGATCACTGTGCCTTTTTGCCAGGAAGTAGTACTAACCCCATAGATGTACATTGTGTAATAGCCTCCCTGCATAAAATTATTAAGGTATGTGTTGTAATGGTTAAGTGTATTATAATCGTAGATGCAACTGGTTGTTGAAGTACTTGCACCAGCTGAAATAAGCCGGTTACTTTCAAAACGGTTATAAGTTGCCCCACCGATAAGTTCAACGACCCTGCCATAGGAAGCATTATTTGCCCGTATAGTCATCTTCTCGAACCGGAACCAGTCGGCACCATTAAGCCTAACAGTCCAGTTATCGGCAGTACCTGTTGCTGAATACTGCAGAA
>CAYXYB010000021.1:0-40942 GCA_964469215.1 uncultured Lentimicrobiaceae bacterium
TTAGGGTTCTTTGTCTCGCCTGCGGCGAGACGTTCAGGGTTTAGGGTTCAGGGTTCAGGGTTCAGGGTTTAGGGTTCTTTGTCTCGCCTGCGGCGAGACGTTCAGTGTTCAGGGTTCAGGGTTTAGGGTTCTTTGTCTCGCCTGCGGCGAGACGTTCAGGGTTTTTGTAGGCTACTTGAATTTTGGCCCTTTGAAGTGGGATGCTTTGAGGTAACTGATCAACCTCCCTATTCGCAGATTAAGAGTGTCCAAAATTTCAAATAACCTTTTTGCCTGATTTCTGTCGATAAAACCATAATCCCATGCTCTTAAACCTTGTGACCGTACTTCTCCATCTGATCCTTTAGCAATACTGAGAAATTGTACAAATTCCTTATTACCACCTCTTTCAAATCCTTCGGCAATATTATCCAGTATGCTTCCGGAATCACTTCTTGTTTGATTACGAAGCCTATAGTCCTTTTCAAATTATTGTGACCTGGTATAATCAAAAACCATCTTTGCAAGCTGTCTTGCATCCTGCCATATTCGTAATTCAACAAAATTATTAATCATAATTTCAATCAATCAATTCAAGTTTTAAACAAAAAACACATTGAGATATACGATTCAAGCCAAAAAAAAGGAAAATAAATCTGATATTTTTTTCCCGAACCCCGAACCCTGAACCCTGAACCCCGAACCCCGAACCCCGAACCCTGAACCCTGAACCCTGAACCCTGAACAGGCTCGCGTCAGCGAGCCCAAACCCTGAACAGCGAACGAAGTGAGCCCCTACTCCCCCGCGACCACCATTTTGCGTGTGATGCTGAACGTTTGCCAGGTAACAGTATAGAAGTATATCCCGGGTGACAAACTTCTTATGTCTGCTTCAATTCTATTGTTGCCGGCGTTTGCCGGGTGTGTTGAAGTGAGGATTGTTTTACCGGTCAGATCGCTTAATGAAAGGATTACACCACCTGCCTCCGGCACTGTGAAAGGGATTATTGTTGAATGTTTTGCCGGGTTGGGGATGTTGTTTCCAAGGGTGAACCCCTTCAATTCGTTTGAACCTGTTCCGGAGATATACCCGAAGCTCTTGCAGAAGCTGTTATTTGCAGATGCAGTATCGGTAAGGAGAGCCGTACCGACACATATTTTATGATTTGAAGCGGGAACGGTGTAAGGCATTGTGAATGTGTGATGAACGGTATCATAAGGGGGCAGCAATCCTGTCCAGTATTCAGAGAGGAAATGTACCGAATCGATAAACAGGCTTACAGGAACTGACACCTGCGGGTCGGTTCCGAAATTGGCAATGGCGATTTTCAGGTTGACCAGACTCCCTGCTACGGTGTCATTAACCGGATATACAATATCGACTACACCAATATCTTCAACAGAAATTGTGGGGGAAGAAGTATTCGAAAACATAATGCAAGGTACCGGAGTGGATGAAGTGTCGGTATAAGCTATATAATACTCCGGCATAACAGGCATCAGGCCTATTGTATCAATAAAATGGGGCTGAGTGGTTTCGGCAATCACAGACCATTGCCCGGGGGCAACTCTCCTGAAAACATTGTAGCTGGCTGAGGAGTCAGGAAGCATTGGGTTTAGCGGATGGTTCCACTGCAGTTCAGTTACCTGTGGCCATACGGACAAAAGCTTTGTTTTTAAGTTAATTGTACTGACCGTATCAGAATGTTTGGATATTTTGCCATCGCCGGAACATTTATTCATCACAGCCAGGTAATAATAAACCGGACCGGTTCCATCCGAACCTTTGATATGTGTTGAGCTGAGAATATTGATGTCATTTATGGTGTCAACCGGGATGTAGGTGCCTGAAGGTGAATCTGATGTAAACAAGATGTAACCATCAAAGGTGTTAAGGCTATCGATAACCTTTTGCCACGATATGTCCACATCACCATCCGGATGAACGGAAACGCATGTTATTGGAGGAGATAAGGGTATCTTTGGTTTGGGTATTATTACAATTGTAACCAGTGCATAATTTGCCATTGGTATTGGGCAAAAGTCGTCGCGTACAGCAAACAGGAAGCTGTACCTGTTCCTGATCGTAGTGTCGTTATACCAAACAATATGGTCGCATGATGTCTTCCAGGCAAACTGTGTTACAATCCCCATCTGACCGGAAACCGGCACAGTGGGTGTTGGTGACGGTGTAAGAGATGCACATGGAGGCATTAAACATCCACTTGTGTTTACAGGAACCCCAAACTGATCTCCCGAAGCTGAAAGATAGAGAGTTTGTTGCACAGGTGGTGAAGTGCCCGGGCACTTGGCTGTGTCAATACCTGAAACCCAAAAGGTCACGCTATCCCCTACATTTACAGTATCTGTTGTTGCACCCGGATTCAGAGGGAATATGTCTCCTATCAATGGAGGTGCATTTCCGGGATCGCAATTTTTAAGGACGATGACAAACTCCCTGAAGGCTTCTGAAACAATTATTCCATCCTTATGTGACGTTGCTTTAACTACAATAGTGAAGGATCCTGGTATAAATGACCTGAATTCAATATAACCGTTTTGATGGTCAAGAAGCGGCTGCTTGTTACTGCTGTGGTGCCAGGTGCCGGGCAAAGGGGCATTGTAGCTGTAACCGGTGCTATAACTCGTCACCGGGGTATTAATGTTGTTACTTAGAGGGTATGCCCAATCGTATGCCAGGAGGTCATTATCATGGTCCCTGGCACTGTAATCAAGAACCGCATCATAACCCGTGCAGATAATAGAAGCAGGCTTTTCGACAAACTCAGGTCCATTATCGAAACATGTATTTACTGGGGTGTTTTTATATGGATACATAATCACCCTTATAAAGTAAGATAATGAGGGGCCGTTCGCGATATTACTGCTGCTTGTCCTGCAACAGGTACTATTGGCAAAATACCAGCCACCGGGGGGCGGAACACCCACAAGAGGCACCCCGTTTGGGTAATTCCCATCGGATGTGTAAACATGCTCCTGGACTGCACCGGTTTGCCCCAGCGTTGGCTCTGGACTGCAGGTTATCGGCGTGCCACCCGGACAACCACATATTGGTGAGATCTCATTGATAGCAATCCTTGTCATGTTTATGTTGGAGAACCCGGGGGCATTTGAAACCAGATATTGAGTGTATCCATAATTAACCATAGCACAATCGCGGTAGAGCTTCAATACAAACCTGAAATTGCCCTGCGAAGTGCATTCCCAGGTTATCTCACCACCAAGATATGGCTGGGCTTCCAGCTTATAAAAGGGGATCGTAATAAATAAAAGCGCTGTGAAAGCAGCTGCCGGAAGTATCTGCTTTTTCATCATGTGAGGTTTTAGGAAATATGTCATTTTGACTGCTTTAAGCACTAAAGGTTTAATTGCAGGGAAACATATTCTATATTTATCGCATCCTTATCTTTTGACAGTAATTACACCTCAGGATTTCTCTTTCAACCTAAAAAATAGCGAATAACTGATCAGTAAAATTCAGGTATCAACCATAACGAATTCTCACCAAAAACAAGAACCCGCCAGCCTATAACTGACGGGTTCACGTCATGGCGGTTTTCCAACCTGCCATTTTAAATCATTCAACTATTCATTAATCATTAACAAATAATCATTAAACACTATTACCTTATCACCGTCACTGTTCCTCTTCTCACAATCTCCTCCTTCGTGGACGAGATGAACTTCACCACATACACATAAGCCCCTTCAGGAACAAAAACACCCATATAGGTGCCGTCCCAGCCCTTGTTGATGTCGTTGGTGCTGAACAACTGCTGCCCAAGACGGTTATATATCGTGAATTCATAATGTGTTGAAGGGATATACACCCCATAGGGCTTGAATTCGTTGTTCTCAGTCCTCTGTGGTGTGAACGCATTGGGAACAAAAAGCTTGGGATCCATAAGCGCCTGAACCACATTGGAATGGGACTGTACACCGGTAAACCCGTAAATGTTACCTCCACCCTCCTCTGCTTCGATGTAGTAGGTGAACTGACCATTGCTCCACGGCAAAGCCCCAACGTCATCAATATGGGTATGGCTTACTGCCGGTGGTGGCGCCTGGGTATACTGGGTTACTGGCAACGGCTCAAGGTCGCCGTCTACTGTACGCCGTACCTTGTACTCTGTCGGTGAGCCTGAGAAACCTTCGTAATAGTTCCAGTTGAGGGTGTTGGTCATCTCACGCTGGCTCGTTGAGATGTCGAGGTAGATAGTGCGAGCTATGTTCGATGTGTCTGCTATGTAGCCGCAACTGTCAACAACTATCGCCCTGTAATAGTAACTCATCGTCCGAAACGAAGCATTGTAGTCGTTGTACTCTATCTCAGCAACCGCCGACATCGGAAGGGTGGCAAGCTGGGTGAAGTTCACCCCGTCCTCACTGCGGTATAGCTGATACTCCGTTACATATGCATTTACATCGGTGTGCAGAACTACCTTTACATATTCGTTATTCACCACCGTGGCAGTCTTGATATACAGAAAATCGGGTTGGTTTGGCATAGATATGACATTGCACACCACACACGCCTCACTTGTGGTGCTGGAATTCATGCCAGAATCGAACGCCTGTATCAGGTAGCAGTACTCATCTCCCATCACAAGGTTGCTGTGTGTGTACGTTGTCACTCCTGCTCCAAGGGTTACAAGGTGGGTGGGAACACCCATGTTAACCATCACATAGATATCATAGCCTCCAAGTGAGGGTGACATGTTGATGTATGGATTCCAGGTGAGTACATTCTCTTCGATGCAGTCGGTCTGCTTCAGTGTTACATATATGGAGTTGTGTGGCAAACTCACGTTGCTGGCATTGCCGCAGCTGTCGAATGCCTGTACCACATAAGTGATATAACCGTTGCATGGGTTGTTTAACATGTCTGTATAAACTGTGTCGAGCCTGCCCCAGATGGTATCCATGTATGTGTTCACAGCACCAGTCTGCTGATAGATAACATAACCTATCGCATCCCCTTCAGGTACCGAATTCCAGGTGATGATGTTTGTCTGGTTGGTGTTATCGACAGTGACGGTATGTATCACTGGTACGGATGGTGGTATGGCATCTTCGAACAGGTCTTTGCCTACATTCGAAATTGAGCGGCAGGTGACGATACCTGTGGAATCGTTCTTTACGGTATCAACGATCTCTACCCGGTAATAGATAGTGTCCTTGCAGGCGGTAACAGGGTCTATATATGATACATTACCGGTTTGACTTATAAGTGACCAGATGCCTGCAGGGTATTCCCGCCATAACTCATAAACCCCTGTAGATGTAGGCAGGTGTGTTGGGCGGATATGGTTCCAGTCGACATTGGCTACACCAAGGGGGGGAGCAGGGGGAGGGCTTGGGTTGACTGCCGTCAGGTAGATGGTCCTGGCGGTATCGTGAGGCGGTGCATGGTCGGAACCGTTACAGCCGCTGCGAACCGTTAGGTAATAGTATATCGATTGCGCGTTGGCTCCCGCACCAAAATGGGTGGTGCTTGTGGTGGCTATGTTGAATATCGAGTCGACAACAGTGAATGGGCCTGTCGGTGATGTCGATGCCCATATATGGTAACTGTCGAAGGTGTTCATCGAGTCTGTAACCTCTGTCCAGGTAAGAGTCACATCTCCGTTGGCCAGTACCTCCAGGCAATGAATGGGGGGTGAGGGTAATGTGGGTTTGGTGAGCACCACCACGGTAACTGTTGCGTATCGTATGCCCGGTGCCGGGCAGAAATTGTCCATCGTCTTAAAGAGGAAATTGTAGGTGTTGGATGTGGATCCGCATCCCACGTTGGTAGCCAGGTGCTGGCACCCCGTCTGCCATGAGAAGGTGGTCTGAACCCCGAAGGTGCCTGTGAGAGGTGCCTGCCACGTTGGTGAAGGTGTAAGAGTTGCACACGGAGGATTGATGCACCCTGCCTGATTGATGGGAGCACCAAACTGTGCCCCTACTGCATAAAGCCTCATGGTCTGCGGCACAGGTGGAGAAGCACCGGGGCAATACTCAAAGTCGGTGGCAGAGATGGAAAAAGCCACATGCTGCCCTGCATACACAGTATCGGTATACAAGGTGTACTGCCCCACACTGTTGGGAAAGGGCGGCGTGACGTTGGGAGGGTTGTTTGTGCCACACGACAACAGAACCACCTGCATCTCCCTGAAGATCTCGGCAACCTTGATGCCGCATTTGTATGCGGTAACCTTGGTGACCGTAACAAAAGCACCGCTGGTGTATGAGGTGAACGAAATAACACCGGTCTGGCTATTGATGGTTGCCACGGTGTTGTTTGGATTGTGTACCGGGCCGGGTAGAGGTGAATTGAATGAGTATCCTGGCAGATAAGCAGTGATCGGAGTGTTGATGTTTGCGTTAAGAGGAACATCCCAGGCATATACAAGAGAATCGAGTTCCACGTCGGAGGCGACATGATTATAACTGTACGGGTAGCCGTTGCAGATAACTGTCGAAGGCCTCTCGTCAAACTTCGGCGAGTTATCGAAGCAGGTGTTTACAGGTGTGTTGTTGTATGGGTACATCCATGCCCTGAGAAAAAAGGAGAGGCTGCTGGAATTAGAAATATTATGGCAGGGATTACGGCAACATACACCATATCCGAAATACCACCCTGTTATAGGTGGCACACCCGTTAATGGTACTCCGTTGGGATAGGAAGCATCTGATGTGTAAATGTTTTCATGCATCGCTCCCATGTTGGCAGCTCCATTCGACATACCGGGACAATAAATATTAGGCCCTCCGGGACAACTGCACACAGGCGACATGTCGTTCAGCGCTATACGCGTCATGTTAATGGTTGCAAAACCGGGAACATTTGTCTGCATGGCAGCGGTAGTCCCGTATGTGGCTGCACTTGATCCGTTTGATATATAACACTCCCGGTATAAAATCATGGTAAACCTGAAATTACCCTGCGGTGTGCATGTCCATGTGATCTCACCACCCATGTAGTGAGTTGCCAAACTTTCCTTTACTCCGGGAAAGAGCATTAATAAAATCGTCAAAACAATCAGAACTTTTCTCATCGGTTATATGTATTTGGAAAATATTTCTCGCCTTAGTGCATATTATTAATTCTCATAAGCAAAAATAATCATATTTTATTTAACTCACTTTTTATTGTTCATTAATCATTAACAATTAATCATTAAACACTATTACCTTATCACCGTCACCGTTCCTCTTCTCACAATCTCCTCCTTCGTGGACGAGATGAACTTCACCACATACACATAAGCCCCTTCAGGAACAAAAACACCCATATAGGTGCCGTCCCAGCCCTTGTTGATGTCGTTGGTGCTGAACAACTGCTGCCCAAGACGGTTATATATCGTGAATTCATAATGTGTTGAAGGGATATACACCCCATAGGGCTTGAATTCGTTGTTCTCAGTCCTCTGTGGTGTGAACGCATTGGGAACAAAAAGCTTGGGATCCATAAGCGCCTGAACCACATTGGAATGGGACTGTACACCGGTAAACCCGTAAATGTTACCTCCACCCTCCTCTGCTTCGATGTAGTAGGTGAACTGACCATTGCTCCACGGCAAAGCCCCAACGTCATCAATATGGGTATGGCTTACTGCCGGTGGTGGCGCCTGGGTATACTGGGTTACTGGCAACGGCTCAAGGTCGCCGTCTACTGTACGCCGTACCTTGTACTCTGTCGGTGAGCCTGAGAAACCTTCGTAATAGTTCCAGTTGAGGGTGTTGGTCATCTCACGCTGGCTCGTTGAGATGTCGAGGTAGATAGTGCGAGCTATGTTCGATGTGTCTGCTATGTAGCCGCAACTGTCAACAACTATCGCCCTGTAATAGTAACTCATCGTCCGAAACGAAGCATTGTAGTCGTTGTACTCTATCTCAGCAACCGCCGACATCGGAAGGGTGGCAAGCTGGGTGAAGTTCACCCCGTCCTCACTGCGGTATAGCTGATACTCCGTTACATATGCATTTACATCGGTGTGCAGAACTACCTTTACATATTCGTTATTCACCACCGTGGCAGTCTTGATATACAGAAAATCGGGTTGGTTTGGCATAGATATGACATTGCACACCACACACGCCTCACTTGTGGTGCTGGAATTCATGCCAGAATCGAACGCCTGTATCAGGTAGCAGTACTCATCTCCCATCACAAGGTTGCTGTGTGTGTACGTTGTCACTCCTGCTCCAAGGGTTACAAGGTGGGTGGGAACACCCATGTTAACCATCACATAGATATCATAGCCTCCAAGTGAGGGTGACATGTTGATGTATGGATTCCAGGTGAGTACATTCTCTTCGATGCAGTCGGTCTGCTTCAGTGTTACATATATGGAGTTGTGTGGCAAACTCACGTTGCTGGCATTGCCGCAGCTGTCGAATGCCTGTACCACATAAGTGATATAACCGTTGCATGGGTTGTTTAACATGTCTGTATAAACTGTGTCGAGCCTGCCCCAGATGGTATCCATGTATGTGTTCACAGCACCAGTCTGCTGATAGATAACATAACCTATCGCATCCCCTTCAGGTACCGAATTCCAGGTGATGATGTTTGTCTGGTTGGTGTTATCGACAGTGACGGTATGTATCACTGGTACGGATGGTGGTATGGCATCTTCGAACAGGTCTTTGCCTACATTCGAAATTGAGCGGCAGGTGACGATACCTGTGGAATCGTTCTTTACGGTATCAACGATCTCTACCCGGTAATAGATAGTGTCCTTGCAGGCGGTAACAGGGTCTATATATGATACATTACCGGTTTGACTTATAAGTGACCAGATGCCTGCAGGGTATTCCCGCCATAACTCATAAACCCCTGTAGATGTAGGCAGGTGTGTTGGGCGGATATGGTTCCAGTCGACATTGGCTACACCAAGGGGGGGAGCAGGGGGAGGGCTTGGGTTGACTGCCGTCAGGTAGATGGTCCTGGCGGTATCGTGAGGCGGTGCATGGTCGGAACCGTTACAGCCGCTGCGAACCGTTAGGTAATAGTATATCGATTGCGCGTTGGCTCCCGCACCAAAATGGGTGGTGCTTGTGGTGGCTATGTTGAATATCGAGTCGACAACAGTGAATGGGCCTGTCGGTGATGTCGATGCCCATATATGGTAACTGTCGAAGGTGTTCATCGAGTCTGTAACCTCTGTCCAGGTAAGAGTCACATCTCCGTTGGCCAGTACCTCCAGGCAATGAATGGGGGGTGAGGGTAATGTGGGTTTGGTGAGCACCACCACGGTAACTGTTGCGTATCGTATGCCCGGTGCCGGGCAGAAATTGTCCATCGTCTTAAAGAGGAAATTGTAGGTGTTGGATGTGGATCCGCATCCCACGTTGGTAGCCAGGTGCTGGCACCCCGTCTGCCATGAGAAGGTGGTCTGAACCCCGAAGGTGCCTGTGAGAGGTGCCTGCCACGTTGGTGAAGGTGTAAGAGTTGCACACGGAGGATTGATGCACCCTGCCTGATTGATGGGAGCACCAAACTGTGCCCCTACTGCATAAAGCCTCATGGTCTGCGGCACAGGTGGAGAAGCACCGGGGCAATACTCAAAGTCGGTGGCAGAGATGGAAAAAGCCACATGCTGCCCTGCATACACAGTATCGGTATACAAGGTGTACTGCCCCACACTGTTGGGAAAGGGCGGCGTGACGTTGGGAGGGTTGTTTGTGCCACACGACAACAGAACCACCTGCATCTCCCTGAAGATCTCGGCAACCTTGATGCCGCATTTGTATGCGGTAACCTTGGTGACCGTAACAAAAGCACCGCTGGTGTATGAGGTGAACGAAATAACACCGGTCTGGCTATTGATGGTTGCCACGGTGTTGTTTGGATTGTGTACCGGGCCGGGTAGAGGTGAATTGAATGAGTATCCTGGCAGATAAGCAGTGATCGGAGTGTTGATGTTTGCGTTAAGAGGAACATCCCAGGCATATACAAGAGAATCGAGTTCCACGTCGGAGGCGACATGATTATAACTGTACGGGTAGCCGTTGCAGATAACTGTCGAAGGCCTCTCGTCAAACTTCGGCGAGTTATCGAAGCAGGTGTTTACAGGTGTGTTGTTGTATGGGTACATCCATGCCCTGAGAAAAAAGGAGAGGCTGCTGGAATTAGAAATATTATGGCAGGGATTACGGCAACATACACCATATCCGAAATACCACCCTGTTATAGGTGGCACACCCGTTAATGGTACTCCGTTGGGATAGGAAGCATCTGATGTGTAAATGTTTTCATGCATCGCTCCCATGTTGGCAGCTCCATTCGACATACCGGGACAATAAATATTAGGCCCTCCGGGACAACTGCACACAGGCGACATGTCGTTCAGCGCTATACGCGTCATGTTAATGGTTGCAAAACCGGGAACATTTGTCTGCATGGCAGCGGTAGTCCCGTATGTGGCTGCACTTGATCCGTTTGATATATAACACTCCCGGTATAAAATCATGGTAAACCTGAAATTACCCTGCGGTGTGCATGTCCATGTGATTTCACCACCCATGTAGTGGCTCGCCTTTGCCTCCCGGGCAAATAATAAAAACAGAAGAGGAAGAAGTAACAATGCAGTTTTTTTCATGATAATTTTATGTTGTTGCTGATAAAATGAATAGATTCATCGCTGGTTTCTCCGCATGTAATTGTTGTAAAATCACTGTTTTTGAACCACTTCTTCGAAAAAGCAAGTATATCATCAGAGGTTACCAATTCAAGGCCGGCAACAAAACTGTCCATCCATTCTGGTTCCAGCCCCTGTCGCATAAGCATTGCATAGAGTGACAAACGGTTGAAAACGCCATCGGTTTCACGGAGTGCGGTTCCCCTAAGGTATTGCTTTACGGTTTGAAGTTCATCCTCGTCAACAGGTTCGTTTCTGAGTTTGTCAATCTCCCTGCTGATCTCTTCCAATGCATTATTCAGGTGTTCCGAGCCTACATCTGCCGAGATGGTCAGATAGCCTGCGGAGGCGAGAGTGGCCAGGCCGGCTCCTACTCCATAGGTATAGCCTTTGTCTTCCCTGAGGTTGGCCATCAGCCTGGAACTGAAATAACCTCCCAATATTGTGGTTGCTAACTTTGCGTAGATGTATTCATGGTGGCCCCTGGTGAATAACTGCCTTCCCATCCTGATGCTGCTCTGAACAGTATCGGGCAAAGGAATATGACCCATTGTTCCTTTGTGTGTTCCGGATTTCTTCTGATATTGACTTGTTTCCGGCCTTGGACCCGGGGATAATGAAACCGGCAAAAACAACTGAACGTCCTTCTCAATTGCCCTGGCAGTGGTCTCCGGATGATATGAAGCTGCAAATATTGTGGGATGAATATTCTGTACTATCTGAGAATGAATTCTTTTAACATCGTCCAATGTATAGGCATTTATCTCTTCACCCGTAGCTATTTTTCCGTACGGGTGGCCATCGAACAGGGATTGCATAAACTGTTCGCGAGCCAGCACGTGGGTTTGCCTGCGGCTGATAAGCCAGTTTTCGAAACCCAAAGTCTTTATCCTTCTGAACTCATCCTCAGGAAATGACGGGCGGTTGATCATCTCCATCACCAATGGCAGGGCAGTGTCAAGCTGATCATCGAGCACCACAAACTCAACAACAGCACTGTCGGGTGAAACGGTATTCGAAAGCATCATCCCTGTCTCTTCAACACAGGAGACAAATGTAAAGGTGTCTTTTGTTGTGGTTCCCGATTTGATAAGTTGAAATGTGAAATCGGCAAGGGTGTTTTCGGCTGCAAAAAGCCAGGGATGATCGAAACGGATAATCACCTTGCATAGACCCGGAGAAGAGGTTTTTAACCCGAAAAAGTCCGATCCGTTGGAGAACCTTGCACAATGGCTCCAGACAGCTGAAGTGCAATCCCTGATAATTCCGTTATTCTTTCCCTGGTATGTCATTGTCATTTACTTTACAAGAACTACTGTACCCCAATAGCGGTATGGATTTCCTTCAAGATCACGGAAAGTGATCACATATACGCATACCTGATCATCAACAGGTACACCATGGTATCTGCCATCCCAACCGGTCATGATATTTGAGGATTCAAAAAGGATTGATCCGCTGCGGGTGTATATCTGCATCAGGTAATCTGTTACTTCAGCGTTATCCTTTACAACAGGCCTGAAGATATCATTAGTGCCGTCACTGTTGGGGGCGAAGGCGTTGGGGATGAACACCTTAAGTTTTTCTGCCGGTAATGGCTTGTCATCAGGTTTTGATGTAAAATTTTTGTTCGATACAACAACCTCCGGCTCTGTGACAGATTTCATGGCGGAAGGTGTTTGAGCAGGATGGGAAATGGCAGGCTTCAGAGACTCTGAAGTTATTTTTGCTGGGTCATTTTCATGTAATTTCCCGGAAGGGGAACCGGCGGTTTTTGTGTTATCAGGCCGAACGGTCTCAACAGTCCCTGATGGGGGTATCATCCGGATACCGGCATTTTCCTGTTCTGCTGGAGCCGGGATGGTGGAAGCAACTGTCGCCACATCAGGTGTGGCAGAAACTTCCGGTGCATCTGCTTCAGGAGTGTCATTGTCCAATTCAGGCACAAAAACCTCAATCTGATCCATGTCAGAACCATTCTGATGGTTGCCGGATGGGATCATCAGCATGACGATGCCTGCTATAATTATCACAGCAGCGGCACCATACATCCATGGCCGGATTTTGCGGGGGATGGGGCGTGGAGCCGGTGAGGCGGCCTCAATACCCTCCCACACCCTTGCAGAGGGTTCCATCTCATACCCCTGAATCATCTCCCGCATCCCTTGTTTATTCTCTTTTAAAGTATCCATAATCCCTTATGGTTTAATATATTCTTCAAGTTTCGATTGTAGCATAAGCTTTGCCTTCATTAACTGCGATTTTGAGGTGTTTACCGATATCTTTAGCATACCTGATATCTCTTTGTGGCTGAATCCCTCAATCTCAAAAAGGTTGAAAATGGTCCGGTACCCGGGTGGAAGCTCCCTGATCTTTTGTATGAGGTCTTTCACTTCCATGTCGCCGGCAGGCTTTACCGAAGGATGCAGGTTCCCTGGAAGATCGTCCAGATCTTCCGAAAAACGATGGACAGAGATACTTTTTAGGTGGTTCAGAGCTGTGTTTATCATGATCCTTCTGATCCAACCTTCGAAAGAACCTTTCCCGCTGAAGCTCCTGATATGGGTGAATATCCTTATAAATCCCTCCTGGAGCACATCTTCTGCCTCTTCAACCGAGTCGCAATAACGAAAACAAAGAGCTAACATTCTGGCAGCAAATTGATCATACAGCATCCTCTGAGCTTCCCTTTTGCCCTTTATACACCCTTCTACGATCTCTTTCTCATGAAGTATAACCATGGCTGCTTTGGTCTTTAGACAAAAAAAAATGGCAATTGGGTGTCTGAGATATAAAAAAAGCTGAATTATTTTTTGAGGTAATGGATCTCAATCCTGTTGGATTTTATCAGGTATTGTCTTGTTAAATACGATACAGATTCTGAAGTGACACCTCCAATTTCTTTAATCACTTTATTTATTCTTGAAATATCACCTTCATATTCGGCAGTGGCAGCTTCCATGGCGAGATTCAGCACCCCTGTACGTTTAAAGAGAAGCTGTGTAAGGGTGCCATTAACTACTGCTTTCATTTCTGAAGATGTTGGCCCTTTTTTCTGAAAATCATCAATAACCCGCTGTATCCCGCTGGCAGCCCTGTCGGGGTCTTCTCCTTTATGCAACATTCCGGATATGGTGAGCAACCCCGGGTCTGTAGTCCCTGTGAGGCCTGCAGAGATGCGGGTAAAAATACGTTTATCACTCACCAATGCTTTATGTAAACGGGATATGATTCCCTGGCCCAGGATATCCGCAAGAAAGCTGAACCCTGTGAAATCTGCTGATGCAGAACCGGTTACAGGAAATGAAACAAGAAGATATGACGAGGGTACATCACGGTAAACGGTGATCTTGTTTTGCCGGCTATCTGAAGGTTCTACCGTAATGGATCTCCTCGAAATTGAGACCCCCGGAATAGTGCCGAAAAACCTGCTCACAGTTTCCATTACCTGATTAGGAACAACATTTCCTGCAATGGTGATAATGAGGTTTGAAGGGTTGTAATTGTTGTGGTAAAACTCCAGAACATCTTCTGCTGTAGTTTTTTCGATATGTTCCGGCACAAGTCCTATTGTTGGCCACCTGTATGGGTGTATTTTCCATGCAGCTTCACCCAGGAGGTGGTTCATGTCGCCATAAGGTTGATTGAGGTAACGCTGACGGAATTCCTCCACCACCACATTTTTCTGTAGCTCCACACTTTTTTCATCAAGCCTCAGGTTAATGAGACGGTCAGCTTCCATCTCAAGCACAAGAGGCAGGTATTCTGCGGGCAGAAGTGTATAGTAGCTTGTGATATCCTTACTTGTGAAGGCGTTATTCATCCCGCCGGTACGGGCAACCGGCAGGTCAAATGCCGGAAAACTCTTTGTGCCACTGAACATAAGATGCTCCATAAGATGGGCCAGACCTGTCCTGTCTGGATCCTCATCCTTTGAACCTGTCCTGTAAAGCATGTTCACTGCAACAAGAGGAGTGTCCGGTTTGGGAACTACTATCACTACCGCACCATTACCCAGTACGTGCCTGTGGAAAACAACTTCAGGAAGTTTATTTTTGATGTTCATTATCCGGCTTCCTCATCAAATGGTTTTCAAAAGTATAAAAAAAGCTGTGGCCACAGTGATGAAATCCTTACATTTGCAATCGAATAAAAATATTCTTCAGGGTCTGAGGATATTCAAACTCTTCACCTGCCCTGAAGAGATATAAAACCACAACAAACAATAATAAAACAAGAGATAATATGAAAAAGGACAGGCAGATTTTCGACCTCATTGAACAGGAGCGCGATCGCCAGATGGAGGGAATAGAGCTTATTGCATCCGAGAATTTCGTCAGCAAACAGGTTCTCAGGGCGATGGGGTCAGTACTAACGAACAAATATGCTGAGGGATACCCGGGGAAGCGTTATTACGGGGGTTGCCAGATCGTGGATCAGACCGAGCAGCTTGCCATCGACAGGGCAAAAGCCCTGTTTGGTGCCGTGTATGCCAACGTACAACCCCACTCTGGGGCACAGGCTAATGCAGCTGTTTTCTTCGCCGTGATGAAACCGGGAGACACTTTCCTGGGCCTTGACCTGGCGCATGGCGGCCATCTTTCGCACGGTTCTCCTGTCAACCTCAGCGGGATAACCTATAATGCAGTTCATTATCATGTTAAGGAGGAAACCGGCAGGGTTGACTATGATGAGATGGAGTCACTGGCCAGGGAGCATAAACCTAAACTTATTGTTGCCGGCGCCTCCGCCTATTCGCGTGACTGGGATTATGAAAGGATGAGGGCAATAGCTGACTCTGTTGGAGCCTTGTTGATGGCAGACATTGCACATCCTGCAGGTCTTATTGCAAAAGGTTTCCTTACCGACCCCCTGCCCTGGTGCCATATCATTACTACAACAACCCATAAAACACTCCGCGGCCCCAGAGGCGGGATGATAATGATGGGCACTGACTTCGAAAACCCATGGGGGCTTACAACGCCGAAAGGTGAGATAAAGATGATGTCGCAGATACTCGACTTCGCAGTTTTTCCCGGCCAGCAAGGTGGCCCACTCGAACACGTGATTGCCGCAAAAGCAGTGTCTTTCCACGAAGCTCTTACCGGAAAATACCTTAATTATATTAACCAGGTTATTAAAAATGCCGCTATGATGGCTGAAGCTTTCATGGATAAAGGATACCATATCGTGTCAGGTGGCACCGATAACCACTCAATGCTTATCGACCTAAGGAAAAAATTCCCTGACATCACAGGCAAACAGGTCGAAAATACCCTCGTTAAAGCTGATATCACCATTAACAAAAATATGGTTCCGTTCGACAGCCGCTCTCCATTCCAGACCTCCGGCCTCAGAGTAGGCACTCCGGCAATTACCACAAGAGGTGTAAAGGAAGATATGATGCCTGTTATTGTTGATCTTATTGACAGGGTTATATCAAACATCAACGATGAGAATGTTATTGCAGAGGTGAAAGGTGAGGTTAACGAAATTATGCACGATTATCCACTCTTTGATGACTGATGGTTTTTAACAAAAAACCGCATGATATGAAAAGGATACTCTTGTTCAGGCATGGCAAATCATCATGGACTCATCCCGGCTTGGCCGATGCAGACCGCCCTCTTCTGAGCAAAGGGGAACACCGCACAAAAAGGGTTGCCCAAAAACTGGCAGAGCTGAATTTAGGCACCGGTCTTATCGTTACCAGCAATGCTGTCAGAGCTCTGCGCACAGCTGCCATTGTTGCTGAAATCCTGAACATAAGCCCTGAATCGGTTGTTATTGATCCCCTTCTCTATCATGCTTCAGAGAATGAAATCTGGGATATCGTTTATTCACTTCCCGACGATGTTGATGAAGTTATGCTCTTCGGCCACAATCCGGGACTTACCGATTTCGCTAATTCGTCAGGTATTACTGATATCGACTGGCTTCCGACAAGCGGAGTTGTTACAGCACTCTTCAATTGCACCTCCTGGCATCAGTGCGCTGAAACAAAGCCTCAGGATACCATTCTTATTCTACCTGAAAAATCATGATGCTGCCATGGTGAAAAACGACCTTTATGTGCTGGAAAACAGAGAGATAAGCTGGCTGAGCTTTAATGCCAGGGTGCTCCAGGAGGCTGCCGACAAACGTAACACCCTTATGGAAAGGATACGATTCCTGGGAATCTTTTCGAATAACCAGGATGAGTTTTTCCGTGTTAGGGTAGCAACCCTGAGAAGACTCCAGAAAATTGCCCGCAGAAACAATTCCGTCGTCAGGGAAACTAAGGCCATAATAAAGCAGATTGCCGATATTACCCTTAACCAGCAGAATTCCTTTGCAGAGATTTATAAAAACATCATTAAAGAGCTTGCCGGACACAAGATTTTCATTCTTAATGAAACAAAACTCAATGAATCGCAAAAAGCTTATATAAAAGAGTATTTCAGAAACCACATCAGGCCTCTCATTTTCCCCATAATGCTTAAGAGGATGAATGAGCTGACCTCTCTCCGCGACAGGTCGATATATCTTGCCATCACAATGGAAGACTCATCTGGAAACCTGCCACCTGATCAGGCGTTGGTTAAAATACCCGGTACAATAAGCAGGTTCATCATCCTGCCATCTAAAGATACCAGGCAATATATACTTCTGATTGATGATGCAGTGCGGTTGTGCCTTGATGAGATTTTCTCCTTCATGGGATACGACAGCTTCAAAGCATATACCATCAAATTTACACGCGACTCGGAACTTGATATCGATAATGATATATCCAAGAGTTTCCTTGAATTGATGGAAGAGAGCCTGAAACAAAGAAGAAAAGGGTCGACACTAAGGCTGATATACGATAAAACAATACCTGACAGCCTGCTTGCGATGGTGACAAAAAAAATGAAAATCACCCGGGCTGATGTCATTATGGGTGGTGGCCGCTACCATAATTTCAAGGATTTCATGGACTTCCCCCAGTTGGGACCACCTGAGATTGCATGCAAAACAATGGAGCCACTTATTCATCCCCATCTGCCTTATGGCAAAAGCATTCTCGAAGCTGTCAGAGAGAAGGATATGCTTATCCACTTCCCCTACCAGTCGTTCCACCATATTATTGACCTTCTGCGCGAAGCATCCATTGACCCAAAGGTACGCTCAATCAAGATGACAATATACAGGGCAGCACCAAACTCTAAGGTTATAAACGCCCTTATCAATGCTGCCCGAAACGGAAAAGCAGTGACTGTTTATATGGAACTGCAGGCCCGCTTCGATGAAAAAGCCAATATCTACTGGGCAGAAAGGCTCCAGGAAGAGGGAGTGAAATTATTAAGATCTATGCCCGGTTTTAAGGTTCATGCCAAGCTTATTCTCATAAAACGGCGTGAAGGTAGAAAAGAGATACTTTATTCCAATATCTCATCCGGTAATTTCAATGAACTAACCTCCACAATTTATTCAGACACCAGCCTTCTTACCACAGATCCTGCAACAGGAAGAGAAGTAAATGAAGTTTTCCACCTCTTTGAAGCTAACTATCAGCAGTTTAGATTTAAAAAGCTGCTGGTTTCCCCTTTCAACACCCGCTCACACCTCATCAGACTGCTCAATGGCGAGATAAAGAATGTAAAGGCCGGCAGGGAGGCGTGGGTGATCATTAAGGTGAACAGCCTTGTTGATGAAGCCATGGCACGGAAGATTCTCGAAAGTGCAAATGCAGGTGTTAAAATTAAACTGATAATCAGAGGCATCTGTGTCCTGAACCCTTTGTCAGAAGAAGAAAAGAACAATATTGAAATGATATCCATACTTGACCAGTATCTGGAACACTCCCGTATTATCGTCTTTTGTAATAACGGGGATCCTCTTTATTTTATCTCCTCTGCAGATCTGATGACGAGAAACCTCGATCACCGGATTGAGGTGACCGTGCCTGTTAGTGATGATTTTTTAAAGAAGGAATTGTGGGAGTTTCTGCAGATTCAGCTAAACGACAATGTGAAAGCGCGTTATCTGGATCAGTCGCGCATAAATTACTATAAGGCCAACAATGGCCCCCCGGTAAGGTCTCAGGCTGCACATTACAATTATTTCAGATCAATGTCAACAAAATATGCCTAAGATTTTTGCCTCCATAGATATAGGTTCCAATGCGGTTCGACTACTTTTTTCCAATGTTTACCGTAACAGAAAGAATGAAATAGTTACTGAAAAAGCTACTATGTTACGAATCCCGGTACGCCTGGGAATGGACGTTTTTGAAACCGGCAACATTTCCGAATACCGTACATCACTTCTTCTGAAAACGCTTCAGGCATTCAGGCTTCTGATAGATGTCTATGAACCTGCGGGTTACAGGGTCTGTGCCACCGCTGCAATGCGTGAGGCCGAAAACAAGTATAAAGTTATTGAAAAGATAAAAACCGAAACTGGATTCAACATTGAGATCATTGACGGACAGGAAGAGGCAAGGCTGATAAGCTCCTGCAATGAAATCAGCATAAATCCTGACGCCGGATATAAACTCTTTATAGATGTTGGAGGTGGCAGCACAGAACTTTCACTTTTCGAAGGAAAAGACTATCTCGCCTCTTCATCATTCAACATTGGTACCATCAGGCTGCTGAACGACAAAGTAGATGATCATGAGTGGGATAGCCTGAAAAAGTGGTTAAAGGAAAATATCGATCGTGAGAAAAAAATAACATGCATTGGATCAGGTGGCAATATCAATAAACTGGTGAGGCTTTTTGGCAATCAGACCGACGGGAAAATAAGCCGGAGAAAGCTGAAAGACGCCTACACCCTTCTGGAATCTTTATCTCTGGAAAAAAGGGCAGAATATTACGGTATGCGTGATGATCGTGCCGATGTTATTGTTCCTGCAGCCGCTATCTTTCTCCGGATAATGAAATGGGCTAAGATCAGCAAGGTGACAGCCCCAAGGTTTGGCCTCGCTGACGGGCTTGCCCTGGAACAGTTCCTGAATCACACCTCCGTAAACGCATCAATGAATCACCGGTAAACAAAAACACGTGCACTATTCCTTCCTGATGCCGTTATAACAGACAGGGTGTAAATTCCTGAGTCAACCCCCTGAAGCAACATCTCCTCTGAATGCTCTCCCACTCCGGTATATGTTTCCTGATGCAGCACCACCCTTCCTGTGAGATCATAAAGTGTAAACCCAACCTTTCCTGCCTCTGCTATGGTGATGTTAATGTTTATCCTGCCGTATGCAGGATTAGGCAAGAGCTGGAGGCCTGAGATGATTCCTTGTTCGCTGATGCCTGTCTGACCCAGTTTCACTGTGGTTGCATTATTGAAAGAATACTGATCACCGGGGAGCTTGGTATAGGCTTTTAACTCCATGTATCCCGGTGACATGCCGGGTGAAACAAATGTATGCACAACGCTCTGACCCGGCTGCAACAATACGGCAAAGGTGTCATGGATCTCCAGCCCCCCGTTTATGGTGAAAGCCAGAGGAATATTGCTCAATGGTGAGGTTCCGAAGTTTTTAATGCTTACCTGGGGATAGAAGGTTGTACCTGATGTTACAAACTGATTAGGTTGAAGAATCTCCGTGATGCCTGCGTCAACAGACGCCTTCTCCACTGTTATCATGAAATCATCCAGTGCCCACCCGTTGAACATAATGGTGCTGTTTGAGAAGAAATCGAATTTGAAACTTATAGGGGTCTGATGATTGTCAAATGAAGATATGTCGTAGCTTGAATAACCCCACTTCCCTGTATGCCCGGAAAAGGAAAATTTTCCCGAGGCATAGGAATTATACCAGTTAACTCCATTGGTATCTCCAATGTAACCAAGGGTAAGGTAAGTGGTTCCACCGTTTAACGAATATTTTACATTACCTCCATCTATACCCTCCTCTATTTCGTACCAGTGCCAGAACCGCAATGATAGTCCTTTGAGGTTTTTGAAGTCAAACTCCGGTGTAATCAACCCCTTGTTGAGATTGTTCATGTACTGCCCGTTCAGTCTTGTTGTCCATACATTTGTTGGGCTGTGCGCATAATTGATAACATTTGCAGCAGGCTTGCCCTTTTGCCAGAGAACAGTAAGCTCAGGCGTCCATCCGTTAAATCCAGCATCTTCAAAATCATCAAAATAGAATATAATATAATCCTTCTCTCCCAACAGAGTAATCTGTGTTGTATCGTTATTTCTGTATCCATCGTTCTGCAGGTCAGAAAACAACTTCAGAATGAAAGCTCCCTGTGGCACAGTCATGGATGAAGGGAAAGTGAAGAGTGAACTGTCCCCCGGAGGAAGGGAAAGCCCCGTTGGGATGATGGTCGGGGGCATTCCGTCAATCATCCATCCTGCCGGTGGATTGTTCAGGGTGTCTGCCCCGAAATTTTTCACCCATGCCGATATTGTGACCTGCTCCCCGATTATCAGGGGTGGGGTGAATGGCCCTATCCCTGAAACACCGGCATCATGTGAGAGTTGTGGGAGTATCATCACCAGGTAATCTTCGGTTTCACCATAACTATATGTACCACATGGTGTTACATTTGTCAGCGCTGATGTATACATAGCTACCGCCCGCATCATTGTGAGGCCGCTCCTTGCACTCAAAGGGATGGTGTAACTGCCCGCTACAATATTCTGTGTTGAAGAGGTCAGGCCACTGAAGATGGTCTCTGTCAAAGGATCAAACTGTCCGTCACCGTTAATGTCCATAAATATCTTCACCCCGAAGGTGTAGTTATATGTGGACTGTGACTGAACAGTAACCGAGAATGGGTAGTTTAACCCTTTAATCAGTTGTGCGGGTGGAAGATGGGTGTAATCCGTGTACGTCTTTATCCCTGTGGGGGAGATATTGGTCATAGCACCAGCAACTACTGTGCTTATGTCGGCAAGGGAGGTATATTGAGCAGCAGATATGCAATACGGAGGCAACAAATGTGTGACTGTGGCAAATGCTGTATCGTTTATGGGAACCGTATCGCCATTGAGGGTGGTCCACACTTTCAGATTATATATCTGCCACGAAGAAAGGTCGAGGGTTGCCGAAAGTGTAATATGAACAGTATCGCCAGGGGCAAGGGTGTCGCTGAATGTCTCTGTTGAAGGAGTACTGCCATCAAGTGAACAGGAAACCGTATAGGATGTTACAGGCTGCGTTCCGAAATTCCTGACAACAATTTTCACTGCTTCAGCAGTTGTAAGATTAGGTGCCGTGGTAGGTGTAAGAATTGTTGTTACGCCGGCATCCAGCAAAGGATATGAAGCCATGAACACGTGAACGGGGATGCGGTTACCCGGGCAGCCAAGCGAGGTCACGGGAGGAAGTTGGGGATTATGCGTGCCAATCGTCTGAACAGGGGCAGGGAGGTTCGAAAGCTGCCAGTCGGAGGCGAGGTTTGTGTCGTCCACAACTCTTATCACCCCTGCCCTGCCGGTGCCGGAAGGTAATGAACCAGACCAGTGGGCAGCAGTCACAGGTGAGGCCGGGCCAAAATCATAACCGTTAACGGCAAAAGCATCCTCAACAGATCCGTCAGGAGCTTCGATCCAGAAACCAAGCTGGGAGGTGGCATAAATCGCCAGGTTTCCGGCAACATAAAACCTGTTCAAGGTGTCGGAAGGTATTGATGGATATGCATAGACAGAGATTACTGTCAGCTCACCGGGCATAAGAACCACGCCGGCAGGAAGCGGGTAATTTATAGTGTTGTATCCCTGCATGTGAAAAATGTAACCCGTAAGATCCACAGGTGAAGCTCCGGTGTTTGTAATCTCTACCCCATCCCATTGGGTAGAAGGTGGTATATACGATGGATAAGGGTTGTTGCATCCCAGCCCTGTACTTTCAAAGGTAAGTTCGGTAAATCTGAGTTTGCCGATCCCGGCGCGTGCCTCAACCCAGTAGGTGATGCTGTCGAATAGTACCGGCGTGGTATATGCAGTACCAACATGCAAAACATTACCTCCTGCATTCAGGCTAAACCAGAAGAGGGTGTCGGAAGACAATGCTGTTAAAGTCGTGCTGGTGGCATAAGGTATTGTCTGATGCACAGGAACGGGATCGTTGGGTATGGCACCGGCGATGGCTGTGGCAAATACCGTATCATTGTGGTTAAAAGTGTCAGCAGGTAATGCTGAATAAACATTTATCTGGAACAACGAGTCCTTACCTGATAATTGCATGTTGAGCAGAGTGTTGAAAACAAAAAGTTTTGTGCTGTCAGGAAACAGTGAGTCGGTCATCAACTCTGCAACTGGCTGGGTTGCACCGGCGACATGATACCGCATTGGGATTGAAATGAGAGTATCAGCGCCATCATTCCTGACCAGTGCCGAAACAGGCTGAAATCCCGGCTGGCAAGAAGATACAGGTGCAACAATTTTCAGAACATTAACGTCGGCAGCAGGCCTGGGCATAATGGAGAAATCATCGACAGAAACCCCTTCGAATGTCACAAAAGGGTCAGAATTAAAGACAAACCTAAATCGTACCATTGGAGTGTAATTTAGGAAGCTTAGCCGGTACGATGACTTTATCCAGCCCCCTGAACTGCCCTCCCAGGCAGGCATACCCGCAGTTGCATAAATGGTGTCTGTATACCAGTTCTCACCCAGAGGATCGTTAAGCCCTCCAAGAATATACCAGTTCAGGCCATCGGTGGTGTATTCCATGTGCATGCCATCCCAAGTCGCCTCTGTACGCCTGTTCTGCCAGAACGACAGCCTGAGGTCTTCAGCCTGAGTGAAATTGAAATAGGGTGAGGTGAGAGTCACCTGGGAACTGTTGCCATGCAGCGAATCCTTGTTTGTAGTCCATGCGTTTGTGCCACTGTGTGCCCCTGTAAGAATGCCATAGTTCGGATATCCATACTCCCAGTTCGTCTGAGGACTTGTGGTCACCGGAATCCAAAGTGAATCATAGACTTCAAAATCGTTGTGGTAGGGAGGATAAAAACCGCTCGAAGCATAAAAGGTTATATGGCCTGCTGAAGGATACCTCCCGGCATTATGGCTTAGTGAACCGTCAAGTGCAATGATGTAGTAATCAACAGTGTCATCGTCGTTTACAACAGGAATGACGCCATTATAAATATTAACAATCCCTGAAATCATTGCTACACTGTCCCAGCTGCTGTTGTTTACACGATAAACCACCCAGGCAGTATCAATGCCGGAAGTATCGGTAATCTCCGCACCAATCTGAAAAGGGCCCAGACTGAAAATAACCCCCTGCATCACCGGCGGCAAAAGTGTGATGATGGGGGGTGTAAGCTCTGATAATGCACCGGTAACCTTGATATTGTCAAGAAACCATGCGTAGTTGTCAAAAACAGAGGTGTTGTTCTCGTCTTTAAGTATGAAACGAATCTTCACAGATGCAGTATTTGCAGCAATTGCCGAGATGTCGAAATACTCATGCTTCCACCATGTGTTTGAAGGTGGTGAAGGATTGCCAGGAAGCCAGTCGAGATATGATGTGGAATTGAATTTGCCACCAAGGTTGACAAACTGCCCCGAACCCAGGTAGTTAGTTCCTGTAAGCCCTGTCCAGGTTTGCCCGTTGTCAACAGAAACCTCAATATATCCACCGTCATAAAACTCTATTTTACATATATGATCAAACTCAAGCATCACATACCCATAAGCTGTTGTGTTGATATTTGGCACAGTAACCAGCACCGATGAGTCACCGGGGCTCTGGCAACTGGAACTGTCGGATCGCAATCCCGATGATGCAAGGTTTGTTCCCGGAGCCCACCCCGGAGTACCCGACGAAGACACCTGGGTTAAAGGCAGGGTTTCAAAATCTTCATAAAACAGGATGGACTGAGCCTGCATGGCCAGGATGAACAGCATCAACCCGGATAAAATCAAGGTCTTTTTCATAGCACGGTTGTTTGGTTCAAAGATAAAGCATAAAAAGATTAAATGGCTAAAACATCATTATCTTTGCAAACGGAGGATACCGTAAACCGCATGAAAAATCTTTCAGATACCGTAAACGAAGAACAGGATGTTTTGCGAAGATACCGCAGCCTGTTGCATGTTACACGCAGCAAAGATCGCCATGACACCCGTATGATCAGGAAGGCCTTCATGCTTGCCATGGAAGCCCATAAAGGAATGCGCCGCAAGAGTGGTGAACCCTACATTATCCACCCTGTTGAAGTTGCAATTATAGCTGCCGGAGAGATAGGCCTCGGCCCCACTTCTGTCATCTGCGCCCTTCTCCACGATGTGGTCGAAGATACCGATTACACCCTGGCAGATATCGAAATGCAGTTCGGCACCAAAGTAACCAAGATCATCGATGGTCTGACAAAGATTTCAGGCATATTCGAAAATCCTAATGCCTCCGCCCAGGCAGAAAACTTCAAGAAGATACTCCTGACATTGTCTGATGATGTAAGGGTAATACTCATAAAACTCGCCGACAGGCTTCACAATATGCGCACACTGAACTCAATGCCTGTTGAAAAACAACTCAAAATATCCTCCGAAACAACATTTCTGTTTGCCCCCCTCGCCCACAGGCTTGGACTCTATGCCATAAAAAGTGAACTCGAAGACCTCGCACTTAAATATACTGAACCAGATATCTATTATACCCTCGAAAAGAAGCTTGCAGAAACAGAAGCGGAACGAAAGAAATTTATCTCGAATTTTATCTCCCCTATAAAGAAAGAACTCAAAACAGCAAACATCGAACACAATATCATCGGCCGTACAAAATCGATCCATTCGATTTATACCAAGATGAAGAAGAAATCGATTTCCTTCGATGAGGTTTTCGATATCTTCGCTATCAGGATAATTCTCGACAGCCCCTTTGAACGTGAAAAGGTTGATTGCTGGCGTGTTTATACTCTGGTGACAAAGCATTACAAACCAAAACTTGACCGGCTGCGCGACTGGCTTTCGATACCCAAAGCGAATGGATATGAGTCGCTGCATACAACCGTCATGAGCCATGAAGGGAGATGGGTTGAGATTCAGATCCGCACGAAACGGATGGATGAAATTGCGGAAAAAGGTTATGCCGCTCACTGGAAATATAAGGACAACACCGATAAGGAACACGGACTTAACGAATGGCTCAGCAAAATCGGGGAGATGCTCCAGAATCCTGATCAGAGCGCCCTCGACTTCCTGGATGACTTCAAGATGAACCTCTTCTCCGATGAAATCTATGTTTTTACCCCTACCGGAGAGTTGCGGTCGATGCCATATAACTCCTCTGTTCTCGACTTTGCCTATAACATCCATTCACATATAGGCAACCATGCAATAGGTGCCAAGGTGAATTATAAACTGGTGCCTCTGAGCCATGTCTTGAAAAGTGGCGACCAGGTCGAAATTATAACGTCAAAGGTTCAGAAACCACAGGAAGAGTGGCTCGAATTTGTTACCACGGCAAGAGCCAAGGCCCAGATTAAAGATGCCCTTAAAGAGGACAGGAAGAAACAGGTTGAAAAGGGCAAACTGCTTCTGCAGGAAATGTTCGATGAACTGAAGGTAAACTTCGACCCATCAGTCGAAAAATCGTTTATGGATTATCTCAGGATTAAAAGCCCTGTAAATTTTTATTATCAGATTGCCATCAAGGAGATAAAAACATCTGACCTTAAGAACTTCCTTATCCGTTCGGGCAAACGATCCTGGCTGAGTTACCTTATGAACCCGTTCTCAAGAGGCCATCGCCAGGGCAAATCCGGCACACCTACCCTTAACCGCATTATCCAGAACAAATTAAGGGAAAAACCGGAAGCACTTTTGCTTACCCATAATACAAGCGATATTATTTATAACCTGGGTGAATGCTGTAACCCGATTCCCGGTGATGATGTGATAGGATTTGTCACTACCGACAAGGGAATAACAATCCACCGGACAAGCTGCACCGAAGCAGTAAGGCTCATGTCAACCTTTGGGAATCATATTGTTAAAACCAAATGGGCGAACCAGGAGGCAATCGCATTCCTCACCGGTATAAAAATCCTTGGCGTTGACCAACTCGGACTTATCAACGATATCACAAAGGTCATTTCCGAAGAACTAAACATCAATATAAGATCCCTGAATATCAATACTTACGATGGCCTCTCTGAAGGAACCGCAATGTTGTATGTATCAGATACGCAGCACCTTAATGACCTGATCTCAAAGCTAAACAAACTTCAGGGTGTTGAAAAAGTTTACAGGATTTGAAGCAGGTCTCTTTTTTCATTTTGCCGTAACAAATATTGTATTTCCCGCTGAATCCAAGGCTATACTTAACTAATGTAAAATTAGATTGCTAACTTCTTCCTGTTTGTTGATTTTTCTCGCAAAGATTCTATCTCACCAACACGTTTTGCTTTAAAACACAAAATTGTATCTGTTATTCATATATGAACAATTAGCAAAACGGACCTGGAGTAATTTGTTAGATGGGAAAATACTAACCGTAAGATGATGGGCTGAACTTTGTAGAAGCCCGTAGTAATAACTGTGCTATACTAACTAACTTAAATCATTATTTAAACAGGACAGTCACTTTCATCACATCAAAAAAAGATTCGGCCAATTTAATTTTTAATCAATCCAAATAAAAAATATTTTGTAGTTTTACAGGCCGCAAACGGATGTGTTGTGGAGATAATTTAAAAACACACGAAATATTATTTGTCATGGCTGATCATGATTACGGTAAAGCAGAGCAGTATGAAACTGTTAAGCAGATATTTACCAACTATCTTGAAAGCAAGGGTCACCGAAAGACTCCAGAGCGTTATTCGATCTTAAAAGAGATTTATTCATCAGAGGGGCATTTCGATATAGAAACCCTGTATGTCAGAATGAAGAACAACAAATACCGGGTTAGCAGGGCAACCCTGTACAACACAATTTTGTTACTTCAGGACTGCAAACTGGTTATCAAGCATCAGTTTGGCAGCCATAGTGCCCAGTTCGAGAAGTCGTTTAAGTTTCACCAGCACGACCACATTGTTTGCACCAAATGTGGCAGGTTAAGGGAGTTTTGCGATCCCAGGATCCAGGAGATCCAGAATGATATTGCCAATGCGTTCAACATTGAGATAACCCAGCATTCGCTGGTGTTTTACGCAAAGTGTAATAAATTATGCAATGAAAAGAGCAAATAACCCTTTAGATTTGCCTCTTTTTGGCAGGAATTGGCTATATTTGCATTTTGACACAAAACAATAACATTTGCCGGAAAGACTTTACAGATAAGTTGGGTGCCGGTATTTTTTTGCATAAAAATCAAGCACGATGAAGGTTGACGTAATTTTAGGGCTTCAATGGGGTGATGAAGGGAAAGGGAAAATAGTTGACGTTTTCACTGGGGGATATGATGTAATAGCCCGTTTCCAGGGTGGCCCCAATGCTGGACATACACTTGAATTTGAGGGGATAAAACATGTCCTTCATACCATTCCTTCCGGTATTTTCCATCCCGGGAAGATAAACCTGATAGGCAATGGCGTTATCATTGATCCCCGTATATTTCTTGGTGAGCTCAGGAAACTCGAACCACATGGAATTGAATACAGGAAGTACCTGTATATTTCGAGGCGTGCCCACCTTATACTTCCCTCACACCGCTTGCTTGATACCTGTCTTGAACACCATAAGGGGGATGCAAAGATAGGGTCAACACTGAAAGGGATAGGACCCTCATACACAGATAAAATTGCACGCCAGGGCATAAGGGTAGGCGACATTGAATCTAAAGACTTCAACAAAAAATACGATGAGCTTAAAAACTGGCACTTGAGACAGATGAAGGGGCTGGGTTTCGATACCGACTCCAGGAATATCGAAGGGTTACCGTTCAAGGAATATGAAGCAGAGTGGCTTGAGGCGGCAAGCTTCATAAAAGAACTCTCTCTTGTTGACAGCGAATGGATGATAAACAACCTTATATCACAAGGCAAAAGGGTTCTGGCGGAAGGTGCCCAGGGTACCATGCTCGATATTGACTTCGGCACCTACCCTTTCGTGACCTCATCAAACACCATCACCGCTGCCGTCTGTACTGGCCTTGGCATTTCACCCGGCTTTATCGGAGAAGTATATGGAGTTTTCAAGGCATACTGTACACGTGTGGGTTCCGGCCCATTCCCTACTGAACTCTATGATGACACCGGCGAGTTGCTCAGAAACAACGGACATGAATTCGGATCTACTACAGGCAGGCCCCGCAGATGTGGCTGGCTTGACCTCCCTGCCCTCAGATATGCAATCCTGATAAATGGTGTTACAAAACTGATAATGACAAAAGCCGATGTGCTCAACTCTTTCAAAACCATTATGCTTTGCGATAAGTATATCTGCAATAACGAAATTACTGACAGGTGGGGTTATCACTGTGAAAATTCACCGGTTGAACCACATTATATTCAAATCCGGGGATGGAACAGCGATATCACACAACTGAAAAAGGCTTCCGAGCTACCTGTACCCCTTGTGGATTACATCAGAATGATTGAAGACAAACTCGGCATCCCTGTTTATTTCATCTCAACAGGCCCCGACAGAAGCCAGATTGTTCAGGTTAAATGAAGGCGGCTGGCTGTATGTGATAACCAAAAGCTAATAGCCAACAGCCAACAGCCAATAGCCAATAGCCAACAGCCAATAGCCAACAGCCAATAGCCAACAGCCAACAGCCAGTAATATTATTTTTTGTTTGCATTAATGATATAAATGCTGTATTTTCGTAATCGATTTTTTATTAAGGTCATCAAAAAAATATGTCAGGTATGAATACTTCACTTTTTATACGTTTGATATTGCTTATCCTGCTGGCTTTACCGCTGCCTTTGCTTGAAGTCTCTGCACAGATTATTGACGAGAAAGAGGTTGTTCCTGCAGTCATGGATATCTATAACCGCCGCTTCAGGAAGGCAACAGAACCTGTATGGGAGATGAAAGGGAATGATTACGGTGTTTCATTCCTGTTCAAAGGCAAGAGAAACTACGCAGAGATTGATCGTTCCGGCAAACTAACAATGCAGCGGACCGAAGTTTTGTTAACCGAGCTAAGGCCAAACACACAGGCTCACCTTAAGAAAAAATACAGGTCACAGGTTATGCGTAAGGCTGAATATGTTCAGGAGTTGCCAAATAAGAAATATTATTACGTTGAGATGGTTCCAAGGAGACAGAAAGATGATGAGGATGCTACTGTCACTAAGGTTTATTTCAGTTCTACAGGCCTCTTTCAGAGCGAAGGTGAACCACTTGCAGATTCTGCGGAAGAGGTTAAGGATAAACTCAATATTCCACCTGCTGTCATGAAGGAGTTTAATAAACGGGTAAAGAAATCAAGCAGTGTCGACTGGATGAATGTTGATACAGCTTTCAGGGCAGATTACAAGTCAGGCAACAACGATGCATTCACGATCATATCCTACGATGGTACCTGGCTGTTAACCTCTGTTAAACTCAAAGCAAAGTTTAAAAGCCTCCACCCCGGTATCCAGCGTTACTTCAATGAAAATATGGGGCCATTCTCCTTTCAATATGCTGAAGATGTCTCAATACCACCAAATGAGAAATATTTCAACGTGGTGATACTCGATAAATCCGATGAGCCTCCAATAGGAGGAGAACTGCTCCCCACCCAACTGCACTTTGCCAAATCGGGTAAATATATTGCAACAATTTACCCTGACTACGATGTAGATCCGATAAAGGAATCTGAGGATAAAAAATGGGATAAGACAGCAAGCGATTCAAAAGTTGCTGATGCCTCGGCAGGTATGGGTGAAAAAAACATAAACCGCAAAGATCTTCCGTCCAAAGCACAACAATATCTCTTGCAGAACTATAACCACGAATGGAGAACCCCGATCTGCCGTGCTATTGAAGACGAACATTACGGAATTTTGTATTATGTTGTCATGAAAAAACAGGGTGTCGACCTCCAGTACGAACACTACTTCGACCTGAATGGCAACCTGCTGGAAGATGAGAAGGAATAATGCCTGAATAATACTGCCTCAAAAATGCCTTCGCAATTTCCTGGTTAGGCCAAAAAAGATTACTTTCGCATTCTTATCCATAATTTGAGCTTTGCTCCTATTATCCTTTTATGATATTACATATTCATTCACATTATACCATATTTACAAGGCTTTCAACCGCTATCTTTAATGAAGCCGGTTTGCCCGGAAAACATATCTGCCTTGCAAGAAATGATGTTTTTAATATTCACGAAGAGAATGGTGACCTTGTTATCTATGGTTCTCATAAGTATCATGATCTATTAAGATCAAATACAGATAATTACAGCCTGATAATTTTTCATGGCTTACTAGGTAAAAACCTTGCCTGCCTGAAAGACATCATCAATCTGAAAAATCACCCACCTGTTGTATGGATCATTTACGGAGCTGAAATTGAGACGAATTCCCTGATACCATCCGGATTCCTTGGCCCTTATACCAGCATATTATATTACAGACTTCTTCCTTACAGGTTAGTTATTCCATTTTACAGAGCTTCTCTGCATCTTAACGGATTGAATCTGAAAAAACTGCTTAAAGGAGTGGATTATTATGCTCACTTCATGAAGGAGGAGGTTGATTTCGTTATTAAACACACCGGTATTAACAAACCTCAGCTGTGGCACTCTTACGCGATTATCGAAGATTTTATCGAACCGGTTTTCAAGGATAGGTATTCTGTTAAACAAGGAGACATACTGATTGGCAATTCAGCAAGTTTTACATCAAATCATACTGAAATTTTCAGAAAACTTCTTGATTTCGATCTATCGGATACAAACCTTGTGGTTCCAGTGAATTATGGAAATACAATATATAAAAAATACATCCTGACGAAGGGTAAAAAGCTTTTTGGTAACAAATTCAAACCGCTTTCAGAGATTTTAAGCAAAGAGGAATACCACAGAGTCATGTCAGGTTGTTCAGTGCTTATTCTTAACTCATACAAGCAACAGGCATTGGGTAATATTATCTCTGCCGCCTGGATGGGTTTGAAAATTTACCTTCATGATTTTACAACATCTTACCAATATTTCAAACGTATCGGACTCATAATTTTCTCAATTGACAAAGACCTTATCCCCGGAGATCCGGAAGTTTTTAGAAGCCTTGACGAGGATCAGATTATCCATAACCGGAATGTTCTATCAGAAACTTTTTGCAGAGAACATGTTGTCAGCATGATAAACCAATCATTCAGGCAATTTGTAAAAAACTGATGTTTTTACTTCATTAAGAACTGTATATCAAATAAGAAATACCATGAAACCAGACGGGCCAGTTTATGTAACACGACCAATGCTCCCTCCTCTTGATGAATTTTATGAATCATTGAAAGAGATCTGGAAGACACGCTGGATCACCAATATGGGGCCTTTTCATGAAGAACTCGAAAGTAAACTCTGTGATTTTCTAAATGTTAAATATATTTCATTGTTTTCAAACGGAACCCTTGCTCTTATTACAGCTTTACAGGCACTCGAAATTACCGGCGAGGTTATTACCACTCCTTACAGCTTTGTTGCCACATCCCATGCTTTATGGTGGAATGGTATTAATCCTGTTTTTTCAGATATTGAACCCGGTTCATTCAACATCAACCCTGATGCTATCGAACCTGCAATAACACATGAGACCACTGCAATAATGCCTGTTCATGTTTACGGGACTCCCTGTAATATCAATGCAATAAAAAGGATAGCGGACAAGTATAATTTAAGGATAATTTATGATGCTGCTCATGCTTTTGGGGTGAAAACCGGAGACACTTCCATTCTTGAACATGGCGATCTTTCGATACTTTCGTTCCACGCGACTAAAGTGTTCAACACAATTGAAGGTGGAGCAATAGTTTGCCATAACAGTGAGATGAAAAAGAAGATTGATTTCCTGAAGAATTTTGGCTTTGCTGATGAAGTAACTGTGGTTTCACCTGGTATTAATGCGAAAATGAATGAAGTACAGGCAGCCTTTGGGTTATTACAATTGAAATATGTTGACGAACAGATAGCAAGACGTAAGAAAATTGCATTGAAATACAGGGAATTATTGGGTGATGTAAAAGGCATCTCTCTTCAGAATGAATTTGATGATGTTTCATACAATTATGCATATTTCCCCATCCTTGTTCAAGACACATATTGTATGACAAGGGACGGGCTTTATGCTCTTCTTGCCGCCAATCAGATATTTGCCAGAAGATACTTCTACCCTTTGATAAGTCAGTTTCCTCCATATCGTGATTTGCCATCAGCACACCCCGAAAACATTCCCGTTGCTACCAACATTGCCAATCGGATTATTTGTCTGCCAATTTATGCTGACCTTGAAACAACAGATATTGAATATATTGCCGGTCTTATAAGGCACAAATAATATATCTTCCTTCTCAGACAAGGAGTTGGACGTTTGGGACTTTCCAAAAGGAAAGGTTAGGTTAACCTTTGTTCACTGAGAATGAATAATACTAAAGAACAACCACTCCTGACATGGTTACAACACCATTCTGATCCCTGAAAAGTATAGAGTATATTCCGGGTTTAATCGAACCGCAATCGACCTGCACTGAAGATCCTGATACATCAACGTAACCTCTTATGATTCTGCCTGCCGTATAGGCTTTTCTTCTGTCTAGAATAAGATTTGAAGGCTTTTTATTTAACAATACTTTAGCGCCTTTCAGCGAAATTTCTGTACCTTTCAGCTAAAACCCAGAAAAAGTTGAACTTTGTTGAAGTCCGTAGTAATACCTGTGATAAACTACCTGACCTAAATCAATATTTGAACAGGATAGGCACTCTCAGCACCTCAAAAAAAGATTTGACCGAAATATTTATTTAAAATAATTTCTTATCGTAAACGGCTGAATAGATATTTTCGGGCGATTGCCATTAGTTCCTTATGGTACATCACCGCTAAAAAGGCAAAGGTAAAAACCGTCAGAATCAGGGCTGCTGTGAAGATATCCATATTCAAAAAAGCTTTGAACAGTTCGGTCATCAACATCACCCCCACAAATATGAACGGAAACCACAACACCTTGGTGCGATTCCATTTTATGGGCATGACTTTCTGCTGCACATAATAGAACCAGATTACCTGAAGCAGTCCTCCTGCAAGTGACGAGGCTATTGCGCCATAGTAACCGTAAACCGGAATCAGCCATATATTAATTCCTGTTACCATGATCATTACCACGATATTAACATATAAAAATACAGAAGTTCTTTTCATGTAGAAAATAGGCCAGAGGAAGATCTGATACTGGGCATAGAATATATATTTTGTAAACACAAGGGGCAACAGCCCTGCCGAGATAACCAGGTTTGTCTCATAAAACCAGGTAACAAAAAGCATGACTGGAAGAATTAACCCGGTAATAATCGCAATATTTTCAGCCATGAAGAGATTCGACTGGGACCTTATACTATCTTCATGTTTATCCTTTCCCTCATGGAAAAGCCTGTAAAGCTCAGGTTGCACATATCCTGCAAGACCCTGTGAAACAAACTGTATCCCCATCGCAAACTTCAATGCGTTGTCGTAAATTCCCAGAGCTTCCGGATCATTCATCAGCAGAAACCTGTCAATGAACATTATACCCCAGAAAACAATATCGGCAATAAACAATGGAAAGGCATACCGGCTCAATGAGGCTATAACGCCGGTAGAATAGTGAAATCCGCACTTTGAATATGTGTAAATAAGGATAAACAGGGCGGCGATACCGCCTCCAATTGAAGTACCTGCCAGGTAGCCTACGAAGGAAATGTCGAAATACAACACTCCTGTGACCTGCATTATACTACGTGCAATGCCCGATAAGAGGCTTACAATCACGAACATCCTTACCTTCTTCTCGTTTTTGTACAGCGATAAAGCTATCATAATAACAGTACGGTTGAAAGCAATGATGGCAAGGTAATGGCCATAACGGTTAAAATCGGCTAAGGCATCAGATCTGAAAAAAGTTCCGATCCAGCCGGCCAGGATTACAATCACTCCAAGCACCAGGACACTTCTGATTATAACACCTGTAAATATTGTGGAAACCAGGCGCTTGTATTTTTCAGGATCATCCTTAACCTCAAAATAGTATCTCGTAATGGTGATCGCCATCCCGTACAGGGAGATCATCACAATGAACGACAGAATTGCTTCCGCAATTGCAAGATAGCCAAAGTCTTCGGCACCTAACCTGTCATGCCCCTCAATAATCGGGTAAACAATCAGCTGGAGCACTGCCGGAAAGGCAGCAAAAAAGGTGTAAAGGCCGGTGAGTTTAAAATGCTCCTTGAAGTTTATCATTGCACTGGTAATGGGTGTAATCCATAAAGATCATAAACAATCTTCAATCCGGGATTTAAACTGCATTATTGGTTTTTTCCCGGTTCTGCTTCCATGCAAACCACAGGCCTGCAAAGAAGCACAAGATCACAATTACCGAGGCTGTTATGGCAACAGGCTCACCCTTACGAATTATATCAGGCTCGAATTTGAACTCAATTTTGTGCTCGCCGGCAGGTATAACCATGGTTCTCAGAATCCAGTTTGCACGGGCATGAGGCACAAGCTTCCCGTTTAAATAAGCATTCCAGCCCTTTGCATAGAAAATCTCTGAAAACACTGCAAGTTGCGGTGATTCACACCTTGCAGCATAAACCAGTTGGTTCGGCTTGTAGGTCAACAGCTTGATCATTGCATTTGTGTCGGGCTGGATGGACGAAATGTTTATCACATCTTTCCATTTTTTGTCTATTACCGCAGTGGTTACAGGATCGAACCGGTATATTATCTCAGCTTCAAGATGTTGAGGTAGCACACGGCCTTCTGCCCGCTGGTCATTGATGTTGATAAATCCCATGGTTGTATCGGATTGATTAACTCCGAACCTGTATTTCATACCATCCATAAGCTTGTGATCAGACAGCCGGAACTGATATACAGAATCGGGCAACGCAGGTACCGACAGCATAAGAGGTTTATTGACTGAAACCGTGTCAGTAGCGAATGGGGATCCCGTTACTGACACAAGTGCTCCGGGGGCAGCTTTAACAACTGCTGCATCTCCTACATAGATATATTCCTGGTCGGGATTATCAACCCATTGTACTTTCTCAACAAACCATACATTTCCCATTGCTTCCGGATTGGGTATAGCTGAAATAGTACCCCCACCAATATCCCTGATAAGATATTTCATGTTTAGCATGTTAAGAAGCTTGTAATTATTGGCGCTTAGATGATAATCTATCATCTCCTGGTATCTTCTGAGCTTGGCTCCGTGATAACCGCCTATAGATTTGTGAAAATATGAGGTTGAGGCATCGTTGAAGGTGTTGACAGCAGTATTGTATACCCTGAAATTGATATCAGGATCAGCCAGTATTGTCTGGTCGGCTGCAGATGCAGAAAACGGCACCTCCATAAACCTTTTGGGTTTGAAATTGTCGCTGTTTAGATATCTGTGGTTTATCACCCACATGTCGATAAGCACAAACAGGGAAACTCCTGCTATCATCCAGGTCGGTTTCAGTTTTCCCAGCATCATAAGATACAGTAAAACAGCTGCTATGAAGATAAATGCGAAAGACCTGATGGCATCTTTCCTGAATATCTTCATCCTTACACTTTTTAATGCATTCATGTATTCAGGAACAAACATATTTACAGTCTGGCTTATCTCTTCAGGAGAAGTATTTCCACGTTGAAGCTGCTGAGTAACCTGTTGCTGCACCTTGTCCGCCTCACCTTCCGACTCAAAGGAGTTGAAAGTTCCGGGCATGATATAGAACAGAAGGGCGATGCCTCCTGATAGGATGAAAGATAGTATCAGAGGGTTCATCCGAAAAACTCTAAGGTTTAATTTTTTTCTGAGCACTCCGGGTTCCTCAATAGCTTTTTTAATCCCCAGCATTGCCAGAATGGGTATGCACAATTCAGCCACCACCAGTATCATCGAAACGGCCCTGAACTTATTGTAGGCCGGGAAGTAATCGAGGAAAAAGTTGGTCACTCCTGGAATGTTTTTACCCCATGATAAAATAAGAGATAAGAGGGTAGCGGTGAAGAGAGCCCATTTCAAAGGGCCTTTAAGCACAAACATTCCAAGTATGGCAAGAAAAAACACAATGGCACCAACATAAACAGGCCCCGATGTGAATGGCTGATCACCGAAATATTGGCTACTGCCAGCAATACTATTACGGAGATTCGGGTCAATGTTGTTAAGCAGTGAGCCTTTATCTCCTATGACAACAGATGCACCTCCCTTGAAGTTTGGCACCAGCAGTGTCCATGATTCACTGCGGCCATAGCTCCACTGGGTTGCGTAGTCGCGATCGAGACCTGATGTCTTGTTCTCCTGTCCTATGCTCAGTTCCGAAGGCCCCCTGAGCGACACCTGCCCCCACTCATTAATGGCCATCAAGGCTGTAAAATGGGTAAGTACAGCAAACAGGCCTGCTAACACAAATACTCCTGTTGCTTTTAAATATCTCTTAAACTGCTTCTCCTTTATCGATTCAAACAGGTTGAACAGAAGATAAACCATAATAAGCAGCATGAGGTAATAGGTTATCTGAGGATGGGTAGCCTTTATCTCAAGGGCTAGGAAAAGAGCAGTAATGGCACCCCCCAGGATGTATCTTCCGCGGTACATCAGAATCACCCCTGCAAGAACAGGAGCCATATACCCGATTGCAATGGCTTTGGAATTATGCCCCGCTTCCAGTATCACGAAGAAGTAGGAGCTGAATGCGAAAGCCACCGCCCCGAGAATGCTGATCCAGGGATCAACCCTCAACACCAGCATTAAAATAAAGAAACCTGCCATGTACAGGAACAGGGCTCCTGCAGGTATGGGAAGAAACCCGTAAAAGACACTTCCGGCATGAGCAAGAAAATCAGATACGTAAGTAGCTGAGATAAGGTACGCCGGCATTCCCCCAAACATGCTGTTTGTCCAGTATGGCTCCTCACCGTAGTTGTCACGGTGATCCTGGATCTCTTTGGATGCACCGATATGATTCTTAATATCAGGCTGAACCAATAATTTCCCCTCCAGTACAGGCGAGAAATATATCAACGTTATCATGTAAAAGATTACAATCGCTGAAATGTAAGGAAAAACCACTTTCCATTTAAAATTATTCTTCATTTATTTCCTGATTTAATGATGTTTAAAATGTGAATTAATTGTTATACCAGGTTTTTGCGGCCAGTTGTCCACTTAGAACAACCATCGGCTTTTATTTATTGTTTATTTCCATCCGATTCCGGATAAACGATCTCCATATATTCCTAAAATTCTTGTTATAAAATAATTTGGATATTGCGAAAGAAGCTTTAACATGTTTTCCATCCCTGAATGTCTTAAAGTAATTGTTTTAGGATGCTTGGTCTCCTGGATCACCTTACGCATGGTAAATCCGGCTGCTGTATACATTTTTGCCAGAGTACCTGGAAAGAACTCAGTAAAGTGATACGGTGGTATTGTCATGGTTTTTCTCAATCCTGTCAGATTGTAAAATATAAAGGCCAGCCGTGATGATATCAGATTAAGGGTAGACGGAACCTGAACAAGTAAAACTCCACCTGTTTTCAACAGCTTAAGGGCATATCGCATGGCCTCAGTGGGTTTTTTTAAATGCTCAAGTACATCTCCCATCAGAATCACATCATAAGATTCATTTGGTAGTCTTTCATGTAACAGCCTCTCTTCAAAAGAAGAATTTATCACATTAAGCCCATATCTTTGCACTGCCATACGTGCAGCAAAATCAGAAATTTCTATACCTGTAACATTATATCCGGCATTTTTTAATGCAAACAGCAGTTCACCTGTTGCACAACCGATCTCCAGAACATGGCCGTTGTCCTGAAGATATTTATTTAATTCTTCGACCCTTTTTGAATAGTCTACCTGTTGAACAGCAGAGAGGTAGTCTTTTTGATAATGATGTGTCTGAATATCCTCCACAGTAAAGTATTCATCAGAATACATCTCTTCGATTTCAGAATCAGAAGGTAGAGGGTACAATGAAATCAACCCACATGTTCTGCATTTAACTGCATTGATATGTCTGTTCCTGAACAGATATCTGAAAGGAATTTTTTTATATCTGGTGCTTTTGCATAGATTACAAACAAAATCTGTTTCCATGTGGAAAGTAGTTTGTTAACAAGCACCGACAAAAATACAAGAAAAACTCTTTGCTCAGGTGTTGCAAGCAATTTTGAAAGATAAAGCCTGATTTTGTATCAGTTCATCTTACTACCAGAGAAATGTGACAATTCTTTCAGAAGATTTTATTCTCACAAGTTATAAATCGCCACTAAGCCCGACGGTGTTTAATGTGGCATGATCGGAATTTTGAGTTTGACTAAACAGAAGTTCCTGTCCGGTATATGTCATTACGGATATCTCCACCAAACTGAAACTTTTTAAAAATAAGACCTTTACTCCATCATTGTTTACGGGGTTTGGAATCAGGTTAAAGCTAAACCCCTAATTTGGTATCTGAACAGATATCTATCCAGCCCTGTGGCATATAGACATTGCTGTACAACCATCTTTGGTTAATATTTATGTATAGGCTCCATTTACTGAGCAGACAATAACTTAATGAAATAAATGTCAGCAATTTTTTTATTTTCATTTGGTAAAGTTTAATTTGTGAGATTAATTAACAAATGTAGTGTTATGGTAATCAATTTGAATTGGTTAAGTGGATAACCAAAATAACAGATCTTTCTGTTAAAGCGGAATAATTTCGAAAAATATTTTCTTTTTCCTAAAATTGTTAGCTTTGCGCCGTCAAAAAATCAACTAACATTTAACCTGTGGAACAAATTGAGAACATTCCCTGGTGGGCACTTATACCTTTTGTGGTGATGCTGCTTACCATTGCCGTTGGGCCTTTATTATTTCATCACTGGTGGGAACAGAACAGAAACAAGCTTGTAATATCCCTGGCTCTGGGTATTCCAACATCAGTCTGGCTTCTTTATAACAATCTCGGCTACGACCTCAAACACCAGATGCTTTTCGACTATGTGCCGTTTATAATTCTTCTGGGGTCCCTTTTTGTTATTACCGGCGGCATACACCTTGTCGGTGACCTTGAAGCAAAGCCAAAAACCAATATTATCTTCCTGGCCATTGGTGCTGTTCTCGCTTCATTGATGGGTACTACCGGAGCTGCAATGCTCCTTATCAGGCCTTTGATAAAAACCAACTCCCAAAGAAGGTACAAGGCACATACTATACTCTTTTTTATAGCAATAGTTGCCAACTGCGGCGGCTTGCTCACCCCACTGGGCGACCCACCACTCTTCCTGCTCTACCTTCGAGGTGCCCATTTCGACTGGTTCTTCCACCTGCTCCCCGAATGGGCTTTCGTGAACACTCTGCTCATTTTGCTGTACTGGAGAATCGACACATGGTTCTACAAAAGAGAACCTGCTGAATGTATAGCTTTCGACCGCGAAACTATACAGCCCCTCAGACTGCAGGGGAGAAGGAATTTCATCTTCCTGGCAGGTGTGGTTCTCTCTGTAGCATTTCTTAACCAGCAATATTTTGGAATATTTTTCGGCAAAGAGTTTATGCACAGGATGCATGAGAACCACCTTGCAGAATACCTGAATTTTATCCGCGATGGAGCTATTCTTCTCATGGCAGTTCTCTCCCTCGCACTTACCAGGAAATCAATCAGAACCGACAATCACTTCACATGGGTTCCAATAACAGAAGTTGCCTACCTGTTCCTTGGCATATTCGCCACAATGGTGCCTGCACTTCTTTTTCTCAAATTCAACGCCGCCTCATTCGGCATCGAATCCACAGCCCAGTTCTATTACGCTACAGGAAGCCTCAGTTCATTCCTCGACAACGCCCCTACTGCAGTTTCGTTCCACAATCTGGCTTTGGGCATTACCCCTGAAGGAGCAACAGGGCTCGTCGCAGGAATTGATCCGCTTCTCCTTGTAGCCATATCACTTGGAGCAGTTTTTTTTGGTGCTATGACATATATCGGGAATGGACCAAACTTTATGGTGAAAGCCATCGCTGAAGAGAATAAAATCAAAATGCCCGGGTTTTTCGCATATATGTTTAAATTCTCTCTGATAATCCTTCTGCCTGTGTACATACTTACACAACTGCTGTTTCTGAAATAGGCTTTGTTGGCTGTTGGCTGTTGGCTGTTGGCTGTTGGCCTTTGGCTATTGGCTGTTGGCTATTGGCTGTTGGCTGTTGGCTTGGTTTATAGTATTCAATGGTTTTTTATAGTTTTG
>CAYXYB010000022.1:0-4663 GCA_964469215.1 uncultured Lentimicrobiaceae bacterium
AGTAGTCTTCCTTTTCAACACAAACTCCGGAAATCCAGGTATCAGCCGTATTATTACTTACTGTATTATGGTTAAAAATGGTATTAATATTATTTCCTTGAAAAAAAACAACTCCCCAAACTGTGGCATGGTTTTCAACAAACAAATTATTTAAAATCTCAGTATTGCCTTGATAATAAGTTGTTTGACTGTTATCCCTAAAATAATACAATGCACTACCATGATAAGCAGTGTTTGACATGAATTCGTTTAAATTAATTGAATTATATTCCGGATCATTCATAAAGATACCACCCCCATTATTAGTAGCTGTATTTTCTTCAAAGGTACAATTTTCTATCGTTGATGCTGATTTTAGAACGTAAATGCCGGCACCATGATTTGAAGCAGTGTTGTCTGTAAAATCACAATTTTTGACATCTATTACTATTAATGACAGATAGATTCCTCCACCATTTACAGCGGAATTTTCAATGAATTGGCAGTTATAGATAGGATTTGAGAGAGTTGATCCACAATAAAGACCGCCACCATCATTAGAAGCAATATTTTTTAAAAAAGTATTACTTTCCAATAATACATCTTCTGAAGTCCCTTGAATGTAAACGCCTCCGCCATTAGAATATGCAGAATTTTCTTCAATGGTATTGTTTTTTATTGATGGATTAGATTGACCTATAAATATTCCTCCTCCATTTCCAAATTGACCACTAATTCCCTCTGCAGAGTTATACCTTAGTGTATTTCCCCAAATATTGGGATAACAGGGAACACCAGTACTGCTAGTTAATGGACCAATAAAAATTGCTCCACCTCCCTTTCTGCTCTTATTTTCATAAAAGTCATTGGTGTACAAACTCGGGTTACTCCCCTTAAGTATTGCTATTCCACCACCATTAATTGCAGAATAATTATCGTGTATTACACAATTTTGAATTACAGGGTTACTGTAGCTAAAAATACCAATAGCACCTCCAAGACTCAAAACTGAATTATTGAATATGTTGCATCCATTGATTTCCAAATCCGAAAAGTTTTCAATATAAATGGCCCCTCCGGAACTCTCGGGGTCAGCAGAAGAATGATCTGTCCCTGTTTTCTGTGCATTAGATATATCACAATTAAATAATTTTGATGCTGCAGGATGAGGATTATCAGTAAAATCAAATCTAATTCCCTTCCATGTTTCGTTTGGATCATAAGAAGTAAAGATTATTCTACTGTCTGCAGTACCATTTGCATTAATTGAACCTAACACATCCATCTTATAATCCCCTTCAAACAGTACTTCTACACCAGGATCAATGATCAAATCTGATCCATCGGGTATTTCGATATCTTCAGTTATAAGATATTGATTTCCCGAAGCCCAAATATATGACGGGTTACCTGCACCAAAATAGTTATTGTCGATAAGGATTTGGGCATCAACATAAATAGAATGACTTAAAGTGATTACGAGAAATAAGATTAGTTTTTTTTTCATGTTATATTTAGATGGTTTAGTTAAGGGGTGGTCTAAAATTTAACTTCGTTGAACCCACAAGCCCGGTTCATTCTTCTGCTCAATCCGAATTCCTACCAGAACCCCTTTACCCGGAACCGGATTTTCACTGACAAATATACAATAGAATTGCATGATTTCGACCTGTCAACACACAAAAATTGATTTTTTTGGCTCTTTGTACTTTTGTGTAAACCTATTTCAGGACAAGTCATAACTCCCATATCTCACCAGTGCACCTGCCCCCAAAATTGCTGCACTTTCCCGGGGGAGGGCAGATGGCAGCAGTTGTACTTTCCCTTTAAAAAGTTCAAGCATGTAGTGTTCCATGTATCGCTTCACTGGGTTAAAAATGTGGTCTCCGGCACGTGTAATACCTCCGAAAAGGAATATCGCTTCCGGAGAGAATAGGGCTACTGTATCAGCCAGCTTTAGCCCCAGAATTTTTCCTGTGTAATCGAAGGTGTTAATGGCAGCCTCCTCTCCCCGGTCGGCTCTTTCAGCTATCATTACTGTGCATAGGTTTTCCGGATCAAAACCATCAGGATTAAAATTATGGTATGTCTCAATGATACCTCTGGCAGAGACGTAAGCCTCAAGACAACCCTGGCGGCCGCATGTGCAATTCCGGCCATTCTCCGGAAAAACGATTGTGTGTCCCAGTTCACCCGCAAAGCCGTCGTGCCCGTAAAGCACCTCTCTGTTAACTACGATACCACTGCCCAGTCCGGTGCCGATTGTGACCACAATAAAGTCCTTCATTCCACGGGCGCCACCGTAAATCATCTCCCCGAGAGCGGCAGCATTGGCATCATTAGTAAGATATGCCGGGAGACCAAGTGCATCGTATATCATCTGAGCAAGTGGAATTATCCCACGCCATGCAAGGTTTGGTGCAAATTCGATCGTGCCTTTGTAATAGTTACCATTAGGAGCTCCTATCCCTATCCCGTCAATATCAGAAATCCGGACATCCTCTAAAATTAATAAAACTTTCTCCCTTAAGTCCCCCACGAAAGATTCCGGTGTATTATACTGTCTCGTTTTAAGATCGCTCCTTCTAATGATTTCCCCGGCTTTAGATACCAGCCCAATCTCCGTATTTGTACCCCCGATATCAACTCCTAATGCAAATCTATTCATTATTTTATTCATTTTGTTATCCTAAACGTCTAATCGTCTAATCGTCTAAACCCTAAACTCTAAACTCTAAACCCTAAACCCTAAACTCTAAACTCTAAACTCTAAACTCTAAACTCTAAACTCTAAACTCTAAACTTTACCCTATACCCCCATGCCCCATAATAAACTATATACGCGTACCCAATCAACGGCAGAGCAAAGGATATATGTATTCCATAATGATCGGCAATTAAACCCTGAAAATACGGAAACACTGCACCTCCCCCAATTGCCATAACCAGCAGCGCTGATCCCTGGCTCTTATACTTATTCAACCCTTCAATGGCCAGAGAGAATATATTTGACCACATTATTGAATTGAACAGCCCGACACCAATCAGCGACCACATTGCGGTTGCACCATCAAAGCTAATGGTAACCAACAGAAGCGAAAAAGCAATGGCAGCAAATATCCAAAGAGTGCGGTTTGGCAATGAGGCACCCAGGTAAAAACCAACAAGGCTCACAATCAGGAATATGCTGTAGATAAATGCCGTATTCCAGCCGCTGATGAAACCCATTATGATAAATGCAAGGAGCGGTAGTGCAATTATTCCAATGTTTTTAATCAAACGTGATGCATTGCTCATCGACAGAGAACCGGTAATTCTGCCTATCATCAGCCCGCCCCAGTAAACCGAAACGAATTTTGCAGCTTCACTATCAGTCATACCGGCAATAGTGTCTGATTTCAGGAATGATATCATATTGCTGCCGATTGTCACTTCAGAACCAACATACATGAATATTGCCAGTGCGCCAAGCAGCAGGTGAGGGTATCTAAGTGCCCCGGCATCTGTAACCGGTTCATCCTGACTTACAAATTTTGGCAGCCGGATGAAGAAGATCACAATTGCCATTGCAAAGAAAACACCTGCCAAAGTTAGGTATGGTAGTTTCACAGCTTCAACACCTTTTGTGGTTTTACTCAGCACCTCAAATATCAGGTAGCCCCAGATATATGGTGCCAGGGTTGTTCCAAGGGAATTAAAGCCCTGACTGAGATTCAACCGGCTTGATGCTGTCCTCTCCGGGCCAAGTATGGTTACATATGGATTGGCTGCTATCTGTAACCATGAAAAACCCAACCCTATCACCCCAAGTGCAGTAAAAAACATCGGAAGGCTTTTCATATCGGCAGCAGGATAAAAGAGCAATGCGCCTATGCCGCTGATAAACAAGCTGATGACAATCCCATTCTTGTAGCCGATCTTATTGATGGGGTCACGGAATACCATTGAGATTATGGCATATATAAATGCTCCTACAACATAGGCACCGAAGAAAAAGGTCTGCACCAGGTTGGCCTTGCTGTGTGTAAGATCAAACTGCTCCTTGAAAAACGGGATCAGAATATCATTACAAACAGTTGCAAAACCCCACAGAAAGAAGAGTGTTGTCAGCGCCCCAAAGGCGAAATGGTTTTTCTTATCGGCCGGGTTGATGTTCATAGGGTTCTGGGATTTAAGGTTTTTGTAATTCAATTGCTTTAAGGTAGTCTGCCTCGGTGAATGTAAATTGATGATCGTACAGATTTTCATCAATTTTACCTCCTGACCAATCTTTTATTCTTAGAATATTTCCGGAGGGTAGCTTGCTGAGGGAATCCATGTAATTTATTATCAAGATGGTGTCATTAAACCAGATAGACATACTCTTTAAATTATGCAATGGGAAAGGACTACCTCCTGTTTCCATATAATGCATTGTAAATGTTGAGTCTGGCAACAAAACAATAGAATCAAACTTAAACCTACTGTTAATCACAGGTTTCGCAGGAACAAGTCCGATTTTTTGCCCGGAGTGATTGATGATTTTGAAGTATGTGTCTGTGTTATAATCTGTTAAACAGCCGAAGCTGATCAGGGAGAAAAATAATAACACAACGATGATAATATTTTTCATAACTCATTCATTTATAAATTAATAATTAACAATTAACAATTATCACTATTCACTTTTTTACTCCTTACTCTC
>CAYXYB010000022.1:4763-40555 GCA_964469215.1 uncultured Lentimicrobiaceae bacterium
GACTCTCGACTCTCGACTCTCGACTCTCGACTCTCGACTCTCGACTCTCGACTCTCGACTCTTATTGTATCTCAATTTCATCAATAAACAACCATGTCGGGCTGCCGGCACCGGGGTGCCAGTCCGGACATTTTCCGGGGTTTTTTAAATTGATCCTGATCCACTTTGTTAATATTGGTTTTTCTGCCTTAATGGCGAAGTCTTCCAGGATTGATAGTGTTTCCTTTTGGGTAGTAGTAGATGTAATGTAACGTATTTTCTTCCTCAGAAACCCTTTGGGTTTGATAGTTACCTGCACCTCTTCAGGGAGGAATATCCAGGATGGATTGCTTTGCATACATCCAATTATTAAGTAACTTACATTTCGGGGCTCATGAAATTTAAAACGTATCGAGACATCTTTTTCCCAGAAACCCAGCCAAAGTCCGTCGTGGAAATCGGTGGTACCCCTTATTCCATCAGTAAGGGTTGTGTTGGGATTTTTGTTGTATGTACTGCCCGGTTTTAAGCTCAGGGTGTATGGCAGTCCTAAACCATCATGAAGCTTAAACCTTCGTGTGAAGATCTCACTCACACGTTTGCCGTCAATATATGCTGCTGCATTGATTGTAAGGCTGTCCTTTACGACTATAGGTTCAGTATAAAGCAGATTGTGACTGCCTATGTCTGATCCGGTGCCGTATAAAATGCTGATATTCTCCTGTTCACGAATCATCTTAACCATAATTCCCTCATGAGTATGGCTGGTGCTGAAGCTAAGGCCTCCCTCCTCCAATCCGTAATCAACACCCATTGACTTCAGAATGGGATAATGGCGACGCACTCTTGTACGAAACGGCTCATACTCCCTCATGGGTATATTATTTTTATAGGTCTCTGAAACAGAGAGCAGTGTGTCTTTCATCTCTGGATAACTCCACAGAACTTCGGCCATCGCCAGGAGTCTCGGAAAGACTTTCTGATCTACGAGATGTTGAGGTGCCCTCTCTGTCCACATGTTGCATTCTCCTCCAAGTATATGGTGGTGCACTGCTGAATCCAGCTCTTTAGGAATGGGATCAAACTGATACACTTTTTCCAGAGTGAGTTTTTGCACCGGGTAGTCGAAATAGGCATGGCTAACCGGAGAAACAATGGCGTCGTTACCGTTGGTTGCAGCGTGATATGCACCATCAAAGCCTTTCCATGATTGTACGACAACACCTTCTGCAAGTCCACCGTCAATTATCTCCTCCCAGCCAATAAGTTTCCTGTTTTTGCTTTTGAGGTAAGCAGCAATCTGATCTATAAACCAGCTTTGTAGCTCATGTTCATTTTTGAGGTGATTATCTGCAATACGCTTCTGACATCTTGTGCAGTTCTCCCACCGGAATTTAGGGGCTTCATCACCTCCGATATGGATATATTCTGAAGGAAAAAGTTCTATAACTTCATCCAGAATATCTTTCAGAAAAACAAAGACAGAATCGTTACCGGCACAATAGATGTCCTTAAAGACCCCCCATGTTGTTGCCACCTCAAAAGGGCCACCGGTGCAGCTTAGTTCCGGGTATGCAGCAAGGGCTGCCATTGCGTGTCCTGGCATTTCAATTTCAGGAACAACTGTGATATTCCTGGCTGCTGCATAGGCCACTACCTCTCTGATATCATCTTTGGTGTAATAACCACCATATTTTGCTTCGTTTGCTTCTTTCCGCCAGGCCCCAACTTCGGTCAATAATGGATACTTATCAATCTCAATACGCCAACCCTGATCCTCAGTCAGATGCCAGTGGAAGACATTCATTTTGTAAAAAGATAGCAGGTCGATGTAATTAAGGATAAAATCCTTCTCCATGAAATGCCGGCAGCAGTCGAGTAGCATCCCGCGCCATGGAAATGCCGGGTAGTCTGTGGCGATGAGGTGGGGAAGAATAAGAGCATTCTCTGAAGGATCTGACAACTGCATGACAATCTGCCGGAGTGTATGAAGACCATAAAAAACACCTTCATTAGTATTGGCTTTTATATTAACTCCTAGGCTGTCAATACTGAGATAATACCCCTCCTTGCCCAGTAAAGGATCCGGTACTTGGAATAGCTCAATACCAATATCGTACAATGGTTTATAAAATTCTGTGCTATTCGTCGTAATAACCTGTGTTTCAAGATAATTAGTGAACAATGATCGTTCACGAACCTGATAGTAGCGGTTTGGAGTAATAATCAGTGAAACAGGTTCCGGGATTATGGCAATGGATGGACTCCCTGCCATTTCTTTGCCATAATCCTGCGAATTGAGTCTATAACACTCAAACACCAAAGAGATCAGAATTATTAAGGTACAGATTCTTATCATATTTTATATTATTTCTCGCCAAGCCGCAGAGCCGCAGAGTTCCTCTTCAATTTCTTTGCGTCTTTGCGCCTCTGCGATATATTATTTCTCGCCAAGCCGCAGAGCCGCAGAGTTTTATAGTTTGTTTACAATTCTCGTAATTCCATCTTTAACTAATCTTTCATTAAAGTTTATTAAAAGCCCCAGTTTAATCCCGGTTATTTTTAAGTAGGTTAATAGTTGTTTAGGATGAACAGGAGCAATATTCTCAACAGACTTGATCTCAATAATTACTTTCTTTTCAACAATAAGATCTGCACGAAACCCAAGATCCATCCTGAGGTTATCCCAAATTACAGGAATACCCTTTTGCCTCTCAACTGATAAACCGGCTTTTACAAGTTCATAATTCATAATTTCCTCATAAACAGACTTAAGCAAGCCAGGACCCAATGAAGTGTGGATATTAAAAGCAATATCAACAATAATCCTGGATATATCATTTTCTGTCATTGTTTTTTTTAAAATTGATATTCAATAGTCTTCAAAAAAGTCCTTATTCTATAACGATCTCATCCGCAAATATCCACGATTTATCACCGGCACCGGGGTGCCAGTCAGGGCAAACTCCTCTGTTTTTGGCAATCACTCGCACATATTTTGCCCGTTGCCTGATACGATCAACGGAGAAATCGTGCAGGATGGTTCCTTCCTGTGACGGCAAGATCAGGTTTTTCTCCTTTCCCACAGTCACAAAGCGTTTACCGTCTGAACTGACCTGAAAGATCACCTCCACAGGCATAAATATCCATGACCTTTCATCCTGTAAAAAGCCTATCGATATTTTGCTGAGCATTTTCTCCTCCTCAAGTTCCACAATTGCATCCAGGTCAACCTGGTGATACCCCTGCCATCTGCCTGTTCTGAAATCTTTCCCTCCTCTCAGGAAATTAACCAGAGCATGATCTCCACCCGCTGAGTATTGGGGAGCATAACCGGTTTTAAGCCTGATGGACCGGTTTTCAGGGATCCTGTAAAAAAATCCTGTTGCAGGATGACTTTCCGGAAGTCCCGGAGCCTTTGCCGACATTGAAATTTTAGTGCTTTGATCTATCAAAATTCCATGTCCTGTCCAGGGGTTTCCTTTCAGTGCAGGATCCGATTCCCAGCTTATCTTGGCATCCTTAAACGGATGACCAATCCTGATGGCCTGTTCGTTAAAGAAAACCTCTTCACCACTGACAAAGTATGGCACGGGTGTTATCAGATGGTCTTCAACTGAGGATTTGGGACGCATTTCAACAGCAGCACCAAATGATTTTACCGGCCTGCTACTCATCAGAAACCTCAGGTTACCTCCCTCCATAATCTCCTGATGTGTGATATAGCTTCGTTCAAAAGGTTCATCATTAAACAAAGCTCTTCTTATATATCTGGCGCCCTTACGGTTACCTCTTGCCCTAATCTGAAATTCATTACCATTTTCGAGGTGTATCACAATTTCACTAAAAAGAGGTGAACCAATCACATACTGGTCATTTCCCGGACAAACGGGGTAAAAACCCATTGCCGACATGACAAACCAGGCCGACATCTGACCGCAGTCTTCATTACCGCACAATCCGTCAGGCTTGTCAAAATACATCTCGCTCATTATTCTACGTACCAACCCGGCGGTTTTGTATTGACATCCGGCGAAGGCATACAGATAAGCCATATGATGGCTGGGTTCATTGCCATGTGCATACTGCCCTATCAAACCTGTAATGTCTGACTGCACGCGGCCTGTCATCTCAGAGTCTGAGTCAAACAGCCGGTCAAGCATGTCAACGTACGCGTCTTCCCCTCCAAGCATAGTGATATGACTTTTGATATCATGAGGTACATAGAAGTTATACTGCCAGGTGTTGGCTTCGGTAAGATGGAAATTTACCTCTCTCGGATCGAAAGGTGTTACAAAAGCGCTGTTGGTTTTTGGCCTGAAAAAGCCACTTCCCGGATCGAATATGTTTTTGTAGTATTGAGCTCTTTGGATAAATTCCGTGTAAAAAGAATCATTACCCATGTTTTTGGCCATCATTGCGATGCACCAGTCATCGTAAGCATATTCAAGAGTTTTTGAGACCGATTCAGATTCCATGTCAGCAGGAATATAACCATATTCCCTGAATGCCTTCTGGCCAAAATGGTTTAGTCGGGAAGTATGAACCATCGCATTAAGGGCAGCAAGTGTGTCGAAATCACGTATACCTTTTATATAAGCATCCGCAATGACAGAAACACTGTGGTAACCAATCATGCAGTCGGTCTCATTGGCGGCAAGTTCCCATACCGGGAGACGGCCACCCTGCTGATGCTGCCTGAGGAATGTACGAATGAATTCATTGGTGCGCTTCTGATCAATAATCGTGAACAGCGGATGCAGTGCACGGTACGTGTCCCATAACGAAAACACAGTGTATTGTGGTGATGCAGGATCAGTTTGATGTATTTTCAAATCCATGCCTCTGTATCTTCCATCTGCATCAGACCAAAGGTTTGGCGCCATCATGGTGTGATAGAAAGCAGTGTAGAATACTCTTTTGTCTCTTTCCTTTCCGCCCTTTACCTCTATCTTTCCCAGTTCACTGTTCCAGATAGAATCTGCATCTGATTTTATCCTGTCGAAATTAAAATCTGTCAATTCATGTTCAAGATTTAACAATGCCCCCTCTTCGCTGACAGATGATATTCCGATTTTTATAATAACTGTTTCATTCTGTTCCACATCAAATCCAAACCACCCTTTTATACCTGCCGAGTCAATCTGATAATTGAGTGGTAATTTTATGGAATCTGACGGGAATGATTCTATTAAGAATTTCCCGAAAGGTTTATCGGTCTTGATGGCAAAATAGAGATGCTGTTTCCTTGCCCATTCGGAAGATATCCTGTATCCTGTAATGGTATTGTTGTCAATAATATTTAAAGCTGAACTTATAACCTGATCCCTGTGTTCCAGATCGATGATAAATCCGGCTTCGGAAGATTTACTGAATGTATATCGATGCATTCCTGACCTGTAAGATGCAGTAAGTTCAGCAAGAACCTGAGGATTCTCGAGAAACACCGAGTAATATCCCGGCCTTGCCGTTTCACGGCTTTTACTGAACCGGGAGGCATAGCTGCATTTATCTTCAATTCCGGTTCCGTTAGAGAGGCAGGGCTCACCCGAAAACGGCATGATGAGTATATCGCCATAATCGGTTGCACCTGTTCCACTAAGTGCTGTATGTGAAAATCCGTAGATGGTGTCGTCACTGAAATGATAACCGCTGCATCCGTCCCATCCTTCGAGACGGGTGCCGGGGCTTAACTGTATCATCCCGAAAGGAAGAGTAGCACCCGGATGTGTATGGCCATGACCACCTGTTCCAACAAATGCGTTCACCATATCGGTGAAGGATGGGTCTGGTCGTTGACAGGAATATATTAACATGATCAGGACGATCATAAAGCTACAAGGATAAATAGTTTTGTTCATCGTTTTTTATTTTATGATCATTTTTTACCTCTTTCAGGCTTGAACCTCTTATTTGAAGGCTGGTATCAAGAATTATGTTTTCACAGTGATCTAACGGCAACTCTTTGTTGATCAATTTCATAATTAGTTTTACAGACTCCGAAGCGATTTCTTCAGAAGGTTGTGAACATGCTGTGACCGGGGGATCGCATAACCGGAAAATGGCAATATCATCAAAAGAACAAATGGCTATATCATTTGGAACATTTAAAGCTGATTGCCTTAGAGCACCCAGAACGGCAACTGCAAGATTGTTGTTGGCAGTGACCAGGGCTGTCACGCCTCCATTCTTTATAACCAACTCAGGAATAATGTTATCCGCAGTTTCTTTAACTCTGTTGAAAGGTATCTCAATTATTCTTTCAGGCACAGGCCTTATACCCGAATCCTTCAATGCAGATTTAAAACCTTTCAGCCTTTCACGGATGGTGCTTATGTGTGAAGGAGATATCGAAATGTATCCAATCCGTTTGTGCCCCTGACCAATAAGATGCTGTGTCATCTCATACGATCCCCTGAAGTTGTCAACCAGCACGGCAGGTATGTCAGTTTTTGGAACACTTCTGTCGATAAGCACTACCGGACAGTCATACTTTTTCAGGTCTTTAAGAGCATTTGGCCGCCTTAATGTGCTGGAAACAATCACCCCGTCTGTCTGCTTGTCTCGCAGCATCCTCAGCAACCTTGTTTCCTTTTGTTCATTCTCGTCAGAGCTGCAGATTATCAGATTATAGCCAAGCTTTGTGACCTCATCCTCTATATGCCTTGCGATAAAACTATAGAAAGGATTGGCTATATCAGCCACTATCAACCCGATAGAACCTGACCGGCCAAGCCTTAATCCCCTTGCCAACTGATTGGGTTGGTAACCCATTTCATCTGCTTTTGAGATAACTCTCGCCTGGGTTAATTTACTTATTCCATACTGGTCGCCTTTACCATTCAGCACCAGTGAGATGAGTGTCTTCGACACTTTTAGCTGTTTTGACAAGTCTGCAAGTGATACTCTTTTCACAACGTTTATTTACGGAAGTTTTACCGTTTTTGACCTTATTATTTAACTGACCATCCATATGCAGATCCGGAGAAACATATAAAAACAGGATTTTTCCGGTTCGGGATTTTGGATGATATTGGGTGTAATCTTTTAAGGAGGCTAATATATAAAAAAATGCTAAACCGTTTTAGCGAAAAAAATTTTATGAATTGATCAAATTACTATTTTTACGGGGATATTTTTTTATTTAAAACCATAAAATCGGATCGGGATTATTATTAACTATGGAATCTGAACAGGGAAGCATGAAAACAATGTTAAGAAGTTAAAGGTTTTTATATTAGAACAGGGTTATTATAATGATTCTGATATGTTGCTCTCATATAAAATACCTGTGTGATTAAAAACAACTTTGATTTTGATGCTTATTTTAGCAAAGGTTCCCTAAAAAACAAAAACGCTATGAAACGAATCTTCACATCTGTTTTGGTCACAGTCATTTTTTTGCCGGTAGCCATTTCCCAGCAACCATGCGCCGACAGCCTTAATATTTATACCTTTAAGTATCAGGGAAGAACCTATGAGATTGTTAAAGAGATGAAGAACTGGGCTGATGCTGCTGATTGTGCTGAAGAAAGGGGAGGATTTCTGGCACATATCAACAGCCAGGAGGAGCAGGATTCAATATGGTACCAAATCATTTCCGGAGCTGCCATTCCTGATAATTATACAACTGTAATGGACGGAGGGGGTGTTGCTTATATCTGGATCGGTGCGAGCGATATTGCTGTTGAAGGTACATGGATATGGGATGGTGACAATGATGGTACAGGTGACAATTTCTGGACGGGTCAAGGTGCAGCGGGTGCAGGTGGTGGCAGTGCTGTTGGAGGTGCCTTTTACAACTGGGGAGGGAAATCCACCAGTACAGTGAATGAACCCGACAACTATGGGGGCAATCAGGATGCTGCAGCCATCGCACTTCGTGGTTGGCCGGGCGGCTCAGGAACCCTCGGAATTGCCGGGGAATGGAACGATATATTAGTAACCAATGTCATATACTTTATAATAGAATATGATGCAAATACCGGAATGCAATCCGGACAAGAATCAGGATCGCTGAAAGTATATCCCCAGCCAGCCTCCGGAAACCTTGTAATTGAATTACTTTCAGGGGAAGCATTTATTAAAGCGGTGAAGGTAATGTCTGTCGAAGGTAAGCTATTGTCCTTGTCAAATGGCTCTATTGAAACGCTTTTTAACCTTGATTTAAAGTGTATATCTCCCGGAATCTATACTTTAATAGTTGAGCTTTCTGACAACAGGGTGCTGCAAAGGAGGATAGTCATAAAATAGCTGAATCAGGAACTAATCAGAAAATGTTAACTTTTTAACAGTCTGCAAAAAACCTGTCTGTAAAAACCCTGCTGTGTGTCGGTAAAAGATCCGATCCGGTATATTTTTTCTTTACCATTTTAATTAATAGTTAATTTTGTATGGTCGACAAAATCTAAGCACACTTTAACAACCTTAACCTTAACCTTAACCTTAACCTGAACTTGTCGTATGAGAAAAAACAGATTTATGCAGAACGCAGCTTCTGTGATATGTATTGGTATTCTGCTGATTATCACCGTATTTACAAGCACAGCGCAACCATACGGTGATTATACTCTATATTCAAAGTTGAATGCAAACAAGGCTTATCTCCTTGATTTATCAGGTAATGAATACCATTCCTGGACATTTCCATCGAACCAGAAAACCGGCTATGCTACGTATATGGAGCCGGGTGGTACAATAATAAGATCTGTTGCCGGGAGTAACTCTGCATTCTGGGGTGGAGCAACAATCAGCACAGCTGTTCAGAAGGTTGACTGGAATGGCAATGTTTTATGGCATTTTAATTACTCTTCATCAACAAATGTTCTTCATCATGACATTTGTCCGATGCCCAATGGGAACGTTCTGATGATTGCCTACGACCTTAAGACAGGTTCACAGGTCACTCAGGCAGGCTGTTCTCTGAATATAACATTGTGGTCTGAAAAGATTATGGAGGTAAAGCCTACTGGACCTACAACCGGGGAGATAGTCTGGGAGTGGTATGTATGGGATCACCTTTCTCAGGATTTATATTCTAACAAGGATAATTATGTAACATCAATTGTTAACAATCCTCAACGGCTCAACATAAACTATTTGCCAAAGAAAGACTGGATGCACATGAATGGTGTTGATTATAATGCGGTTCTTGATCAGATCACATTCAGTTCGCATTATATGAATGAGATTTATGTTATAGATCACAGCACCACAATTGCTGAGGCAGCAGGAGAGACAGGGGGAAATTCAGGCAAAGGCGGAGGTATTCTTTACCGCTGGGGTAATCCTGCTGCTTATGGAGCAACAGGAACAAAGATTTTCAAGGTAGTGCATGATGCCCATTGGGTGCCTTATGATTGTCCAAGGGGTGGATATCTCGCTGCATTTAACAACAGTGGAGGTGCAAATAACAAATCATGCATTGACCTTATCAATCCTCCTTATAGTGGGTATCTGTATAATGGTGTGCCAGGCGGAGCATATCCCCCTTCAACTTATGACTGGAGACATACATATTCGGGTTCTGCATCATCCAATATGAGCAGTTCCCAGCAACTTCCCAACGGTAACACATTTATCTGTATGGCCATGTCGGGTTATCTTTATGAGATAGACTCAAATCAGAATGTGGTCTGGTCAAAAAACCTTGGTGCATCCATTGCAAAGGCTTACAGATATTCTGCTGCCTGGGTTAACAATACCCTTGGAGAAGAAAGTTCGAAACCTCCCTCTCAATGGTTGGTTTATCCAAATCCATCATCCTCAGGGAGGTTCAATATCAGTGGCCTGAATTATGGAGACATCAGTGCATCAGTTGTCAATATCAGAGGCGATGTTATTCAGGCATATATCAGAAATAATGAACTCGACCTGCAACATCTGTCTCCCGGTATATATGTTGTTGGTTTTCCTGATAAACCTGAGTTAGGAGTTCGTAAGGTGCTTATAACTAAATAAAATCATTATTATGAAAAGTATATTGGCTTCCTTTTACCATCACATCTTAACCTTAACCTTAACCTTAACCTTAACCTTAACCTTAACCTTAACCTTAACCCAAACAACAGCCCAGAACCCTTTTATTAATTATACCCAGGCCGATGGTTTGCCAGACAATACAGTAACGGGGGTTGCTATAGATTCCCAGAACAATCCGTGGTTTGCCACAATAGAGGGTGTGGCATGCTTCAATGGTGCTACCTGGCTGGTTTACAATACTTCCCATGGACTTCTTGATAATTACGTAAACTGCATTGCTGTTGCACCTAACGATAATATATGGGTGGGTACCGATAAGGGTGTTTCTGTTTTCGACGGAAACCACTGGTCAAATTATAACGTTTTGGATGGACTGGTCAATAACATGGTAAACTATATCGCCATTGATACTGCAGGTATTGTGTGGATCGGAACAACAGACGGAGTATCAAAATATGACGGATCGGTGTTTACCTCTTATACGATAACAAACGGCCTGCCTGCTCCGATGATAAGTCATATCTATATCGATTCCCTGAACCGTAAATGGTTCTGTACCTGGATGGGTGGTGTGGCACGATATGATGATGTGAACTTCACAGTATTCAATACCACCAACGGCCTCCTTGACGATAACATCACCTCAATGGTTATTGATAACTCCGGTAACAGATATTTTGGAACCTATTACGGTGTGACTGTCTTTGACAACCAGGATCAGTGGATGAAAAATATAACACCTGCTGAGGGCTTGTATCATGATATTGTAAAGGATATCGCCATTGATTCTAAAGGAAATATCTGGATAGCAGTGTATGTTGATTATCTGATGGAAGGTGGTGTTACAGTACTCTCAGGTTCTTCGGTCTATAATTACGACAATAACCAGGGGCTTGTTTCTGTAATGCTGAACAGGCTGGTTGCAGATAAATCGGATGATGTATGGATTGCTACCGGAAACGGAGTTTCTAAATTCCAGGGGCAATATCTTGGAATAGCAGCTAATGATCATGATGTTGAATTATCTTTCTATCCCAACCCTGCCGGTTCATTCATTAACCTGTTTACTAATTACCAGCGACCTCAGACAGTTATTATTACTGACAGCTATGGAAGAACCGTTTTTTATACGGAAGTATACGGAAGTAAACATCTTATCCCTACGGATGGTTTGCCAACAGGTGTCTATTATCTGTCAGTTATAAACGAAAACGAAACTAAAACCCGTAAAATCATCAAACACTGAAAGTAATAAAAACCAACTTCTGAGGTGCAAATACCTGTCTCAGTTGTCAACTGTTTGTATTGATTTCATGGATAGTTTACTAATAATTAATCAATAAACAGGTTAAACCCTAAAATGCCGGCTGTTAAGTTGTTTATGATGTATCTCAACAAATATTTAACTGCAATTTGCCTTCTGGCATTTGTATTCTCTGATTTTTCAACAGGAATAAAAGCTCAGCAGAGTTTCTATATCATTGGTAAGGTTCAGGAGATTAATATTAATATCACACAACCAGACTGGAGATCCACTCTCGACAGCCTTATGAAGGCGGGAGACAACTTCACCCGGATAACAGGGGAGGTGGAGATCAACGGAGTGAGGTTTAAAAGTGCGGGAATCCGTTTTAAGGGTTTCAGCTCATGGAATTATGGGGCAATTAAGAATCCTTTCAATATTGAGCTGGATTATATCATAACAACCAGAAACTACTGTGGTCATAAAAAGCTTAAACTCAGCAATGTTATTCACGACCCTTCCTTCCTCAGGGAGGTTCTTTCTTATTATGTTGCCAGGCAGTATATACCTGCACCGGAGGCAAATTACGCCCGGGTGTATGTTAACGATACTCTGATCGGGCTATACAGTAATGTTGAAGATATTGATGACATCTTTATGCTGAAGCATTTTGGCTCGGAAAAATATACTCTGATAAAAGGAAGCCCTCAGAAACTCATATTCCCCTTTGGTAATAACTCGAACCTCTCATTTATAAGCAGTTCAGATAGTTTGGCGTATGAACCCTATTACCAGGTTATTTCAGAATATGGATGGAAAGAATTGATGAATTTCATTGATGTACTAAACAATAAACCTGAAAGCCTTGAAACCATCCTGAATATTGATCGTACACTCTGGATGCATGCTTTCAATTATGCTTTGTTAAACCTCGACAGTTACATCGGATATTCTCAAAATTATTACCTGGGAATGGATAAACATGGCCGGTTCAATACTATCCCATGGGATATGAATATGTCATTTGGCAGTTTCAGATCTTCTGATGCCTCTTACAATTTCCAGGGCCTTTCTATTGATCAGATCAAAAAACTTGATCCGCTACAGCACCTTACTTTCAGCATCAGCCCCAGGCCACTGATGACCAACCTGTTTAAAGATCCTACCCTGCAGAAAATGTATCTTGCCCACCTCCGGACTATCATCAACGAACAGTTTGAAAGTGGAATTTTGATGGACATTGCAGACTCATTACATGCCATTATCGACAGTTTTGTTTATAATGACACCAACAGGTTTTATTCTTACAACGATTTTCTGAAAAACATCGACACAACTGTTGGTGGGTCAGGTAATATGATTTTGTATGTGGGATTGAGGGAGCTTATATCGGAAAGAGCTGAATATCTGAAAAGCTATCCCGGTTTCAATGCCAATCCTGAGATAATGCAAACATGGTACAACCCTGAAATCCCTAAACATGGTGATTATCTGTATTTAAACGCCAGAGTTGAATATGCTGATGAAGTTTGGCTCTACTATCGCCACTCCTCAGAAGATCTTTTCACAAAAGTATTGATGTTTGATGATGGTATGAATAATGACAGCCTTCCGGGTGATGGGATTTGGGGAGTTAAGACCAGCATAGAGGGTGATATTTTCCATTACTATTTATTTGCTCAAAACGACAGTGCAGGGATTTTTAGTCCAGAGAGAGCCGCAAACCGGTACTTTGCCATTTATCCCCGGATACAAAAGGGCAAACTGGCAATAAACGAAATTAACAGAGCCAGGCTGTCACCGGCAGATGCTCAAACTAGTCAGACTGAACAATGGATTGAGATTTTTAACAACAGTTTAGATACCATCTGTTTAAAAGGGATGTACCTTGCTTATGGGAAAGATAACCCGGAGAAATGGAATATGCCTGACACCCTACTGCCACCACATTCATTCTTTTTAATTTTCCCTGATGGGCTGGATAAACTTCCTGTTCATTGCAGTTTTATCCTCTCTGAATCATCAGGTCTTCTTCAATTGGGTTATTCCGGAGGGTATCTGATTGATTCAATTGGTTATTTTAATCTTGTCGGTAACAACACATACGGCAGATATCCTAACGGTTTCGGCAGTTTCTTCCTGATGCCTGCCACTTTTTCCCGTCGCAATGTTATCGGGGGTGCAAGCAGACATGCCCTGAATGTATATCCGAATCCTGCTAAGGACAGGATTTGGGTTGAATACATTGCTTCCGGCCCGTTAACCTTCCGCATCTATTCCTATGATGGCAGGTTGGTTAACGAACTTTATATTGATGGTGTTATGGGCAATGAAAAAGCCATTTCTGCCGAAATAGATATATCAGGTTTTACCCCAGGGGTTTACCTGATCCAAATTATTAATGGAAATGATTATTATTCAGAAAAAGTAATTGTTTATGAATAGGAAAGAACCTGTAAGCCGGTTAATATCCTTTGTAAGGGTGAAGCTCAGTTTTGTGATGGTATTGGTATGTTTTATTATAATTTCGTGCACAAAAACAGAGGGTGAAGGAGGGCTCGCATCAATAAAGGGAAGGGTATTGGTGAAGGAATATAACAATACCTTTACTATGTTGAAGGATACCTATTATGGTCAGGATGAGGATGTTTTTATTATTTATGGTGACACAAAGAAGGTTAGCGACAGAGCAAGAACAACTTATGATGGCTGGTTTGAGTTCAGTTACCTGAGACCTGGTTATTATCAGGTTTATTGTTATTCAAAAGACTCAACACTGCAGACTCTGGCAAAAATACCCGTGATCAGGGAAGTGCAGATAAAGGATAAAAAAGAGGAGATTGTTGTGGAGGAAATGGTGATTTTTAAATAAAACGATAATAACAGATCAGGAAATGGATTACAGAAAGGTAAATGTGAAATTGTGGATATTGGTAATAATCACTTTTGCAGTGATATCGGCCGGTACTCCGTATTATAAATCTGCCTCCGGTTTAAAGGTCAAATCCAGAACAGTTTTTATTACAGAAACATCCAAGGGAAATAATATTAACTACAAGGATGAATTCTTTATTTTCGATCGTAAGGGTAATGAGCTTATATACACTAACTTTAAAAGGGATGGATCGGTCAGGGAAAAGGTTGAGCAACGTTATGATAAATTTGGCAACCTCATAGAAAAGAAAGTTTTTAAAATAGTTAAAGATAGAGAGGCAGAAACAATTAAGGAGCATATGACATTTAAATATAATTCGATCGGCAAGAAAATAGAAGAGGCAGAATTACAGGATGATGGCAAGGTTAAGAACAGGACTGCTATCAGCTATAACAACGAAGGGAAGAAATCCAGGGAGACTGTTTATGGTAGCAGAGGTGACATAAAGAAGCAATTCATTTATACATATAACCGCAACCGTTTGCAGGAGTCAAGGATTACCCTGGATGGATCGGGTGATACACTGGAGATAAAAAAGAATGTTTACGTATATTACTGATAAAGAATTGATCAAACAGGGAATTATATCCTCTCTTGAATTGTTTAACCCCATCTCTCTTGAGGAGATGGAAGGAATTAAATTATTGGATAGGTTGGAGACAAAGTTTGTGTTCCATATTTCTTTACTTCCTGCTATCCTCAGGAAGATATCGGACAAATATCGTATACTGGAAATAGAGGGTAGAAGGGAAAGTATGTATGAAACCATCTATTTCGACGATGATGGTTTTACATTATACCGGATGCACCATAACGGGAAAGCAAACCGTTACAAGCTGAGAATCAGACGATATCTTGATTCAAACCTTGCCTTTTACGAACTAAAAACCAAGAATCAGAAAAGGAGATCAATCAAAACCCGAATCAGTTGTCCGGATGAAATTGCAAAAAGCAAATCTCTTTCGCCTTTTCTTGGATTTTGCTGTGAGGCGGTGGATTCACTGGATAATGTTCATCCCTCTCTGAAGGTTAACTACAGCAGAATAACTTTTGTCAGCAGTGATCTTACCGAACGCCTGACTTTCGATACAAGGCTCAAATTTGACACGGAAACATCTGAGAAACTTTCAGATGAGATATGTATTGCTGAGGTAAAACAACCGGGTGGTGGTATATCACCTTTTGTCTCCCTGATGCATGAACTACATATTAGTCCGTTAAGGATCAGTAAATATTGCCTAGGCTTGATAACCCATTATCCTGATATAAAAAAGAACAATTTTAAACCAAGACTGATGCGGATTGCAAGAATTCTGAAATCGAATATTAACAATAACAATAACATAGATGAATAGTATAGTTAGCATTGCAGTTATAAGTTTATTGATACTGATACCGGGATACTCTTATAGCTCTGTCGAAAATACCGGAAACGTCAGTGAAGATTCATGGAATGAAAATGTGTTATCATCAGACGAGGAAAATGTTTCCAATTCTAAAATAGAAGAAGCTCCGAAAAATGATAAGAAGAAGGGAAAAAAGAGTAAGGTTGATGAGATAACCATCAATGAAGTGTTTTATTACAGTATGGCTATCAATCTATTATCGGTAATTCTGCTGATAATACTGGTTTATTATCCGGGCAATCGCAAATCGGAACAGGTATTTACCTTCATCCTTTTTAATGTCACTATTTTTCTGATCACATATATTCTGAACCAGGTTAAAATATCAATGGGAGCTGCTTTCGGTCTGTTTGCGGTTTTTTCGATGTTGCGTTACAGAACACGCAGCATTACCATGAAGGATATGACATACCTGTTTGTTTTTATTGCTCTGGGACTTATAAATGCAGTGCAGTTGCGTTATGATGTTATGGCAATGCTAAATGCATTTGTAATAATCATTGTCTGGATTCTGGATTCCAATCTGTTGTTCAGGTATGAGTATTCGAAATCTATTCAGTATGATCAGATTGATATGATAAAACCTGAAAATCATGAAAATCTCCTGGCCGACCTGAGAAAACGCACCGGCTTGAATATTAGCAGATTCGAGATCACCAGGGTGAACTTTTTAAGAGATACGGTTACCCTTAGGGTATTTTATCGTGAAAGTCCGGGAGGTATTTATTCTGTTATCAACGGAAAAAAGAGAAAGAATGAATAAGATTTCTCTGGCACTTTTGTCATGTGCCTTTCTGCTGCTGATACCTTTAAAGTATCTGTCTGCCCAGGAGTATGATGCCGGTTTATGGTTAAGCCTCAAAGGGGAGATAATATTGACTCAAAGGATGACATTTGGAATTGCTGAAGAGATCAGGTTGCACGAGAATATTACAGAGGTGGGCACAGCTCTGACTGATATCGGAATAGACTATAATCTAAGCTCAGGATGGAGGATTTCGGCCAACTACAGGTTTATCAGCAGGCAGCAGCTTGACCGGAGTTATCTCCACAGGCATCGTTATTATCTGGACTTAAGATATAGGCACTTGTCAGATAGAACTGGAATCGACTTCACAGGCAGGTTGAGGTGGCAACAGCAACTAAGCCATGAAGAGATTGGATTACCCGGAAATGAAGGTTTCAGTAATTATCTCAGGCCGGAAGGAACTGTCAGGTACAGGCTGAACAGGGTATTCAGGCCCTATGTAAGTGTAGAAACTTTTCTGCCTGTAAGTGCATTCCGGTTTCATAACCCTGATAAAATAAGAATAACAGCAGGTACCCGGATAAGGTTAAATTTTGTTCATTCAGTAACCCTCTTTTATATGGTTCAAAAGGAGATCAATGTAAGAAGGCCGGAAACGGATTTTGTTATAGGTTTGGGTTATGAATTTTCACCGTTTAATTCTGGGCTTTAACCTCTTTGGTAACAGCGATTACTTCCTCAGGTCGATGACCTCAACATTAGGATATTTCTTTACATCGAATTTAAACTGATCTTCAGAGATAGCTTCATTGACAATAAATTTATCAACATCAATGGTCTGGCTGGTGTTATTGAAGTGAAAGACCGAGGTGCTGTTTATCTGATTACTGCTCTTATCCACTCTGAGCCTCACCCTGTGATAACCTTTCTTTTTCTTAGGGTAAAGGTCAATAATATCAACTCTTTTACCCTTGTATGATTCCTCTTTGATCCACCTGACACTGAATCTGCGATGATAGTTTTTAAGAAGGTTCAGAGGATTTGCCAGTTCATCATCATCATCTTTTAAGTTACTGATGTGAACCTCTTCGGCATCCTTGATATAGTTCCATTTGGTTTTTCCATCACAGAAAACCTCCTGACCTGCAAATCTGAGCTGGTATTTATTGCCTTTCAACCAGACCCTGCCTTTTCGTGTTGTTCCACCCTCTTTTCCCTCTTCCGCATCCGTGAAGGTGAAATCTATTTTAATGGTTTTGTAGGATTGGATCTTTTTACCTGCTCTGTCAAGAATGTCCCTTGCTTTCTTGTCTGAAACCTTATCGCTTTGTGCTGCCATAAGTACCACCCAGGCAGCAAAGATCCAAAACAGGGGTAATACTTTTTTTAATGATCTCATTGTTGATTTGTATGGAATATTATTCATGGCATTATATCTTTTTGAAATTCGGATTTACAGGTTTTTTTTCAAATATTGTTCCAGACTCATTTCGTCATTAAAGAGTACTTCACGAGCCTTGCTTCCTTCGAACGGGCCAACAACACCTGCAGCCTCAAGCTGATCTATCAGGCGGCCTGCTCTGTTGTAACCAAGCTTTAGCTTGCGTTGGAGAAGTGAGGTGCTTCCATGCTGATGCCTGACAATGAGGCGGGCGGCTTCTTCAAAAAGCTCATCCCTTTCTCCGGGATCGAAATCCAATGGGTTTTCATCATCATCATCCCTGAAATCGGGCAGTTCATAAGCTTCGGGGTAACCCCTCTGGGAACCAATGAAATCTGTTATTTTTTCAACTTCAGGAATATCCATAAAAGCACACTGAAGGCGGGTAATATCGCTTCCGGTGTAGAGGAGCATGTCACCACGGCCTACAAGCTGTTCAGCACCACCGCTGTCGAGGATAGTCCGGGAATCGACTTTGGCTGTAACCCTGAAAGCTATCCTAGCAGGAAAGTTCGCCTTTATGGTTCCTGTTATTATATTTACTGACGGCCTCTGGGTTGCTATTACCAGATGTAAACCAACAGCACGTGCAAGTTGTGCCAGGCGGGCAATAGGGCCTTCGATCTCTTTTCCGGACATCATAATAAGATCAGCAAACTCATCCACAATAAGAACAATGTATGGCATGAAACGATGCCCCTCCAATGGGTTAAGATTGCGTGCAATAAACTTGCTGTTGTATTCCCCGATGTTCCTCACACCACCAAGTTTCAGCATGTTGTACCGGTTGTCCATCTCTATACAGAGCGAGTTAAGTGTACGCACCACAACACGGTTATCTGTGATGATTGCCTCTTCTGTATCAGGCAATTTTGCAAGGAAGTGACGCTGTATTCTCGAAAAAAGAGAGAGTTCTACCTTTTTTGGATCAACGAGTACAAATTTGAGTTCTGCGGGATGTTTTGTATAAAGTAATGATGTAATGATGGCATTCAGCCCGACAGACTTACCCTGGCCGGTTGCCCCGGCAATTAAAAGGTGGGGCATCTTTGTAAGATCTGCAACATAGGTTTCGTTTGCTATGGTTTTACCCAATCCGATAGGCAGCTCATATTTATTATTCCTGAAACGCTCTGAACCTAAAATGGTGCGCATCGAGACAATCTCTGGGTTCATGTTAGGGACCTCAATGCCAATGGTTCCTTTTCCAGGGATAGGAGCAATGATTCTTATGCCAAGTGCTGAGAGGCTGAGCGCAATATCATCTTCCAGGTTCTTTATTTTACTGATTCTTATCCCCGGAGCAGGTACTATCTCATATAGTGTAACAGTAGGCCCGATGGTGGCTTTGATGCGCTCTATATCGATCGCATAGTTCTTAAGCGTTTGTATTATCCTGTTTTTATTCGATTCGAGCTCACTTTTCTGAACGGTGATGGTGTTTGTTCCATGAAAGTCGAGAAGGTCAACGGTAGGAAACCTGTAGTCCCTGAGGTCAAGCTTTGGATTATACAAGGTTTCAAGATCGTACTTTTCCTGCTTTCCGGTCACTTCAACTTTTTCATGAACATTATCAGGCATCACCTCCAATGGTATATCCTCCCCATCTGACATCGGTTCTTCCTGTGGATGTATAACGGTGAAATCTATTCCATTATGGCTTTCCGGGGTGCCGTTTTCCTCCCGGATTGCAGTTTTATCTTCTGTTTGAGTCTTGTTGACATCATCATTGTTAGCGGTTTTGAAGTCCGGTTCAACTTCCGGGATATAGTATTCTTCAGTATTATATTTATCTCCTTCCAAGCCACTGTCATTGGTTTTCCTTTTAAGGCTTTCAACAATTTCCATTCTCCGTTTGTGGAAGGCTTCCACAACCCTGTCCCAGGCATCAAAAACCCATAGGAAGTAAGCTATTGCGGAGAAAATCACCAATACCCCTGTACCGATCCGTCCCAGGAAACCGGTTATCCATTCAGATGAATTCAGCCCGAAAGCTCCACCCAGGATAGAAAATTCATTTTCAGGGTTTGTGAAAATAAAGCCAAAGGCTACTGACAGCCATATCAACCAGAAGAAAGAATGTTTCAGAAGGGATGGAAAAGGGATGAGTTGATATCTCAGGAAGATTCTGACACCTGTAACAAAAAATATCAGTGGGAAGACAAATGAGCCAATGCCAAACCATTGTTTCACGAAATGGAACGACAGCCATCCACCAAGTTGACCGGTAATATTGCTGACAGTAATTGAATCGCGATCGGTCAACAACCTGTCAAATCCGATTCCTGTAAAGTCGTCGGCACCACTTGATTTCACAAAGGAAACAAATGCAATGAATAGGTACAGTGAAAAGATAGCAAGGAAAAGTCCGAAGACCATATGGACTTTATCATTGAGAAAAAAATCGCGAATAGAGTCTCTCAAAGAGGTGTTTTGACCAGAGTGTCTGCTCCTGGTCTTATTCCGAACACTCTTTCTCATGGTATTGCCGCCCGGGGATTTTTTTCTCTTCCTTGTCATAAACATTCTTAATTCAGGCACAAAGGTACAATAAACTCCGGAAATTATATAGCTGGGGGTAATCAGTTATAAACAGGGGGGTGCTTATGAGTGATGAATGCTTATTTGATAATTGATAATTGATAATTGATAATTGATAATTGATAATTGATAATTGATAATTGATTTTGTTAACAGCTTCTTAATTAGTTTTGTTATTAATATTAATATTTGTATATTTGTCGTAACCAAACGACCTGTGTAATTACTCACTAAAAATTAACAATATGAAGAAGTTAGCTCTTATTGTATTGATCATTGCCGCTGTATTTTCAAGCTGCAAAAAGGAGGATAAAGATGATGACAAGAAGGATGATGTTTTTGCGTCAATTACTGTTCCTGACAAGCAGGAGGCTTTTGTGTTACTCACAACAGCAACATGGTGTATATACTGTGGTCAATGGGGTATCCCCACCTTCGACGGTGCCTTCGACGGAGCAAAACAAATTGACCCTGCAAGGATCAATGGTATGGCTCTTCATTATTCGTCAAGCGACCCCATGTACCTTGCAATGTCCAAAACACTTAAGGATGATTATGGCATTGGTGGTCCACCGAATCTGTGGATAGAATTCAACAATTCATACAATACCAATCCAACCGGTTGGGAAAATGCTGTTAAGGCAAGGCAAAACGAACCGGGTCCAAAAGCAGGAATCGGAATGTCGAAAAAAGAGGAGGGAAGTACAATCACCATAAATGCGAGGGTGAAGTTCTTCACCTCTGTATCAGGCAACTACAACATTGCAATTTATGTTGCCGAGAATGGTATTAAAGCAGATCAAACAGGTAGTTCAGCAGGCGCCAATCATATACACAAGATGGTTCTTCGTGGCGAACTTACGGCCAATGCTGCTTACGGAACCCAGATGTTCAACGGAGCTTCACCTGAAGAATATAAGAAATCATTCACCTATACCCCGGAACCTGGTATTAAAGCTGAAAACCTGAAATTTGTTGCCGTGATTTATGAAATGAATAGTGGGAAACCGGTCAAGACTCTGAATTCAAATACTCTTTAAGGTCTTCCGGTTATTGCGTCATTAGAGAGGCTGCCTGTACAGACAGCCTCTCTTTCTATTTTATTATTCTGATAAATCGAACAGGTTACTATAAAGATGAGAATCTTCACCGTATTTCTCAATCACTTTGTTGTCGGTGATGCGAAAGGTTGATTTTTCACCGGCAACTTTTGAGAAATAGACATCACTTTTCACACCAGAGAGTTCATCTATCATTATTACTTTAACGAGGTTGCTGTTGATCTTTGAAGCAGCCAGGTTGGCATGGCATACCGGGCAGTAAAATTCAACATATTCACCTTTTTCAAAATGCACCTCCGGATGTGAAGTAATCGAGTAATCGCCCAGGTTTGGATTCAGCATTATAAGGCCTTTGTTGTTAGATTTCTTCGAGATCACATAAAATACTACATTATCACCAACCCTCAGGTGGGCATTGCATTTCGGACACAGGTAGTTTTCTTTCATGGTGTGGTTGATTTAATTTTTCGTTTACAAAATAAGATATTTTCAGGTTTCTGTCAATAGGGTAAGTAATAATTTTTGGTAAAATTAATATAAATCCATTGCCGGAGTATTGTGATGAAGGTTTTTTTGTAATTTTATCCGCCCCGGAACATTCGTTTGTTCGGAGGTACACAAAGTCAAGTAATCAATAAACAAAAACAATCTGCTATGTCAATAGTTATTACCGGTAAAGATTTAAAAATTGAAGATGTAGTGGCTGTAGCCCGTCACCGCGAAAAGGTAACCCTCCACCCGGATGCTCTGGAACGGATAAAGCGTTGCCGCGCCATGCTGGAGAAAAAAATTGAAGCACATGAGATCATGTATGGAGTAAACACTGGTATTGGTGAGTTCTCTGAGGTTGTTCTCAACGACGATCAGGTAAAGGATTTCCAGCGCTATCTTATTTACAATCATGCTGCAGGGATAGGGGAGGCGATGCCTGAGGACTGGGTAAGGGGTGCGATGCTGGGGCGTATAAATGTGCATGCACATGGCAATTCCGGTTGCCGCCCTGAGATTACCCTAACACTGATTGAAATGCTGAATAAGGGTGTAACGCCCTATGTTTGCCGTAAAGGTTCGGTGGGTGCCAGTGGTGATCTTGCTCCCATGTCGCAGATAGCTCTTCTGATGATGGGTGAAGGGCATGCATTTTACAAAGGTGAGTATCTTATAGGAAGAGAGGCTCTGGACAAGGCAGGTATTCCTGTTCCGGGTTTGCATGCTCGTGATGGGCTTGCAGCTATCAACGGATCGAATGTGCTTACAGCCATGAGTGCTCTGATGCTATACGATTCGAACCGCTGGCTGAAGCAGGCGGAGATTGCTGCTTCAATGTCACTGGAAGCACTGAAAGCCAACATGAGACCATACCACCCTAAAATACATGAGGTTAGGGGATTTCCGGGTGCTGTAAGGTCCGCAGCAGCAATAAGAAAATGCGTCGCCGGTGGCGATCTTATCGAGAACAAGATCAAATGCAAGGTGCAGGATGCCTATTCGATGCGTTCGACGCCACAGGTTATTGGTGCTGCCCATGATGCCCTTAAATGGGCCCGTTCACAGGTGGAGACAGAACTTAATGGTGTGGGCGACAATCCGATTTTCTTCCCGGATGAAAACCTGCAGCTTACCGGTGCCAACTTCCAGGGGACACCTGTTTCTGTACCTATGGACATGGTAGGTGCTATTATTACTATGGTGAGTGTTCTTTCAGAAAGACGAATGAACAGGCTTAACAATCCTGCTCTCAGTGTTGGGTTGCCTGCTTTCCTTACAAAAGGTGCCGGAATGTTCAGCGGACTGATGCTGAGCCAGTACACTGCAGATATGCAGATCGTGGAACAACGTATCCTCTCAATGCCGGCTTCCATACAGTCGATACCTGCCGCTGCCGATCAGGAGGACTTTGTGAGCATGGGGATGAATACCGCACTTAAGAATTTCCAGATACTCGACAATGCTTATGGTGTACTTGGCATCGAATTCATGGCCGCAGCGCAGGCACTCGATTTCCGCGAATACAAATTCGGAACTGGTGTACAAAAGGCTAAAGACGTAGTAAGAAAGCATGTCGAATTCCTGGATATAGACAGGCCGCTCTATCCCGACCACAACGCTATGAAAGAGCTTGTGAAATCGTGCGAAATTCTCGAAGAGGTTGAGAAGGTTGTAGGCAGCCTTGAGTAATTGATGAATGTCAAATTGCAAGAAATGTCAGTTAAAAATAACTACTATTAAAAATTATTTTTATGGAACAAACACTCGATGAAAAACGACCGCCAAAAACCTGGCTGGTTGAGTCAATACTTGTTACGATTCTTTGTTGCCTTCCTTTCGGAATAGCCGGTATTGTGAATGCAGCGAAAGTTGAATCAAGGTTTTACGCCGGAGATTATGATGGAGCACAGAGATCATCAGAAGAAGCCGGGAAGTGGACAAAGGTTGGCTTTTGGATAGGGATAGTTGGGATAGTACTTTATGGAATATTTATCATTTTTGCTGGTGTAGCAGGTATTTCTAGCATATTCGATTAAGTTGTTTCGACGAATAATAATATTATTTCTGGTTGCCGTTTTGCTGGTGGTATACCTGCTCGTGAATCCCGATCGGTCGAAATATTTCCCCCAATGCCCGTTTTTAATCATTACAGGTCTGAAATGCCCGGGTTGCGGATCCCAAAGAGCCATTCACAACCTGTTGAACATGGAGTTTTTTTCCGCAGCTAAAAACAACTTTTTGCTGGTAATCGCATTACCTTACCTTATTGTTGGAGCTTCGATAAATATGATTAAAAACCCTTCGGTAAAAATACTGGCTTTCAGAAGAAAATTGATGGGTGAAAAGGCTATCAGGTTTATTCTGGTGTTAATTATTTCCTACTGGATATTGAGAAATGTGTTTGGTTTCTAGTCCTTTTTTTTGTTTATTTCATCGAAAATGGTGAGTTGAGCCCCCACATTCTCCTTGCCAAATAGTGAAAGTTGATTTTCTGCTATCCAACTGTCTTCTTCCAGCATTCCATGATATTTGTCGAGATAGTTTCTGAGAGCATTTTTTATCAGCCGGTTTGTTGTAATGCCTTGTAAACGGGCACATCGTTCCACTGTGTCTTTCTGCTTATATGTAAGTTTAAACGAGTAACCTTTAAACCTGTAGCGATATCTCCTGGGAATTCTGCTTCTTGCCATTTTGCGGGTATTGAGTATTTGTTGCTAAAGTATAAAAAAACTAATAAATCAAAAAAAATTATTGCTCAATCAAATGCCTGATTGTATCAAGGCACTTTTCCACTTCATCAATAGTATTGAACCTGCTGAAGGAGAATCTTACATGATCATATCCGGGTGGAGATTTCAGTGCTTCGAGAACATGTGAAGGATGGTTTGCACCAGAGGAGCATGCACTTCCGCCTGAAACTGCGATGCCGTGAATGTCAAGCCTGTAAATAAGCATTTCGCCCGGTTGTTTCACCGGAAACCCAACATTGAGAATGGAATACAAAGAGTGATTCAGATCGGTGAATATGAGCAGGTCAGGAAAAATTTCAACAAGCCCGTTCACCATTCTGTTTCGAAGGAATTCGATATGAGGCATTGTCTGGTCGATATCGCGAATTGCTACTTCAAGAGCCTTAACCATGCCGGCTATTCCAATGATATTTTCTGTGCCGGATCTTAAATTGCGCTCCTGGCCACCTCCCAGGATCAAAGGTTGTATCCGGCTTCCACCTTTAGCTGTAAGCATACCTGCACCTTTGGGTCCATGGAACTTATGTGCTGAGGCAGCTGCAAAGCTTACGCCATCAGACAGGTTAAGCCTTAATTTTCCTGTGGTCTGAACTGTGTCTGCAAGAAATAAAACATCATTTTGAAAACAAAGGGATGCAATCCGGTTCAGTGGCAGAAGCATTCCGGTTTCGTTGTTAGCATGCATTAAAACCACCATTGTATTGGGTTGATCTTTCAGTAAAGGCTCAAGGCCATCCGGGTCAATTCTGCCAAGATTGTCAAATGGGGCATATATAGTGTCAAACCTGAAGTATTTCTGCAGATGTTCAATGTTTTTAAGTACTGCAGGGTGTTCCAGGGGAGTGGTGATTATCCGTTCAATACCCATATCACGCACTGCACTTGTTAACACTGTCTGGATAGATTCAGTTCCGCCGGAGGTGAAGAATAGCTCAGAGGGTTGCAATCGAAGCAGATCAGCAGCTCTGGCACGGCATTCTTCGATAAAAACGCGTGAACGCCTCCCTTCTGCATGGATGGAGGTTGGATTGCCGAACAGGTCGAAAACCTCCGCCATAGCAGCCCTGGCCTCCGGATGCAAAGGAGTTGTGGCCGCGTTGTCAAAATAAATTTCAGACCTGAGCATAGCTGCTGATGATTTTTATGATCTTTTCTGCCAGCGAATTTGCAGTATTTTCATCCTGAGCTTCACTATAAATCCGGATGATTGGTTCAGTATTCGATTTCCGGAGGTGTATCCAGCCTTCAGGGAGGTCTATTTTCAGTCCGTCGATACTGGAGAGACAGGAGGGGTCAAAGTTTGCGGCAACATGATCGAACAGCTTTCCTATATCGAGTTTTTCAGACAGGGCGATTTTGTTCTTACTGATAAAATACTCAGGATACGACCGGCGCAATTCAGAACATAAAACCTCTTTCAGTGCAATATATGAGAGAAACAGGGCGATACCTGCAAGTGCATCCCGCCCGTAATGCAGTGAGGGTAGGATTATCCCTCCGTTGCCTTCGCCGCCGATTACTGCATTAACTTTTTTCATCATCTCAACAACATTTACCTCTCCAACGGCAGAGGCATGGTGGGTTTTACCGTACCGGAAGGTTACATCTTTCAGTGCCCTGGTTGAAGAGAGGTTCGATACGGTATCCCCGGGCGAAACAGAGAGAACATAATCGGCTACGGCAACAAGGGTATACTCTTCTCCAAAACAGGTTCCATCTTCACATATTATTGCAAGCCTGTCAACGTCAGGATCAACAACAAAACCAACATCAGCCTTGTTTTTCTTCACTGTTTCAATTATCTCTGTGAGGTTGGCGGGAAGGGGTTCGGGATCATGTGCAAAACGGCCGTCGGGTTTTTCGTTCAGAGGAATAATTTCAGACACTCCAAGTTCTTCCAATAATAAGGGCAAAGCAATTCCACCTGTTGAGTTTATGCCATCGAAAACTACACGGAACCCGGCCTGGCGAATGGCGTCAGTGTTTACCAGAGGGTTTTGAAGGATTGCCTCTACGTGCCTTTCAATACTCTGATAGTCGGATGTAAGGCCACCAATATTGTTATAGTTGGGATACTCATATGATGAATCTTCAGCGATTTCCAGCAGCTTCTCTCCTTGTTCAGAGGAGATAAATTCCCCACGGGAATTCAACAGTTTAAGAGCATTCCAAGCAGCTCCGTTGTGTGAAGCGGAAATTATTATTCCGCCATGGGCTTTGTGCCAGGTAACAGAAAGCTCAACTGAGGGTGTCGTTGACATGCCGAGGTTAACCACCTCTGCACCGGAAAGCTGCAGTAAACCACATACCATCCTGTTGATAGCAATTCCACTGCTTCTGCCGTCGCGGCCAACCACAATTCTTATCATCTCATCAGGATGCAACTCTCTCAGCAGCCTAACATAAGCAAGTGTATAGCGGAATATATCAGGTGGTGTGAATCCTTTTCCTGCTTCACCTCCAATGGTTCCTCTTATCCCGGATATTGAGGATATTAATGCCATGTGTTGATTTTTTTTGCAAATGTAATGTTTTGTGTTTTGACAAATCAGTTATTTCATTAGTTTCGGCAGTGGATAATATACTATCTTTGCCACAGAATACGAAGGTGCAATTATGCTTGAGCATTTTCATAACAAGGAAGAGAACCAGGAGTTGAAAGAACTCATCACCAGATATGAATCGGGTCTGGGTAATGGAGCTGCATCTTTTTTCGATCTGGATGAGTTTGAAGATATTATTGACTATTATCTCGACTTTGGCCTTACACAGAAAGCCAGAACGGCGCTGCATCACGCATTCAGGATTTATCCCGGTTCCTCCTTACTGAATCTCAAGAGAGCACAGATACTGGCATTTCAGAATAAACGGGAAAAAGCGTTGGACCTGTTATCTGAACTGGAAGCATCAGAACCTGAAAACACCGATATCAAACTCACCAAGGCTCACATTTACAGCCAGATGCAACAGTACGACAAGTCTATCGAGGAGTATATGAAAGCATCTGAGGATTCTGAGCAGGATCTCGAAGATATCTTTATCAACATTGCATTCGAATACGAAAACAAAGGGGATTACCAGGGAGCATCGGAATATCTCAAACGTGCACTCGACATAAATAGCGATAACGAAAGTGTAATATATGAGTTGTCGTATTGTTTCGAGATGCTTGATTCACCTGAGGAGGCTATTCCCTATTTCAACTCCTATATTGACCGTCATCCTTTTTCCACACTTGCCTGGTTTAACCTTGGCGTTACCTACAGCCAGATGGAACGTTGGAATGAAGCAATAGATGCATATGACTATGTTCTGGCAATAGATGAACATTTTGCCTCGGCATATTTCAACAAAGCCAATGCACTTGGGGGATTGGGACTTTATGAAAAGGCTATTGAAGCTTATCTGGAAACTTTCAGACATGAGGAACCTGACAGTCTTACATGGTACTACATAGGGGAATGTTATGAAAAGATGGAACGTTTTCGTGATGCCATTGATCATTACCTTAAATCTGTAAGCCTTAACGACAAGCATGCTGACGCATGGATGGGGGTTGGTAGTTGTTACCAGCAGATGGGGAATACAGGTTTGGCAGCACAGTATCTTAACATTGCCATTAACAAGGATCCTAAAAACCCGGAACCCTGGTATATGTTGGGTGATGTTCTGCGCGAGAAAGCAGATTTCACGAAGGCTGATCAATGTTACAGAATGGTGATGAGTCTGGATCCTGAACGCGAAGATATCTGGCTCGACATACACGATCTTTGCCTTGAGACAGGGCAGAATGATGAAGCAATATCGATCATAGATCAGGGAATCACCCATTTCCCTTTAAATCCTCTCTTTCAATACAGAAAGGTTGTTTCGTTGTTCTTTTCGGGGCTGGTAAAGGAGTCGCTTAGATTGTTGGATGAACTTGTTGCACTTTATCCTGCAGAAGCTGCCTCGATTTATGAAATTGCACCTGAACTGCGTGATCACGAACACTTTGGAAAGACAATATCTGATTAAATCACCTAATTATTATGAAAGCCAAACCTGATATGCTCCCTTACAGGGAAAGCAAACCCCGCAATCATGGCATTACCATGGTAATGGATAAAGGATTATCGCTGAGGCAGGCAGAGGATCTTGTGGATGTGGCAGGAGACCTCATTGACTTTGTTAAACTTGGTTTTGGGACATCACTCTTTACCGGCAGGGTGCGTGAGAAGGTTGATGTTTATAAAAAATCAGGCATCAGGGTTTATGTGGGAGGTACCCTTTTTGAAGCTTATGCCTTGCGTAACCAGATTGATCTATATCTGAAATGGATTGATTACCTCGGATGTAATGCAGTTGAAATTTCTGATGGTTCAATGGAAATGGATCACGATGAGAAGTGCAGCTATATCAGAAGGTTTTCTGATGAGTATTATGTTCTGTCGGAAGTTGGAAGCAAAGACGCATCAGTAAATATAGAAACAGCTCTTTGGGTGTCTATGACATTAAAGGAGATTGATGCAGGGTCAGGACTCGTTATTGCTGAAGCCAGAGAGAGCGGAACAGTTGGCATTTACGATAAAGCCGGAAAAGCCAACACAGACATTATTGAAGCTCTGACCGATGTGGCCGGTGCTGACAGAATCATGTGGGAGGCGCCCCTCAAATCACAACAGGCATGGTTTATCAATTTGCTGGGTGCAGGTGTAAATCTGGGAAATATTGCTCCTGATGAAATTATTGCCCTTGAAACTCTGCGAACAGGGCTGCGGGGTGATACATTCTTTCGTTTTTTAAATAAGTCTTGATTTAATCGTTTTGAGATTTAACTTTTATAATTCATTATGATCAGGAAATCTGTTATAGCAGTTCTTCAGGGTATAGCAATAGGCGTAGCAAATGTTATTCCGGGAGTTTCGGGCGGCACCATTGCTCTTATCATAGGAATATTTGAACGTCTTATCAACTCGATAAAATCATTCGATGTCAAGGCTTTTGGATTGCTGGCCAAGGGTAAATTCAGTGATTTTGCAAAATACACAGATATTGGATTCCTGATGCTGATACTTACCGGGATTGCAATAGCAATAATCTCAGCTGCAAAGATTCTGGATGTATTGTTTGAGTCTTTTCCGGAGCAGACATGGTCATTCTTTTTCGGCCTTATCCTTGCATCTGTTCTTTATGTAGGAAGGACAATAACCTCCCGGAAATGGCCAGTGTTTATATTTGGTGCCATGGGAGCTTTTCTGGCAGTGAGCATAACTTTAATGTCACCGGCGGTTCAGAATGAAAGCTTTTTATATTTGATGGTTTGTGGAGCTGTTGCAATGTGCAGCATGATCCTGCCGGGATTATCAGGTTCTTTTGTTCTTTTAATTTTGGGTAATTACCAGCTTGTTTTTATCGAAGCAGTAAATGAATGGCGTTTCGATGTTCTTATCCCTTTTGCTATAGGAGCGGCTTCGGGCATTCTTGCATTTTCCCATTTCCTGTCATGGGTTCTGAGAAAGTACAGGAACCAGACCATTGCCATACTTACAGGATTTATTGCTGGATCACTGGGAGTGCTCTGGCCATGGAAACAGAGCATCACCCAAACATACGGCTTAAATGAGAAGGTGATTGGATATCAGTATCATTTACCTGAAATCAATACCGGTTTTTTTATTTCGTTGCTCTTTATACTAATTGGTATCCTGATAATAGTTTTGATGGAACATAAAGTTTCGCCTTCAGGGAGGGTATAGTGATGCGTTATTTCGGACTTTTAGGCAAAAAGCTGGGTCATTCAATTTCACAGAAATGGTTCCGGGAAAAATTCTGTCTCGAGGGAATTGATGCAGATTATTTGCTCTATGAAACTGATGATGTTGCTGAAACAGTTGGGATTTTGAAGAGAAAGGAAGGAATGGAGGGGTTTAATGTTACAGTGCCATATAAAAAGGATATACTTGCATATTGTGATTATCAGAGTAAGGAGGTTGTTGCCACCGGCTCGGCAAATTGTATCAGATTAAAGCGGGGGTTTGTCGAGGCATTCAATACTGATGTTGACGGGTTCAGGCATTTGCTGTCGTTGATTGACTCTCAGGATCTGTTTCGGGGTGTATTAATTCTTGGAACAGGCGGAGGAGCAGCAGCTGTTAATTACGTATCTGATGTTTTGGAGATACCGGCAATATCAGTTTCACGAAACCCTTCAGGAAATACGGCAATATCTTATTCAGATATCACTGGTACCATTATTGAACAGCATCCTGTCATAATCAATACCACCCCGGTAGGAATGTGGCCTGATAACCTTAAATCTCCACCGTTCCCATATCATTATCTTACCGGTAATGAAGTACTTGTGGATCTTATATATAATCCGGAAATTACAACTTTTATGACACATGGGATACAGAAAGGGTGCAAAGTATTAAATGGTTTACCCATGCTTGAAAGGCAGGCAGAACGGTCGTGGGAGTTATGGAGGTAAAAAGAAGCTTCACTATTCTTTCCACTCAACTGCCAGTTTTACAATGGCACTGTCACCTGAAAGTGTTATTGCTGAAGGCAGGTCTGGTTTATAGTTTTCGAATTTAAAAGGCCCCAATGTTGCCATCAGATCGTCACCTCCTATCAGGTCATAATCATAGACTTTAATCAGCCATGATGCTGAAAGAGGTGAAAGTACCAAAGACTGAGATAATACCCTGATCAATGGAAGATGATCTGTTGTAACGTTATCGAATCTTATATCTCGTATACCATAGTAAACAGAATCGTTTTCATCGGTTAGCAGCCAGTAAACATCGGGGCCCAGCTCAACAAGTGGGATATCTTCCCATGAACCACCACCTGGCTTTGTAAAAGGAATCTGTGATACCGTAAAGCTTTTAACTTCAACTTTTTTGTATTGAGGGTCAGGTTTGGGATCAGGATCCTTTATGCTATCCTTTTTGCATCCTGATATAATAATTACCAATGGTAATAATGCAATAAGAACTATTGAAAGAATCTTCATATTAATAGTATTTTATGTTGATCAAGGGATGAATCTTTTTATTACTCTGAGCTTATGTGAGTATTGCCTTGTATGTTTATTGAAAATACCCTCATTATCCACAAGGTCTATTCTGACCTCGCCGTATCCATGTATTATCCGGTCCTTGTCTGCAATAATGCCTGCATGAATAATATTACCCTCCGGGCCTTCGAAAAAGGCTACATCACCTTGTGCCGATTCTTCAATCATCCCGGCCACGACACCGGTTTCCATCTGCTGATCAATTTTACGTGGTATTTTTATTCCATTCAGCAGAAAAACCATCTGAACCAGGCCTGTGCAGTCAATACCAAAAACTGTCCGGCCTCCCCATAGAAAAGGTGCCCCGTTATATGATAAAGCGGTAGAAACCAGTTTTTTGCGTGATTTCAAGATTGGTTGTACCAAATGTTCTCTGACTTCCATTTCCAGATTCCGGCCCGGTGCAATGGCAATGGAGGATCCGTGAGTATAAAGCCTTGAACCACCCGGCAGATAGAATGATCTGCCATACTGGTCATGTGCGCATAGCAGGGGGGCACTTACTAAACCGGCACACGATCTGGTTATATCGGTATCCTGGCCTTCAATTAATAGCTCGATCATTTTAGAGTCGACCCATCCTTTGAATTCGTCATACAGGTTCATAACCAGAAACCAGGAACCTTCAGAATCAAGTATTTCAACCTGCTCGCCGGCAAGTAACTGACTGACCATCTCTGCTTTAAGGCAGGGCGATGACATCATTGGTGCAACCGGAACATGGCAGATACCTAACATATCTAAAATTTTTTCAAATATACACATTCATTATTTATCCACAATCATATCCCGGTAATTTCTTTCGATAATTCGGAATATCTCTCCTGCAGATAGGCTAAAGATTCCGGCCCTTCGTTGAAGAGAAGATCAAGAATGCTGAGATTTGGCATGAAGCCATGTTTGAATGAAAAAACCTGATAGTATTTTTGTGGAGATAAATGATTGTGATTGGAGGCATCAACATTCCCAGGGTTAAAAAATGCTCTTAGGTCAATGAACCCCTCTGGGACTTTTATGTATTCAATAGTCAGATCTATCGAAACATTCTTTCCAAGCAGTTTAGATATCTTGCTGATTGAGTTCATACCCAGTTCCCAAAGGGAGTTATTGCTGTTTGTAAACAGATTTTCAACATCTTCTTTATAGTAAAGGTACCAGGGTGATCTGTTGTATGCTGTCAGAATTGACCGCAGGTGAATTGATCTCCATGGCAGAGTATCGGATATTTCTGCCTTCAATATCGGCAGATGTTGTTTCCCTCCTTTTCTGACAGGAAGCTGTAAAAGTTGTCTCCCGTTCGGGCCCATAATATAATACCTGTTTCTGTATGATTGTTTCTGAAAGTTCTCATGAGCTTCAATAGTTACTCCACCCGTGTGGAAAAGTGACAGCGCCATATAGTCTATTGGTGGGAAAAGGGCTAAACTAAGAAGTATTGGTTCAGGCATGACATCAGATATTAGGGGATACAAAGTTAATGTTAATATATTATTCTTATTTTAGCACAGTTTTGTAACGAAATTAAGAAATGGAAAAGGAGTTAAGCAAAGGGACCAGGATAGACCACGAGAAGTATGGTCATGGAATAATCACCGGTGTGAATCTTACAACATATGATGTACTTTTTGAACGTGGCGGAAAGATGCAATTCAATAAGAACCGTTTTTCAGCAGTTATGATTGAGGAGGGTATTCAGGAAAGTGTAACAGACGAAAAACCGGATGTAAAATTATTACTCGAGGCGATTGAAGCTGTGCTTGATCGAAGTGGTGCATTGCAGGAAACTATTCCTTTGGGAGAGAAATGGACAGGTGGATCTCTCATAATGCAACCTGCAAATCCTGAACTGATGCCGAAAGAGATACCTATTGAGACATTCTTCCACAAGATTGTTATGCTTCGCGACAGACTGAGGGTGCTTGAACAACAAATCAACAGTAATGAAAAACTGTCGGATGAGGATAAGGTCAATCTGCAGCAGTATATTACCAGGATATATGGCAGCCTGACCAGTTTTAATATACTGTTTTCAGAAAAACGCCATTATTTCGTAGGAACAGGTGGAAAAGGCTGATCAGATCAGTGAGAAATTACCCTGAAAATTCTCCGGATAAATTACCTTGATATCATTACCTTTTTCGATTGCAATAACAATTGAGATATCTAATATTTCGTCGTTTATCATACTAAGAATTGTCTGAGTAGCTTTTTCAGGGTTTACCACAACAGCATAAAAGCTGATTCTGGTATCGAAATTACTGCCGGTGCATCGACCATTGCCAGTGTTTAAAAGATTCTGATTGATAAGTTCTTCCAGCACAACATATTTATCTATTTCACTTTGATCGTCAACCCACAAAGAATCCAACTGAATGATAATGTGCGAGTAATCTTCAGGTTTATAGATTCTGTATCCTGCAGCCCTTTTTTCAGCATAAAGTTCAGCAGCGCGTTTTTCAAGTACTTTTCTGTCTCTTTCAAATATCTCATAGCCCCGTATTTCAGATCCAACAGTACCCTCATTGATAATAATTGTACCTCTGCCAGGTACCTCCCTTATCTTCCAAAAGTATATTGTGGTATCTTTTTGTAAAAAGAACTCTGCGCTGATTAAACCTTCTTCATTTAAAAGTTCCTTTGCCTGATCTTCAGTTCCCTGGCGGCAACCTTGCAGAGCCATCGCAATTATAACCATTAAAACAGCAAACCTGAAAATGTTCATAATCGAAGTGGTATTGTATTCCCGGCCAAAGATAACCAAAAAACAACAACCTTATACGATTACTGCAGGTTAATACAAACAGGTCTCATTAATGTATTCAACACCAGGTAGGCTCATTCTGAATATTTTTTTGTATTCGTGAAATGACTCCTCATTGTAAAGAAAGTACAACTGACCCTGATAAACAGTCAGATGATCTATATAATGGAATGATGGGATGGTTACCGGTTTAAAGAGGTTACCTGTGTTAATATCTATTTCACAAACAGAGATAATCCCCTTCTCTTCAAATAATGTAAAAAATCTGTTATCAACAGGGTCATTTAGCAGGATTTCCTTAAGGTTTTTATCCTTGTAGAAATCCATTCCAATGGATTTCTTCAGCCTGTTCAGAGAGTCATAAAAAAGGATCATCCCTTCGGCGAAATTAAAGATCAGTGTTCCATTTCCATCTTTATGGATTGGAGCAAATACAGGTGCGAAAAAGCACATTTCCCCAAATCGTCTTTCAAATTCATTGGTCTCAAAAATATCTCTGGTTTCTCTCAGGATAAGGCCAAGGGGGTCTGCAATACTCTCAATAACAGAGGTTTTATTAGCATCTGCATCGTAGCAATAATAATCCAACCATTGATTATCGAACCTGTAATGTCCAAAATAATAACGGTTGCCAACAACAAGGTTAATGCGTTCTATGCCTGCCTCAAACTCTTTTGTGGTCATCATTTCAGGCCCAATTGAAATATTCCCTTTTTCAATAATTACTCTCCATGTGCGGTTATTGCATTTAAGCCAGATGCCACCGGCTGCATCCATCATGAGGATACCAATCTCCTTCCAGGGTATGGAGGTAACAATCTCATTACTGCTGTCGAGCAGGAATAAAGACTGGTTCGACAGTTTTCTCCGTGGATAAGCAAGAAGAAGCAATCCCTCTTTGCAATGGAGGTATGAGGTGACGAACCATGGTTTATCAGGAATGATGTTGACGGGATTGGCATAAACTGAGAAGGTGGTCAGAAGGTGTGATTTTGGTCTGACCGGAATCAGTACCTGTTTGTCTGATGAGAATATCCTGACTGTAGTGTCTTTGAATGACAAATGGCTGATTCTTATGGTTGATGAATTGCCAAAGAAGGATATGAAACAAATCCCGTCGTTGTTTGAGGTGCCTCTAACACTGCTGTCTTCAGCAATTATATGTGCACCAGCTACCGGTATTGAATCAGAAATATTTATTAAGAGGATCTTTGTCGTATTTTGCCCGTTCAGGGTATTAACGGTTGCGATAATCAAAATCATGATAAATACCGGTAGCTTCATGGCATTTCAAAGGTATTAATTGCTATTCATTATTCATTATTCATTATCATTATCGTTATCATTATCATTATCATTATCATTATCATTATCATTATCATTATCATTATCAT
>CAYXYB010000023.1:0-40545 GCA_964469215.1 uncultured Lentimicrobiaceae bacterium
CATTATCATTATCATTATCATTATCATTATCATTATCATTATCATTATCATTATCATTATCCACATCATCCCTCTTCCGGGCTTTCGTTTTTAGCTTTTTCCTCCTTCTGCCTCCGAAATTCCTCATCGGCAGCATTTTTCTTTGCGATTAGCCGCTTCACCTCCTGCTGATTTTCCCAGTCGAAATATGACAATGTTTCAATAACAACAACACCTCCCGTAAAGTCTCCATACTCAGCCGGAACACCTCCATTCCATACGTTCATTGTACCGATGGAGCGATTTGGCAAAGATACATCTGTACTACGTTGTCTAACACCGTCAACAACATACAGGGCATCTCCTATACGTGCACCCCTGAAGGAGATCTGTCTTCCGTTATCACTTACCCATGCACCTCCGAAAAGCTCAACTATCTGGTTAATATTACCAGGATCGGGTAGGAGTCCAAGTTCAGGACCTTTGATTTGATGCTTCGAAGGAGAACCCTCTTTAAGGGGTCTGTCTGCAGTAACTACAAATTTCCCCAGCTTTTTACCTGCGTCCATAACAATATCCTTGACAAAGCTGATTTCTGATCCTGAAACGGTAATGTCCGGAATTATAACCGTATCAATTAACGGGCTGTAGATTACCACCACATAAACTCCCGGCTGCAGAGGGCGAATGGTGTAGTCACCATGGTTGTTTGTTGTTGTTCCGATCTTGTTCCCACCATAGGTAACATATACCGAGGCAGATTTTAATGGTTCAACAACCTCTTTATTGTCAACTTTCGACATCCTGATGTAGATCGTGCCGTTGATTGCACCTTGTGACATAACAGTTGATGTAATAAACATCAACACAGCGATAAGATAAACTGATCTTTTCATGGCTTAATGATTTTGGTTTACAGTGATAAAGATAATATCACAGATATCCAAATGGGTATAGAAGAAAGAATACGGGCATTACAAAACAGTCACTGGCCGTTGGGAGTCAGTTTAAGGAGAGGTGTTGAGTGTTTTTTAGTACCCCTGGCTCAGGATGATTGACTAAATTCCTAACAAACTTAAAAGTAGGTAATTTTAAAACTCCCATCGGTGATCTCTTTCCAGTCGCCACCTCCTGCGTCTACTGTCAGATAGAAAGTGCCTTCAATAATCTTTGATACAGTGTCGTGGCTTTTAATTGTAAGGAACCCGTCTGCCGAATTAAGAGGAACAAAAGTCTTGCCCTCTGTTTTCAGAATGGTTATGTTTTGAATGTTCTTTATTGGCCAGGTACCCGGAGTATGGTCAGAGATCAGGAGTCGAAGCGTATCGTTTGAGTGGCTGATACCGTTTAATATGATGATTCCAGTGTTTTGTTCTGCTGTTAGCGACTTTGATGCTTTCCATTCGACGTTCTGGATTTTACATTTCATAAAATCGGGAATGGGTTCAGGCTCAGGCTCATCTTTACATGCTGATATTAAAAGAACAAAGGATAATAAAACTAAATTAAATGTTCTGTAGGGTATTGACATAGATTTATGGTATTGAGGTTTTATTCTTTAAGGTACTGATCGAGCCATGAAAAGAATTCCCGTTGCCACAGGATGCTGTTCTGGGGTTTTAGGACGAAATGTGATTCATCGGGGAAGAAGAGCAATCTTGAAGGTACACCGAGAAGCTGTGCTGCATTAAATGCCTGAAGGCTTTCAGTATATGGTATTCTGAAGTCATTGCCTCCGTGGATAATGAGGATAGGTGTATTCCAGTTTTGCACAAAGCGATGAGGTGAAAAAGCATAGCTACGAGTGGAAGAGGTATCCCAGTAAGGGCCTCCCAGATCGTGATTAACAAAAAAGTATTCGTCTGTGGCTCCATACATACTTTCCAGGTTAAACATTCCACAATGTGAGATAAAAGCTTTAAACCTTTTCTTATGATTTCCTGCCAGCCAATAAACGGAAAATCCTCCATAACTGGCCCCAACTGCGCCAAGGCGGTTTTTGTCAATATATTTTTCTTTCGACAATGTATCTATGGCTGAAAGGCAATCGAGCATATTCTGACCACCATAATCACCGCTTATCTGATCATTCCATTCCTGGCCAAAAGTTGGAAGGCCTCTTCTGTTGGGAGCTACAACAATATAGCCATTTGCAGCCATAATCTGAAAATTCCATCTGAAGGAATAAAACTGGCTGACTGCACTCTGTGGGCCACCCTGGCAATAAAGAATTGAAGGATAGCTTTTCAGAGAGTCGAAAAACGGAGGGTATATTACCCAGGTATGCATCTTCTTCCCGTCGGTAGTTTCAATCCAACGCTCTTCACTTCTTGCCGGGGTAATGTGATCGAGGATGTGTTTGTTAGTGAAGGTAAGCTGCTTTTCAGTTCCATCCATCGACACCATAAACAATTCAACCGGCATAGCATGGGTCATTTTGCATCCGACAATTTTACCGTCAGCCAGTGCAATATCTGTATAGTCGTGATGTCCCTTTGTTATTTGTTTTATGCTTCGGGTATCGATTTTTATGCTGTATATCTGATAAGTTGCATTCACACCACTTAGAAAGTATATATGATCACTTGTCTTGCTCCAAACGAAGTGATCAGCTCCCTGGTCAAAATCCTGCGACATATCTGAAGCAATACCGTCGTGGAATGAATAAACAATAAGGCGCATCTTATCGGCTTCAAAACCGGGTTTTGCCATGCTACGCCAGGCGATCCTGCTTCCATCAGGTGAAAAGACAGGATTGTGGTCATATCCATCAAAACTGGCGCGGCTAAGGTTTTCGGTTTTCCGTTTTTGAATATCAAACATATAAATCTCGCTATTGGTGCTGACAGAGTAGTCTTTCCCTGACAGTTTTTTACAGGTATATGCAATACGGTTTCCATCAGGGCTCCATGCAATCTGTTCCATCCCTCCATAGGGAAGCATTGGACTGTCGTAGGGTTCACCCTCTAGAATGTCAAAACCTGCTTTTATGCTGTTTGAGTTGTAGTCAGTATAGAAGATATGGTTGCGATGATAGTTATACCAACTGTCCCAGTGCCTGTACATCAGGTTGTTTGCTATAACTGCGGTGTTTAGTGGAAGATCAGCATGAATTTCTGCCGGGGTCTGATCCATTTTAACAGCCATTGTATACAACAACCTTTTACCATCAGGAGAATATGAAAAGCCGGTTATGCTCTCCTTGAATCCGGTAAGTATATGTACGTCGGTGCCATCCGGATTCATTTCATATAGCTGCACAATACCACTGTCATTTGGTGCAAGGTAACCTATTTTCTTGCCATCGGGCCTCCAGCGTGCATTAAATTCTGACACTTCTGACATTGTGATACGATGAACATCTTTGGGATCATCAATTCTTACCACATAAAGATCACGATTACCATTGTTACTGACAGCATCATACCATGTTACTCCGTACAACACAAATCTGCTGTCTGGAGAAACCTGCATTTCGGATACCCTACCGAGTTTCCACAGCAATTCGGCTGTCATCACTTTCGGAAGCGCTGAAATATCGACTTCCGGGTGCAGTGGCAATTCGGACGGCTTTTTCCAGTATGAGCATGAGGTCAAAGAAAGAATGATAGCAAATGCAAACAGTTTTCTTTTCATATTCAGTCTGTTTATTGTGGTTAAGGTTGTTTTATGATGCCTGTTCTCAGAAGGTTCTTAGTTTGCCCAAAAGCCTGTGCATTGCTTCACGGGCTGCTTCATAATTCGGGTTGAGCTCAATAGCCTGGTCGTAATAAGCTTTTGCATTTTGCAGATCACCCAGCATTTCATGAGCATAACCTTTTGCGTAATATGCCTGGTAATATGCAGGGTTTAAATTGATTGCATGTCCGAAATAGTCTCGTGCCACATCATACACTTTCAATTCTATATGTATGTAACCAAGATTATAGAATGCATTATCTGCAAATCCCATATCATTTTTTAATCTCGTAACGGCAAGGTATGCATCAATTGCTTCATTGTACTTACCTATATCCTGATAGTATTTTCCCATATTGTAATAAGCATCTGCACTTTCTGGATTTATTTCAAGGGCATTCCTGTAATACTCAAGTGCCAGTGGGTTCAGTTTCAGGGTATAAATAATTGCCAGCTGAATGTTGGCTTTAAGATTGTTCTTGTCCCTCTTAAGACATTCGTTGAAGTATCTTATTGCATTAAGAGTATCTGTGGCATGCAGCATTGAGAAACCTCCTATTAACCAGGGGTCAGATTTTGTGTCGTCGAGTTTGGCAGCTGTATCAAGGTACAGGATGCTTGTTTTATAATCAGAAATAAAAAGGAATATCTCCCCAAGCTTAAGAAGTGAGGTATAATCATTCGGGTCTGTTTCCCGTGCTTTCTTTAACCAGTTTATGCTTTCGGTTGCTTTTCCCCTAGCGAAATAAATATCAGCTTTGGTGATGTAGAATGATGCTTTTTTAGGGTTTAGGGCAATAGCTTTATCGGCATCAACGAGGGCTCTTTCAACCATCCTGTATTCAAGGAAAAGCTTTGCTCTCAGGTCAAAGAGTGAAGCATCTGTAGGGTTGTCCTCTATCATCCGTGTTACTGTAATGATTGTGTCGGGAAGACCCTGTTCATCTATTGGTGTAACCTGATTTGAGTTGCGGCAGGAGATGATCGATAACACCCCTGAAATTGCATAAATGATTGCGATTATCTTATTCATGAACCAAATATTGAACCAGGAATAATTATTTTATTTGGAGTGCAAGATACTCAATTTTGATTATGCAAGCTTCATTGCTTCCCTGATTTTGCCTTCCAGTTCAGCCATGAGTTCAGGGTTGTCTTTTATCAGCTGTTTAACGGAGTCACGCCCCTGACCAAGCCGAGTTTCACCATAGCTGAACCATGAACCGCTCTTGGTGATGATATTGTAATCAACACCCAGGTCGATGATTTCACCTGTTTTTGAAAAGCCTTCCCCGTAAACGATGTCTACTTCTGCCTGTTTAAAAGGAGGTGCCACCTTGTTTTTAACCACTTTTATTCTGGCTCTGTTTCCAGTAACGTTATCGCCATCCTTTATCTGGCCTGTCTTACGGATATCAATTCTTATAGATGAATAGAATTTGAGAGCATTGCCACCGGTAGTGGTTTCCGGGTTACCAAACATAACACCGATTTTTTCCCTTAGCTGGTTTATAAAAATGCAGCAGGAATTTGTTTTGCTAATTGAACCTGTCAGCTTTCTGAGTGCCTGTGACATAAGCCTGGCCTGCAAGCCTACCTTCGAATCACCCATTTCACCCTCGATCTCACTTTTGGGAGTTAGTGCAGCAACTGAATCAATTACTATTATATCAATTGCACCTGACCTGATCAGGTTCTCTGTTATCTCCAGAGCCTGTTCCCCATTATCGGGCTGAGATACAAGCAGGTTTTCAATATCTACACCCAGTTTCTGAGCATAGAACCGGTCAAAAGCATGTTCTGCATCGATGAAAGCAGCTATGCCACCCAGCTTTTGCGCTTCGGCAATAGCGTGGATTGCAAGCGTTGTTTTTCCGGATGCTTCAGGGCCGTAAATCTCAATTATCCTGCCCCTGGGGAAACCTCCAATCCCAAGTGCATGGTCAACACCCAGTGAACCGGTACTGATGGCCCTTATATCCTGTTCAACCGCTTCATCCCCAAGCTTCATTATTGTTCCTTTACCATAGGTCTTTTCAAGCTTGTCAATGGTAAGCTTCAAAGCTTTAAGCTTCTCCTGGTTTTCTTGCTGTTCTTTTGACATTTTCTTATTTTTATTTATTGGTATTCTTTTAATATTTGCTCAGTGTGGTTCTTTGTATCCACCTTTGTGAAGACTTTCTCAACAATACCCTCTTCGTCTATCACAAAAGTAACCCTATGGATCCCTTCAAAAACCCTTCCCATAAACTTTTTCGGTCCCCATACCCCGAAGGCCTTAATGATCGTCTTTTCGGTATCTGCTATGAGTGGGAAAGGCAGATTGAACTTGTCAGCAAACGAACGGTGCGATTTTTCCGAATCGGCACTTATCCCGATGATCTTAAATCCGGCCTCAAGGAGCCGTTCGTAATTGTCACGAAGATTACACGCCTCTGCCGTACATCCAGGAGTATTATCTTTCGGATAAAAATAAACAATCAGCTTTGAACCTATGAAATCTTTCAATCTTACGACCGATCCCGATTGGTCGACCCCATCAATCTCCGGAGCCTTCGACCCTGCTTGTAGTAAAACCATATTTTCAATTTTTAATTGTTAATTTTTAATTGTTAATTGTTAATGCTCTATCGTTAATTGTTCAGCTATCGACTATCGACTATCGACTATCGACTATCGACTATCGACTATCGACTATCGACTATGGACTATCGACTTTTCCTTGCTACTTTTGCCTTTCTACTTTTTTCAGTATATATGTTTGAGAGAAAAAAAAAGGAAAGTAAAAGTAAAAAAAATGCATCCCGCTTTAGAGATTGTTTGGGTCTTTTTATTAACAATTGGCCGTAAGGATAATAATTACAGGCCTTTATAATATGAACAGAGGTGGTTTAGGAAACATGCGCTGCACATCGGTTTTCTTGCTTTACATACATATCGGCCATGAAATATCAGCCAATGGTGAGCTTTAGACAGATCCTCCTCAGGAATCAGTTTAAGCAGTTGTTGTTCGGCCTGGTCTGGATTTTTTGCGCCTTTTGTGAGTCCAAGCCTTGCAGATACTCTGAAAACATGCGTGTCGACAGCCAGAGCAGGCAAACCAAAAGCCACGGAGGCGATTACATTGGCAGTTTTTCTTCCCACTCCCGGTAACTGACGTAAAAGCTCAGGTTCATCAGGAACTTTACCATTGAACCTCTCCATCAGCATCTTGCCCATTGCAGAAAGATGTTTTGTTTTATTGTTTGGATAGGAGCAACTTTTAATCTTTTCAAAAATTTCATATTCACTGGCAAGTGATAATGTGAGAGCATCGGGAAATGCTGCAAAAAATTCAGGGGTAATAATATTTACCCTGTTATCAGTACACTGTGCTGACAGAATGACCGCAACCAGCAACTCATAATCTGAACCGTATCTGAGTTCGGTTTTCGCATGACGATATCTCTCTCTGAGTAGAAATAAAATCTCGTTGCACCTTTTATTTCCGGCCAAGATAAAAAACTTAATCAGTTACTGAAAAAGAGCACTTCACCTGCTTGTTGGGTTTGAAATACGTCAAGTGATTGTGATAAGCGGAGGAGCCGGGAGATGATCTCATCAGGAGGATCTGTATCAGTTCTGAAGTCTGTGTCCGGCTTCCGGAAAACCGGGATCTTATTTTCGGAAGATCTTCCGGAAGTGATGTCTGGATTGAAATGGGTATAGGTTTTATTCATAAAGTAATATTTGGTTTCAGATACCTAACGACACCACCTCCTGGTTATTGTTGTATGGCATCTAAAATTTTACTGGTCAATTATCAGGCTTTTTTATAACGCAGTGGTATTATCAGTGCAATCAGTAAAAGGGGGCTCGACAATATTGTATTGGTAAAAAGGAGGTTAAGTGAGGAGATCAAAACAAAAATGGTGAAAAGTGCAAGCAGAAGTTTCCTGTTTATGAAGTAAATCCTCAATACCTGAAGTATTAGCAATAAGAGCACAACCAGGCCGGCAATTCCGGAATACATCAGTGAAGAAACCAGGTAGTTGTTTCGCAGTAACAGAATTTTTTTTGAAGGTTCGTCAGGTGGCAGATTATGAAATTCGTCAAGATACCGGAAACCTTTACCGAAGATCTTCTCCCTGTTTGTATATGTGGTGAAAATTTCCAGTGACCGGTGCCAGTTCTCTTTGCGGTTGGAATAGGCCTTCTCGGTCCATGGATGTTTTTCAGGTGCTGTAGATATATTTTCCTGTTCAATCAGAACAAATGAAATCTTATCCTTCAATGCACTCTCCTCGGGTGTGTTTTGTTTCCACAGGTTGTCATACCATTTCTGAAGGTCAGCATTGGGATTAAAGACAGAAATATGCTCGAATGTGACAAGGGTGATCTCTGATTTAAAATGATACCTGTTGAATCCTAACCTAAGAATCCATTCCTCTTTTTTAGGGCCCGGAACCAGATTGAGTGCCCATGTTCCGATCAGTGCCGAAAAACCTAATACCAGGATAAGAATATTAAGGTTCTTAATCAGGTTGTAATTGCGCACCCTGCTTGAATGAATAAGGAAATATACTCTTGTGACTACCAGGACGACAGCAAGCAAAATCATTAACAGAAGCCCTTTTCTTGATCCGCTCCATATCACTGTATAGAACATTACCAGAAATGAGATATGATAAATGACTGACATTATCAAACTGCTCTTCTGCCTGAATTTAAAGAGTATAACTCCTGTCATTGCAGCAACAAATGCAATGATAAAAATGTCAGAATTTGAAATAAGTGATGTACCCAACGACCACTGCTCAACCGGAATGTGGGCTGATATGTCAATTCCCCTGAGGTATAGGATAAATTTGCAAAGGCCTGCCAATGAGATAAAAGTTACCAAATAGAACAGAATTCTGAAGAATTGATTCCTGTGTTTAAGTAATTGTTCTTTATTACTAATAATCAATAGTTGCAGAATTATTATCAGTGCAACAACACTCAGATTGAACAACTCCTGGTAGTAACTGTGAGTTGAATAAGGGGAGTTCATTGCAGCTACCAGGAAAAATATACATGTAAATATTAATGGTAAATAAACCAGAGTTGTGCCGCGGATTTTTTCCCTGATTCTGAGCAGGTTTAATGAGAAAAACAGAAATATAATTAGTAATCCTGCACCAATTAGAAAATACAAAGGTATTTTAAGCATGGGAAAGGACTCATTTGCAACAAAGACGGCTGCGATAAAAGAGATCAGGGGAATCATCCCTCCGGAATGCATCTGGTGCTGCAAATATGATTTCAGTTTGTTCACTTTTCTGAAATATTTAAACTCCTCTTAAAATTTCATCTGCAATAAGGCCGGAAGCGTTTCCTGATCCATAGATTGAAAGATCCGGAATGAAGTCTTTGTTCAGCAGCTTGTTAAATGCTTCAAGAATTCCTGTTTCCCTGATTCCTGCCGGAATATTTGTGCCGGAATCGACAAGCTCTGTCCATTCTGTTTCATCCCTCAGGGTAATGCAGTTTTTACCCATGAAATATGCTTCTTTCTGCAATCCGCCACTATCAGTAAGCACCAGCATTGAATTTTTAACAAGCCACAGTGACTCAAGGTATCCGACGGGATTCAATAAGGTGATTTTATCCGGGTCAGGTGAAATACCATAAGACCTTATTACTCCTTGAGTTCGTGGATGCAATGGCAGGATAACATGTATATTGCCTGCTATTTTTTCAAGCGATCTGATTATTGATATCAGGTTTTCTTTATTGTCGGTATTTGATTGCCTGTGTATGGTTGCCAGCACAAAGCGGCCTGGAAACACTCCGGAGGGTTTCACAGCTTTGTCCTGAAACCTGAGTGCGGCATCCAGCATAACGTCACCGGAAACTATTATTTTGCAGCCAAATCTCAGAAACCCTTCATCAACCAGGTTTTTTCTGGCATTACTTGTCGGGCAGAAAAGCAGTGAGCTTATCCTGTCGGCCAGTATCCTGTTGATCTCTTCAGGCATATTCATATTAAATGACCTAAGCCCTGCCTCCACATGGGCAACAGGGATATTAAGCTTGCGGGCTGCGAGGGCTCCGGCAAGAGTAGAATTGGTATCACCGTAAACCATAACCATGTCGGGCTTTTCATCCGGGATCACCTCCTCAAGGCGGGTCAGCATCATTCCTGTCATCGCCCCGTGAGGCAGACTGTGTATGTCAAAATTGTACTTTGGTTCCGGGATACCCATCTGTTCGAAGAATACTTTACTCATATTATAGTCGAAATGCTGACCGGTATGAACAAGAACTTCAGTGAGTTTTCCTGCCTTATCAGCTATCGCTGCACTTACAGCAGCAGCTTTGATGAATTGGGGCCTCGCTCCGATAACGGTGAGTATCTTCATATTCTTAGTTTATGATTTTCAGGTTTACATACACTTTCAAATGCCTGATTTTTTATATACTCCGGTTATTTTTCCAGGTGCTGCTTCTCTGCAAACATACAACAATAATCCGGTATGATGCCAGAAAGTGAACAACTCAATATGTCTTTTAAGTCGATAGAAAAGCTTCAGTAAATATTTTCCGGCAGATCAGCTTAACAATTTTACAACTGTTTAGATACCTGGTTGAGGGTTTTTATTATGTCAAATGAAAGGATAGAATAATATTATGGCTAAAATTTTTAGTTGATATATTTTTTTTTTTTTGTAATTTTATGGTGGTTATATTTTGTGAGTTTTCAGATACATTTTTATATCAATAATTAACATCTAATTCAACTATAGTTAACACATAATTAAAACATTGTGATATGAAAATTAAAATTACATTTATTTCGGTTTTCTTTTTACTGTCATTAATGTTACAGGCAACTTTTGAGTTGTCGGGGCAGTTTAACTATCTTTCGACTATACCACCCTATAACGGTGGTAATGGTTCGGGTATGGTAACATTCAATGTAAAAGCTTCACAGCCGATCCGGATCAGGGAGATGCACAGTTGTTTTTCGGCAACAACCACCCAGACCACTCTGATCTGGTACCGGACAGATTCTGTTAATGGAACCCCGGCAGTAAGTACTGCAAACGGCTGGATTCAGGCTCATTCCTATACTCACACACCCTCTGTTTCAGGTAATGGTACCATGGTTATAATATCCGATACTTCACTTAACATCCTGATACCCGCAGGAGCCACATACGGGTTTGCCATTTCGAGTTCCGCATCGGTGCGATATTCCAATCTTTCAACATCTCTCCCATACATTATCAGTGATTCAAATTTATACATTAATGTGGGTCCGGGTGTAGGTTATGGAGGAACGTTGACCAGCCCCATAGCAGACAGGGCATTCAATGGAAAGATAGGTTATGTCCTGGCATATCAGCCAACGGATGCAGGAGTACAGGAAATACAGTCTCCTTCAGATACAATCTGCAGTGGCATCCAACCTGTTAGTGTTGTGATTAAAAATCATGGCCCTAACCCAATGCAGCAGGTATTGGTGGAATGGAGTGTAAACAATGTTGCCCAACCGCCATTCGCATGGTCAGGTTCCTTGCCGGTTAACGGAACAGTTGTAGCCGCTATTGGCAGTTATCAGTTCAATCCGGGAACGTCCTACCAGATAAAGGTAAATACTTCAAATCCTAACAACCTTCCGGATACCGTTAATAACATCAACGACACTTTGTCAACAAATGTAATACAGGTAAAACCATCCCCTATAGCCGTCCCGGATTCGGCAATGGTTAATATATGTATGGGTGATACTGCTTTTCTTGCCTTGACCCTTACCGGCACACCCCCATGGGATCTTACTTACGGAGATGGAACGGGTACATTTACAGTAAACCAGATTGCCAATGCTAACTTTGTATTGCCTGTAACGCCATCATCATCAAGAACATATTCGATCACCAGCCTTTCTGATGGTACGGGGTGTGTTACCACTGATTTAGTTACGATTGATGTGAATGTATTTCCTGCCCCGCCTTCAGTTATTACCCCTGTGGGAAACACGACAGCATGCCATGGGGATTCCGTTACACTTATGGCAAGTGTGGGACTCAACTTCTCTTATCAGTGGAAGAAAGATAGTGTCAATATTCCGGGTTCTTTAAACTTTACTTATTATGCCAAAGAAACCGGAGCTTATACTGTTATTGTTACAAGCCCCATTGGTTGTACCAACACCTCTCTGCCTGTAAATGTTGTTATCCATCCTGCTCCTGATGTTAACCTTGGAAATGACACCGCCCTTCTACCAAACAAGTCGATTTTACTCGATGCAGGTGCCGGATTTACATCTTATTTATGGAGTACCGGAGAGACTTCCCGTTCGATTATAGTTGATACAGTTGGTTTTGGGATTGGTGTTCGCACTATTATGGTATTGGTAACCGATAATAACGGATGTAATGGTGGAGATACTATACAGATCAACTTCACACAGAACCCGGGTATTGCCGACATGACAAATAAGGCTGATATCATGTTGATACCTAATCCATCTGATGGAAAAATCAGGATAATATTGCCAGAATATCTTTCAGGTGCAATTTCTGTACATGTTTATGATCTGACAGGTAAACAGGTATATAGAGGGGAAATTTATTCTGATAACAATATTTCATTGAATCTGACACATCTTACCGAAGGGATGTATAATCTAATGATATATCATGATAGGACTTTTTATTCGCAAAAGCTTCTGATAAGGAATACTTCAAATTAGGTGTTTATCAGGTGATTTTTGCCTGAAAGTCTTGAAAAATTTTGTGTTTTATTGTAATTTTGTATCAATGGTATACGGCAGGCCTCAGATATTAATCTTAAAGATTTATGTGATATTAATTCAATTATTTCTACCTTCAAAATCAATGAATTATGAAACAAACATTTACGATTAGCAAACAGTTGTATGTACTCATTTTCCTCGTTTTTATGTTTATTAGCTCCTTCGGGCAAAGTTACCTTGTGGGTCCGGTGGACCCGAATGTTGGCTCAAATACCAATTATACTTCTCACAATCACTATGATTTATTCGATGTTTTAAATTCTACTGGTGTATACCTTGATAGTATTACCATATATCCAGCTACAGCCTCAACATCTTACACTATTGTTGTGCAAAACAGTGCTCAGGTGCAGATTGCCAGTTATACCGGAGTAAGTACAGTGAGCGGAAACTTACCTGAGCGTATCAAAGCCAATATTTTTGTCCCTTTCGGGACAGGTTACCGATTGGGCCTCACAACCAGTTCCGTTGGAATGCTGAGAAACTCTACTGGAATAGTTTATCCCTACACGGTTCCAAATGTTATCACTTTTACAGGTAGTACATTCCAGACAACCTATTGGTATTTCTTTTACAACATCAGGGTAAATCTTCCTGTCACTGCAACAGATGCGGCCATCACCGGTATGGTTTCTCCAGGAGATTCGGTTTGCAGCGGCAGTCAACCGGTAAGCATAAGAATTAAAAACAATGGTCCTTCAACACTTACCAGCACGACCGTTAACTGGATGGTTAATAATGTTCCACAAACCCCTTTTAGCTGGACTGGATCAGTTGGATTAAATGACTCTACACTTGTTAACCTCGGGAGTTATAATTTTCTCACAGGAACAACTTATGAGATAACTGCAAATTTATCAAACACCAACAACACCACAGATCCGGTAAGCAGTAACGATACCATCACTAAAACAGGCATTTTTGTCAAAAGCTCTCCGTCGGGTTTGTTTACCACCCCAAACACCACAATATGCCAGGGAGACAGCATTGTTTTGAGTGGTACCCTTACAGGGCTTCCGCCCTGGAGTATTATTGTGAGTGACGGAACAACAAATTACCCCATGACCAATATCCAGTCATCACCATTTTCAGTTACGCTGGTTCCTACTCAAACAAAAACTTATACCCTGACTTCAGTTTCGGATGCAGGAGGATGCTTAACACAGCTTTCAGAAAGTGTCATGATAACGGTTATGCCTGCTCCTCCTGCCAATATTACTGCTTCAGGGCCTGCAGCTTTTTGTAATGGTGACTCTGTTGCACTCCTGGGAACAATTGGAATGGGTTTCACATATGAATGGTATAAGGATGGAGTAGCAATTCCGGGAGCAACCCTTTTTACTATCACAGTTAAAGAGCCGGGAGCATATACTGTAAAGGTTACTGGTTCCACCAACTGTTTCACAATTTCAGCTCCCTTTAATGTGGTCGTACATCCCTTGCCGGCTGTTAATCTGGGACCTGATACTGTATTATTGCCAAACCAGAATATCCTCCTCGACGCCGGTACCGGATTTATATCCTATTTATGGAGCACCGGTGATGTGACGCAAACTATTATTGTTGATACTGTTGGTTATGGAATTGGTGTGCAGACAATTATGGTTTTTGTTACTGATAATTACGGATGCACGGGTAGTGATACTATTAAGGTTAATTTCACTCAGCACCCTGGTATTGCAGGTTCAGATGATACTAAAAAGTTACTGGTCATTCCCAATCCTTCAGATGGAAATTTTGATCTTTCTGTTGCAGGTTATCCTGCAGGTGAGATATTAATTGAAGTTGTGGGGCTCGATGGCAGAGTTTTGAAAACTGTTACCAGGGAGATTCAGGGTGTTAAAAAGCAAATAGTAAGATGCGATTTCACTGAGCTACCGGACGGTATGTACCTGCTTAAGATTGGCCGGGAAGGTGATTTAGCGGTGATGAAGATAATTATCAGGCGTTAATTAGTGAAGGGTCAAGCATCAAACGATAGAAGTATTGACCGGAACAGAGGGGAAGCGATGAAATAAACATAGTATAAAAACATAAACCTGTAATGCCATGAGAACAATATTAAATCGCATGCGTGCAGGAGTAATGGTGATAGCTCTGGTATGGTGTACAGGCATTGGCGGGTGGGCTCAACCTCAGTACTCCACAAATTTTTTCACTACTGTATCCCCTTCTGTGATCCCGTTTTTGTCAACCACCAACAACAAGGTACAGTGGGTGTACTTTAACACTGATTTTGCAAGCGCTCCTTCCGGTAACATAACCAAAATCTATTTTAAAAGAAATTACTCGATGCTTCCGGTCATCAGCAGTTTTACCAATCTGAATATCAAGATGGGGCAGACAACTCTGACTGCACTCCCACCGGGACCCTGGATCACGGCAGGAATGAACACCGTGTTTCAGGCAAACACCTATGATTTCATCCAGGTACCTGTTGATTGGATGCCGGTGACTTTGCAGACTCCATTCCAATACGACAATACAAAGAACTTTATTGTAGAAGTGTCGCACGATGGGTATACGGTAGGTTTCGAGGTGATGCAGGCAACACTGTCTGCCCGGAGTGTATATGGCTCTTCAACATCTCCTTTGTCAAACTCTCAGAATTTTTTGTGTGATTTCGGATTCGATATTGGTCTAGGGGGCACAGATGCTTCTCTTGAAGGATTCACAAACCTCAACGATACCTTATGCAGCGGATTATTACCTGTAACTGCGATAATCAGGAACAACGGACTTGCTTCACTCTCATCGGTAACAGTAAACTGGCAGATAAACAATATACCTCAGACACCGGCTTACTATTATGGATCACTACCGGTAAACAGCACTGCAACCGTTAATCTAGGCAGTTACAATTTTATCCCGGGTGTTTCATACACAGTTACTGCCTGGACAACAAATCCCAATAACCAGCAGGATCCGAATCCTTCTAATGATACATCGGTTTACAATGTTACGGAAATAATGCCGGCTCCGACCTCAACACCTAATGCCACAAGTTATTCACTATGTCTTGGTGACAGCTTGTCGATAGGGGGATCTTTAACAGGAACTCCTCCATGGTATTTGAGTTTATCTGACGGAACAAATGTATTCCAGCTTCAGAACATCATGTCTCCGGCATACAGCATTTGGGTAAAGCCGGTTGTGAACACAACATATTCTGTGGTGGCGTTAACAGATATCTCAGGTTGTCAGGGCTCTCCTGGTCCACCAGTTGTAGTACATGTTTATCCGAAACCTGTTGTTTCAATTGGCCCGGATCACACAATTAAACTAAATGGAAGTGTTATGCTCGATGCCGGAGCAGGGGCTGCTTCATACATGTGGAGTACCGGTGCTACAACACAGACAATAACTGTTACAGGCAGCAGCTTTGGTGCCGGTATGCACCCATTCAGTGTAACGATAACAAATGCTCACGGTTGTCAGGGTTATGATACCGTTTGGGTAACTATTGTTGATGATACAGGAATCAAAGAAAATGACATCACCGGTTACAGGCTTTTCCCAAATCCCGGCGACGGAACCTTTTATATCATCGGTGCCGATCCGGGCAATGACCCTGTCACTATGTCGGTTTACCGAATAGATGGAAGGATAGCCGGGGAATTAACTCTGCTTCCTGAACCCGGCACACTAAAGTACATCGCTGATCTTAAATTTTTACCGGCAGGAATTTATCTTATACAGATAACCGGATACCATAATAAATACACTTCTAAACTTATTATCAACAAGTAACTATAGGATGACGAAGCAAATCTTTGTCTTGATCACGTCAGTATTGATATTTACATTTATCCCAATGGAGGGTTATTTGTCTGCCCAAACTGTACCCCAGTATTATAACAGTAACATTGGTTCCAGCAATAACACCATTCCTCTTAATTCTGCAACTGCCAATAAGATGCAATGGCTATATGGACCGGGTGTTTTTAAAACTGCAGGCAGCACAGGAACAATTGCGCCACCGGGTCTGATTTCAGATGTTTTTTTTAGGTTGGGTAACATCACCTCAGCATCACCTTATAATAATTTTACCATTAAGATGTCACAGAATGTTGGTACAATAACATCCTGGACCAATCCTCTCTTTATCACTGGAATGGATACTGCATTCTATGCACCTTTATATGCACTGGTTAATCCGCAATCAAACCAGTGGTACCATATAACTCTGCAGAATCTGATACCTTATGATCCTCTATTTTCTCTGGTAGTTGAGATTTGTGTGAGCTCTGGTACGGGTAATAATCTACTGGAACCTCTCATGTCTGCCAGTATTCACCAGAACAGGTATGGCCTTTACAATGCAGTTTCAGGGACTACCAGCCCCAAAGTTATCGATTTCGGAATCAACATCAGCCAGGGTACAACAGATGCCGGGCTTGAGAGTTTTGTCAATCTGTCCGATACAATATGCGATGGAATGGTTCCCATTACTGTTAAGTTGAAAAATCACGGCCAGAGTGTACTTAACAGTGTTGATATTCACTGGAAAGTGAATAATTTAGCACAAACACCTTATAACTGGACAGGCAGCATCACACCCGGTAACACGACAAATGTAACTATTGGAGCATACCCCTTTTTAAATGCAATCAACTATCAGATAATTGCATACTCAAATAATCCGAATAGTATTACCGATACTATCAACCACAACGACACGATCCTTAAACCTGAGATCATAATAAAACCATCGCCCGGTTTAACTCTTCTTGATACCCTTAAAACCATCTGTCAGGGCGACAGTGTTGCTATTGACGTTACCCTGACAGGTTCGCCGCCCTGGAATCTTGTGATAAATGACGGAAGCACCACAATTCCGGTTACCAATATCACACAATCTCAATTCAGTTATATGTTTACCCCAACCACCACGCAAACCTATACTCTTACAGACATAAATGATGCAACAGGCTGCACCAATAATAATATATACAATTTCACGGTAACTGTTCAGCAGGCTCCATCTGCGACTATCTCTCCAACAGGCAGCACGGCAGCCTGTCAGGGTGATTCGGTGACGCTGATGGCTAGTATCGGGCTGGGCTTCACATACCAGTGGTATCTGGATGGTACTCCGTTGCCTTTCGACACAAACTATGTTATTCATGCCAAACAGGGAGGTGGTTACACAGTAAAGGTCACCAGCCCGATAGGATGTTCAAATGTTTCGACTCCCCTTCAGGTGACCATCCACCCTCTGCCCCTGGTTGACCTGGGTAATGATACGGTTTTGTATCCTAATCAAAACATAATTCTTGATGCTGGAGCAGGTTTCAATTCATATACATGGAGCACCGGTGAGAGCACTCAGACAATAACCATTGACTCAGCCGGGACAGGAATAGGGATAAAAACTGTGTGGGTAAGGGTAACAGACAATTATAATTGTCCTGGAACGGACACAATCAATATCAATTTCACACAGCATCCGGGGATATCGGAAGCCGGAGCCGGAAGTTCAATACAGATCATCCCGAATCCATCTGACGGAATGTTTAGTCTAATGCTGAAAGGAACTCCGGCAGGGGAATACCTGGTTGAGGTTTTTAGCTATGATGGAAGACTGGTATACAGGTCATTGTTTATGATAAATTCCGGAAATGAATCTGTAAAACTGAACATACAGCACTTTGCTGATGGTGTTTATAGGATAAAGGTAACAGGCAATGGCAGAATTGAAAATGGCAATATTGTCATCAGAAAATGATAATTCCAATAAGGTAAAAATAAAATAACAGGATTTTTCTGTTATCGCTTCTGTTTCACAGGTTCAAGCCTGAAGTCATTGAATCTGAAAATATTCAGATAAATATTTTCATAACCCTTCCCTTTAACTTGTTCCCATAGGAATCCTGTTCCTATTGGATTATAATTCATTTCGCCAAGGCAATTCTCGAAATCAAGTCCATATTCATGAATTGCCTTCAGAAAATACAGAGCAACATCGTATCCAATATAGCCATAATAATTTTCTTCCGGTTCCCCTTTGTAACGGCTCCTGAATTCATTTAAGAATGCTATTGTAGCAGGATTCTCATAATCCACGAAGGCATTTGAGAAAAGGTGCATATCAAGTGCCATAAGGTCAACAAGGTCGAAAGTGCGGTAATCACGCCATTCGGGCATTCCATACATGGTGATCCTGAAGTTTTTAGTAAGATTGGCCATCGCTGAAACATAGTTCGATACTGTTGTTTCACCTGTAATGAGGTTGACAATAATATTTTGTTTGCCAACATCAAGGCGGGTAGAAACACCTGCTGCACCTCTGTCGGAGTATATGACCTCAATATAATTTGGTTTTCTGGCCTGAGCGGCTGTATGAAGTTCAAAGCTTAGGTTGAATGCTTTTGCAAGTGCTTTATCCGTTTCTGTATTACTCATCACCAGGATAACATTAGGATCCTGATAACTCCTGGCTATGTGCCGTGCGAGTTCAGCAAGTTTAGATTCAGAGCTGGCATTTAGTTGGAAAAGATTTCCATGGCTTGCAATGAGTTGAGGATTTCTGGCAAAGGGGCTTACTATTTTTATATTATGTCGTGCAGCAAACTGTGCTGCAATACTGTAATTCTGCATAAAGAATGGACCTATGATCAGATCCATATAAGGCATTTCAGGTTTGGCTAGTATCCGTTTCAGGGTAATGGAATCGTTACCTGTGTCATATACATGCATATCGATAGATAACCCAGCCCTTTTCATTGAATCTATGGCAATCAGCACACCTTCATAGAATTCCAGAAAACTAAAGGGTTTAAAGAAGGGTTTTCTTATCTGTTCATCTGTTCCGGGTGTTATGTAAATTCTGTCAATTTCATCAAGATAGAGAGGTATTAACAGGGCAATTTTATATTTGGCTTTGTACCTTGAATTTTCACACCCTTTGGATTTTGCGGTCACGGTTTCCTGAATTTTTTCTGATGTAACAGGAACAGGTATATAGATATAGTACCCTTTCTTCAATCCCTCTTTAAGCTCAGGATTTAGTTCCACTATCTGGTCAACAGTGGTGTTATACCTCTTTGCCAATCCCCATATTGTCTCTTTCTCCTGGATCTGGTGCAGGATTGTATCATATTTTATCTTCGCTGTTTCAATGGGTGTGACTGTCGGTTTAGGTTGAATAATTTTCACTTTATAGATAATACGAAGGTCTTGTCCCCTTCTAAGAGGATTGTCTTTGAGTTCAGGATTCCAGGTGATAAGGCTATCCTGACCAACTTTATACTTCTGTGCGATTCCGAACAGCGACTCACCTCTCTGAACCTGATGAATACAGACAGAATCTGTTTCTATCTCCAATACAGAAAGTGGGTACGAAGAAATTTTTCTGACGGGTATTTTAATTGCCTGTCCGATCTGCAGGTTGTCAAAGTTGGTAATGTCGGGGTTGGCATTAATAACCTGCTGCACCGAGACATTATGAAGCCTGGCAATTCCAAAGAGAGTTTCTCCGGGTGCAACAGTGTGTTGCAGAAAGCTTCTGACTGTATCGTTGGGTTGGGCAGTTGTTGTCCGGGGTTTTCCGGGGACTGATTTGTCGGGGATCCTGAGAGTTAGTCCTGCCTGAAGAACGGTTGAGAGATTTGGGTTATGCTTCATTATCTCAGCCTGATCCACTTCATAAGCTCTTGATATTGAAAAGAGGGTTTGGCCGGGTGAAACAGAATGAAGATAAAAGGTCTGCCCTTCTTCAACGATCTTTACATCCGAAATTTTTACGGTAACAGGTTGTGCAAATATGGTGCTGATCAGCAACAGACTGATAATTATTAAAGATAATCTCTTTTTTTCCATGTATTCTGCGGTTGCCTTTATTTGGTGTTGAGGTTATAATGCGAAGATAAGCTATTTTTCTATTCCCATTCAATTGTAGCAGGAGGCTTGGAGCTGATATCATATACAACTCTGTTGACTCCTTTTACCTTGTTTATTATCTCGTTTGAAACCGATGCCAGAAAATCATACGGCAGATGTGACCAGTCGGCGGTCATGCCATCGGTAGATCCTACTGCCCTCAAAGCCACAACACTTTCGTATGTTCTTTCGTCGCCCATTACACCAACGGAATTAACAGGAAGCAGAATGGCAGCAGCCTGCCATACCTGTGTATAGAGGCCTGTCTCTTTCAGTTTGCTGATGTATATGTGATCAACTTCCTGAAGGATTGCGATTTTCTCAGGTGTTACTTCACCAAGTATCCTTATTCCCAGACCGGGGCCTGGAAATGGATGCCTGCCTAAAAGTTCAGGATCAATACCGAGAGCTTTACCTACCAGACGAACCTCATCTTTGAAAAGGGATTTCAAGGGTTCAATCACTTTAAGTTTCATAAAATCAGGTAGCCCACCCACATTATGATGCGATTTTATGGTTGCAGAAGGCCCTTTAACAGAGACAGATTCAATAACATCGGGATAGATGGTTCCCTGGCCAAGCCATTTTACATCCCGGATGTTGTGAGCTTCATGGTCAAATACATCGATAAATGTTTTTCCGATCGCTTTTCTTTTTTCTTCCGGATCCGATTTTCCCGACAGGGCTGCATAGAACTGTGCAGATGAGTCTACTCCAGTGATATTAAGGCCCATATCCCGGTATGAGTGCATCACATTTTCAAATTCATTCTTTCTTAGAAGTCCGTTATTAACAAAGATACAGAACAGGTTTGGCCCTATTGCCTTATGCAGAAGTATTGCAGCAACACTCGAATCAACACCACCGGATAAACCTAAGACCACCTTGTCGTTGCCCAGGGTCTCTTTCAAATAGTAAATCGTAGATTCGATAAAAGAAGAGGGTGTCCAGCTTTGATTGCAACCACAGATCTTTACAACAAAATTATGGAGCAGGGTCATACCCTCCGTGGAGTGATAAACCTCAGGGTGAAACTGTATTCCCCAGGTTGGTTCATTATGTATCCTGAATCCGGCAACCTCCACATCGCTTGTCGAAGCAATGATCTCAAAATTCGCAGGTATATTTTTTATTGTATCTCCATGTGACATCCATACCTGGCTGCCTTCAGTCATACCTTTAATAAGAGGATTATCAGAATTGATGAAGTGAATATTTGCCCTGCCATATTCACGTATTTCACTTGCCATCAAAACGGCACCGCTGTCGTATGCAAGCCACTGGGCTCCGTAACAAAGGCCCAGCACCGGTATCCTGCCACGATATTGATCAATGTCCGGTAAAGGGGCATTTTTGTCTTTAACACTGAATGGACTTCCTGACAGGATAACACCTTTAATGTTGCTAGAAAAAACAGGCAGATGGTTATAGGGATGTATTTCACAATATACGTTCAACTCCCTTATACGCCGGGCTATCAGTTGTGTATACTGTGACCCGAAATCAATAATCAGTATCATCTCTTCCATACGGCAAAGATAGCAATTACTGTTATATTGTTACCTTTGCTACAAATTTGATATCATGGGAAGAGAAGTACATCTAATCACAACAGATAAACTGGATTTTGAAAGGATAGCAAGGATCCTCAATCAGGACATGAAGCTTGAGTTGTCGCAAAATGTTATGGAGAGGATTAAAAAATGCCGTGATTACCTTGACCGGAAAATTGCCGGGCAAACAGAGCCTGTTTATGGTGTTACGACAGGTTTTGGCAGTTTATGCAATACAGTTATTTCAAAAAGTGATTTGAGCATTTTGCAGGAGAACCTTGTGAAATCACATGCCTGTGGTATTGGTGAGGAGGTACCAAGCATCATTGTCAAGCTGATGCTCCTTTTAAAAATACAGTCACTTTCCTATGGCCATTCCGGTGTTCAGACGGCAACAGTAGAACGCCTTGTTGACATGTATAACCATAATATCCTTCCGGTGGTTTATCAGATGGGCAGCCTTGGCGCCTCGGGTGACCTGGCACCTCTTGCACATCTGTCACTTCCTTTGCTTGGCCTGGGAGAGGTGTATCATGGTGATGCCAGAATGCCCGCTTCGGAGGTGTGTGAGAAATATGGATGGAAACCGTTGAAGCTTCAGTCAAAGGAGGGGCTTGCGCTACTCAACGGAACCCAGTTTATGAGTGCATATGGCGTTTACCTGTGCCTGCGGGTTTTCAAACTCTCAAAACTGGCAGATATCATAGGGGCGATCTCACTTGAAGCATTCGATGGACGGCCGGAGCCTTTTCACCCTCTTATTCAGGAAATAAGGCCTCACAAAGGGCAGATACGCACAGCCGAAAGAGTTTTAAATCTTCTTGAAGGCAGCGAGATGATTTCAAAATACAAGGAGCATGTTCAGGATCCATACTCCTTCAGGTGTATTCCCCAGGTTCACGGTGCATCAAAAGATTCGATAAATTATGTCGCCTATGTATTTGCAAACGAAATAAATTCCGTTACAGATAATCCCACAATATTTCCGGATGAGGACATGATAATCTCGGCAGGCAATTTCCATGGCCAGCCGCTTGCTTTTGCCCTGGATAACCTTTGCATTGCAGTGGCAGAACTTGGTAATATCTCTGAACGAAGAACATATCAGCTTGTGTCTGGAAAGAGAGGTTTGCCACCATTCCTGGTTGCCAATCCGGGATTGAATTCGGGGTTTATGATCCCGCAATACACTGCCGCCAGTCTTGTCAGCCAGAACAAGCAGCTTGCCACACCCTCCTCAGTAGATTCCATCGAGTCGTGCCAGGGGCAGGAAGACCATGTTAGCATGGGAGCCAACGCTGCCACAAAGGCACATCGGTCTGTGAAAAACCTTGAAATGATCCTTGCTATTGAGCTGTTCAATGCTGCCCAGGCACTGGATTTCAGGAGGCCATTGAAAACATCACCCTATCTGGAGTCATTCCTGAAAGAATTCAGGAAATACGTCGGTTTCGTTAATGACGACAAATTAATGTACCCCGACATGCAACAGTCGATAAGGTTTCTTCGAGAGGTGTTGCTTGATATTCCGGGTGAAGGTGGATTCAAATATGCCTTTAAAACCGACCTTAACCCTGGAGAATAGAAAATCCCGGGATAGCATTATCTGTCAGACACTTCGATCACACTGAAGATGTAGTAGCTCTTAATCTTTGATGCACCTCAGAGTTTAGCTATAAGCTTTAGCGTCATTAACCATATAACTGTAAAGGCACTTTTCCCTTTTGATTGGGTAAACATTGAGAATATCTGAAAACGTTGTCTAAAAAAGCAAGAAGTTACATTTCTAACTGTTAATTATTGAATCCTGAATGGATTTAACATCAGAAGCCCCGGTTAAGTGAGAGGAATGGTTACAGGTAGAATTGCGCTGTAAATGTTCTCCGATCACAAACCCGGGGTAACTTATTAAACCCACATCGTGGGTTTAAGTCATTGACATTTCGTTACCCACACAAAAGTAAAAGAGCCGGTTCTTATAACCTGAGGAAAACTGGTTAATGCCTACCTGGGTTTTGAGAGACCTTCCGGAGATCCATCCTGTTAAACTCCGCCTGTTGAAAAAAGGGTTCTTTCATATTGCTGTTGCATCCTATTTTCGGTTACTTTTGCCCAAAACAGTGCAGACAGGTGATGGAAGAAGCATTAATCAATTATACAGAAGAAAGCATTAAGTCTCTTGACTGGAAGGATCATATCCGGTTGAGACCAGGTATGTATATAGGCAAACTTGGCGATGGCTCCAGTCGTGATGATGGCATTTATGTTCTGATAAAGGAGATAATTGACAATGCCATTGATGAGTATGTGATGGGTTTTGGAAAGAAGATAGAGGTTATCATAAAAGATAAAGTTGTTACTGTCAGAGATTATGGCAGAGGTATTCCACTTGGAAAGGTTATTGACTGTGTATCGAAGATTAATACAGGAGCCAAATATGATTCGGTTGCTTTTAAAAAATCTGTTGGCCTGAACGGGATAGGAACAAAGGCAGTAAACGCTCTCTCCTCATGGTTCAGGGTGCAGTCGGTGCGTGATGGCAGGACCAAGATCGTTGAATATGAGCACGGATTACTTACACAGGATGAAAAGGAACAGACAACCGAAGAACAAAGGGGAACAATAGTTTCGTTCAGGCCTGATGGTATGCTGTTCGGTAATTATCATTTCATCTATGATTATATAGAAAAGCTCTTGTGGAACTATGCTTACCTGAACAAGGGTTTGAGTATCTGGTTTAACGGACACAGGCTCATTAGCCACAATGGACTGAGGGATTTGCTCGAGGCAAATATCAATGGTTCCGGCACTCTTTACCCAATCATTCATCTTGAAGAGAACGATTTCGAGCTTGCATTAACGCACAGCGAAAAGCATTACGGAGAGGAGTATTACTCGTTTGTAAATGGTCAGAACACAACGCAGGGTGGAACCCATTTGTCGGCATTCAGGGAGGCCGTAGTGAAGACCATCCGTGAGTTTTACAAAAAGGATTTCGACCCGGGTGATATCCGCATGGGTATTATTGCCGCGATAAGCATCAAGGTTCAGGAGCCGGTTTTTGAATCTCAGACAAAGACAAAGCTTGGCAGCTCACACATTGAACCCGGTGGGCCTTCAATCCGCAATTATATAATGGATATCATAAAGAGGAATCTTGACAATTACCTTCATATTCATCAGGATGTTGCTGAGGCACTACTCAAAAAGATCATGCAGTCGGAACGTGAGAGAAAGGAGATTGCTGGGATTAAAAAACTTGCCAGGGAGAGTGCTAAAAAGGCGAGTTTACATAATAAAAAGTTACGTGACTGTCGGATACATTACAATTCTACAGATGAAAGGAGGCTTGAATCTACCCTTTTTATCACCGAAGGTGATTCTGCAAGCGGCTCGATCACCAAGTCGAGGGATGTAAACACTCAGGCTGTTTTCAGCCTTAAAGGCAAGCCGCTGAATTCTTACGGCCTTACAAAGAAGATCGTATATGAGAATGAGGAATTCAACCTCCTGCAGACTGCCTTGAATATTGAAGAGGATATTGAGAATCTGCGATACAACAACATTGTTATTGCTACTGATGCCGATGTTGATGGCATGCATATAAGGCTTCTTCTCCTCACTTTCTTTATGCAATTTTTTCCTGACCTTATCAAGGCGGGGCATGTATATATTCTTCAGACTCCTCTCTTCAGAGTTCGAAACAAAAAGACAACCTATTACTGTTATTCTGAAGAGGAGAAGATTGCTGCAATCACCGAACTGGGGCCAAAACCTGAAATCACCAGGTTTAAGGGACTTGGGGAGATATCGCCTGACGAATTCAAAAATTTCATTGGGTCGAAAATGAGGCTCGATCCGGTTATTTATCAACGCGATATCTCGAACAAGGATCTCCTTGAATTCTATATGGGTAAAAACACACCAGACCGTCAGAATTTCATAATTGAAAACCTTCGCATCGAAGAGTAATTACTGCGAAATGTGTGTTGTTAACCTGAAATCAGGATTGTTACTTGCTGCGCACCACCGTTAAGGTTCCGCTCTTTTTTACTATCTCAGACTCGCTGAAGTATGACTGGTATTCAAGAGTCCAGAAATATACTCCGTCGGGATGTCCTTCTGCATCCCAGGAATTGTCATAAGGTGAAAATTCAGCTACTTTTAACCCCCAACGATTATAAATTGAAAGCTTTGAATACTTGAGTCTTTCAATATTCTTAATATAGAATCTATCATTTTTATCATCTCGCGGAAACGGAGTAATTACATTTGGTATCTCGATTTTGTCAACAATTATTCTTACCTTTTTGCATATTTCATCTTTGCATCCATGTTCTGTAGAAACGTAGAGACACACTGTGAATTCTCCGTCTGTCAGGTAGGAATGTGATGGGCTTTGTAGAGTTGAGTTATTGTCCGTTCCTGATGAGGGTTCGCCGAAATCCCAGTTCCAGTTTGTAGCAATGGTAGATTTATTGTTGAAATTGATTGTTGGATAATCAATCGAAGTTTCAGGAGGGACAGGATCGAAGTCCGCGGTTGGTAGGGGATGAACCGTAATAATTTGTTTCTGTGTAAGAAAGTCCTTGCAACTATCGATGGTGGTAACGGTGAGTGTGACGTCCCATTTACCGGCAGAATATTGATGAATCGGGTTCTTGATATTTGATGTACCTCCATCGCCAAAAGTCCAGTCCCATGTTACTATGTTGGGTGCTGAAAAATCGGTAAACTCAACAGTAAGGGGTTCACATCCGGAAAAAGGTTTTGGCATGAAGCTTACCTGTGGTTTGGGGCTTACGGTAACCACCATCGAGTCTGAAACAGCGGGACAGGCAGTAGTATCTTTAACAGTAACATAATAGGTTGTCGTAACGGAAGGGCTGGCTATCGGGTTTACAACATTAGGGTTGCTGAGCGTTGCTGCCGGAGCCCATATATATGAATAGGGAGGAGCCCCGTGAATTGCAGTTACACTAAGTGGAGTTGAAGTTTCACAAATAAGGGTGTCATGTGCCATTGTCAGATCGACAGGTACATAATCAAGTATTGGGATGGTAATGGTATCTATTGTACAGGGTGATGTTGGGATAACAAGAGTGATGTATTCCGTGCCTTCTGTGATATAGTCTATATGTGGTGAAATAGTAAGTGTACCTGAATTGTGGCCTGGGAGTATGTAAGCTTTATTTGGAATAATTGGAAAATCAACACCGTTGGTAGCTGTCCCGTAGATCGTATCAATATAAATCCATAAAGTGTCTATTGCAAATTTATTGATAGAGAACTTGACAATCGCATCATTGCAGCCCTCAATTGCTGATTTTCCGGCTCCGGGAATGCTGTATTCGGTGGAGATCTGGATGGCATCGGTAGAAAAGCTGTTCTCTTCAAGAAAAACACCCGAATCCAGAATTCCATCACCTGCGTCTCCTATTGCTATCTTGAAACTGTAGGGTATGCAGGGTGTGACTAAAGCCCAGGCTGTTAATACTGTAGTAAAACCGTCGTATTGAATTGTTGCCCCACCGGTATTGTTGATGTAATACTGGCAATTCATGCATGGCCCGCCATTACCGGTGCCATTATTAACATTATTTATTGCAACGGGAGTGGTGGTATTTGGTATACGGGCAATGTTATAGAAGTTGTAAAGTCCTCCGAGAGGATTAGGGCCACTGATAAAGAAACCAAAAACATCATTATAACTTGAATTCACATATTCGGGGTATTCATCTGATCCAAACACATATCTGAATTTAATGGTGTCACTCAGAGGAATAAAGTCAAAGGTAAGAACAGATGCATCATAAACGGTATAACCTGGTATTAATCCCTGAAGGTGCGGGTCACCCGAAAGATTGTTGCTTTGGCCTGCAGATCCTGAATTGTTTGGTCCGGGAACTACATTTACAGAACCGCTGGTAAGTATTATCCCGCTTTGAAGGCCAAGGTTAGTGGTTCCTCCGTTGTTGAAAGATCCCGCGGCAATAGGTAAACCCTGAAACTGGACATTGGAAACCACAACACCGGTTCCCACCAGTACGTTTAGCAATTGCTGGGGAGTAAGCCCTGATGTTATTGATATCTGGGAATTTGAATATTTTACAGTGCTGAAGGCCAGTATGCAAAATATTAATTTTGTTAATAATGATCTCATAGTGTTCACCTTTCTTCCGAGTTAATGGCCGGTTTGAGTCAGTTTCTGGATATCTGAAGGTTTGTAAACTCAAAGCGGGTGAGCCCACCTTCAGTTTTGGGTTTGATATTTTTGTGCCAGATCTTCAGCATCAGATCATCCTTGTTGATATTACCTTCGATCTTCTGCCCGGGCTTAAGATCAACAGTAAATTCATATCCCGATGGAGCCTGCTGATCACATGTCCGGCAAACCCCATTATACCAGAGATCAAGTTTCCAGCTTGCGGTCACCCCAAATTTGTTTTTGTTTTCTATCTTCAGGATCAGATACTCCATAATCTGGTCTGCTGAAACTGTGTGCTGCTTTTTTGTATAGGTTATCCTTACTCCATCCTGCTCCTTGTATAGGACTTCCTTGTCAGAAGTGAAGGAATTCAGAGCTATTGCCAGTATCGATGCTGCCATAAACCTAATGACAAACTTTTTCATAATTGTCGTGTTCATTATTCTTCAGTATTTCTGCTTAATTTATCTTCTGGTATTTATTATTAAGTATATGAATCTTTTTCAATATGCTTGGCTGAAAAATCAGCCAAAAAACGGTATCAATGGTCTTTCAGGTTTATTATGTTGTTTATATCAGCAAAGATAAATAAAAAACATTCAAAATTTCATTTGAATAACATGACAAATGCATTTTTTTTAAACAGTCATCATCTTTCATTTTTCATTTTCGTGATGTAATTAAAACTTAGAAAAAAGTTCATACAATATGAAATATCCGTTATTACTGCAATAATTAGACGTGTAATACTACTGAAGGTTTAATCGGGAGAGCTCTTTTCCATGTAATAAATATATGGGAATTTTTCATTCTCTTATGCAATTGCCAGCCTCCACAGCTAAGAACACCCAAAGGGTTGTAAATACCTTTGCCTAAAGGGTTCTATTTGAACAATTGGCTAATCAGTGCACTTAAGTGCCTTTAGAACTTATGTTTTTTTAGATACCACGATTTTGTTCCCATTAGGGTTAAATCGTTATTTTTGCAGCCTAATTAGCAATAGGGATGTATTTTTTATACCCATTGGTTTTATTCGGTTTGCTGGCAATGATCATCCCGGTGGTGATCCATCTTTTCAATTTCAGAAAGCCTAAACGTGTCTTTTTTACCAATGTAAAGTTTTTGAGGGAGTTACAATTACAGACCAGAAAACGGTCGAGGTTAAAGAATCTGATTGTGCTACTGCTGAGGCTCTTGGTGTTTGCATCATTGGTGTTTGCCTTTGCGATGCCGGTTATCAAAACCAGTCACAGTGATAAAAACCTTCAGGGTAGGCCACTGGTGGTAGTTTATCTCGACAATTCATTCAGTATGGAATCGCTTGGTGCCGAAGGCAAACTATTTGAGCAGGCTGTGAAGAAAGCATCCGAGGTTGCCGCATTTTACTCTCCTTCCGATGAGTTTTATCTGATCACCAATGATTTTTCCGCCCGTTTTTCGAGGGTTGTGAACCGCTCTGACTTCCAGGAAATGCTTACCCTGGTTCAATTAACGCCATCCTACAGAAGTGCAACTGAGGTCATGGATCGTATTCGCGATCTTTCCCGAAGGTATCCTGGAAGGCAGGTAATTGCATATCTGCTGAGTGATTTTCAGCAATCAACATTGAAAGTCACAGAAGTTGATGCCGATGTTGATTTTCCTGTGTTTCTGATCCCGCTGAGAAGTAAAAGCCTGGCAAACCTTTATATAGATACAGTATGGATGGAAATACCTGTAATAAGACCAGGACAAATTGCCGAACTTCAGGTTAGAATAGGTAATACCGGTACTGTCGAAGCTGAAGAGGTGCCTGTTACTCTCAGTTTAAATGAAAGGGAAACTGCTGTTGGAACTATTGATGTTCCTGCTGAAGGCAAGGCAGTAGTAAACCTGGCAGCTCGTATAGTTGATGAGGGTATTTATTACGGGATTATTTCCATTGATGATTATCCGGTAATTTTTGATGACCGGTTTTATATCGGAACAAGGGTAAGGCAGCAAAGAGCTGTGTCGGGTTTATATTCTGATAATGCTGATCCTTCTGTGAAAAGGATATTTGAAGGTGATTCACTTTTTTACTTTGAAAACCGTCCTGTAACGCAGTTAGACTTTGCAGCCATCAATAAATATGACATAATTTTTTGTCAGGGTATAAGTGAATTCTCAAGTGGCCTTCTTGATGCTCTGAAATCTTATGTGTCAGACGGAGGAACATTGGTGGTTATACCTCCCGATCAGAACAAAAATATCACGGGTGTAAATTCTCTGATGAATATTCTGGGGCTACCGGCTTACGGAGCGATTGATACTTCTGATGTGAGAATTGCATCAGTTGATTTTGATTATTCGCTCTTCAAAGGTGTTTTTTCCGAAAAGCCATCCAATATTGCAATGCCAACTGCATTTAGTCACTACATGATAAACGCAAAAGGTGCTATGGATGAGAAAGTGATAATTAAGCTATTGAATGACAGGCCAATGTTGATTTCATCCAGGGCAGGCAAGGGGCTTGTTTACCAGTTTGCAACCTCTTTTTCATCAGGAATGACAAATTTTGCTTCACATGCTGAACTGTTTGTTCCGGTTATTTTCAACATGGCTTTGTATAGTGGCATGGTGGCACCTCTGTTTTATACCATTGGCAGTGACAAATCTGCAACTATTCCATGGCCGGATGATATAGGGCAATCGGTATTCCACATCAGAAAAACAGACGGAGAGGTTGAGTTTATACCTGGCTACAGAAATGAACCTTTCGGAGCTTTATTGTTTTTCGAGGATCAGGTGAGCAGATCCGGAAACTATCAGGTTATGCTGGGAGACAAAGACATTGCTCCTTTAGCGTTCAATTTCAGCCATTATGAATCGGATTTACGCTTTGATGACGTTAACGCAATAGAGAAGTGGATTAAAAGTAATGGATATAAAAACGTTCAGATTCTCAGCTCTACAGGCAGAAGTATTACCGAAAAACTATCTGAAATGAATGACGGAAACAGGTTATGGCGGTATTTTGTGGTAGCAGCTCTGATATTTCTATTGGCAGAATCGTTAGTTTTGCGTCTTTGGAAAAAAGGTGATGTTTTAACAGCAGACGGGTGATGGAAGATAATCAAATTGATGATGTTGCAGATCTTAATGAAGAGATGCCGGATAGTACTTCCGAACATACAGAGGGAGATCAGTATCAGATAATGAAACTCTCAGGTATGTTCGAGAACTGGTTTCTCGACTATGCTTCATATGTAATTCTTGAAAGGGCTGTGCCTATGCTGGAGGATGGGTTGAAACCTGTCCAGAGGCGATTGTTGCATGCTATGAAGGAACTGGATGACGGAAGATACAACAAAGTAGCAAATATTATCGGTCACACTATGAAATATCACCCTCACGGTGATGTTTCAATTGGTGATGCTCTGGTTCAGCTAGGACAGAAGGAGCTTTTAATTGATATGCAGGGTAACTGGGGAAATGTCCTTACCGGTGATTCTGCTGCTGCAGCAAGATATATCGAGGCAAGATTATCGAAATTTGCCCTTGAGGTAGTATTCAATCCTAAAACCACACAATGGAAGCCTTCATACGACGGTCGTAACAGAGAACCTGTTGCTCTTCCTGTAAAGTTTCCTCTTCTGCTGGCTCAGGGGGTTGAAGGAATAGCAGTTGGACTGGCATCCAAAATTCTCTCACACAACTTCGTGGAACTTATCGAAGCTTCAGTGGCAGTCCTAAAAGATGAACCTTTCGTATTATATCCCGATTTCCTTAACGGTGGACTGATGGATGTTTCAAAATACAACGATGGCCTGAGAGGAGGGAAGGTCAGGATCAGGGCAAGGATCAACATTCTTGACAGAAAAACTCTGATAATAAATGAGATTCCATTTTCAACAACAACCGGAACCCTTATAGATTCAATAATCAACGCCAATGATAAAGGAAAGATCAGAATAAAAAAGATAGAAGACAATACTGCTGCAAATGCTGAAATACTTATCCATCTTCATCCCGGAACATCACCTGACCAGACAATTGATGCCCTTTACGCATTCACGAGCTGCGAGGTGTCGATCTCACCCAATGCCTGTATTATTGATAGCAGTAAACCTCTTTTTATCGGTGTGTCTGATATTCTCCGCAAATCAACTTTCAGAACCCGTGATTTACTGGAGCTTGAGTTGAAAATACAGCTTGAAGAACTTGAAGAGCAGTGGCATTTCTCCAGTCTTGAAAAGATCTTTATTGAAAAGCGGATTTATCGCGAAATTGAGGAGTGTGAAACATGGGAGTCGGTACTGGAAGCCATAGAGAAAGGATTAAAACCTTATCTTAAGATTTTTAAAAGGGAGGTAACCCGTGATGATATTGTCAAGCTGACAGAGATAAAAATCAAAAGGATATCCAGATACGATATTTTCAAAGCTGATGAGATCATCAAGTCAATTGAACAGGATATCGAAGAGGTCAGGAGTCATCTGTCTGCACTTACTGAGTATACCATCCAATGGTTTGAGCGATTGCTCTCTCGATATGGAAATGGGAGGGAGCGCCGTACAGAGCTTCGCAATTTCGAAACAATTGAAGCTACAAGTGTTGCAGTTGCCAACGCCAGGCTGTATGTCGACAGGGAGGAGGGATTTGCCGGTCTTGGACTGAAGAAAGCGGAATTTGTATGCGAATGTTCCGATATTGATGATATAATTGTTTTCCGTAGGGATGGCACGTGCCTGGTTACAAGGGTTGCTGAAAAAACATTTTTAGGTAAGGATATCATCCATATCGATGTTTTTAAACGAAATGATGAAAGAACCATCTACAACATGATTTATCGTGATGGAAGTTCCGGCAGCAACTATATTAAACGTTTCCCTGTTACAGGTGTCACCAGGGATAAGGAATACAATCTTACAAAAGGAACCACAGGTTCAAGAGTGTTGTATTTTACCTCTAACCCCAATGGAGAGGCAGAGGTTGTAAAAGTCTTTCTCAGGCCAAGGCCCAGGCTTAGAAAACTGAATTTCGAATTCGATTTCAAGGATCTGGTTATAAGAGGCAGGTCTTCACTGGGGAATACTCTTTCAAGGTATCCGATCAAAAGCATTGTCAAAAAAGAAGAAGGGGTTTCCACACTGGGAGCCGTTAATGTCTGGTTCGACGAGAGTGTAAGAAGGCTTAATCATGACCAGCGTGGATTGTTTCTGGGGCCTTTCAAACATAACGAAAAGATCCTTGTCATTTATTCCAATGGTGAATACAAGACATATGGGTATGACCTCTCCACACATTTTGATGATGATATCGTTCATATTAGAAAGTATACCAGAGAGGACATCTGTAATGTTGTTTATATTGAATCTGAAAGTGGTTTTCCATATCTGAAAAGATTTTATTTCGAAACAACTGAGAAGAGGCAGTCTTTCATTGGTGGATCGGAATCAACCATGATAAGTTTCCATTTTGCACAGGATTCTGAACTGGAGGTAAAATTAGAACATCCCAGAGGAGAGCAACATAATTATTCAGAGGTCATTAAAACAGAAGATTTTATTGCTGTGAAAGGGATCACAGCCAGAGGAAAAAGAATCTCGAAACACAACGTGTTTGATGTGGTCTGGGTTGACACTGCTACTGTGATACTGGATACAAATTCTGATTTTCCGCAGGATGAAGAATCATTTGGTGATGAATCATTTGGTGATGATGAAATGAGTGATAAAGAAATTAGTGATGAAAACGAAAAGAATACCCAGAAGTCAGATTTGAACCAGGAGAAGTCCACAAGTGTTAGTATGGACAATGAACAGGGAATTCAGATGGAGCTTGACTTATAGATACGTAAACAAATAACCGGTTATTGATATGGATAATAAAGTTTTGGATGTTACTGAAAAGGTAAAATGGATTGGAGTCCGGGACTGGGATATTGTAACTTTTGATGTAGTTATGGAAACCAAATACGGAACTACCTATAATTCATATTTTATCGATGCTGAGAAAAAAGCAGTTGTTGAAACCACCAAGGAAAAGTTCTGGGAAGAGTATGAGGCAAAAATTCGCAGTGTTTGCAAACCGGAACAGATTGAATACATAATCCTGAACCACACTGAACCTGACCATTCGGGTAATCTGATGAATCTGTTGAAGATAGCACCGAATGCTACTGTTATGGCTTCTGGCAATGCAATCAGATACCTTAAGGATCTGTTTGAGGAAGAATTCAGATATCAGATTGTCAAGGATGGTGATATCCTTGACCTCGGAGACATGACCATGAGGTTTATTGGGGCACCGAATCTTCACTGGCCTGACTCTATGTATAGTTATCTTGAAGTTGAAAAGGTGCTTTTTACCTGTGATTCTTTTGGCGCACATTTTTGTCATGAGGAGATGTATGATGAAAAGGTGGGTAATTATGATGATGCATTTATCTATTACTTCGATGTCATTCTGAAGCCATTCAGCAGGTTTATGCTCAAGGCAATCGAAAAGATTTCAGAGCTGGAGGTCAATGCAATATGCACCGGTCATGGCCCCATTCTAAGAAGGAACTGGAAACGTTATGTGGAAATGTCGAAGGCCATGGCAGAAAAGCATCTTTCTTTACCGGAACAAAAGAGGATATTTATTGCCTATGTTTCAGCATATCACAAAACGGGGATGATAGCGGAAAAAATCGCTGAGGGGATATTGAGCCACGGAGATGGGTTTGCTGTTGACCTTGTTGATATTGAAACCACCACGGTTGGTGAACTCGACATGTATCTTACCCGCTGTAACGGATTGGTTGTGGGGTGCCCTACGATAAACCAGAACATTCTCATGCCAGTATATCGCCTCTTTGCAGTGATTTCCCCTTTACGGGATAAGGGAAAACCTGCCGGAGTTTTTGGCTCCTACGGATGGAGTGGTGAAGGAACAAGGATAATTCCTGCAATGCTTCAACAACTTAAACTTGACGTTAAGGATGATGGCATTTTTGTTAAATTTACCCCGACAGTTGAAGAAATTGAAAAAGCATTCCTGTGGGGAAAAGAATTTGCAAAAAGGGTTGAACTTCACGAATGATATTTTGATAAAAAGTTGCATCCTGTCAAACGATAATTATCAATTATGAACAGATCCAAAATTGTTATCCTGTATGCAGTCTTACTCATGATAGGTTGTGTCACCCTGTCGTCATGTTATACCGAGCAATCTCTCGGGGCACGGTTTGTTAAGAAGACTGCTGCAGAGGCAATTCCGATCTGGTTTATTGGGGCAAGCTACCTTTTTGTCAGTTGTGAAGTGCCTCCTGACTCTTCAGGTGGTGGTTGTATTATGATGTCTGAAGCAAATGATTCAATTCTTGAAAAATATAACAGGGCTTTTGCTATTCAACTGAGTGATTATGGATATCATGTTTACACCTTTGATGAAGCAGAGGAATTTCTGGCAAATAAGGGGAGCGGTTTGATTATAAATATAGCGCAACTTGAACTTGAAGAGGTATTAGAGACTCATACAGATTCTGAAATTTTCGACACATTGGAATATTTTGAATCCCTTCCTGTAAGGGTATTGCGTTTAAACAGCTGGATTGAAGTATCAGGTGTAGACACTTCCAGTGGTAAGCAGGAAGTGTTTTTTGCAACTAACTCTGCATCTGACATTATTGAAGGATACTTTACCCAAAAGCAGTTCAGTGGTGAAGTATATTACAGCTACAGACGATTTGACATGCGCCCTTCATTAACCGGGAAATTTGTTTTAAGTTCAGGAGAGGATCACGCTCAGAGGCTTTTCGACGTATGGATGAACCGTTTTATAAGAAAGACAATTTCCGAGTCAAACCAGGTTGGGTTCTATTACTCTGACCAGGGTTATTTTCATTATAACAAGCAAAAACAAAGGATTGATCCGGTCAATCCGTCGAAGGCACTTCAACAATTGTAATCCGAGATTATAAAATCTTATTCATCAGGAAGTTGACATCTTCCCCCTGATTGATTTCATATGGCTCTGTTCCGAATTTGAAGATTCGCAGAGGCCTGGTGCCCTGCAAAATAAGTTGACCTTTTTCGTAAACAAAAAGGGATGCCTCCCTTAGCCCTGCTATGTAAATGTTTCTGTTCACCTTGCAGAATTCGTCAATCCTTTGCTCACGTGTTTCTCCTCCATGGCCTTCAGGATTTGCATCAAGATAATGGGGATTTATCTGGAAGGGAATCAGATTCATGCAATTGAAGCTTTCGGGTTCGATGATGGGCATATCATTGGTAGTTCTTAGGGAAGGGCAGGCAACATTTGAACCTGCACTCCATCCCATATACGGAACACCTGCAAGTGCACGTTGACGTATTGCCTGCATAATACCGGTCTTATGCATCATATATACCAGGTGAAAGGTATTTCCTCCGCCAACAGCAATACATTCGGCTCCATATACAGCTTTTACCGGATCTTCCTCTTTGTGAACAGAATTTATTTCATATCCCAGTTCTGCGAAAACATCACCAACACGCTTTTCATAAATATTAAATGATGCTTCCATGCCCTGATCGGTTAACCCGACACCTGCATAAGGGACAAAAAGAATCCGTTTAACCTGAGTGTCTTTAAGGAAGTTACTGATATAAGGCCTTGGCCACCCCAGATATGGTTCTCCCGGATTTGTAGAATTGCTGATAAGTAATAATTTCATGATCATTAATTTATTTTGGTTAAAAATATTCTGTTTTTAGTTGTGTTAATTTTGATTGTCGCAAAAAGCAGCTATTAATATTTTTCATATCATTTGCACGGTAAAAATAGTAATTTTGACCAAACGATCAAAAACCATTAACCATTAACCATTAACAATATGGGATTTACTAGTTACCAATTCAGAGCTTCGGTTTTGCTTTCATGTATTTTTATGCTAATTTCTGGTGTTCTAAAGTCACAGACCGATCTGTATGATTTTCAAACACGCACTCATATGGTGTCACCGGATGAGATGAAGATGTTGAGTGAGAGCGGGAAAGGTTTTGTTCCCACCACACCTCCGGGAGGGAAGGTAAGGAGTATTGCCGAATGGGAGCCGTCGGAAGGTGTTATAGTTGGTTATTCCGGACAGTTTGGAATTCCTTTCACACTTATTTCACAGATGGCTCAGGTTGCAAAAGTTTATACTATTGTTGCAAGTGCTTCAGCCGAAAATACTGTACGTAACCAATATATAGCAAATGGTATTGATACCTCTAATTGTGTTTTTGTGAGGGGTTCATTGAATTCATATTGGACAAGGGATTACAGTCCATGGTTTATTGCAGATAGCGCTCATAATGTTGCCATTGTTGATTTCCCTTACAACCGTCCAAGGCCTGATGATGATGATGTTCCTGCACTTTTTGCAAATGAATTTGGAATTGCAATGTATGGAATGAATATCAAACATACCGGGGGTAACTATATGTCAGACGGTATGGGAAGAGCAGCATCCACAAAATTGGTAATAACTGAGAATACCAACCTGACTGCAGTTCAAATCAATAACTATATGTATGATTATCTTGGTATAGATAAGTATTATACCATAGATGATCCTATGGATGACTATATTGAACATATAGATTGCTGGGGTAAATTTCTTGCACCCGACAAGATACTTCTCGGCAAGGTACCATCAAATGATCCGCGATTTCAGGATTATGAGGCTATTGCTTCATTCTTTGCAACTGAAAACAGCTCATATGGTAAACCTTATAAGGTGTACAGGGTTTACAGTCCTAATGGACAGCCTTATACCAATTCATATATTCTCAATAACAAAGTATTTGTTCCCTTGGTTACAACCAATGGAACTCCATGGAATGATTCAGCACTTAATGCATATCAGCAGGCTATGCCCGGTTACGATGTCGTTGGTGTATATGCGCTTAGTGGCAAACCATGGGCAAGCAGTGATGCACTTCATTGCAGGGTTCATGAGATTCCTGACAGAGGTATGTTGTATATAAAACATTACCCATTATCGGGGGATGTTGGCCAGAAAAATTCCTACGAGATAAGGGCTGAGATTATTCCATATTCAAAGGCACCGTTAATCAATGATTCTATCTGTATCAGATTCAGATATAATAATGGTCCGTGGCATAAAGTTTTGATGACCAAGGATACCGGTTTTGTATGGGTTGGTATGATTCCCGACAGTGCAATAAATGTTGAGATCAGCTATTCAATATATGCTTCAGACTTATCCATAAGAAGAGAGAGCCATCCATATACAGGCATTGCTGACCCCCATGTTTTTACAGTTAAATCTTCTGTAGGAATTGCCCAACCAATCCGGTCTGAACGAGATGTCCTTGTATTTCCGAATCCATGTGATGACAGATTATATGCTGCAATCTCCAATCCTACAGGCAGCAGTGCTGATGTCAGAGTATATTCAGTAACGGGAGTCTTGATAATGCAGATTACCCTGCCGGATGCTCAGTCATTGTTCAGGGAGGGGATCAGAATGTCTTCGGTCGATAATGGCATTTATCTTATTGAGATAACAACCGGAAGCAAGAGGTATTTCAAAAAAATCATGGTTGTTCATCCGTGATTGTAAACCTACCAATTAATGACAAGAGATATAATAAATCTCCTATTCTGAATAATGATCCCAACGGCATTCAGGCTGTTGGAAAAAATAATAGGGTTTGTCATAATTTGGAAGTCAGCGAATTATCTCAATAGCGTTACAGATCCATTGAGTGTAATGATCTGTTTGTCTTTCTTGTGTTTAACCCTTAATTTCCATACAAAAGCATCATCCTTGCATAATTCACCTCCATATGTGCCATCCCAGCCTTCAAAAATATCTTCAGTAATGAATAGCATCTGCCCGAAACGGTTATAGATCGAGAATTCATAGAATTCCCATTCATTAAGATATCCTTTAGGCAAGAAAACATCATTTATTCCATCACCATCAGGTGTAAATGCATTGGGTACATAAATAAGAGGAATATCTTCGACCACAATTCGTTTACTGATAGAATCAGGACAGCCAAAAGAACTGGTGATAAAGAGTTTTATTGTAAAGGTTCCGGGTTCTGAGTATTCGTGTTGTGGGCTCTGCAAATTAGAGAAATTGTTGGCTCCGGATCCGGGATCTCCGAAATTCCAGTTCCAGTTCGATGCTCCTATTGAAAGATCAGTAAATGTTATAACCGGGAATCTTATAGTGTTGGTTTCCGGACTGAAGCTGAAGTCGGCAACTGGATTGAGGTGGAATACCAGGTTGGTAAATATTATACTGTCACAACCAACATGTGACATCAATGTGTCAATGTATAATCCTGAGCTTGTTTGCCATGCTCCTCCGGAAAAGTAGCTCTGACCCTCACACAGGTTTACATTTATTGTGTGGAAAACAACCGGATAATTATCCAGTGTTGTAACTATAATACTATCACAATTCTGGGAAGAGACAAGAGTATCATAGTATAAGCCGGGTATCTTCTGCCAGCCTCCCTGAAGGAATATGCTGTCACCATCACAGATACGCTGCTGTGAATAGCTGTAAACACGTGGAATAACTGTTAATTTGGTGATTACAATACTGTCACAATCCAGATAGTTTTTCAGAGTATCATGATATGTTCCTGATGTTTTTTGAAATCCGCCTCCGATATAAACACTGTCACCTTCGCAGATTGTTATTGTGATATTGGAATATGAAACAGGATTAACAGTTAACAGGGTTGTTATTATACTATCGCAACCCAGATAAGATACCAAAGTATCATAATATACACCTGTAACTGTTTGGAAGGCTCCACCTGCCCAATAAGACTCTCCGTGACAGATTGTGACATGAGCTATATGGTATGCAAGTGGATTAATGCTAAGGATTAGTGTTGCAAGGGAATCACAACCGTATGAGGTAACAAATGCGTTATTGTATATTCCCGGAGTATAATAAGCATTTCCGCCCCACATGAATGGAACCTGATTCTGGCAGATTGAAATAATAGTTGTATCGTAAGCAAGCGGATCAACTTTCAAATAGAGTGATGTAATAGAATCACAACCATGCTGATTTACGAGTACAACTGAATATATGCCTGCTGTATTATAATTATTTCCGTTCCAAACATAAGGCAGATCATTCAGACAAATAGTATCATAAGTCTGGCTATAAGTTACCTGATTAACTGTGAGCAACAGAGTTGCTGTTGAATCACAACCATTGTTATTTGTAAGAGTTGCAGTATATATGCCTGAAGTTGTGTAAAGTGAGCCGTTCCAGAGGTAGGGAGTGTTATTATCACAAATAGTATCATATGTTGTGCTGTATGTCGTTAAATTAACTGTCAGCTGAAGGGTTGCTATAGAATCACATCCGGTTAGAGCAGTTAAAGTGTCAATATAAATCCCTGTTATACTATACGATTTGCCATTCCAGATGAACGGTGTGTCAGTGTCGCAGATCACGGCTGTTGTAGATCCGTATAGGGTTGGGTTGACAG
>CAYXYB010000024.1:0-9067 GCA_964469215.1 uncultured Lentimicrobiaceae bacterium
AATAATTAGGCAGCAGGTTTGTCACAGACTTCCAGGCAGTGTCGTTCTGGTGGGTGTTGTCACACAACTGTCCTGTCCATGCCTTGATCTGATATGTGTTGCCCGCTATTGAAAGATTTGCTTTTGCAGCGAAGGTGAAGTTAACTGAGTCATTGGAGGGGATTGTTGATGTTATTGTCTCCGTTACCACAGGCTGATTGTCGATCCTGAAACTTACAGGAATATTGCTCTGTGAAGCTGTTCCGTAGTTTCTTACCTTCACGGTAACATTCTCCTGGGAGGTGAGGCTGACGGCAGTGGTTGGGTTCAATATGGCACTTACACCTACATCGCAGGGTTGTGGATTTGATACAGTTACATTCAACGGCACCCTGGTACTTGCACATCCCATTGTACCTTTAGTATAATAAATCCTGCCATTCCACTGTCTCCCAACATTAGTAAGGCTGAAAGGATACCCGCCACCATGCCCGAACATCAGGGTCATATCGGGTTCAGTCTGTATCAATCCCTGGGTAATATTGGTGTAATACATCGTACCGGAAGTAACCGTTATATACAAACCATATGTCTGTCCAGGCAAAAGGGTTAACCCTCCTATTACTGCCCGTGTTGGAATTCCTGACCCCATTCCATTTACTATGGCTGATCCTGCCAAGATCCACCCGGAGGATGTACCTGTGTAATTCACATAACTCCCCGGCCGGTAATACACTTCCACAGTTAGTGATCCCGTTGCAATATGTATATCAAAGCTGTCGAGTGTGATCTGAACATTCGGGGTGATATCAAACATATTGCCTGCAAAACTGTTGTTGGTTGCCATGGTTGTAAATACATTCAATCCTCCTTCATATGAATCTGTTCCTGCTTGAGCCCAGTATGTTGTATTACTGTACAATACCGGTGTGGTATAATATGGTCCGGTAGCCAATTCTGTTGTTGCTGTCTGTGAACTATACCATAGAACAGAATCAGGGCTCTGGGCATGAAGTGTAACCTGGGTAGCATATGGGATAGTTGTATCCGATACGACCGGTGGTACAGGCACATGCATAGAGATAACCGAGAAAAATGCTGTATCATTATACTTCACATTATCACCCTGAAGGTCAACCCATGCTTTGACCCTGAAAGTATCATCCACTGCCGTTACGCTGAAATCTGCCAGCGTACTGAAGTGGAACAACACACTGTCGTTCGGCATTACAACTGGTGTGAACGTCTGCGTTACAACCGGGGTTGTCGGCTTTATCCGGTAACTTACCGTTACCGTTGACGGAGCCGGGCTGTTTATAGGATTAACACCAAGATTTCTTACCCAGATGCTGATTGTGTCCAGACCAATGTTACATGCATCTTCCAGCCCAACTATCCTTGATACCATTGCATCATTGATGGGATTGCCGAAGAAGTTCTTGCAGAACTGGTCGTTGAAGGTATTACTGTCGCCCGGCAGAACTGTTTTGGCACATATCACAGAATTACCGGCAGGGGATGTCATAGACGGTAAGGTTAAGGTAGCTGTGCCAAACGTGGGGATTGGTGCTCCGGTATAAATTGTTGAAGCAGGAGTACCGGCATTTACAGTGTATTCTATCGACATTATGTTAGGTTGGATTGTATCTGTACCAAAGTTGGTAACTGTAACCTGCACAGGATAAACCTGCCCCTCGTTGGTATTTGTCCCCGGTGTAAGAATGGCTGTTACCCCTGCATCCTTAGGTATCAGAGGAACCTCGTCAGCACCAATGGTTGGCAGCAGCGAACGAAACTCATCATCGATATCATCAGGTACCCTGGCACTATACTGTGCCTTGGCCGAAAGATTAGAACTCATTACATGAAGATCTGCATTCGTCACATAAGGAACATTCAGATTATGTGAGTTACCCTCTTTCCCGCTAAGCGTCTTAAGCATCGCCAAAGTCGGACAGTTGGCATCCCAATAGGCAAGATTGCTTGCACTGCTCCACCAGTTATTGTGGTTCGATATGTTTACTGCTGTTCCCGGTGTAACATAATATGCATATCCTCCCGATGTGTTGCGTCCATAGTTGCTCTGGATGTTGTTGGTTGACCCATAATAAATATCTATGGCACGTGAGGTGTTGGAACCTGAGGTCACATTCACCGAGTTGAACATCAGATCCTGCAAATTAGAGTAATAGAGTCGGATGGCATAATGTACTGAAGTGTTGGCAGCGCCCGTTACAGATACAAAATTGTTTGCAATCAACCCCCGGCGTGCCACGGTGCCGGTACAGTAATATATATAGATGCCTCCGGAAAGTGCACCTGTCGGGGCAACCTCTATCTTGTTCTTCGTGATCCGTACATCGTTCTGGCAGTAGCCTGCATATATTCCATATCCGCTGGCAAAACCGGTCAGATTCCTTATCGTATTCTTCGTGAAAACGAGTGAATCCTGATAGTACAGATAGGCTCCACAATAGTAGAACCCTTCAATAACATTCCCCTCAAATGTGTTTGCCATCGCCAGACTTGTGGTACTCATACCCTGCCAGTAGATGCCGTAATAACCATTCTTTATCTTATTGTTCAGAAACTTATTGTAGTTGTCGTTGCTCCCTGAGGTGCTGTATATACCGGCAAAATACGATGACGTGCTAACCGGAACCTCTATCACACAGTTGCTGATGATGTTGTTGTGCGCCCCGGCCAAAAACTCAACTGCCCGCGCATAAGTAGATCCTATGCCCTTGATCGTAATCTTCTCAAACCTGTACCAGTCGGCTCCGTTCAGCCTTACCGTCCAGTAATCTGCCGATCCGGCTGCAGTGTACTGAAGCGTAACCTGCGTGCTGTCGCCGGTGGAACCTCGGAACGTTACCGTCTGGTTCGCACCTACACCCGGTATCTCCGGTATCGTTAGCTGCTCGGTGTATATGCCCGGCTGTACATCAAAGATCACATGGCCGCATATTCCCACCGACTGCAGAGCAGCGAGTGCCTGGTTAAATGTATTGTAATGCCAGTTGCCTGTTGTGGGTGTCCCTATTGTGTAAATCCCTGAGAGACATGCATTGAAGCAATGATTGGCAGTATCATTCAGAGGTACCGTATCTGCAACATTGTTAGGCATTAGTGTCCATGCCTTGATGCAGTAAACTCCTCCCGCAAATACCATAGTGTCAAGGGTTATCACCTGGTGGCCGCTCCAGGGTAATGTACCGTTCCACTGTATTGTATCCTGTATCACATTGTTCAGGCTCCATATAATCTTACTTGTTGTCAGGGTATTTAATCCCCAATTCTTCAGCTTCACCTGTATCGGATGAGGTACATTCGACGCAGCATTGATATATGGATGTACTATCTCCTGTATCCCCGCATCTACCTGGGGCGGCGTGGAGGTGTTTACCTGTATTGGTACACGGGTGCTCTCGCAACTCTCGATGTAACTCGAATAGTTTAGTCTGATGTTTGGCCGCTGTGCAATCGTTGTGCCTGAACCGGTGGAACACACCGTTGCAGCATCAGTATAATAATACAATGTTGAGTTATAAGAGGTTGTGCTCTGATATACACTGGCGTTGTAGGTATATGACGAGTTGTTGAAACAGGTCTCTATGATCACATTATCGGTACCGTTCCATACAAATGGGGTCTGGAAGGTGTGTGTGTTCCACCCGGCAGTCTCTGTGTAAGATGGTACGGTATATACTGTAGTCAGGTTTGTAACAAAGGTAGAAGGTATCGCGGTTAGTGCTGTGTGCCCCATCATGATGGTGAAAGTCTGCAGCGGTGTTCCCTGTATCGCAGCAACATTGAACGCCACTGATGAGATCTGTCCCGGTAATACACCTGCTGCCGTAAGCTCACTGGCAGGTATCAGGAACTGGTGCCTCGCTCCCCAGTACCAGTTGCCGTATGGGGCAGGATATCCGGTGTTGGCATTTGTGGTTGTGCCGGTACCAATATCGGCAGTACCCGTAGCCCCCGATACTATCTTTGTTCCAGCCCAGTATGTGGTCGTATCCCACAACACAGGTGTTACAAAGGTGCTTCCGGTATCCAGATGGACAGTGGAGGCCTGGGATGGATACCAGTAAACTGAGCCTGCTCCTGTTGCACTGAGAGTAGCTGAAGTGTTATATGGTATGTTTACAGGTGAAACCACACTCGGCGGGGCAGGAGTCTTTAGTGAATAAATCGAATCCTTCAAAATGGTGTCGTTCTGATGGTTCGGGTCTCCAATCATGTTCACCCACGCACTGATTGTGAACATGGTGTCGTTGTTCAGCGGTGCCGTGAGGTTTGCAAGAGATGTGAATGTGTAATAAATGCTTGTTCCCGGAGCTATGGTGTCAGGAATGGTTTCAGTTGTAACCCATGGGTTGTTGTTAACACGGAATGAGGCTGTTGCACCACCTTTTAATGTGTCTGTTCCCTGGTTGAATACCTTTATCGTCACCGGCTCATTGTAAACAGCACAACCCGCCTTCACCAAAAGCTCCGATATGCCGATATCATAAGGTGGAATGCCGCCAACGTTAACTGTTAAAGGTACCCGCAGGCTGGAACATCCAAGGCTTCCAACGGTATAATATAGGGTGCCGTTCCACTGCCTTGGCTCACAACATCCATCCCAGTTGGTACAATGTGCCATTCCGGAAAGTACTGCAATATCATTATTTGAATAAACCGTATTGGTAGAAATGCTTCCGTACTGCGATGAAACCTGCCAGTAAATGGCATATGTCTGACCCTTGGGTATTGTTAAATGATTAATTTGAAAATTGGTTGCATTATTCGGGCCACCTGAATTTACGGTATATGTTCCCCAGGGTATCCATGCCGCTGAATTTGCGGCGAAACCAACCCAGGTACCCACCCTGTAAAAGAAATTTATCGTCTGCTGTCCGGTGAGATTACAATGGATATCAAGAGCTGTAAGAGTAATATTGTCATTCAGCGCTGTTACATCAACCATAAAGCCACCAGCACAGGTGGTCGTACCTGTGTATCCACCGGGTGATGTAAAGCTTCCGCTTGTCTGGGCAGCAGAGCCTGCACTTAACCAATAAACTGTTGTATCATACAATATGGGGGTAGTAAAATTTGCACCAGCGGCCATTGGTATGGTTGCGGTATCAGTTGCCCACCATAGAATAGAATCATTGCTCTGGGCAAAAAGCGTTACATAGCTGGCATAAGGTATTGTAGTGTCTGACACTATCGGAGGAGGAGGAATCTTCAGCGACAATACTTCAAGAGTAGCCGTATCATTATACAATACATTATCACCCGGTACTTTCACCCATGATTGAACAATAAAAGTTGAATCCACAACTGTTGAAAAATCCGCAAGGGTTGCAAACGTGAAAATAATACTATCGTTTATTGCAATAGGACCACTGCCCGTCTCTGTCACAACTGTAGTGTCTCCCATCAAACGATAAGATACATTAAAATTGCCGGTTATCGGAGTTGCTCCAAGATTCCTTATCCTGACTTTGATTGTATCAAGGCCAAGCCCGCAACCTTCATCAACAGGAAGAATCCTTGCCAGCATCGCATCCGTGGTCGGAGTAGCAAAATATGTGATGCATGTTGTGTCATTGAAGGAATTTGAGTCGTTTGGAAGCACAGTCCAGGCGCAAATATTTACATTACCTGCCGGTGATGTGAAGGAGGGCATTAACAGTGTGGTTGTCTGGAATGGATTTAACTGGCCTGTGTAGGTTGTTGATACAGGAGTGCCTCCGTTTACACTGTAAAACACATTAACGCTGAAGAGGGTATCAGTACCAAAATTCTGAATATTTACCGTAACCGGTACAGTAGCTGCTTCAGCTACTACGGTCTGTGGGGTGGGTGTGACAAAACCAATTACCCCGGCATCCTTTGCGATAAGCGGCACCTCATGTGCACCAATGGTTGGAAAAGCGGTACGCGGATTGCCAAAAATATCGTCAGGTACTGCTGTAAGTGTAGTCGCTTTGGCTGATAACAAAGTGTTGGTGAGTGAAAGATCATGTACGCCCGCGAATGGAGGATTAAGATTATGTGAGTTGGTCTCCTTGCCACTGGCAAGTTTTAACGCCGCCAGAGTTGTCTGGTTTGCAGCCCAGTAGGAAAGGTTCGGCCCTGTTGTATAAAAATCGTTGTAATCTGCGTTTAATACCGCTGCAGTCGCACTTATGTAATATGCATAACCGCCATTAGTGTTTGAAAAAATGTTGTTAACAATATTGATCCCTGCTCCCGAAGAAAGGTAGAAAGACCTTCCTGCCGTCGCCGACCCACCGGTTACATGAACTGAATTGTTGTAGAAATCAATATAATTTGAACTCACAATATAAATTGAATAAATGGTTCCTGATGGATTACCCGACTGGCTGATGAAATTGTTGCTTACCAGCAGAGGAACTGTTGATGTCGCCTGCTTGTAGGCAAGATATAAACCATAGTTAGTGCTTGTTCCTGTCGACACAATCCTGTTCTTGCTTATAACTCCCCAGCCTGTGGTATAGGCTATATACATCGGATAAAGAGTTCCCGAAGCTGTCTGATTTGTTAAATAATTACCTACAATATTCAATGAATCAACATAATAGGCGTAAACACCATAGTAATAATAATCTATTATATTGTTTCTTATCAGATTGAATATTTTTTTTATTGATGCAGAGGAAGAATAATAATATACCCCGTAATATCCACCCTTAAGTGTAGAATTACTGATTGTGATATTGTAATCGGCACTGGTAGTGGAATAAACAGGAACCGCAGAGCTGCTTGTGGCTAACGGTGCATCAATGAAGCAACTGTCAATGGTTATATGTTTACTGCTTCCCATGAACTCCACAATACGTCCGTATGTGGCATTTGTAGACCTGATTGTAATTCCCTTCAGTTTAATATGTTGTGCACCATCAAACCTTACGGTAAAGTTGGTTGACACAGTCCCCTGGAGCCAGATCACATCATTTGGGTTGCCTGTAGAAGACCTGAATGTAATTGTATTGGCAGGGCTGGTTCCTGGAATATTTGTAAAAGTCCATTGGCCGGTATATGTCCCCGGCAGGACATTGAAAGTAACGGCTCCTCCGACTCCACATTGCAGCATCGCACTAATCGCTCCCTGGACAGTAGCATAGTCACCCCCGGTTCCTACAGTATAATTGCCTGCAAGAATCCCGCTGCATACAAGAATATTCTTTGTAAGTGTATCGTTGTAGAAATCTTCGTCAATACTGTCGTTTGGCAAGCTTGTCCATGCTTTTATCACATGCTGCCCTACCGGAAAGGCAAAGGTGCCAATGGTAAGAATCGGTGACACCTGATGCTCAAGAAGAGTGCCTGTCCATAAAAATGGTGTCTGAACGACACCGTTCACCGACCAACCTATGGTAACCTTGGACAGGGTGTCAACTGCAAAATTCTTTATTCTCACTGTAACAGGTGTAGGAGTAGATGTATAGATCACCTGTGCCGGGTCAACAATGTGGGTTACCCCTGCATCATAATTAAGCGGCACTGATGACATCGGAGCAAAAACCTGGATCTCACGATGGTTCGGGTTAGATGAACCTGCCACGGTGTTGAAACGGAGCTTGGTGGTAGTGTAAGGGGTCAGAAACATGATGGAGTCTTCGAAAACACTGGTTGTACTGCTGTAATTATGAATACTCTGGTAAGTGGTTCCGTCCCATATCTGAACCACACAGGTAGTCATCGGCCGGTCTGCCTTGAAAAACTTGATCTTGTTAAACGTCACCGGGTTCACCCATGTGTATTCAATCCATCCGTTGGTTGACACCCATCCCCATGGTAATGTTGCAGGTGCAGCTGAGATGATATCATCATTGTAATTCTGTGGCCCATAGGTTGTTCCTCCCCCTCCGCTATGTGCAGCAGTAGCAGTTAGTGCAACATTCTGTCCACTACCGAGAGACTTTTTGATATAAAATGAATATACCTGTGTTTGCCCCTTGTTGGCACTAATGGATGAGTCAACAGCATAAAGGTAATAATTTACAGTATTGTTGTATGTGAAACTTGGAATAGTTCCCATCCAGGTGTTTCCGGTTGTATTTATCATCACAAGTGTATCATTGGTTCCGCTGTTAAGATTATAAACCAGTCGTGCTAATGAAACTCCTGAAGCATCTGTAATAGTAGCATATATGTCATATGGGCCTGTATTATAGGCCGTATCCTGAAGAATCGGTGCTTGCAGTGTGATGGTGGGCGGGGTAAGCTCAGATATGGCTACCGTAACCTTTATGTCATCTAAAGCCCAACCCCAGTTTTCAAACTGAGTGCCGTTATTAATATCCCTGAGGACAAACTTCACCTTTACCTGAGCTGTATTAGCTGCTATGGCTGAAATATCGAAAACCTCACCCATCCACCATCCATTTGTCGGAGGAGTCGGATTGCCAGGCAGCCAAGAAGTGTAGGAGGTTGCTGTAAACTTATTGCCAGTGGCGGCACTGAATCCGCTGGTGCCCAGATAATGTGCCTCCGTCAGCTGTGTCCACGATACGCCATTATTTGCCGACACAAAAATTTCTCCAGCATCAAAAAACTCTATCTTGCAGATATGACTGAATTCCAAAAGCACATAAGTATTTCCAACAGTGCTGAAACTTGTTGTTGTCATTACTGATGAATCACCGGGGTTTACAATATGGGCTGAATAGGATTTGGTTCCCGAATTGTAAAGTGTGGTATTCAATGACCAAAGCTGTGTTCCGCCCGTTGTAACTGAAGGAGTACCTTCAAATCCCTCCTGGTAAACCACTGTCTGTGAATTTACTAAAAGCATGCTAAACATGCAAAGTGCCATAATTGCTGAAAATCGTTTCATTGTAGAAATTTTTTGGTTATCATCATTTAATAAAATGTGGTATCAAAAATAATTAATTTTAGTAATGAATTTGTTAATTGATGATTAGTTTAACATTAAATTAATGTCTAATCGGTGAATCGGTGAATGGGGTAATGTTTTTGGCATGCTGGCGCGAGACTGTTCAGAGTTCAGTTGCTCGCTATCGCTCGCGTTCAGAGTTTAAGTATCGAAACCCTGAACGCG
>CAYXYB010000024.1:9167-19555 GCA_964469215.1 uncultured Lentimicrobiaceae bacterium
AACGAAGTGAGCAGTAACCCTGAACGCGAACGAAGTGAGCAGTAACCCTGAACGCGAACGAAGTGAGCAGTAACCCTGAACGCTTGCGAAGCAAGCTGAACCGATTAGCCGATTAGCCGATTAGCCGATTAGCCGATTAGAAAGTTAGACAACTACTTACTCACAACCATCTTCCTCGTCAACCGCTCTCCGTTATATTCCACAAAGTAGTAGTACACTCCTGCCGCCAGAGTTGTAACATCAAGCTCAATCTGATGGCTTCCAGCCTCAACCGTGTAACTCTCTGTCTGCATAATCTGGCTCACCATATTCGCAAGTCCGAAGGTTACCCTGCCTCCCTGTGGAACTGTGTATCCGATCACTGTTGTACCCTTTGCAGGGTTCGGTACGTTCTGCATAAGTGCAAACAACTCACCACCCATATCATCTACACCAATACAGGTTACCCCGGTATAGGTCCTGCAGGCCTTGTTGTTGGTTGTTACGAAGTCGCCAATAAGGTCAGTTTCAACGCACAACTGCTGTACTCCCAGGTTTGGCCTGAACAGGTTGTTCAGCAACACCACCACCGAATCACCATAAGCCAGCGTGCCTGTCCATGTCTGGATATTTACAGGCCCGCCATTCAGGAAGGTGTACTTTATAGGCACACTTGTCTGCGTATTCTGACCGTGGTTTTTCAGGCTTACTGCCACCGGAAACTCATACCATGAATGGGTGGCTGCCTCATAGAAGCATATCCTCCCAACAGAATCAGGCAAGGGTGAAAGGATTTGAGCAATCCCCACATCGTGATAGGCCGGCAGGGAATTGAGATTCTTGCATATCTCATCGTTCATTGGAAATGCATCATTCGGAAGCTGGGTACGTGCGCAGAGTGCATACGACGATGCTGGCACAGTAAATGGCAGCACAAAGGTGTACTGCGCTGTTCCGTTATTGGCAACAGTCCCTGTCCAGGTCTCAGCTGAAACAAGGTTACCATTTAGCCTTAACTCCACAGGGATCATGTTCTGTGTATTAGTGCCGAAGTTGGTGATGATGATTTTTACATTAACAGGTATGCCGGCAGCAGTGTCATTGAGAGGTACAAGAATGGCAGTCACACCAACATCATTTGGTACAACCGGCAGCGACAGCCTGAAGTTGTCTAGTGCCCAGCCGTTGGAGGTGGCCGATGTGTTGGAGTAGAACTGGAACCGGAACTGAACCTCCGGCTTGGCATTAAAGTAGTTTGGATCGAGTTTATAGGATGAATACATCCACCCTGAGTTGGTATGGCTGAAGTAGTTCTGACCGCCTGAGAAGACATTATACCAGTTTGTACCGTTGAGATCACCTACTGCGCCGAGATTGATCCAGCTCTGACCACCATTGGTGCTGTACTGAACCCTGCCATAATCGCCGGAAGCCATTGCACACCAGTGCCAGAAACTGAGGCTGATGGTGTCAAAGCCTCCAAGACCCATGAAACTGAATACAGGAGTATAGAGGTATTCATCAGCATTGTTGGTGTAATCTCCTGTAAGGTTGGTTACCCAGCTCTTAGTGCCTGAATAGGCTGAGTTGATTATATTGGCCGACGGTGTGCCATATTGCCAGTTCTGTGCTGTCGCAGGCTTATACCACATATTGGCAGATTCGAAATCATCAAAGAAGGGCAAGGTGGTATAAAACTGACCGTAGGTTCCTTTACACACTTCATTATTGAACTGGGTAGTGTCACAGGCAAGGATGGTATAGGCACAAAGGGTGTTGTTGCCCATAGGCAATGTCACATCAGGCATCTGAATGCTGTCAACCCCTCCTGAAGATAATCCAGATGGATAGGCAACCACCACAGGGGTGCCACTGTTCAGTGTATAGGCTATCGAAAGTGTGCCCGGAGCTATTGGGTTGCTGCCGAAGTTCATGAATTTTACCCATACCGGCAGAGGCGTACCTGCCTGGGAAAGAGATGGGGGCGTGATAATCTGGATAACCCCTGCATCACATTGTGATTGAGGAGCAATGGTTATCATATAATCCTCGGTCTCACCGTATGAGTATGTGTTGCATGGATTTACATTGCCTGCAACCGTTGTCTGGTTAAGGACCACACGCATCAGGGTGTTGCCGTTAAGGGCATTGAACGGTACCTGTATGTTGGCTGTAACAGTGTTGCTGGAAGTGGTCGCCTGGCTGAAGATCTCTTCTGTTGACGGATTAAATATGCCATCACGATTAAAGTCTATCCACGCTTTCACCCAGCAATTATACGTTGTGCTGGCTCCAGGTGCAAAACTCGAGGTAATGCTCATCGGATAGGTTATACCTGGCGAGAGCATTGGTGGAGCTACTGTTGTAGAGTGATTGGTGTACATTGCCCCCACTGCCGGTGAGGTATGACTGAACACCGTGCCGATGCTTACAGTGGTGATCTCCTGGTACAACGCACTGGTGGCTGTGGAGTTACAATAGTTAGGTAAAAGGTTTGTAACCGGCTTCCATGCTGTGTCGTTCTGATGGGTGTTGTCACACGACAGTCCTGTCCATGCCTTGATCTGATAGGTGTTACCAGCTATTGACAGATTTGCCTTCGCGTTGAAAGTGAAAGTCAACGAATCATTGGAGGGGATTGTTGAGGTTATGGTCTCAGTCACAACAGGGAGATTGTCTATTTTGAAACTAACCGGAATGTTGCTCTGCGCTGCAGTACCATAGTTCCTCACCTTAACGGTAACATTCTCCTGCGATCCAAGATTAACGGCAGTAACCGGATAAAGTATGGTAGTTATACCCATATCGCAAGGCTGTGGGTTGGCTACAACAACATTAACAGGAGCCCTTGTGCTTGCACAACCAGGAATGCCAATCTGGTATTTCATCTCTACTCTGGCAATATTTGCGCTTACCTCCATGCTGATTGTGCCGGTTGGCGCCTGGCCTGAAACCAGTGGACTCTGGTATACCAACCTGGTAAGGGTTACAGGTATACCGTTTATTGAGGATGGAACCAATGATTGCCCATAAGAATTGCTCATGGTTGTACCGCTGGAATTTGTTGCACCAATTATTCCTATCTCATCACCTGCCTGTACAGGGATATTTACAGACTGTGGAACCCCATACGGTGCATTAGCTATATAGGCAAGTGTTGTGTGCTGACTGGCATTTGGGTATACCACCGGATATCCTGCAAATTTCACAACCTGAATGTACTGTGGCCCCTGGGTGACTGTAGTGGGTACCATTAGTTCAGTGATGGTCATATCTACCGGTGCGGTAAAATGGTATCCCCTGGTTTGGGCTGCTTGATAATTGCTGCTTTGAGTACCAACAAAAAGTGAACTGTCAATAAAGAATGATGTTCCGGCTTGCACCCAATAGGTGGTATTGGTGTATAAAACAGGTGTTGTAAATGGGGTGCCACCTCCTACCGCAATACTGGCTGTATCACTTAAATACCATGTTATTGTGTCATTTGTTGGAGAAGAAGCATTCAGAACGGCCTGCGTTCCATAAGGTATGTTAACCGGTGTTGTAACAGTTGGCGTTACAGGTGTCTTTTTGGATATTATCGAATCCTTTACAATTGTGTCGTTTTGAAGATTTGGATCAAGAGTATGGGTCACTTTTGCTGTGATTGTAAACATCGTGTCGTTCATAGCAGGAGCTGTAAGATTTGCGAGAGTATTGAAAGTATAATAAATACTATCGTTCGGAGCAATGGTAGCAGTTATGGTTTCTAACGGTATCCATGGATTATTGTTTATCCTGTAAGTAGCTGTTGCACCACCAAACATCGTATCAATACCCTGGTTATATATCTTTATTGTTACTGGTTCATTATAAATTGCACAACCCTCATTAACATTTAGTTCATTAATGCCCAGATCGTAAGGAGGAATGCCCATTACGTTTACAGTAACAGGTACCCGTAAACTGGAGCAACCTATCGATGCCCCTTCAAAAATCTCTATCTCCCTGAAATTGGGATTCGAGGTTTGTCCTGTTCCGGTCATCTGAAACGATGTGATCCTTAGTTTCGTTGTGGTAACCAGTGGGAAAGGAACGACATTTTCACACTGCATTGTCAGATTGCTGAAGGTATAGAAACTCACCCAGTTACCTGCATCCCATTTGTACAGGGTTGCACCGGTAAGAAATCTGGCATTGTTCTGTGCATGATGGATCTTCATACCATCAATTGAAACCTCTGCAGGCCAGACAAAATCTATCCAGTCCGTATGAGGAACCAACGATGGAGGTGAAGATGTGGATATCCACATCTGCTGTGTACCGCAGGTTCCTAAACTCAGGTCGTTGAGGGTGCTGCAAGGCCCTGTACTGCAGTTGCTTGCAGATGCTGTTGCCAGAGGGGCAATATTCGACCCGGGATTGTAAGGACCTGATAACTGTATTGCTCCTGTACTCGCTTGAAGCCAGTAAACAGTAGTGTCAAGCAATATTGGCGTTGTAAAATAAGGCCCTTTAGCCAGTTCAACACTGGAAGTATCTGTAGCATACCAGGAAATTGAATCGGGGCTTATGGCATGCAAAGTTACAAACGACCCGTAAGGAATGGTGGTGTCAGAGATAGCAGGGGCTGCAGGTGTGTGCATCGAGATAACCTCCATGCTTGCAGTGTCGTTGTATTTCACATTGTCACCCTGCAGGTCTATCCAGGCCTGAACCTTGAATGTGTCTGTAGCAGTGGTTACGCTGAAATCGGCCAAAGTGTTGAAATAAACAAGCAGCGAGTCGTTTGGTAACAACACCGGGGTAAAACTCTGAATCACAACCGGTAGCGAGGGCTTCAACCGGTATCTTATCGAAACCGTTGATGGTGAAGGGCTGTTGATCGCATTAACCCCAAGGTTGCGAACCCATACCCCGATTGTATCAAGTCCCATTCCACAAGCCCCGTCAGGACCCAACACCTTCATTACCTCGGCATCAAATACCGGTGTGCCGAAGAAGTTCTTGCACAACTCATCGTTGAAAGTGTTTGTGTCACCCGGAAGTATCGTGCGGGCGCATATTACAGAGCTGCCTGCCGGTGATGCAATATCTGGCATTGTGATGTTAACATTCCCCATGCTCGGTAAGTTGCCGGTGTATGGTACCGAAACAGGAGTCCCTCCGTTAACAGAATACTGTACTGTGAGCGAAGTTATGGTATTCGTGCCGAAGTTAGCTACCGTTACCAGGACAGGATACAACTGACCCTCATTGGTCTGAGTCCCGGGAGACAATATCGCAAGAACACCTGCATCATCAGAAATCAAAGGGATTTCATCCGCACCCATCGTTGGCATCGGTGTGCGGGGGTCTCCGTCGATGTCGTCCGTGACCTCAGATACCTGTGCCGCCTTGGCTGACAAAGCCGTCGTGGCAAGGTGAAGATCTGTCGCCGACACATACGGAGGATTGATATTCAATGAGTTCTGATCCTGATTGTTGGCTGACTGTAACAACGCCAAAGTGTTCTGGTTAGCCACCCAGTAAGCCAGCACGGCACCGGTGGTGTAGTAGTTGTTGTGGTCGCTCATACTTATACCTCCTGGTGTACTGACGTAATATGCAAAGCCCCCGTTATGATTGGAAAATATATTATTTATTATTTTGACAAATGCCCCCGATGACTGTACAAATGCCCGGCCTGCTGTCGCCGATCCTCCCGCTATCCTAATCGTATTGTAAAATACATTTACAAAATTAGATCCTACCACATACATGCCGTATACCGTTCCCGTCAGATTCCCTGACTGTGTCAGCATGTTGTTGGCAACAAGCAAAGGATCTGATGAGGCTGCCTGCTTGTAAGATATATAGATGCCATAGTGAGAACTCGTCCCAGTGGAGGTGATATTGTTCTTGCAAACCTCTCCGTATCCTGTTGTATATCCGACATATAACGGATACAATCCTCCACTGTTTGCCCGGTTTTTCATTGTGTTGCCACGAATGATTACTGAATCAGTATAGTAGGTATATATGCCATAATAATAATAGTCCTCAAAAATGTTATTGACAACATTGAATTTCTTCTTTAAAGATACACCTGTTGAACCATACCAATATATTCCGTAATATCCACCTTTCAATACTGAATTGTTGATCGTAAGATTATTACTCCCATGGCCCATATTTTGGCTGTAAATACATGCAAATGTGCTTGAAGTGGAGGTGATGCTTGTTTCTAAGCGGCAATTGCTTATTGTATTATTACTTGCTGCTGCTATAAACTCAAATACCTTGCCGTTGGATGCTCCGGTTGCCCTGATGGTCATATGTTTAAATGTAAAGTAACTTCCCCCGTTAAATTTTACAACCCAGTTATCGGTTGAAGATGTTGCTGCATACTGTAATATAACACTTGTACTGTCTCCCGTCACTCCACGGAACGTTATAGTAGTGTTGGCATCTGTTCCCAAAACATGCAGGGTGGTGATCTGCTCGGTATAGGTTCCGGGGTACACATCAAACACAACATGGCCGCAGGGTTTTATCGAATGCAGGGCCGTCAGGGCTGCATTGAAGGTGTTGAAATCGTATGTGCCCGTCGTCGCAGGCCCTATCGTATATATACCCTTCATACATGCCGGGAAACATACACCCGCCGTGTCGTTAGAGTTGACAGTATCGGCTATGAGGTTGGGCATTCGTGTCCACGCTTTTATGCAATGGGTACCCGTTAGTAAAACTACCGAATCCAATGTCACTGTTGTAGTGGTATTATATGACAGGTTACCGGTCCACTGAAGTGTATCCTGTACAATATTGTTTAAAGACCATACTATCTGTGCGCTTTGAAGCGTACTCAATCCGAAATTCTTCAGCTCTACCTGTACTGGTTCAGGCACTCCCGACAATGCTGAACCTATAGGATTTACTATTGTAACTATACCCGCATCTACCGGGGGATGACCTGTGACAAAAACAGTAAGTGGTACCCTGGGACTCTGACAATTTACTGATGACAGGGCTGCAGGGTAATATACCGTTGTGTCATATAAGAACGGTGTCTGATACGTGGGACCCACTCCTACCGGCGTAACGGACGTAGGTGTGGTGTACCACAACACCGTACTCGATGAAGTAGCACTTAGGATGGATGATGTGTTGTATCCTATGGTTATCGGGGTGACAACAACCGGTGATGGCGGAATGGCATAAGAGATAACATTGTAAGAAGCTGTGTCGTTATACTTCACGTTATCGCCAGTTACATCTACCCATGCAATTATCTTGAACACAGAGTCAACTGTCGTAAACAGATTCACAGGGGTGGTGAAAGTGATGGTAAGGCTGTCGCTTACGGGTATGGAGCTACCTACCGTCTGTGTCACTGGGATGGAAGAGCCCTGTACCTTGTAAGATACACTAAAGCCTGAGGATATTGCCGTTACACCTATGTTCTTTACCACAACCTTTACCGTATCAAATCCAAGGCCGCATCCACCCTGTATCGGCAGAACCTTTGTCAGAAAAGCATCCGTTATTGGTGTGGCATGATAGTTAACACACGACTTATCGTTGAAGATGTTGGTGTCACCTGCGAGAGCGGTATATGCACATAAGCTCGTCTGACCTGCAGGTGAAATGTACGAAGGCATCACCAACTGTGTGGTCTGGAAGGAGAGCAGTTGCCCCGTGTAGGTTACCAACACAGGAGTGCCACCGTTGACACTGTAATAGACATCCACACTGTTTATGGTGTCGGTTCCAAAGTTCTGGACCGTCACCGTCACCGGTACTGTGGCCCCTTCGCTGATCACCGACTGCGATGTAGGGGTCACAATGTTTATTACTCCTGCATCCTTGGGTATCAGTGGGATCTCATATGCCCCAATCGTTGGAAGAGGGCTCCTGGGTGTCCCGAAAATATCCATCGTTACCAGCGGGATATAAACCCCAAGGGCTGAAAGTAATGTGTTGGAAAGCCGCAGGTTATCCGGTGCCATGAACGGTGGGTTGATGCTCACCGAATTCTGATTTTTACCGCTGGCGGTCTTTAATGCCGCAAGGTTAGCCTGGTTTCCACCCCAATATGCCAAGTAAGATCCATTCGTATGATAATTGTTATAATCACAAGCCATTACCTGGGCTACCGTCCCAAAATAAGCTGCAAAACCTCCTCCTACCGTTACACTGAAAATATTGTTCTTATAGGTCTGACCCAGAGTGTTCGATGCGGTATTGTATTGATACAATGCCCGTGAAGAGGTGGATCCACCTGCAATATGAATACTGTTGAAATAGTTCTCTGAACCATTGCAATAATATGAATACAGCCCGTAATGGGTTCCTGTTCCCCCAACAATGCTTACCATATTGTTGGCAACCAATCCGTATCCTGTCGGAGATGCATTATATGAATAGTAATTGCCATAATAGTCCCTCATCCCGTAACAGGCAGATGTTGAGGTCGTCTGTATTTTTACAATATTGCCAACTATCCTGTATCCGTTATTTGGATAATAACAGGATATACCGTATGAATAAGGAGCAACTCCTGAGTGGATATAGTTGCCAATTATCTGAACTGAATCTGAATAATAAATATACATCGGGTAATAATATGACCCTACTATCTCATTCCCCTGTATTACAGTCCCTTTTTGCCATGAGGTAGTGCTGACACCATAAATGTATATGGTGTAATAACCACCCTGCATATAATTATTAAGATAGGTGTTATAATTGTTAAGGGTATTGTAATCGTATATACATGCTGTTGTCGATGTACTTGATCCCGCAGATATTAACCTGTTGTATGCAAACAGGTTATATGTTGATCCGTTGATAAGTTCCACCACCCTTCCGTAAGTGGTACTTTGAGCCTGGATCGTCAAATGCCGGAAAATAAAATGGCTGGCTCCGTTTAAACGGACCACCCAGTTGGCGGCACTACTGGTAGCATTAAATTGTATGATGACAGAGGTGCTGTCGTTGTTTGCACTCCTGAAGGTAACCGTATTAACAGCATCCATACCGGTCACTGCAGTAAGAGTGATCTGTCCGGTATAGGTTCCCGGTGCAATAAGAAACTCCACAGGCCCGCTTACTCCACTGGTGGTTAGAGCTGTTACCGCAGCTGTGATTGTCGCATAATCTGCCCCGGTCCCTCCTATCGTGTATATTCCCATCATCGCCTGCTTGTTGAATAAACTGTTGCACCCGGATGAAGGCAAATATGCTGTGTTATGTGAGATGGATCCGTCAACTGCCACAACCTTGTAACAGATCGTGGAGAAGAAAGATTGAGTTGGTATTGAACCCGAGAATAAATTTCCGCTTGTATTTGTCATTCCAACTGTGTCTGGTGTGCCTGCATTGACGGTATATACGATATAGGCGGTATCTATCCCGGATGGGTCAACGATGCTTGTATATACCCAAAATGGACCTGCTGAATACACAGTGTCGGCAAGCATCGGTGGCAAATGGGTGATCACAGGGGGTATGAGCTCCGATATGGCCACCGTTACCTTAATGTCGTCTACTACCCAGCCCCAGTTTTCAAACTGAGTGGTGTTGTTGATGTCACGCAGGATAAATCTTACCAATACCTGTGAAGCATTTGATGCTAAAGCTGAGATGTCGAATATTTCTGTCTGCCACCACCCGTTGGTGGGTATTGATGGATTACCCGGCAGCCAGGATGTATATGCCGTGGAGGTGAATTTGTCGCCTGTGGCTGCGCTGAAGCCACCACTACCAAGATATTGAGTCTCTGTAAGCTTCGTCCAGCTTGCTCCATTGTTTGAAGATACAAAAATCTCACCCGCATCGAAAAATTCAATCTTGCAGATATGACTGAATTCCAATAATACATAGGTGTTTCCCACGGTGCTGAAACTTGTTGTAGTCATCACTGATGAATCACCCGGATTAATAATGTGGGCAGAATACGACTTTATGCCTGAATGAAAAAGAGTGGTGTTTACCGACCAAGGCTGAGTGCCTGAGGTGGTTATCGATGGAGTTGCACCTTCAAAACCTTCCTGGTAAACAATTGTCTGTGAACGTAATCCCAGACTGCAAATCAGTGAAATAGTCAAAATGGTAAATAAATTCTTCATCTCCGACGTTGTTTTAGTTGAATATTTAAATTGCCGCCATAAAGATAAATGTTTTAGTTTATACGAAAACCAATTTAAATTACGAATTACGGAAGATTAACTCGCTGGTGCGAGCCAAAAACCCCGAACAGCGAACGAAGTGAGCCGAAACTCCGAACAGCGAACGAAGTGAGCCAAAACTCTGAACAGCGAACGAAGTGAGCCGAAACTCTGAACAGCGAACGAAGTGAGCCAAAACTCTGAACAGCGAACGAAGTGAGCCGAAACTCTGAACAGCGAACGAAGTGAGCCGAAACTCTGAACAGCGAACGAAGTGAG
>CAYXYB010000024.1:19655-37885 GCA_964469215.1 uncultured Lentimicrobiaceae bacterium
ACTCTGAACAGCGAACGAAGTGAGCCGAAACTCTGAACAGCGAACGAAGTGAGCCCCCTCACTTCACGGTCGCTCCATCACAAACATCCCCCCCTTCAGGTACAACAAAAAACAACTTCCCGTCGGGGTTCTCGGCCATGAGAATCATGCCGTTGGAGGTTATCCCCCTTAGTTCACGGGGACTGAGGTTTACCAGAATTGAAACCCTCTTGCCGATTATCTCTTCAGGAGTAAAATATTCAGCTATGCCCGATACCACAGTGCGTAAGTCAATACCGGTGTCTATTGTGAGCTTCAGAAGCTTCTTCGTCTTTGGCACAACCTCCGCTGCCTTGATCGTCCCGGCACGAATATCCATCCGCATGAACTCATCATACTCGATATCAGGTTTTGCAGGTTCAATGTTGATTACCTCACGTTCATTTGTAATCTTTGTCTGCTGCAATCTGTCAATCTGCTTCTGAATGGTATCATCATCAATTTTTTCAAAAAGAAACTCTGCATTGCCTATAACATTTCCGGCAGTCATCAGATCTGTTCTACCTGCATGTTCCCACCTAGGAGAGGGTATGCCGAACATTTCACGTATACGCTGCGCCGTAAAAGGCAGAAATGGTTCCGCCAGAACCGACAGGTTGGCACAAATCTGTAAAGAGATGTTCATAACTGTCCTTACCCTTGCTTCATCATCCCTGATCTTCTTCCACGGTTCGTTATCGGTAAGGTACTTATTTCCAAGACGCGCAAGGTTCATAAGATGGTTCAACCCCTCACGGAACCGGAAATTCTCAAGGCTTTCCGATATCTTTGCCGGCCATGCTGCTATATGTTCCAAAACCTCCCTGTCGGAAGTTGTTAGCTCAGTAATCTCAGGTACGCTGCCGTTGAAAAACTTATGAGTAAGCACCATGGTACGGTTCACAAGGTTCCCGAGTATCGCCAGTAACTCATTGTTGTTTCTGGCCTGGAAGTCTTTCCATGTAAAATCGTTGTCTTTGGTCTCGGGGGCATTGGCGGTGAGCACATACCTCAACACATCCTGCTTCCCGGGAAAATCCTCCAGATATTCATGAAGCCACACCGCCCAGTTGCGCGATGTGGATATCTTATCACCTTCAAGGTTCAGAAACTCATTGGCAGGGACATTGTCAGGAAGGATATACGATCCCTCTGCCTTCAGCATGGCAGGGAAAATGATGCAATGGAACACTATGTTATCCTTGCCGATGAAATGAATCAGGCGGGTCTCCGGGTCTTTCCAGAACTTCTCCCAGTCTTCTGTGAGCTCCCTGGTTGCTGAAATATAACCAATGGGGGCGTCAAACCAGACATATAATACCTTCCCCTCCGTACCCTCAATAGGCACCTTAACTCCCCATTCCAGATCACGTGTGACGGCACGTGGCTGCAGCCCCTGGTCGATCCATGACTTACATTGCCCGTAAACATTGGCACGCCAGTCGCCCTTATGCCCTTCAAGTATCCATTCCCTTAGCCACAGCTCATAATCATTAAGAGGAAGATACCAATGCCTGGTGTCACGAAGAACCGGTGCAGCCCCACTCAAAGTAGAGCGTGGCTGTATAAGCTCCTCCGGACTAAGCGATGTTCCGCAAGATTCACACTGATCACCGTATGCCTTTTCGTAATTGCAGTGTGGACATGTTCCTGTAATGTACCTGTCGGCCAGAAACTGACCTGCCTCTTCATCATAATACTGTGCCGAAGTCTTTTCGATAAATCTGCCATCATCATAAAGCTTCCTGAATATTGCAGAAGAAGTTTCGTGATGGATGGCATTCGAAGTGCGAGAATAAATATCAAATGAAATCCCCAGCTCTGCAAATGAATCCCTGATCATAGCATGATATTTGTCAACAATTGCCTGGGGAGTAGTACCATTATCCCTGGCCTTCAGAGTAATGGGTACTCCGTGCTCATCACTTCCTCCGATAAAAACCACGTCCCTCCCACACATCCTCAGGTAGCGCACATAAATATCTGCCGGAACATATACCCCGGCAAGGTGCCCTATATGTATCGGGCCGTTTGCATAAGGAAGTGCAGTTGTAACGGTATAACGCCTGAAATATCTGGTCATGACTTATGGGTTTTATGAGCAGACAAAATTACGAAAATAGTTCAAAGGCATGGATAGGGATATGATATGATAAGCTGCAATCACCGTGGAGAACAATTTTTATATTTTTGCCAAATGAAGATACTAGGACTTGGAAACGCGCTTGTTGACATCCTGATTTCGTTACCGGATGACAATTTCCTTAAAGAGAACAATATGCCTAAGGGCAGCATGCAGCTTATCGACAATATGACTGCAGAGCATTTGCTGATGCTTACTAACGATTTTCCTCGTGCTTTTGCATCAGGTGGATCAGCAGCCAACACTATTCATGGGCTTTCACGCCTGGGTGTTGACACTGCATACTTCGGAAAGATAGGCAATGATGAGTTCGGAGAATTTTTCCGTAATGATATGCATAAAGCGGGCATCGAGCCCAGGTTATTGCAGAGTGACGGATCAACAGGCACCGCTCTTACATTCATAACCCCTGACTCTGAACGCACCTTTGGAACCTGCCTGGGCGCTGCTGTTGATCTTTATCCTCAGGAACTTACTTTAGAGGAGTTTAAAGGGTTCGACCTGCTTCACATCGAAGGCTATCTGGCATTTAATCAGGATCTTACATCACATATAGTAAAGTATGCAAAAGAGGCAGGACTTCGTGTTTCCCTCGATCTCGCCAGCTACAATGTGGTGGAAGCTAACCTGGAGTTCCTTCAGGAACTGGTCGAAAGTTGTGTTGACATCCTCTTCGCAAACGAGGAGGAAGCTAAAGCATTTACCGGTAAAGGACCCCGTGAAGCCCTCGATATTCTCGCATCACTATGCGACATTGCCGTTGTAAAGGTTGGCAAAGATGGCTCATTGATCTCCGATGGCACGAAAAATTACAAGGTGGATGCCGTTGCCTCAAAGCCTGTCGACACCACAGGAGCCGGTGACCTCTATGCCAGTGGATTCCTTTTCGGCCTGTCGGTAAACGAACCGCTGGAAAGATGTGCACAGATCGGTAGCATCACCGCCGGCAAGGTTATCGAAAGCCTGGGGGCCAAAATACCGGACCAGAGATGGGAGGAGGTTTACAAGGCAATCCGTTCCCTCAGGGAATTGAGGGAAATAAGGCCTTAAACATTATTTTGATAAATCGGGTAACTTTTATAATTTTGACCCCCCTTTCCCGTATTGTGCCGGGAAGTGGAATGCAAATATTAACAAACGGATAATAAGACATGAAGGTTTATCAGACGAAGGAAGTACGCAATATCGCCCTCATTGGCGGTGCTAAATCGGGTAAAACAACCCTTGCTGAAGCTATATTATTTGAATGTGGCCAGATCAACCGCAGAGGGAATATCGACGACAAAAATACTGTATCGGATTACAAGCAGGTAGAACTTGAGCGTGGCAACTCGGTTTATGCATCGGTGCTTCATACAGAATATTCGGGTAAAAAGGTCAATATCATAGACACCCCCGGTTTCCATGATTTTATCGGTGAAACCATTGAAGGGCTCAATGCGGCCGATACTGCCCTGATGATGGTAAATGCCCAGGAAGGAATACAGGTTGGAACAGAGATCACCTGGAGGCTTTGTAACAAGCTCGCTAAGCCGATCTTCTTTGTGCTGAACCAGCTCGATCATGAGAAGGTGAATGTTGCTGAAACCATAACGCAGTTAAAAAATCAGTTTGGCGATAAAGTTGTCTATGCTGCTTACCCAATGAATCCGGGGCTGGATTTCAACACTATTATCGATCTCATCGAAATGAAAATGATGAAGTACCCCAAAGATGGCGGAAAACCGGAGGTTCTTGACATTCCTGCATCTGAAGCCGGTACCGCCGAAGATCTGCACCTTGCCCTGGTAGAAGCTGCTGCCGAAGGCGCTGAAGACCTTATGGAAAAGTACTTCGAAGAGGGAACACTCTCTGCAGAAGAGATCCGGAAAGGACTCAGGTTAGGCATTATCACCAGAGGAGTCTTCCCTGTATTCGCAACATCAGCAAAAAGAAATATCGGCGTCGATACCATCTTGTCGTTCATCGTTAACTGCCTTGCCTCCCCTGCAGAAATGCCCGGAAGGCCCGACGAATCAGGAACCGAAGTGAAGTGCAATTCTGCCGGCCCTGCCGCAGCACTCGTCTTTAAAACATCCGTTGAACCTCACCTGGGCGAAGTATCATACTTCAAAGTCTTCTCAGGAGAAATAAAAGAGGGTTCCGATTATATCAATCTTACCAATTCCGGCAAGGAGCGCATAACCCAGCTCTTCGTCATGTCAGGCAAAAACAGGGAGAAAATCGAAAAAATCGTTGCAGGTGATATCGGAGCCACCATCAAACTTAAAGACACCAAAACCAACCACACATTTGGCGACAACCGGGTAAAGACCCCGCTGGCAAAGATGGTATTCCCTGATCCTATCTATACAACTGCCATAAAAGCTATAAGTACCACCGATGACGAGAAGATGAACAGCATTCTCTATGAAATGCACAATTCCGATCCCACCCTTCTTGTTAACTATTCCCGTGAACAGAAACAGCTCATCCTTCAGGGACAGGGCGACATGCACATAAATAAGGTAAAATGGTACTTCGACAATATACACAAAATCGATATTGAATTTATCGCGCCTAAGATCCCTTATCGTGAAACTATCACCAAATCTGCCAAATCCATGTATCGTCATAAAAAGCAGAGTGGTGGCGCAGGCCAGTTCGGAGAAGTTCATATTATGATCGAACCCTGGTTTGAAGGGATGACCGACAGTAAGGAATTCCCTGTCAGGGGAAAAGATGAGGTTAAACTCACATGGGGGGGGATGCTTGTAATGAACAACTGTATTGTTGGTGGCGCCATCGACGCCCGTTTTATGCCCGCAATCATGAAGGGACTTATGGAAAGAATGGAGGTTGGCCCACTAACCGGGTCATATGCAAGAGACATTGTCGTAAGCATCTACGATGGTAAGATGCACCCCGTGGATTCAAACGAAATATCCTTCAGGCTTGCAGGCCGTAACGCCTTCAGTGAAGCTTTCAAAAATGCAGGTCCAAGGATCCTTGAACCTATTTATGAAATTGAGGTGATGGTGCCGGAAGAGAAGATGGGTGATGTAATGACAGACCTCCAGGGACGCCGTGCCATTATCCAGGGCATGGGTTCAGATGGTAACTTCCAGATCATCAAAGCAAAAGTTCCACTGGCAGAAATGCATAAATACAGCACCTCACTGAGCTCCATCACCAGCGGAAGGGCAACATTTGCCATGACATTCTCAGAATACTCACAGGTGCCCGGTGATATCCAGACCAAACTCCTCAAAGAATACGAAGAAGCACAGAAAGACGAGGATTAGCGACTAAGCTTGCGTCGCGTCAACAAACGTGCGGGCTGCCAACTCACGGTCAAGCATAAAAATACCTTGCGGATGATCACCTATCATCTTTAACTGGTTAATGATCCTGTCGGCATTTGCCTCCTCTTCAACCTGCTCGTTTACAAACCATTGCAGCATGCTGTTGGTAGCGTGATCTTTCTCCTCAATGGCAATGTTCACCAGGTTGTTTATCAATGAAGTAACCAATCGTTCATGTTTCAGGGTCTCCTCAAAAACATTCGACACACTCTTCCAATTCGTTTTCGGGCCTTTGATCGTCTTCAGAAGAACCCTTCCTCCACGCTCAATCACATAATTGTAAAACTTCAGCGCGTGTGTCTGTTCCTCTTTGAACTGAATCATCATCCAGTTGGCCATACCTTCATAATTCTTCTCCTCGAACCATGTTGCCATGGAGAGATAAAGATAAGCTGATTCGAATTCGGCATTGATTTGTTCATTTATTGCCTCTTCCATTTTTTTTGATAACATGTATACCTCCTTTTTTTTGAATTTATCTGTTTAATTTCTATGGATTTGGTATCCCAACATCCATAATAAAAGTAACTGTTTTAAGAACATTAATATGTCAACCTTTAAGAGCTTCGGCACCACTTACTATTTCGATAATCTCCCTGGTAATTGATGCCTGACGTGCTTTGTTATATGCCAGCCTGAGCTCCTTAAGCATCTCTGAAGCATTGTCGGTTGCCTTATGCATGGCTGTCATACGTGCACCATGCTCTCCTGCAAAACTGTCGAGCAGTGTTTTAAAGAACTGTATTTTTAACGCCTGCGGGATCAGATTTTTCAGAATCGCCCCACGGGCCGGTTCGAACAAATATTCAACACCCCAGAAAGGTTTTTGTTCAACACTCTCCTTCACCAACGGAAGAAATTTTTCCTGCGTAACCAGTTGAACACCTGCATTCCTGAAATGGTTATAAACAATTATTACCCTATCCCACCTCAATTCAACATAACCATCCAGTATCATGGATGCAACCTCCTCAACATCTTCATAGGAAATTCTGTTGAAAAGGTGATTATACTCAGCGATAACCGGCAATTTTTTTCTCACCAGGGCTTCATTCACTTTTTTTCCGATACATATTATATCAAGATTTTCTGAATCGAGGAAAGAGGAAAGTTCACCGGATAACAGAACCTGAACACTTTTAATGACATTTGAATTGAATGTTCCGCACAATCCCTTGTTGGATGAAACTGCAACTATAAGGGCCCTTTTTGGCTCCTCCTCACGTGGAGCATAGGGGTTTTCCTCCTTAGATTCAACCGTCTCACTTACGTTTGTGATTATCTCATTGAGTTTTAATGCATATGGCCTCAATCTGATGATAGAATCCTGCGCTCTTCGCAACTTGGAAGCAGCTACCATCTTCATGGCATTGGTGATCTGCTCGGTTGATTTAACCGACTCGATCCTGTTCCGTACCTCCTTTAAGCTGGCCATAGAAGTAGTGTAGTTTTAGGATTCAAATGCCTTTGCAGTTTTCGATGCAACCTCATCTAACGTGTTCGTTATCTCGTCTGATATCATTCCCTTTCGAAGCGATTCCAGCAATTCCGGATAGTTTGTCTCAAGTGTATACAGAAATGCCACCTCAAAATCATGAATCCTGTTTATGGGAACTTTTCTTAGTAAGCTTTTTGTTCCACAATATATTATGGCAATCTGCTTTTCAACCGACATGGGTGAGTACTGGTTTTGTTTCATTATCTCAACATTCCGGGCCCCTTTGGCAAGAACGGCAAGGGTTGCAGGGTCAAGATCGGAGCCAAATTTGGCAAAAGCTTCAAGTTCCCTGTATTGTGCCTGATCGAGCTTGAGTGTTCCTGCAACTTTCTTCATCGGTTTTATCTGGGCATTGCCTCCAACCCTTGAAACAGATATACCTACATTGATTGCCGGACGAATACCAGCATTGAAAAGATTCGATTCAAGGAATATCTGTCCGTCGGTGATTGAAATCACATTAGTAGGGATATATGCTGATACATCACCTGCCTGTGTTTCAATTATCGGTAGTGCGGTAAGTGACCCTCCCCCTTTTACCAGATGACTTATCGAATCGGGAAGATCATTCATTTTTGCTGCAATGGTATCACTTGATATGATACGTGCAGCACGTTCAAGTAACCTTGAATGAAGATAAAAAACATCGCCGGGGTATGCTTCACGCCCCGGTGGCCTTCTGAGGAGCAGTGATACCTCACGATAGGCCACTGCCTGTTTCGAAAGGTCGTCGTAAATAACCAGGGCAGGCCTGCCCGTATCACGGAAATACTCCCCGATGGAAGCGCCGGTATAGGGTGCATAAAACTGCATCGCAGCAGGATCAGATGCTGTTGCGGAAATGATGACCGTGTATGGCAGAGCACCCTTCTCTTCAAGGATACGCGCAAGGTTGGCAACGGTGCTTCCCTTCTGCCCCACAGAAACATAGATGCAATAAACGGGCTCACCCTTGTCATAAAACTCCTTCTGATTGATAATTGTGTCAACGGCAATGGTGGATTTACCTGTCTGACGGTCACCGATAATAAGCTCTCTCTGACCCCTTCCGATAGGTATCATTGCATCTATTGCTTTGATGCCCGTTTGCAGAGGCTCATTTACCTGCTGACGGAAAATCACACCAGGTGCCTTTCTCTCCAGAGGCATTTCGTAAAGAGTACCTGTAATCTCACCTTTGCCGTCAATAGGATCACCGACAGTATTTATCACCCTCCCGAGCATACCTTCGCCAACATTAACACCTGCAATCCTCCCGGTTCTTTTTACGATGTCCCCCTCAAGCAAATCCTTTGAATCTCCTAGAAATACAACTCCAACGTTATCATCTTCAAGATTCAAAGCTATCCCCTTTACACCTGTCTTCTCAAATTCAACAAGTTCACCCGAACCTACCGCTGTAAGCCCATATACCCTTGCAATACCATCTCCTACCTGCAAAATGGTGCCTACCTCCTCAAGCTCAGACTCAGCCGTGAAACCTGCCAACTGCTGCCTTAATATAGCTGAAACCTCAGCCGGTTTTATCATTGCCATAAATAACTATTTTCTTTTTAGTAATAACCTCAATTTTCGTTTGAAATAAACCATTGTCCAACGCTCCTTCCAACTTCCCCAGGGATGATGAATACCCAGGGAAATTCCGTTGTTTTTTATTCTTTTGATTTCTCTTTTGTTTTTTGGTGATGGAGGATGATATATGAGCCTGTCGGGTAACCACGCATCATCGTAATTGTTACTGTAGAAAATCCTTGTAAGTAACCGCGGGCCTGTTGCCTCTATTATCTGAGAATAATCGTTTACAACAGGAGGGTTCACCTTTAAATCAGAAATCACATCACTCCAGAATTTATGCCCCGGTGCTGAAGCGAAAAAACAATTCCCAAGTTCATCCCGATTATCTCCAAAATTTTTACTTCTGTTTAGCGGAAGTATCAAAACCTTGTCACCGAATTCAAATGGTTGTAAAACTTCATAATCAAGGTCAAGGTAAACCCCTCCGATTTTATACATGATAAGATACCTTATTACATCAGCCCGCATGATACCCCTTGAAAAACCACTGAAAATATCATAGAATTCCGGATATTCCTTTTTAACAAACGCGTCATTATCTGCATCTGTCCAAAGCCGGTACTCCCAGTCAGGATTCAATTCCTTCACCTTTCTGACAAAAGACAGCCATTTCTTAGGCACCTGACCTGTCTTCCATGTTTGATGTATTATCTTTGGAATCATATCCTGTGTGTTATTGATTCTTTTTCAGTATTTGATAAAATGGTTTTATTATTAAAACCCCTTCTTATAAATATTAATATCAAACTGCCTGTCAAGTTTATTAAGCTTCGACTTCACCGACGCATCATACCGCCTGTCTTCTACCTGTAAAACAAATCCACCTATCAGCCTGCTGTCAATAATCTCTTTGAGTTCTATCTCTGCCTTCAGATCAACCAGCAACCTTTCTTTAATCTTGTTTCTTATTTCATCATCAATTGGGCAAGAACTCCTTAAATGAACACATACAATTCCATGGTGTTCTTTGTACAGCACTCTGAACTGGTCTGTAATTTCGAGCAGATAAAGCACTCTCATGGCCTTAACCAGAAGATGCAGAAAACGGATGGTAAGGTCATTCACATGCTCTTTAAACAATGCATCAATAATATCCGATTTCTTTCTGCTGCGAAGTACAGGGCTGGCAAGCACCTTCACCAGTTCCGGGTTCTCTTTCAGCAAATCTTCAATTAACTCAATATCACGCCATATCTCTTCAAGTATACCGTTTTCAAGAGCCAGCACAAAGAGAGCGGATGAATAACTTCTTGCTATTTTTCTTTCATTCAGCATCCTGCGCCCCCCTCCTATCAGAAATGTATATTTACCATTTCACGCTCAATGAGAGCTCTCTGCTTTTCCGGATCAGACAGTTCGTGCTCCAGAACCTTTTCCGCAATGTCAATTGACATTTGTGCAAGCTGATTCTTGAGTTCCGTTATTGCCGCCAGTTTTTCAAAGTGTATGCTATCCTTGGCCGATGCAATGATTCTTTCAGCCTCCTCACCTGCTCTGATACGTGCCTCTTCAATAATCGACTCTTTAAGTGAACGGGCTTCACGAAGGATCGCATCTCTCTCCTCTTTGGCCTGATTGAACAGCACCTTGTTGTCGAACTGAAGCTGCTCCATTTCGGCACGGGTAACCTCAGTCAGCTTCAAAGCATCCTCAATCCTTTCCTCACGTTGCTTTATTGCCCTGAGGATGGGTTTCCAGGCAAAGCGGCGCAACAAAAACAGCAGCAACCCAAAAGTCAGTACCATCCAGAAAACAAGTCCCTGCCCGGGATTTAACAGTTCCATATTGCTATTCGGTTTTGCAGTTTATAATTCTTAAAACTACCGGATCACCCGACCAACCGCCGGGCGATCCGGTATTACTGCCTCCACGCTATTTGTCGAGCGCAAGAAAGCAGATCACGGCACCAAAAAGGGCAACACCTTCAATCAGTACAGCAATGATAATTGCTGTAGTCCTGATGTTGTTGGCACTCTCCGGCTGACGTGCAATACCCTCTGCAGCACTGCTGCCAATCCTTCCGATACCGATGGCAGCAGCAAGAACTACCAGCCCTGCTCCCAACCCTCCGGCTAAAGGACCCCATGAGGCTACCTGAAGTAAAATGTTTGATAACATCATAACAGTTAATTATTTAGAATGAATTAATGATGCTCCGGCTCCTCAACAGCCTGACCGATGAAAATAGCCGAAAGCATTGTGAATATATATGCCTGTAAAACTGCAACAAGCAGCTCCAGAATGTTCATAAAAAGTGCAAACAGCGAGGTACCGAAGCCCACCGCATAACTCTGAAAAATGAATGTGAGGCTCAAAATACTCAGTATGATAATGTGCCCTGCAGTGATGTTGGCAAAAAGTCGTATCATCAGCGCAAAGGGCTTTGTGAAAATTCCGATGAACTCAATGGCTGCGATGGGAATCTTGAGAGGAATCGGCACCCCGGAAGGCCAGAAGATGTGCTTCCAGTAATGCTTGTTGCCACTGAACAAAATAACCAGCAAGGTGATAAGTGCCAATGTCATCGTTGTTGCAAAGTTGCCCGACAGGTTCGCCCCCCCCGGAAAAATGGGAATCAACCCAAGCAGATTGTTGAACAGTATAAAAAAGAAAAGGGTGAGCAGATACGGAGTGTAACCTTCATAACGCTTCTCACCTATTGAAGGGCGGGCAATGTCATCTCGCACAAAAAGTATCAGAGGCTCAATTAATGACTGAAATCCTTTTGGAACAAGGTCCGATCTTCGTTTATAAGCCCTTGCCACAGAGGTGAAAATCACAAAAAGCAGAACTGCAGAAATGAAGAGGGCAAGTACATTCTTCGTTATAGAAAAATTGAAAAACGCTTGCTCATCCGGACGGTTCACCTTCCCATTTTCAAGGATATAACCATTATATGGGCCTTTGAAAAGATGCTTTGAAGAGAAAACATCAAACCTGCCGGTTGAGTAATTCAATGCGATGAATGGGAGATAAATGTTCAGCTTGCCTCCTATCTGCCATTTATAATCGTCGAGTACGTGATGCAGAATGAACTCGCTGACGTGATCCTTGAAATCACCCTCGCCATGACCATCTGCAGCATTGACTGACGCAGCCACCGTAATGCTTACCAGCAGCAGAAAAGCTAACCCCGCTATCCTTTGTTTAATCATCAACAATCCGAAATTTAGCCGGTAAAAGTAACAAAAAAGGGCATATCACAAAAACGGAAACTGATTGATAAAAGTCATTTGTGTTTTTGAGATATATCTACTACAAAAGTAAAGTGCTATTTTTGTTTCCTGCTGATATTCATTATTATGACTAAATCCAGCGCGGTAATCAGTACATACAGTACTGCAAATGCCTGTATAAATGAGGTTGTGAGTTTTTGCCCCGAAAGCAGATACCAGGCAAGCAACAATGCCAGATACAACAACATCTTCACTGTTGTTGCCAGCAGGAACCATATCATGAACTGATCGGGTTTACTTCTGATTGAATGTACCATCAGTGAGTGCCCCGCTGCCGAAACTGCAAAAAACAAAACCGGTAGCAGCCACCATGTAAAATGCGGCTCAAAAGTTATCATGGATAATTCTGCCAGATAGAACAGCCCTGTTACAGAAACCGTCAATAAAGCCAGGTATATGAAAAAGTGTCTGGTCATTCTGTTTTATCTCTGCCTGATCTTATGATTGCTCTGATTGCAAAAACCATTGATGCTATAACACCCACTATCACACCTGCCAGAATAAAAATATTGTCGTCACGGCTAAACAAACGGTTGACCAGCCTTCCTGCAAGAAGTCCTGCCAGAACCAGGGCTGCCATCTGAAATGCAAGCCCCGACCACCGGGCATAACTTTGTAAAGGCCCGGATCCCCTGTTTTGTTTGATGTTGTTGCTAATCCGCTTTGCTGTGTAAATGTTTTACTTCCTGGATATCTGCCTGTTCCTTCATCGCAACTGGTTGCTCCTTGATCACACCCATCTGATCTTTGATAGTGAGAGTTCCAACCAAACGGGCTCCCGCCTCAATTGCAATTTTATTATAAACGACCTCTCCTGAAATGTCTGCCGATGTTCTTAGCGAAAGAAGTTCATCAACAAAAAGTTTGGCCTTTACCTTTCCAAAGATCTCAGCACTTTTGCAATGCACCTCCCCTTCGATATTTCCGGTTGGCCCTACCACAAGCTTGCCTTTGCTGGTAAGGTTTCCCTTCAGGGAACCATCAATGCGAAAATCACCATTACTGCTGATGTCACCCTTGAATGTTGTGCCGTTAATAATCTTGTTAAGCTCGTCAGGTGTTGGTATCTCTATAGTTTTTGCCATGATCTTTACTCCTTTGGTTTATTGTTGACCTGCAAAGATACATAATCATTTTTCCTGTGCAATACTCGTCTGAGCTTTTTTCTTACTTTTGCGACCGCTTTTATTCCAGTTTTAAAAAACAATTAATTAACAGGTTATCAAAAGACAAAAAATGAAGAAGAGATATCCTGAATACAGGAAGCCCGATTTTGCCGGGGTTGGTGTAGCTGTAAGGGCGTTCTGGGAAAAGGATGACACCTTTCGCAAAACCCTTGCGATGACAAAAGGAAGGAAGCCTTTTGTGTTTTATGAAGGCCCGCCCAGTGCCAATGGCATACCAGGTATCCACCATGTTATGGCACGTGCAATCAAAGACATCTTCTGCCGTTACAAGACACTGAAAGGATTCCATGTTGAGCGAAAAGGTGGTTGGGACACCCATGGGCTTCCGGTTGAGATAAGTGTTGAGAAAACTCTTGGCATCAAAAAAGAAGATATCGGCACAAAAATTCCCGTTGAAGAATACAACAAAGCGTGCCGCCGCGAGGTGATGAAATACAAGGAGGAGTGGGATGAACTTACCCGTAAGATGGGATATTGGGTAGATCTGGATCACCCCTATATAACTTTCGACAACAAGTATATCGAAAGTGTATGGTATCTTCTGAAAGAACTGTTCAACAAAAACCTTCTTTACAAGGGATATACAATTCAGCCCTATTCTCCTGCTGCCGGAACAGGCCTCAGTACACATGAACTCAATCAGCCGGGGTGCTACCGCGATGTGAAGGATACTACCGTAGTGGCTCAGTTCAGAGTTGCCAGGGATGCAAAATCAGAGTGGTTATACAATACTGTTGATACCGACCTCTTTATTCTGGCGTGGACAACCACACCTTGGACCCTCCCGTCAAACACCGCCCTCGCCGTTGGGAAAAATATAAGTTACTCTGTAATCAGAACTTTGAATCCATACAGTGGTGCACCCGTAACTGTGATTCTGGCATCCTCGCTTGTGAATAATTACTTCGACCCCACAAAACTCGATCAACCGTTCGACATTTTTAACCAGGGGGATAAGAATCCTCCATATACAATTATCACTGAGGTTCAGGGAAACCGCCTCTCAGGCATGAACTATGAACAGCTTATCCCCTTTGTAAAACCTCAGGGTGATGCTTTCAGGGTAGTTGAAGGTGACTTCGTTACCACAGAAGATGGCACCGGCATTGTTCATGTCGCCCCAACATTTGGTGCTGATGACGACCGTGTTGCCAGGGCAAATGGTATAGTTCCGTTGTTGCTTATCGACCGTGAAGGAAACAGTCAGCCTATGGTTGACCGGACAGGTAAATTTTTCCGGATCGAAGACCTCGACCCGGAGTTTGTAAAAGAGTTCGTGAATATTCCCGTCTATGAATCATTCGCAGGAAGGTTTACAAAAAATGAGTTCGATGACAGCAAGTCTCCTTCAGATGAAACCCTGGATGTTGAACTCGCCGTGTTCATGAAAAAACAGAATATCGCCTTCCGTATCGAGAAGTACGTTCACAACTACCCCCACTGCTGGAGAACAGATAAGCCCATACTATATTACCCCCTCGACAGTTGGTTTATCCGTACAACTGCCCTCAAGGATCGCCTTATTGAACTGAATAAGACCATCAACTGGAAACCTTCCTGGACAGGTGAAGGGCGTTTCGGGGAGTGGCTGAAAAATCTTGTCGACTGGAACCTCTCCAGATCAAGGTTTTGGGGTGTACCACTGCCATTATGGGTTAGCGAAGATAAAAGTGAAATAGTTTGCATTGGTTCAGCAGGTGAACTGAAGGATGCTATCGACAAATCTGTTGAAGCCGGCATTATGAAATCAAACCCGATAAAAGAATTTGTCCCTGGTGACATGTCTTCCGAAAACTATAAAACCTTCGATTTTCACCGCCCATGGGTAGATAATATCATTCTGGTCTCAGCTTCAGGAAAACCAATGTATCGTGAACCAGATCTTATCGATGTTTGGTTCGATTCCGGTGCAATGCCCTACGCCCAGTATCACTACCCTTTCGAAAACAGGGAGTTCTTCAACGAGAACTTCCCTGCCGATTTTATCGCCGAAGGGGTAGATCAGACAAGAGGATGGTTCTTTACACTGCATGCTATTGCAACACTGGTATTCGACTCCGTTGCATTCAGAAATGTGCTCTCTAACGGGCTCGTGCTCGACCGCAACGGAAATAAAATGTCGAAAAGGCTTGGCAATGCAGTTGATCCTTTCGAGACCATAGATAAATATGGCCCTGATGCTACCAGGTGGTATATGATAACCAACGCACAACCCTGGGATAACCTAAAGTTCGATACCGAAGGTGTGGCCGAGGTGCAACGGAAATTCTTCGGAACACTCTTCAATACCTGCGCCTTCTTTACTCTCTATGCCAACATCGACGATTTTAGCTTCAGTCAACCTGAAATCCCGGTAAATGAACGACCCGAAATTGACCGGTGGATCCTTTCAGAACTTAACACCCTCATATCTCTGACCGACGACGCTTATAGCCAGTATGAACCTACAAAAGCCGGCAGAGCAATACAACTCTTTGTTGATGAACACCTTAGTAACTGGTATGTTAGGTTGTCACGTCGCCGTTTCTGGAAAGGTGAGATGGGTGCTGACAAGCTGGCAGCATACCAGACACTGTACAAATGCCTGATTACCATTGCGAAAATTTCATCTCCAATAGCACCCTTTTATTCTGAACAGCTTTACCGAGACCTTAACACAGCTACCAACCTTGAACCTTTTAATTCTGTCCATATGTCTTCATTTCCGGAAATTAATGAAGATCATATCGACAAAAGCCTTGAAGAACGTATGCAAATGGCACAGCAGATCTCTTCAATGGTGCTTTCACTGAGAAAACGATCCAACATCAGGGTAAGACAACCTCTTCAGAAAATAATAATTCCGGTTACAGACGAAAAACATCGTTTACAACTTGAAAAAGTATCGGATCTTATTCGCAATGAAGTTAACATTAAAGAGATAGATTTTATTGATGCATGCAACGATATGCTTGTAAAAAAAGCAAAACCAAACTTCAAGTCACTGGGACCGAAATACGGCAAGTTGATGAAAGAGATCGCTGCCTTTGCACAGAATATGAGCCAGGAGGAGATCCTGAAGTTTGAGCAGGCAAAACAGATATCAACAATAATAGATGGTGAAATTGTGCAATTTGAGGAGAATGACCTTGAAATCATCACAGAAGATATACCGGGATGGGTTGTTTCCTCTGAAGGTGCACTGACTGTTGCACTAGATATTACAATCACTGCTGAACTTGCTCTTGAAGGCATCGCACGCGATTTCGTAAACCGCATCCAGAACCTCAGAAAAGAGCTCGGATTTGATGTTACAGACAGAATTAACATCTTTGTGCAAAAAAATGATGCACTATATGGTGCAATTGCCTATAAAAAAGAGTATATTTGTTCTGAAACCCTCGCGTTGGATATTCACTGGGAAAATATAGCAAACACCGGCGATGAAAACAGTAGCTTTGAAATCGAAGAAGGAGTGTTTATACCTGTAAGAATAGCCAAGGTGAAATAACATAAAAAAGGAAGTAATTTATTGATCAGAAAAATCGATTATATCATGAGCAAGAAAGAAGAACAGACGGTTAAAACAAGGTATTCAGATGCTGAACTCGAAGAGTTCCGTCAAATTATCCTCCAGAAACTGGAAAATGCAAAGCGTGACCTGAAACTGCTTACTGATGCCTACACAAACAACAACGAGAACGATACCAACGACACCTCGCCAACCTTTAAGGTTCTGGAAGAGGGTTATCTCGTGTTGTCAAAAGAAGAAAATAGTCAGCTCGCTGCCAGGCAGCAGAAGTTCATAACGAACCTTGAAAATGCTCTTGTCAGGATACAGAACAAAACATACGGTATCTGCCGCGAAACAGGTAAGCTTATCTCCAAGGAACGCCTTCGCAGTGTTCCTCATGCCACACTTAGTATTGAAGCAAAACTCAAGCAGAATCAGAAAAGATAACCTGAAAAAAATCACAACTTGAAAAAAGCATTTGGGATTATTTTTCTGGTACTTCTGGCTGATCAGCTACTGAAGGTTTATATTAAAACCCAGTACACCATCGGGGAAATGCACCCTATAATGGGATCATGGTCATATATCCTGTTTATTGAGAATGAAGGGATGGCTTTCGGATGGAAGTTTTTCGGGAAGTATGGTAAGCTATTCCTGAGCATCTTTAGAATAATTGCTGCAACAGCGATCTTCTGGTATCTCATGTCAATTATAAGGAAAAATGCAAAGATCGGAATGGTAGTGGCATTCTCACTCATTTTTGCCGGTGCAGCAGGTAATATCTTCGACAGCGCTTTTTACGGCATGCTGTTCACCGAAAGCACCATGATGACCCGTGCAACCTTCAGCCCTGGCAACGGTTATGCAGGGTTCCTTTACGGCAAAGTGGTCGACATGTTATATTTTCCACTGATTGAAGGTTATTACCCCGACTGGGGAATCATTCCGGCGGGCATGCGCGGCCAGCATTTCCTTTTCTTCAGGCCCGTATTCAACCTCGCCGACTCCTCCATCACTGTTGGCGTCCTTTTTCTGTTGATCTTCCAACGCCGCTTCTTTCACCATGAAGTAACCGATGAAAATCAGGGAACAGTTGATACCAGTACCGACATGGAGATTAAATCAGATAGTAATCTCTCCGAATTAAACGAAGATCAAATCCAAACCTTTGAGAACCATGAAACCTGAATTTTCCTTCCGGGATTACTGCGATGAAGACTTTCCTTCTGTCATGGCCTTGTGGGAAGCAACATCGCTGTCGAACAAACAAAGAGGCGACAATGACCAGACTATCCGGAGCACCCTTGACCGTGGTGGTCGGTTGCTTTTGCTGATCCACAACGAACGTATCATTGGAACCTCCTGGATCACCAACGATGGCCGCCGGCTTTACCTGCACCATTTCGGCATTCACCCCGATTACCAGGGGCGAGGCCTCTCACATCATCTCACCAGAGAATCTCTCGCTATAGCGAAAGAGATGAAAATGCAAATAAAACTTGAGGTACACCGTACCAACAAGGCCGCAATTCAGCTTTACAAACAGTACGGATTTAACAGCCTCGGAGATTACGAGGTGTATATCATCCGCAAACCGGAAGAGATCCTGGTGAAGTAAGCGGCTATTGGCTATTGGTTGTTGGCTGTTGGCTATTGGCTATTGGCTGTTGGCTGTTGGCTGTTTGTCGATGCCTAAATAACGTTGACCGTTTTGCGACAATGTTCAACATTATTTT
>CAYXYB010000025.1:0-27220 GCA_964469215.1 uncultured Lentimicrobiaceae bacterium
ATAGTGTTTTAACCGGGATTAATATAGCTCAAAGTAAAGATGCCTGGATTTACGACAACCATCAGATCATTAAGATGAGCCAGGGGATCAGAGCTGTTGGGGTTTGCACGAATACCCAGTTTTCATGCAACGACCTGATCACCTGCCGGTATGGTTTCTATTTTTATCCCAACACAACCATGGCAGCCACCTTTATCTCACATCAAGGGTGGAGCGGGCGTGCTTCGGATAATTACTGGATAGGTGGCACCTATCGCGTTGATGGCGGTTTGAATATGGCTTTAAACTCTATTGACTGGTATTTCAGAGGAGATGATGTGATTTCTAATCCGTACAGCACATTCATCCCACCTACATCTGGTATATATTCTTATATAAATCCACAACCCAATACAGATGTGAATAGTACTTGTGTCGGCCTGCCATTTCCGGGAATTGGTGATGATCCGGGTGGAGAGATCCGGGAGATGCGTTATGGGGATATAGTACGTGAACAACTTACCTTTGAGGTAATGGAAGAGGAGTTTGAACAGATGAGTGAGGAGTATCTGTACGAGATCCTGTACACAAATCCTGATGTTATGAACATTGGTCAACCGGGTGACACACTGTATCTGAACTTTTACAATTATCTCACCAACAGCACCATTGCCGAGTTCACCACCATTCGGGAACTCATGGATGAAGAGAATTTTGCGCAGGCATTGCTTGACAACGGGCAGGTGATTGCAGCTACCATGATTGACCAGAACAGGCAGCTCACCAACGATATTTACCTCCGTTCAGTAGCTGTAAATGCGGAGATCGACAGTTCCGATATTCGGACCTTGCTTGCCATTGCATTACTAACCCCCTACATCGGTGGCGACGGTGTTTACGCCGCCAGGGCCATGCTGGGCATTGACCCTGACGATTACGGACTGGCCTACCGTAAAGGGAATGAGACGCAGGCTAATGCTCAAAAAACTACCGACATCCTTGTCTATCCTAATCCTGCCGGTGAATCCATTACCTTTGAAATTGTGAATGAGGAATTGCAGGGCTCCTTCAATCTGAGGATATTCAGCGCAACAGGGGTATTAACCCAGAGCTACCCGGGTATTGAGGACAATAGGATAACCATTTCCATTAAAGCTCTAAAGCCTGGTATTTATTATTATCAGTACACCACCAATTCAGGAATAAATGCGAACGGACGGTTTGTCAAGCAATAGCATCACGTGCAGAGCCCTGTATATCTGCGCTTTAATGTTCCTTTTGTGCATCTGCCGGCATGAGCCGGCGGATGCACAAAATCTGGTGCGGAATGGGAGTTTTGAAAGCATAACATCATGTCCTGCCGGACCAGTGATCTCAGAACAAACCTCAGTTTACTTAGCTAAGCCATGGTTTTGTACGGCTTGGGATTGCGCCGAGATAGAATTATTCCACGCTTGCGACACCATTACTGGTTTTGGTGTGCCAAATAATCATGCTTCAGTTGAACAATATGCAATTCATGGCAATGCCTATTCTGGTTTATTGCTTTTGGCATATTATATTGGCGGCAGGGGAGAACTGATACAAACAGAGCTTCTTACACCATTAATCAAAGATTCTGTGTATTGTATTGAGTTTTATGTGATCATTGCACCAAGACCTTCTCATTACGCTATTCAAGAAATTGAGGTCTATTTCACCTATGACACATTAATGCAATCACCGGTTACATTCACCTTCCCTGACACACCTTCGGTAGATATCCACACCGGGATACTAAACGATACCGTAAACTGGACTCTAATAAGCACGACCTATACCGCCAAAGGGGGTGAACGGTTCTTCTCGGTAGGCACCAAAGCTTATAAACCCATGATTTCTCAACCATTCATGCATTCTACCCAATATGCCCCAACCGGCACAAGTTCCTATTACTTTTTTGATGCCATTACAGTTTATCCATGTAATGCTCCGGTTTACACTGCCGGTGCCGGTGAAGAAAGGCTACTTTGTCTGGGTGATACCACTGAACTGGGCACCCACGATCTGGAGCAGTATGAATACTTCTGGTTCTTGTCCGGGAATACTGCAGATACATTGTCGAAACTGGCTCGGTTCAGGGTGGCTCCCACCAGGACTACCACCTATGTACTTCAGGTTACAGACTTTAAGTTTGCAACCACCTGGGATACAGTATCCGTAACTGTTGAAGAGTGCGGCCCCCTGGCGATGACTATCTACCCCAACCCCACCACCGATAAAGCCACTTTTGCCTTCAACAAACCCATCCCCGATAATGCCGAACTGAGAATATTTGACATGGCAGGCAAACTGGTTTCAATACATCCACTGCATCCCGATGAGAATAAAATGGAGTTCGCCATCTCCATCATCAAATTAGCCAAAGGTGTGTACACATGCAGGGTTGCTTTCGGAAAGATGGAGACTGCCACCGGGAAGCTGGTTGTTTATAAGTAAAAGGCAGTTTTTGAATTTTTCACCTCATGATTATAGAACTTTTTATTGTTAAAAAATCTATTCTAATGCAAATAAAAAAAGTTTTCTGTTTACAATTCCACCCCCAAAAGAGCATGTCAACTACTTTGCTATGGATATTTTTTTTCATTTCCATCCCAAACGAAACACAAGCTTACTTCAGAGGCGGAGAAATCTTATGGAATTGTACTCAGGCCGGGAATTTCCGTTTTGTAATGAATTTATATCGTGATTGTGGCAGTCCAAACACATTCCCGGATACTTTATGGCTCACAACCAATGCTTCAGGATTTGATTCTATAGGCATGGTTCGGGTAATGACTACCGATAAATCTCCTTTTTGTGACTGCATGGCTACAGGGTTGCCTCTGAACTGCTCTACAGCTACTCAGTATGGAACAGGGGCAATTGAAGAAATCATTTATTCTTCCGATATATTTTACCCTTCTGGTGTAAATCTCACCGGCGTACCTCCACCGACAGGATGGCATTTTGTTTTCGAGGGTTGCTGTCGTGCTCCCACTGACAACCTCGGAGTCGGGACTGGCAATTTTGCTTTGGTATCAACCATCTATCCCTTTTTAAATTTCCCAATAAATACTTGTTTCGATAATTCTCCCTCTTTTCTGTTTCCTCCGGTTTTAACAGGGTGTGCTGGAGATCCACATGCACTTTTTCAGGTTCCGAAAGACATAGAAATTGATTCACTCCGGTTCGAGCTATTATCACCTTTACTGAATGCAACATCTTATATTTCAACTTACCAGCCTGGGTATTCCTCCATATCACCGCTTCCGGGACCAACACTACACCCGGGCAACCAGACTGCAACTTTTGACCCCACTACCGGTGACCTTCTTTTTACATCATACACACCGGGAGCCTTTGCATTGGCAATACGGGTCAGTGCCTGGAAGTGTGGGGCCAAAGTGGCAGAGATTCATCGAGAAGTACATATATTGGTTATCCTCTGTCAAAATCATATTATTCCTGTTTTGAACATTCAGGGGGCTTCCCCTTATCAGGGTATCATGTACATGAACGATACGGTCTTTGCAGATGAATTAATCATACGAAATATATTAGCTGAGAACATATCCGGGTGTGGTGTTATCACTCCTCATGATGTGGCTTTGTATGCTTTCGGTAGTATGTATGGTTTTCCGATGAACAATAGCTGCCTGTCGCCACCTTGTGCACAATTGACGCCTGTTATCCCTCAGGGTGGAAGTCTAACCGATTCATCTCTGGTAAATACTATATTTAACTGGCAAACAGCAGCTTCACATTTAACACACAATATAGTTTGCAGTGTGCGTCCAACGGAGCATGATTTTGTGTTCATTGCCTCCAACAAAGTGTGTCCGGTTCCGGCAGTAAGCTATGGAGTACTAAGAATTGCTCTTAAAAACAAAGCTCTTGATCCACCGATACCTTTGACCTGTATCTCTATCTTGCCCAATGGTGATGTAAACCTGCAATGGTCGGAAGCCACCGATACAACAGGTTCATTTTCTTCATACCAGATCAGACATTCAACAAATCTCAACGGCCCTTTTACCAACCTGGTCTCAATATACAACAAAGCACAAACATCGTATGTGCATCAGGGTGCCAACGCTCAACTTCAGCCTGTTTATTACCAGCTACTATTACACGAGAAATACACCGGAGGTGTATCACCTGTCGCATTCGATACGGTTGGTTCTCCAACACTTTCTGCAACAGCATCTTCATCTTCCAATATTGCCAACCTCACTTGGAACAGTATAAGAAACGGGTTCCTGTCTACCTCATCAGGTTTTTACGAAGTATATCGTGAGTTGCAGCCCGGCAATTGGGTATTGATTGGAACAACCTCGGCTTCAGTATATTCCGACACATTACCTGCGGGAACTACTTTTGTAAGGTATCGGATAGCCCTCACCGATACTGTGGTTAACGGTGGAATACCAATGGCATGCTTTTCCATCTCGAATGTTGCCGAATTGATTATTATCCTTACACCAACATATAATAATAACGTAAAATTTCACATAGGCAAGCCTGTCCCCAATCCGGCATCAGAAAAGGTGATGATCCCCCTGGAGGTGTCAGAAGACGGGAATCTGACAATTTTTGTTGCAGATATCACCGGTAAGAAGCACGCAGGCTATAACACCTTTGCAGTAAAGGGAAGTAATGAGATCAAAATGGATGTAGCTTCATGGTTGCCGGGGATTTATTTCTGCACATTACATTTTCAAGGCATGAAGCAGACAGTACGGATTCAAATTATACCTAATAAAAATTAAACCCTAAACCCTAAACCCTAAACCCTAAACCCTAACTACGATTATTTCCACATATTAGTTCCCCGGGGTGTGGTCCCCCAACACCAAAGGTATAATGCCGGAACATAAGCAGACACCCACTTCCGGCTATTTCTCCAGATCCTGCATCAGGGCATCTGTAAGTTCCATGTTGTGGTAAACATTCTGCACGTCATCATCATCCTCGAACAGGTCGATTAGCCTGAGAACCTTTCGTGCTTCATCAATTCCTAACTCCTTGGTGTCATTCGGGATCCTTTCAAGTTTTGCACTTTCGGGTTCAATTCGCAGTTCTTCGAGCTTTTTCATCATAGTACCAAAATCCTCCATGGCGGTCGTTACATTGTAATACCCCTCTTCCAGTTCAATCTCCTCAGCTCCCGCCTCAATCAGCTCCATCTCAAATTCATCCCTGTCAATGTCTCCCTGGGGTATGGTAAATATACCCTTCCTTTCGAAAAGAAAACTCAGGGAGCCATTCTTGCCAAGTTCTCCGTTGTGTTTGTTGAAATATGACCTGATGTTCGAAACAGTCCGCTGCAGATTATCGGTGGTACATTCAAGAAAGATGGCTATTCCGAAAGGTGCATACCCTTCATAGGTAACTTCCATAAGATTCGATGCGTCCTTATCACCGGCCTTGGTAATGGTACGCATGATGTTATCCTTTGGCATGTTTACCCCCTTGGCATTAGAGATCGCAAGGCGGAGCCTGGGGTTGCTCTCTGGATCCGGGCCACTCTCCCTGACTGCCATTGAAATCTCCTTGATGATCTTGGTAAACATCTTTGACCTCTGTGCATCGATAGCACCCTTTTTCCTCTTAATGGTTGACCATTTACTGTGTCCAGACATGTATTTAGATTTTGTTTTTCAGAGTACGGTCAGCAAAATTAATAAAAATGTATTTCCTTCGTACATTTGCACAAGTTATGATAACCAACGACAGCACAACAACAGCCATTTCAGACTCTTTTCTTCCTGTCTGGTATCGTATTTCGCTATACAACGAAACTACGGATATCATAACCTCTGACACCTCTGAGTTCACATTTTCATCTTCCGAACCCAACCAAAAGATTAACCATTTCTTTACTGAAAAGCCTGACAAGATCCCAGCCAATTCCCCTCATTCAAGAGAAATTGCCGATACAGACTGGCTTTATGGCTGTTTTGCAATACTTCTTTTTTTAATAGTGATACTAAGGATCACCTGGCCGGTTCATCTAAAAACCCTCTTCAGATCGGCGATTTTTCCATCAAAGGGCAAAGTTGAAAACAGATTGTTTGAATTCCGTTTCGATTCATTTCTTGTTCTTTTCCTACTGTTATACTGCATTTCCTATAGTCTCCTCTTATTGGCTGTGCTGGTTGATTTCAACCTCATACCTTTAACTTCAGGCAACCAGGCAACAATTCTGTTTTTTGTATTTGCCCTTACTTTTCTGATACTGATTGCTGTAAAAATTTTGCTGTCAAAGATATCATCCTGGGTTTTTTCTTCCGGTGATGAAGGAATATATTACAGGGATCATCTTCTGTTATCCGGTTTTGTATCAGCTGCAACACTCATTCCACTGGTTGTAGTAAATGCTTTTTCCGAATCAAAAGGCTTTTTGTTTGCTGCACTTGCCATACCTGTTGTAACCGAAGCTATCAGGCTTGCAAGAAGTATTAAGTCAGGTATGGATGCAGGTACTTTTTCCTATGTCCAGATTATTTTATACTTTTGCACCCTCGAAATAATTCCTTTGCTGGTCATCGGAAAGGTTATAATGATCAATCTGTTGATCAGTTAAGGGCAAAGCTTTGATGAACCACATACAATGATTGATGAAGATAAAAAACATTCTTATCTCACAACCGGAACCTGTAAGTATCGAAAAGTCACCTTATGGTGAGATACAGAAAAAGTATGGAGTCACGTTTCATTTTTTCAAATTCATCACTATTGAGGGTGTTGAGGGGCGGGAATTCCGGAAGGACCGGATCAACATTTTAGATTTCACTGCCGTTATTTTCACTTCACGACAGGCTGTTGACCACTTCTTCAGAATTTGCAAAGAGGTAAGGGTTGAGGTGCCTGACACGATGAAGTATTTCTGCACTACAGAATCCACAGCTCTTTACCTGCAAAGATATATTCAGTACCGCAAGAGAAAGATCTTCTTTTCCAATCTCAGGAATGACGATCTCATGAAACTGATTATCAAACACCGAACTGAAAAATTCCTGCTCCCTTGTACCGATATAGTAAAGGGCAGTATGGTTGAAGATTTGGAGGCAAACGGCATAGATTTCAAAAAAGCAACACTATACCGCACAATACCAAGTGATTTTTCGAATATTGAACTTGACAAATTTGATATGCTGGTGTTTTTCAGCCCTTACGGTATTGAAGCTTTACAGGAATCGGCACCCAACTTTGTGCAGGGCGAAAAAGTTATTGCTGCTTTTGGGCCTGCCACTTGTCAGGCAATTATTGATGCCGGATTTACTATTAACATTGAAGCTCCATCAGCAACAGCTCCTTCAATGTCAATGGCGATAGACAAGTACCTCGAGTTGTGCAATAAGAAACGATAAAAGATTCAGTAAGACCGGGTGTTTCACCTGTTGCCTGATAAAGAATCGTACCTTGTAATACATAATTTTATTTATTCCGGATGAGGTTTACTTTTCGTAAGGCAGAAAGGTTAAAATCGGTTCAGACGATAAATGAACTCTACAAAAGTGGCATTTCAGGATTTATTCGACCATTCAGATACAGCTATCTTGTCAGCAAATCAGAGGTGGATAATCATCCTGTCAAAATCCTAATAGCTGTTTCAAAAAAGAGATTAAACAAGGCAACTGACCGCAATCTTGTGCGCAGAAGAATCCGTGAAGCATACCGCCTGAACAGACATATTATTTCGGAAACCCTGAACAACGAAAACCTTAATCTTGCTTTAATCATCACCTATGTTGGTGAAGGGGTTGAGAAGTGGGAGGTTATCGAAAAGAAAATTGTTATACTTTTACGGGATATCTCAAAGAGGCTGAATAAGCCTCAGAAGCCGTAATAATAATTAAAGGATGGTACTGGTAAATAGGATTTTGTCTGCTATTATGTTGCTGTTAATCAGGTTTTACCAGGGTGCCATATCTCCATATCTTGCACCATCGTGCCGTTATACACCCACCTGTTCTCAGTATGGTATTGAGGCTATCAGGAAACATGGGCCATTCAGGGGTGGGTGGCTTACATTGAAGCGTTTTCTGTCGTGCAACCCATGGGGTGGAAGCGGTTATGATCCGGTTCCTTAAATGTTGTTTTTTAAAGCATTGATTATATGAAGGCTCTATTAAGAAGAAAGTATTTTGCTCTTAAAACGGGATTAGTAATTGTTGTTCTGGGAGGGTTAATCTCCTTAAGTGGTACTGTTTATAATGATTTTGAGATCTCGAAGAATCTCGACATTTTTGCTACCCTGTTCAGACAACTAAATGTAAATTATGCCGATGAGATCAACCCGGGCAAACTCACCAAGGTAGCTATTGATGCGATGTTGAATTCTCTGGATCCGTTTACTGTTTATATTCCTGAGGCAGATATTGAGGATTACCGCATTGCCCAGGGAAGCCACTCGGGGAGTGTGGGATTTATGGTTCATAAGCGTGACGGAAGGCACATTATTGTTAGTATTAACAACAACTCTCCAGCAATGGCAAAGGGATTGCTGGTTGGTGATGTTCTGCTTGAGATTGATGGCAAACCCGTTGAAGGGCGCACTGCCGACGAGGTGAATCAGCTTCTGGGAGGGCAGACCGGCACAAAGATAAATATCAGGGTCAGGCGGCCATATACTGAACAGTTTATAGATGCACAGCTAGAAAGGGCAAACATAAGGGAACAGACAATTCCCTGGTCAGGGATGCCGGCAGAAAATATTGCTTATGTGAGTCTTAAAACCTTTTCGCAAAATGCTTCCGGAGAGGTAAAGGAAGCTTTCATGAAGCTTACCACCAGCGAAGAGGTCAAAGGAATGATTCTCGATCTGAGAGGTAATGGCGGTGGTTTGCTGATCGAGGCAGTCAACCTTGCAAACCTTTTCGTCAAACAGAATGAGATGATTGTAAGTACACGCGGACGCATATCTGATCGCAACAGAACCTACCGCACATATTCATCTCCCCTTGACATGAAGATACCAGTAGTTGTGCTCATCGATGAACAGAGTGCCTCGGCATCCGAAATAGTTGCAGGTGCTCTTCAGGATCTTGACAGAGCCGTTGTCATAGGCCAGGGATCCTATGGTAAAGGATTGGTGCAAAATGTTGTTCCCCTGGTTTATAACGCCCAACTGAAGGTTACAATAGCTAAATATTACATACCAAGCGGCCGCTGTATTCAGGCTGTTGATTATTTTGACCCTTCAGGTTCACATGCCGTCCCCGACAGCCTCATAACTGCATTCAAAACAAGAAATGGCAGAGTAGTGTTTGATGGCAAGGGTATAATCCCTGATATCAATATAGAAAAACCACAGCTGAGCCCCGTTGCCAAAGCACTGATGAATACCTTCACCATTTTTGATTTCGCAACATGGTACCGGACACAAAATGAATCTGTGTCTGAACCTGAATCTTTCCAGATCACAGATAAAATATGGAAAGAGTTTCTCGATTTTCTTCAAAAAACAGGATTCTCATATAGGACAGTTTCTGAAGATAAACTTGCAGAACTTATTGCCGTAACCGAAAAGGATGGATATAAAGTATTTATGGAACAGGACCTTCAATCAATTTCAAAGTCGCTGGATGTGTTGAAAAGAGATGATGTGAACAGGCAAAGGGTTGAGATATCTAAACTTCTGAAACGGGAAATCATCTACAGGTATTATTTCGATACAGGGCAGGTTAAGGCAGCACTTGCATCAGATAAGGAACTGAAAGAAGCATACAGTATCCTGAAAAACACCGAAAAATATAAATCAATAATTGCAGGAGGATACAGGCCTCTGTAAATCAATCCCATGCAGAATATCATACGGTTTATACGGAAGAATCGCTATGAATCGGTGTATCTGACCGGTGTTATGCTTTTTGCTGCAGGATTACCCCTGTCGAAAACAGCCATGTCAATTGCCCTTTTTCTGCTAAGCATTCACTGGCTTATAAGCAAAGGTTACCTCAGCTTCCCCGGGATAAGATCTGAAAGAGGACTGGCATTCCTCTTTTTTATGCTGATAATTATCGTCCATCTGACAGGCCTTGTTTTTACCAGCGATTTCCGGTTTGCTCTGAAAGACCTCAGAATAAAACTGCCTCTGCTGTTATTTCCTCTTTTTATGGTTACAGCTCCAACTCTGACAGCAGTACAGGTGAAATATGTAATTAAGGTATTCCTTATTTCAGTATTAGCCGGCAGCTTAATTGCTTTGTATAACCAGTTGGTACATCAACCTGTGGATGCCCGTGACATAACCCCTTTCGTATCACACATCAGATTCAGCATGATGGTATGCCTTGCTGCTGTTGCATCTGCCTGGCTGGCTATCACCGGATCTGACAAGTGGCCTGTCAGGTTGATACTGGCTCTTTGTGCTGTATGGTTCTCCATTTCTCTTATAATGCTTGAATCCCTTACCGGTTTGCTTGCTTTTGCAATGGTTGTTGCAATGGTTCTGATAACAGGCGCTTTCCTGAAAGGGAAACCACTGATACGGTCAGGTAGCATAATAATATTGGTAATGGTGGCCGTAAGTATATACTGGATTACTCAGGCAGTAATTATCAAAGAGTTCCTGCCCGACAGGGATTTGCAGGCTCGAAATCTTGAAAAATTCACCTCCTTAGGAAATCCTTATTACCATGATATTACTTCGCCGGTTAACGAAAACGGAAACCTGGTATGGATAAATGTATCATTCGATGAAATGTGCTCAGCATGGAATTCACGCAGCAGAGTTGAGCATGATTCGATCTTGCCGTCAGGAGGGAGAGTGGCTGATGTACTTATCAGATATCTTAGTTCAAAAGGGTTGAAGAAAGATGCTGAAGGGGTGAATTCATTGACTGAAGATGATATTAGTGCAATTGAAAGAGGAATAACAAATTTCCGGCATGACCAGTGGAGCGGTATGCGCAGAAAATTTGACCAGTTGAAATGGGAATACTGGAACTATCGTCAGGGAGGTGATGCCCGAGGCCATTCATTAATGCAACGCATTGAACTTTGGCAGACAGGTATCTCACTTGCAAAAGAGAACCTGATCACAGGTGTTGGTACAGGAGACCTTAAAAATGAATTTGCCGGACAGCTTGAAAAACAAGGATCATCTCTTACCGGCACACCACTGAGAACACATAACCAGTACATTACGATTCTGATAACTTTTGGATTACCAGGGTTGCTGTTGTTCCTGCTTGCTATTGTGATGCCTTTGATAATCAGAAGAAAAACCATTGATATAGTATTTGCCGCATTCCTTGTAATAGTTCTTTCATCAATGTTTGTTGAGGATACCCTTGAAACCCAGGTTGGCGTCTCTTTTTTCGTGTTTTTCTTCAGCCTTTATATATTTCAGGATACTTCTGCAGCTAACACATCTGAAAGCAATGTTTGATAAAGTGATCGGAAAAATGTATTCGTTGAAAACTCTTGTTTCTTTGAATTGTTGTTATTGATTGAAAATCCTGCTTATTAACCAAATAAAAACCTCAAGAACCATGATAAACAGAATCGTTAGAACACCTAAGTTACTGGCTATATCAGCATTTATTATCATTTTATCAGCATCATTCAATATTGATGACAAACAGGCATGGCAGCTATTTGACAAAGAGGGAAAAAAGGTAACCTACCCACAAATGTTTGAATCATTGAAAAAGGCAGATATGATTTTTTTCGGTGAATTACACAACAATGCAATTAGTCACTGGTTGCAGTTGGAGCTAACAATAGACCTTTATAATCTTGATTCTGCAGGTCTTATTCTTGGTGCCGAGATGTTCGAAAGAGACAATCAGCTTATTCTGGATGAATATGTTGAAAGAAAGATCAGGGATCGTGATTTTGAGGCAGGAGCAAGGTTATGGAACAACTACAAGACTGACTATAAACCTTTGGTAGTGTTTGCTGTTGAAAAGAGGATTCCTTTTATTGCAACAAATATTCCCAGGAGATATGCTGCTCTTGTCAACCAGCGGGGTTTTGAAGCTCTGGAAGGCCTCTCTGTTGAAGCCAGGTCGTTTGTTGCACCGTTGCCGATACCTTATGATCCGGATTTACCCGGATACAAGGCTATGATTCAGATGGGCGGCCCTGCCATGAATGCCAATGAAAACCTGCCAAAAGCACAGGCAGCAAAGGATGCTACAATGGCATGGTTTATAGTCTCAGCATTAAGTCCGGGCAAGCGTTTTCTCCATTTCAACGGCAGCTACCACTCAGATAATGATGAAGGGATTGTCTGGTATATGAACAAATACAAACCCGGTTTAAAGATCAAGACAATAACAACTGTAGAGCAGGATGACCTCAGCTCCCTTGAAGAGAAATCTGTTGGAAAGGCTGATTATATTCTTGTTGTGAATGAAAGGGTGTCCAAGACCTATTGATTACAGAGCGATCTTTTCACAATCCGGGATGTTCAGTCCAATTTTATTTATAAAGTTTTTTAAAACCTTCTCATTTCCTGTTGTTACTGCTTTATGATTCACCTTAGACCCGGATGATTCAAGCTTATACTCCTTCAGTATGTGGGCTGTCTGTTTTGCAACTGCGGGTGATGGGTCATGAATCACAACGTTAACCGGAACGATATTTCGTATGGCAGGTATCAGAAAAGGATAATGTGTACATCCAAGCACAATCTGGTCAACACCGGCCTCAACCATAGGCCGGATATATCCGGTAAGAAGTTGAACCGCTTCAGGTGTATCAATTTTATCCTCTTCAACAACTTCAACCAACCCCTCCATTACCTGTATCAGCACATCCTTGCCGGCAGCAAATTTAGCTGATGTTTCTCTGAAAAGCCTGCCCTGAAAAGTATTTTGTGTTGCCAATACCCCCACTTTTCCCGAACTGGTATGGAGTGCTGCCTGTTTTACTGCCGGCTCAATGCCTATAAAAGGAACATGATAGTTTGAACGTAAAATATCAATAGCTGCTGCTGTTGCCGTATTGCAGGCAACAACAATGAGTTTTGCCCCCTTTCCCAGCAGATATTCAGTGATCTTTACCGACCGTTCAGCAATTTCGCCTACACTCCTGTTGCCATAAGGACACCAGGCCGAATCAGCAAAATATAAAAACGACTCATCAGGAAGTATTTCCAAAAGGTTCCTCATCACCGACAGACCGCCAAGCCCCGAATCAAATACTCCGATTGTCGTTTCGTCAGGCATGATGTTAAGTTTTTTAATCTAAGCAAAAATAAACATTAAAATGTCCTGTTTACAACAAAGAAGCTGTTATGAATGTTAGTAATGTTGAATTTTAAGTAATTTTGCACTAAGGCAATGATTTGCGGCAGAGATGGAATTGATACAAGGTTCACTTTTTGAAGGAATTTACTATCCCGAAGACCTCCGCAGGCTAAAGGAGGAACAGCTTGAACAGTTATGTGCTGAGCTGAGGGATTTTCTTATTGACGCATTATCTGTAAACCCCGGCCACCTGGGATCGAGTCTGGGAGCGGTTGAGCTTGCGGTAGCAATCCATTACATATATAATACCCCATTCGACAAGCTGGTTTGGGATGTAGGCCATCAGGCATATCCGCATAAGATCCTCACCGGGCGTAAAAACATGTTTCATACAAACAGGAAATACGGAGGTATAAGTGGTTTTCCAAGGATGAAGGAGAGTGAATACGATGCTTTTGGAGTTGGCCACTCTTCAACCTCGATATCAGCGATACTCGGTATGGCACTTGCATCAGCCCTTAAGGGGGAAACGGGCAGGCATCATCTGGCTGTTATTGGAGATGGATCCCTGACAGCGGGGTTGGCTTTTGAAGCCATGAACCATTCCGGGTGGAAAAAAGCTGACATCCTTGTGGTTATAAACGATAACGGCATAGCCATTGACGAAAATGTGGGTGCTCTGAAGGAATACCTTACAGACATAACCACCTCGAAAGCATATAACAGGTTGAGGGACCGTGTGTGGAACCTGCTTGGAGGGGGATTGCGCTATGGCCCCAACCCACGCTCCGTTGTCAAGCAGTTGGAAAAAGCTGTAAAAGGAACCATCCTCACTAAGAGCAACCTGTTTGAATCTCTCGGATTCAGGTATTTCGGCCCCGTCGACGGGCATGATGTCAAAAGGCTGGCACACCTTCTCAAAGATATTAAAGAGATACCCGGACCAAAAGTTTTGCATTGTATCACCGTTAAGGGAAAAGGATACTCTCATGCCGAAAGGAGACAAACAAAGTTTCATTCACCAGGCATCTTCAATAAGGCAACTGGACATCAGATAGTGGCACCCTGTGCCTCATACTCACCAAAATATCAAAATGTGTTTGGCAAGACAATAATTGATCTTGCCCGTATCAACACCAGAATTACAGGAGTGACACCAGCAATGCCAACCGGTTGTTCATTAAATATGATGATGACAATAATGCCTGAGCGAACCTTTGATGTGGGGATCGCCGAACAGCATGCCGTGACTTTTTCTGCCGGGCTGGCTGCAGCAGGGATGATACCTTTCTGCAATATCTATTCAAGCTTTATGCAGCGGGCGTACGATCAGGTTATTCACGATGTTGCCCTGCAGAATCTTCCGGTAGTATTCTGTCTCGACAGAGCGGGCCTGGTGGGAGAAGATGGTGCAACTCACCACGGAACATTCGACCTGGCCTTTTTGAGATGTATACCCAATATCACAATTGCTGCACCTATGAATGAGATCGAGTTGAGGAACATGATGTACACTGCCCAGCTCGATGGAATGGGTACCTGGGTGATAAGATACCCCAGGGGAAGAGGGGTGATGAATAAATGGAGAGTACCCTTCGAAAAACTTGAGCCCGGAAAAGGAAGATGGATCAGGCATGGAAACGACCTTGCAATAATTACCATAGGGCATCCGGGAAATTTTGCCTCATCTGCCATTCAAAGGCTTGAAAATGATGGTTATAATCCTGCCCACGTCGATATAAGGTTTCTGAAACCCCTCGATGAAGAGATCATGCATCAACTGTTTCAAAACTTCAGAGCACTTATTGTTGTGGAAGACGGCACAATAACCGGCGGACTGGGTTCTGCCGTTGCCGAGTTTAAAAATGATAACGGCTATAATGCAAAAGTTATCCGCCTTGGTGTTCCCGACAGGTTCATCGAGCATGGAAAACCTGAAGAACTTTACCGTGAATGCGGTTTTCATGAAGATGATATATACAGAACAGCCCTCAAATGGTATCAGGTTTCAATAACAGAACCGGTTGCCCAAACCAGGCTGTCATAAAAATGAGAGAAATACCTTTCTGCAGACTGCTGATACTGCTTTTACCACTTCTCCTGAGTGCTCACGGCAGTAAAGGACAGATAGTGCCAACCTCAGATATAAAGGTTGTTTTTGACCCCATCATCGTCTCCGGTATTGTCAGCAAAATAGATTTCAAACTTGAGAAATACACTGCAGACTCAATCACTATTGATGTTGGCTATGATAACAAGGTGTTTCAGGTAATGCTTGTCAATGGTCTAGGAGCTCTTGAGATTATCCCCAAACCTCATAAAAATATTGAGATCACATTAGGAAACACATCACGAATTTCAGAAAACAGGGCTATACCTCTCTGGTACTCGGTTATCCCACCACTTCTGGCAATACTCTTTGCGCTGATTTTCCGTGAAGTATTCACAGCTTTGATACTTGGCCTCCTTTCAGGAACGTTCATGATAGCGTGGTATGGTGGAAATGGCATAATACCAGCCATGGGGGCAGGGCTTCTCCGTATAATAGATACATACATTATCAGAACCATTTCAGATCCGGATCATGTTGCAATAATTGTATTCTCATTCATGATCGGTGGAATGGTGCAAGTGATAAGCAGTAATGGTGGTATGAGAGGTGTGGTAAACCACATTTCCCGGTTTGCCAACAGTCGCAAGTCAACACTTTTCTCAACATGGTTGCTTGGAATACTTGTGTTTTTCGACGACTATGCCAATACTCTTGTGGTGGGAAATACAATGAGGCCCCTTACTGACAGAATGAAGATCTCAAGGGAGAAGCTCAGCTATATTGTCGACTCCACTGCTGCCCCTGTTTCAGCAATAGCATTTATAACAACATGGATCGGTGCTGAACTCAGTTACATAAAAAATGCTGTGGATGTTATAAACACAAGCTCTTCGCAACCCATATCAGAAGGCATTTATTCAATGTTTTTTCAGTCACTCTCTTACTCATTCTATCCCTTTCTTACACTTGGTTTTGTGGTAATTATTGTACTTACCGGAAGGGATTTCGGCTCGATGTACCGCGCCGAAAAAGCTGCTTTATTATCACAACCTTATCCTGTTGATGATAATAGGATTACCGGATCGGGCAATACTGCTGATCTTCAGGCAGAGACTGTCAGGCCACGTGCATTCAATGCTATTATACCGGTTATCACAGTAATTCTTGGCGCTTTTACAGGACTTTTAATAACCGGACTTGAAAAAGTACCATGGGATTATGATGCAGGTTTCGGAACAAACCTCTCCGACATTGTTGGCCACGCCGACTCGTTCAGGTCACTTCTTTGGGCATCTTTCAGCGGGCTCCTGGTTGCTGTGATCCTTTCTTTTTCACAGCGGATAATGTCGCTTCAGAAGGCGGTCGACAGTGCAATCAATGGGTTTAAAACCATGCTTTCTGCTATGCTGATACTTATTCTGGCATGGTCACTTGCCATTCTTACCATGAACCTGCATACCGCTGAGTTTCTTTCGTTACTGATGCTGCAGCTTGAAATTTCTCCTCCCTGGATCCCTGTCATCACCTTTATTCTCGCCGGATTGGTCTCGTTCAGCACCGGATCATCATGGGGAACCATGGCGATCCTCTATCCCCTTCTCCTGCCGACATCATGGCACCTTTTCAGCGACTATCAGCTTAATTACCAGGAATCCATGGTGCTTTTTCATGTTGTGGTGGCCTCAGTGCTTGCCGGTTCTGTGTTCGGCGACCACTGCTCCCCGATCTCAGATACAACAATACTCAGTTCACTGGCAACGGGATGCAACCACGTTGAGCATGTAAGAACACAATTGCCTTATGCCATCTCAGTTGGAATTGTGAGTATCCTGGCAGGAATAATTCCTGTCTCTTTCGGACTTAATCCTCTAGCTGCTTTCCTTTTTGCCCTTGTGCTGCTATTTCTGATAATCAGATTTGTGGGAAAACGATTATCCTGACTCCCGCTTATTGACTACCGACTATTGACTACCAACTATTAACTACCGACTATTGACTATCGACTATATTATTTATCTTTGCAAAGCTGTAATTATATGCTCTACATCTTGAATTGTATAGAATTTTGTTTGAATGTACAGACTTTTATCCGTTAGATTAAAATCATGCTAATCATCAAATATTGACATGAACAGAACATTAAAAATCAGAGATTTAACTTTGCGCGACGGCCAACAATCCCTTTTTGCCACAAGGATGAACCAGAACCAGGTCGACAGGGTAATACAATACTATAGGGATGCCGGATTTTACGCTATGGAGGTTTGGGGAGGCGCAGTACCTGATGCTATAATGCGTTTTCTTAATGAGAATCCATGGGACAGGCTTGAGAAGATTAAAAATGAGATTGGGGATGCAAGTAAACTTACTGCTTTATCGAGAGGCAGGAACCTTTTCGGATACAGTCCTTACCCCGAGAACGTTATCGAAGGATTCAACCGTAATGCAATCCAGTCGGGTATAAGTATTATGCGGATCTTTGATGCCCTTAACGACATAAATAATATACGGTCGACAATTGGATACGTAAAGGCTCACGGTGGTATCGCAGATTGCTGTGTGTGTTACACCATAGATCCGAAATTTACCCTTAAGGAGCGTGCCCGTGCATTCTGGCAAATGAAAAAAATATCCCGCAAGATTTTCCGCACCGATTATTTCATTGAAAAGGCAAAGGAGTTGAAAGAATGTGGAGCTGATATGATCACCATAAAAGATATGGCGGGTTTGGTTACTCCCAGTAAGGCTGCTAAAATTATTTCCAGGCTGAAACACGAGGTCTCAATACCTGTTGACTTCCACACCCACTGTACACCGGGTTATGGCCTTGCTTCAACTTTGGTGGCGATAATCAATGGCGTAGATATCGTCGACACCACCATTCTCAATTTCAGCGGAGGCCCTGCCGGCCCCTCTTTTGAGATCATCCAGCTCTTTTGTGATAAACTAGGTGTGGAAACAGGAGTCAACACCGGTGTTGTCGGACAGATAAACCGTGAACTGGCAGAGATCCGTAAAGAGATGTCGGAAATTGACGCATATCAGTTGCCCAGGCCTTTCGATCTCACAACCGACAAACTTCCGGCAGAGATTGAAGAGCTTTTCGACAAGGCAATTGAGGCTGCTCAGAAAATGGAGGAGGATAAACTTCTTGAATATACCCAGGCAATCGAACACTGGTTCGGATTACCTGAGCCAAACGAAGAGGTCAAAAGGGCTGAAATTCCCGGCGGGATGTACACTAATATGCTATCACAGCTAAAACAACTGAAGCTCGATCATCTTCTTTCAAGGGTTCTTGAAGTTGTACCTGTGGTAAGGCTTGCCTCAGGCTGCCCTCCTCTCGTCACACCCACATCCCAGATAGTTGGAGTGCAGGCAGTAAACTATGTTCTGGATGAAAATAAAAACCAGAAGCCCTATACAACGAATAACAATCAGTTTGTCAGCCTCGTGAAAGGAGAATATGGTAAAACTCCCGTTGAAATAGACCCCGATTTTAGAGAGATGATCTGCGGTATAAGGGAGGAAACAGCCTATAACATAGATAACTATGTGAAGCAACCTAACCCTGTGCTGGAGCTTGCCGGCAACCGCCTTTTGGCTGAAAACGAAAAGGAAGAACTCCTGCTGGAACTTTTCCCACAGGTTGCAGCTACATTCCTGAGGGAAACCAGAGAGCAGGAGTACCGGGCTATCGAGCATGCCGAAGAGCTTAGAAAAACTGCAGAATACCTTGCAGAAAAGACAGCTTATGCTCAGCTTTCCGCTGAAGAAAAAAAGAAGAGGCTTATCGAAGGGCTTTACAATTATCATTGGAAATCCGAAGATTGATATATAGCAACTTCTGTTGCCAGCAGGAATACACCCACATTAATAATATTGCCCCCCTGTAACAATTTGGAGGCATCACCGTCATATCCCCGAAAGAAGGTAGTCCTTATTTCGGGAAGTACCAGGTTGCAATAAATCAATTAATTAATAAACATAATACATTAACAATGAAAAACTTTGTATATTTTTGTATCTGTGCATTATTCATAATTGGTGTATTTAGTTCATCGGTTCAGGCACAACAGATTACTCAGGAGCGTCAGGTTGAGCCTTTCATCAAACTTACCGTAACAGGTAATGCAGTGGTTGAACTTTCACAGGGGTCACCCGCTGGGGTGATTGTAGATGCTCCGGAAAAGGAACAGGATTTGGTCACGGTAACAACCATGAAAGATGGAGCAGGCTTGAAAGTGCACGCAAAAGGGGGAACTGAGGCATTGATAAGAATAACTACACCCGAACTCTCAGCACTTTCAATTCAGGATGCATCTTCTGTAAAAGTTAAAGGCCTCTTCAAACAGGAAAATCTTAATATTGAAGTTAGAGGAGCCAGCTCATTGAATATGGAGGTTGAAGCTTCGCAACTCACTGTTGATGTGACCGGTGCAGGAGTGATCAATTTACAGGGCGCTGTGGATATAATGAACCTGAATTTAACCGGAGCTGCTCATGCCAAACTCGACAGTCTCAGTGTAACAAAAGCTGTTGTTACAGCTTCAGGAGCAAGTAATGGGCGGCTCAACGTAACCGAAAAAATTGAAGGAAAGGTAACCGGAGCTGCATCAATAATAATGGTAAAAGAACCAATGATTAATGAGTTATCAGTTTCAAGCCTGGCTACCGCTGTTAAGATTGATGTTGAAACAGCAGGTGCTGATGTTCAGCTTGGCGACATGTTCAAAGATCTGAAAAAGAGCAAAGAGAAAAAGAAAAAATTCGACGGCCATTTTCAGGGGATTGAGCTGGGTATCAACACCTATGTTACCCGTGACAGGAAGTTTACACTACCTTCCGAATCGGAATTTATGGAGCTGAAAATCCCTAATTCACTCACGGTGAACCTGAATCTTCTGGAAGCAAGCCTGCCTCTTATAAAGCAGAATTTCGGACTGGTGACAGGTTTGGGGATAGAATTCAACAACTATAAATTTGAAGAGAGTTTTTATCTTGAAAAGGTAGAGGGTAAGGTAGTGGCTGTTAAACCAATTCCTGAAATTGAATTCGAAAAAAATAAACTATCATGTTCTTATCTGAAGGCACCTTTTATGTTCGAATTCCAGACCAACCAAGGATCTATGAGCAAGAGGTTTCATTTTGCTGCAGGTGGAAGTTTAGGCTTACGTTTGAACTCACATACCAAGTACAAGTATGAACAGAACGGCAAGACCAGGAAAGAAAAGGAGTATGACAGGTTCTACCTGAACAAGTACCGTGCAGCAGGTGTGCTCAGGCTTGGATGGGGCCCTATCAATTTCTTTGCTGAGTACAATTTCCTGCCCCTCTTCGAAAAGAAAAGAGGCCCGGAGCTGTATCCTGTATCGTTTGGAATTGCACTTTCATACTGGGATTAAGACTTAAAATACATTTTTATGCACGGGGGCTTTTACAGGAAGCCCTCTTTTTTTTCTCTCAAATAATTACCGTATCTGTAGTCTGAAATTTTGATATTTTTTTTCAGATTAATTAGGAACATTCATTGAATCAGTATATTTTTGCCGTGCAGGTTTGAATGCATGGCTGTTTCGGTTGATGCTACCTTTTGCATATTAATACTAATCATAAAAGACCTTTACCTGAAAACCATAATTTTTCTGGCGGGTCAGAATAATAAAATTCAAGTGTTATGGAATTATTGGATAAAATCAGAAGCAGGGCAAAAACACATCAGAAAACCATAGTGTTACCCGAAGGCACAGAGGAAAGGACACTGAAAGCTGCTGACATAATAATAGGTGAAGGGATAGCAAAGGTCATTCTTCTTGGCAATCATAATGATATTCAAGCTCTTGCAGAAAAAGAGGGGCTGAAAAACATCTCCGGTGCAAGAATAATTGACCCGAAGGATCATCCCGGCAAACAGATTTATGCCGATTTGTTGTATAGTATCAGGAAAGAGAAAGGGATGACCCCTGAGGAGGCTTTGAAACAGGTTGAAGATCCTCTATATCTTGCCACACTTTTAATCAAGAATGGAGATGCCGACGGTGAGGTTGCCGGTGCTGCCAATGCAACCGGAAATGTTCTCCGCCCTGCTTTCCAGATTGTAAAGACTCTGCCCGGCATCAGCGTTGTTTCAGGAGCTTTTATAATGATACTCCCCGATCGTAAATGGGGTGATAATGGCATCCTGATATTTGCAGATTGTGCCGTGCATCCTGATCCGACAGAGGATGAACTTGCACAGATTGCCGTAAGCACAGCCCGGACTGCCAAAGCAATCGCAGGTATAGAACCACGGGTGGCGATGCTTAGCTTTTCAACAAAGGGCAGTGCTTCGCACCCAATGGTTGACAAGGTAGTAAACGCCACCAGAAAGGCCAAAGAGATGGCTCCCGATATCCTTATAGATGGGGAGTTGCAGGCTGATGCTGCTATCGTGGAAAGTATCGGAAAAAGTAAAGCCCCCGACAGCCCCATTGCCGGAAAGGCAAATGTGCTGATATTTCCTACACTTGAAGTAGGAAACATTGCCTACAAGCTCGTTCAGCGCCTTGCCGGAGTTGAAGCGGTTGGGCCTGTTTTACAGGGCATGGCAGCTCCCATTAACGACCTTTCCAGAGGCTGTTCAGTTGAAGACATTGTAAATCTTGTTGCCATAACTGCAAACCAGGCTGCCGGCAACTAATCATAATCATCAGAAAAACAATAATATATGAAGGTTTTAGTATTGAATTGCGGAAGTTCATCGATCAAATACCAGTTGATCGATATGGCTAATGATGCAGACCTGTTGGCCAAAGGGATTGTTGAACGGGTTGGTATGAAAAACGCGGAGCTTAATCACAGTGCCAAAAACCGTGATAAGTTCAACCTGGTAAAAGATATTCCTGATCACCAGACAGGTATCAACCTTATCCTTGACATTCTTGTACACCCGGTACAGGGGGTTATAAAAAGCAAGGATGAAATATCTGCTGTGGGCCACCGTGTGGCACATGGAGGTGAGAACTTCAAATCCAGTACAAGGATAAATGACCGGGTAAAGAAAGATATAGAAAAATTAGGCGAACTGGCTCCGCTGCATAACCCTGCCAACCTCAAAGGAATCCTGTCAATAGATGCCATACTGCCCGATGTCCCCCAGGTAGCAACATTCGATACCTCATTCCATCAGACAATGACTGAGGAGGCATTTCTGTACGGTATTCCTTATGAATACTATGAAAAATACAATATCCGCCGGTATGGCTTTCACGGCACCAGCCATAAGTTTGTTGCACAGAAAGCGTGTGATATTCTGGGAAAAAACTGGGAAGATATGAAAATCATCACATGCCATCTCGGTAACGGAGCTTCAATAACTGCTATCGACAAAGGTAAATCGGTTGAGACTTCAATGGGATTTACCCCTATTGAAGGCCTCCTGATGGGCACCAGGGCAGGTGACCTCGATATTGGGGTGGTGCTCTATCTGATGGAAAGAGAAAACCTCGACTATAAAGAGATAAACAATCTTTTAAACAAGAAAAGCGGAGTTCTGGGAATCTCAGGTTTGTCGTTCGATATGCGTGATATTGAAAATGCAATAAAGCAGGGTAACGAGAAAGCACGCATCGCTCATGATATGTATTGTCACAGAGTGAAGAAATATATTGGTGCTTATGCTGCGGTAATGGATGGAATGGATTTGCTGATTTTTACCGGTGGCATTGGTGAAAATGATGTAACAGTAAGGGAGAAGGTTACCACTGGTATTACATTTCTTGGTGTTGATCTGAATATTGATATGAATAACAGCATTCGGGGTAAAGATGCCGTTATTTCCTCCCAAAGTTCAAAAAAGACTGTGATGGTTGTTACAACCAATGAAGAGCTTGTTATTGCAAGGGATACACTAAGTATTGTAGGAAAGAATAATATAGCAAAATGATCTTTCCATGATTTCCGTAAGGCAATCCGGAAGTTAACCATAGGTTTCGTAGAATACCATTTTCCCTGCACCGCAAACAGGGCAAACCCAGTCGTGTGGGAGTTCATCAAACGGGGTTCCCGGCGGAATACCTGTAGCAGCATCTCCCTTTGCAGGGTTATAAACGTAATCACATATTGCACAGGCATATCTTACATTTTTTCCGGGTTCAAAATCAGTCTTCATCCCTTCCCCTCCCCCACCGGGGACGTATGTAGGAGCCTTGGGTGGTGAAGCAGCCTTATTTTTGATTCTGTAATAGCTGTAATCAAGAGGCAGTTCAATGGAACTCAGCAATCCGTAATCAACCACCCCACCGATAAACAGCCAGTGAGTGCCAACATCAACCTTCTGCTCAACCTTACATTCGAACCAAGCTATTGAATAATCATAAACCACAGGTATTCCGGTTACCCCTTTGGTGTAGTTAAGCTGTGCAAACTTGTTTGTCTCAGTACCACTTTTGTATCCATTTCTCTGAATAAATTCAAGTGGTGTGTCCTGTTCAAGAACTGAGATGCTAAAAGCTCCGCTGCTTTCAATCACGGTTGCGGAAAGGTTCTCCTTATGACAGCTTATCGCGAATCTGGCAGGCTCGCTTGATACCTGAAATGCCGTGTTTGCAATATATGCATTGCGGGTTTCATCATCACCGCTGGATATCAGGTACAACCCGTAAGTCATCTTAAAAAAAGCGTCTGTTTTGCTCATATTTATTATGCATTTTGTTTCGATTTTCCTCTTGCCATCATAGTATTTTTCAAAATATATTAAATACTCATAAAATTAACTATTATTAGCGGCTTTTATCAAGGTTATCATCTAAGTCAGTATATAGCTAACTAACCTCTAAACCACCTCCATGCAACACAAATGTATACCGTTATTTGATTTAACAATAACTTACACTAAAATAATGTTTTTTTTTATTTGTATAATGCGTTATTTTGCAATATCTTTAACAGCAGTTTTTAATAATTTCGGAAAATATTGTCCGTTTTTGTTCTGTCAACCGTATATAGTATAAACAGACAATATATCCGGTGATTTGAAAACCTAAACCTGTGATCTTTTATGATTATTAACCGCCTGGCCATATTTTTTTTATCAATGGGGTTATGGTGTTCAACGCAATCGCAGGTTGTTATCAACGAGGTTTTTGCAGGCCCTCCACCCCATCCCAACGACAACAGCCCTTCGAATACTGCCAACGCTAATTCGATGTACAGTACCGATAACAATATGCAACCGTCATACAACAGGGAGTATGTTGAGTTGTACAATTCACACCCTTGTGACACTGTCGATATCAGTTGTTACACTTTGGGATCCAATGCCAATTCTTCATCGACAGGACAAAACTGGGGGGCATTCACTTTTCCACAGGGTTCAAGGATTCCGCCACTGGGTTTTCTTATTGTCGGGGGAAATTACGCACCTGTGCCTATAAACGATTTCAACATTACAAACTACAGACAAACTTCATTCAACACACAATATCTGACAGGTGATTTTGTAAGATGGTTTTTGCGTGATCAATGGGGTTGGATTGCATTGTATAACTCTGCCGGGCAACCTGTTGATGCCGTTTACTGGAATGCTTCTCCCGGATCAGCGGCAAATCTTTATAGCACACAGGAATATCAGAACACAATTGTAAATACTTTGGCCTGTGGAGGAACCAAAACTCATGCTGCTGCAGCCAACATTCCCGGAATAACCTATGTCGGGAATATTCAACCAGGAACGATGACTTCGTTTCAAAGAGTTCAGGATGGAAGCCCAACGTGGCACCCCGGTCCTGTAGCAATCACCCCCAGGGCTCCCAATGGTGTTCCTATCGCTCCCCCGACTTTAAACTTCAATATCGTTCCAGAACACTGCGGAATGCATGATGGCGTGATAACCGTAATAATAATCTCAGGAGGAACCGGCCCCTATACAGTGTATTGGAACAGCAGCACCACCTCCGGGGGAAATACTATCAGCAATCTTGTAGCCGGAACATACACCGTTGAGGTCCGGGATGCCTTTGATTGCCTTAAAACATTCGACACCATATTGGTACCTGATGATGCCGGTCCTCTGATCGATATCTTTTCCGTTGTAGATGAAAAATGTTCTGCCAAGGATGGTTCGGTAATGACCAATATCACCGGCGGGCTGCAGCCATATACCATCCTGTGGAATACAACCCCGCCCATTACCAACGGGAACCTGCTGAGCATGTCTGCAGGGACATACAGGATAACTGTAACCGACGCAGCCGGTTGCATAAGTACCGACAGCGTAACAATTAAAAATCACAAGGAACCCATTCTTAATATTGTCCTTATCTCACCTGACAGTTGTGGATATGGAATTGGGAAAGCACTTGCAGAGGTCACCGGAGACTACCATCCATATCAGTATTTATGGAACAGCTCTCCCCAGCAGACCGATTCAATTGCGGTGAAACTGCCTGCCGGCAATTATGCCGTAACCGTAACAGATGGCGTCTGCACCGTAACAGGGCAGATTGTCATTCCTCTGATACCCGGTCCGGTAGCCGATTTTGTTCCCAATCCCGATAAAGTCTATGTTCAGGATGGAGTCGTTGCCTTTACTGACCTCTCAGCAGGACAGATATCATCCTGGCTGTGGGATTTCACGGATGGATCAATCTCTGCCCTTCAGCACCCTGTGCATAAATTTACATCCCTGGGCACCTACAATGTCAAACTTACCGTTACGGATAATATTGGCTGTGAAGGATCTGCATCCCATCCAGTGCTTGTTAAAGATATTACCACTGCTTACTTCCCTAACGCTTTCTCACCCGATGGCGACGGAAACAACGATGTTTTCATGCCGAAAGGTATATACATTACAAATTACCATCTTTCTATTTACGACAGATGGGGAAGGCTTATATTTTTCTCTGAATCTCCTGAGGAGGGTTGGGATGGAAAATCGGATGGGAGGATGATGCCGGAAGGTGTGTATATCTGGCAGGCCTTTTTTACACACGACTACGGTGAGAATATTCAGAAAGACCTGGTTTTGAAGGGAACGGTTACATTGATAAGGTAGGTACTTATCTTGAAAGGATAAGAAATACTGTTGAAATGTCTAATCGTGCAATCGATGAATCTCGCAATCGGTGAATCTGCAGCTCTCTGTGAAGCTCGATTTTTCCTCCCTCTCCTCTGTGTTATTAAAACTCAGCGCTTTTCAGCGAAAATTTGCGAAATCAGCGGGAAAATAAATCATCGTAAATTCAAAAACATTTCGTTTATTTGCAAAATATAGAAATACAGAAGTGTTTTTCTGAACAGATATTTCAACTTTATCAAAGTAGCTGTTAAGGAAAACACAGGATATTAATTGTTTAAATCATGAAAACAGAGATTAAAGTACTTGGACCGGGATGCGCAAAGTGCAGGACAACCGAAAAGATCACCCGGGAGGTGGTTGAGGAGAATGGTTTTGATGTTAGTGTTACCAAGGTGGAAGATATCGTTGAAATAATGAAGTACAACATCTTTGCAACACCTGCTCTGGTAATCAACGGCAAGGTTGTGTTCAAGGGTGGAGTACCTTCAAAAAACCAGGTAACAGAACTTATCAGAAAGGCAATTGATGGTTAAGAAAGAGCAATTTGATGATGACATTCTGGATATAGCCCGCATCACCAAGGCAATGAGCCATCCTGTCAGGGTTTATATTCTGAAAAAGCTTTCGGGATTAAATGCTTGTTGCTACAGTGGCGACCTGGTTGATGAGTTGCCAATTGGCAGATCAACCTTATCTCAACATCTTAAGGAGCTGAAATATGCCGGCCTTATTCAGGGTGAGATCAACCCTCCCTTCATAAAATACTGCATCAACCGAGAAAACTGGGAAAAAGCCAGGGAGCTGTTTTCTGAATATTTTGAAGACAACCTGTCCAAAAGGATCCAAAAATCATGTGGAATAAGGAAACCTGAAAAAACAATCTAGATATGAAAAACCTTGTGT
>CAYXYB010000026.1:0-27136 GCA_964469215.1 uncultured Lentimicrobiaceae bacterium
AAATACAACATAATGCATTGAAATTGGCAATGTCAAATAATTTAACAACAGCCAACAGCCAACAGCCAACAGCCAACAGCCAGCAGCCAACAGCCAGCAGCCAGCAGCCAACAGCCAGCAGCCAACAGCCGATTTCCCCGATGTCCACATTTTTAAAATACCAAGTTCATGAAAATCACCAGGAACCGCTATCCGCCGGTATGGTTTGTTGAATTAATAGATCGGTTAAGAAATTCTCTGATCAGGTTCTCAATGAGGTTATTCCCTCCGGGGGTAACATTAATTGAATTGTCGCAGGGATTTTTCCTTTCAAGAGCTATTGGTGTTGCAGCAGAGTTAAACCTGGCCGGTCATCTGCAAAAAGGGGAAAAACCTTTATCTGAGCTGGCAGATCTTACAAACACAAATGAGGAGGCTCTATATCGCCTGATGCGATTCCTGGCTGGTCATGGAGTTTTCACAGAAAAAATCGAAAGGGTGTTTGTCAATAACAGGCTCTCATGTGCACTGATTGATGGTGAAGGTTCTGTCCGCAGTATGGTGATGCAACAGGTGACCGGCCTTAACTGGAAACTTATGGAAGAGCTTGAATGGTCAGTAAAAACCGGTGAAAATTCTGCCGGTAAAATTCTTGAAACCGATGTTTTTACATATTTAAAAAACAATCCCGCACGGAACAAAGTTTATAATGAAGCTATGAGCAATACATCCTCCTTGATTGCTGGGGCTTTGCTTTCGGTGTACAGTTTCAAACGATCAAGAGTAATCGTGGATGTGGGAGGAGGTTCAGGTGTGTTGCTTGCGAATATTTTGACCGAATATCCGAATATCACCGGAATTGTTTTCGATCTTGAACATGTTGTTAAAGAAGTTGATACAACTGCAAGGGCGTTTGGTTTGGAAGAACGCCTCAGACCGGTTTCGGGTAGCTTATATGAAGAGGTGCCATCGGGTGGCGATACTTATATTCTGAAGAATGTAATCCATATTTTGACCGACGAAGAAGCATCGGAACTTCTGGGTAAAATAAAAAAGGAACTTCCTGATTACGGAAGGGTATTAATTTTTGAAACTATTATAGGTAAGAGAAACATCAACAAAACATCCCTGAAGTTAGACATTCAGATGATGGTAGGCCGCCCCGGGGCAAAAGAGAGAACAAAGGAGCAGTTTAAACAATTGATTGAAAAACAGGGTTTGAAAATCAATCGTATATACCGTACTGTTGCACCTATCCAGATTATTGAGGTTACATTGGGTTGATAATCTGAACAGACAGCCTTCAATTCAAAAATTTCAATGTTAAGACAGTGTTTTTTATTCATAGTGTTAATCGCCACTTTTACAGACGTTTTTGCACAAAAGACAGTTGTAACGGGACGTGTCTCTGATGCTGCAACAATGGAACCTCTTGCTTTTGCCAACGTTTTTTTCAAAGGTACCAATACCGGTACAACCACTAACTTCGAAGGTTTTTTTGAACTAACTACCGGCCAGTCTGTTGACTCAATAGTTGTGAGTTTCATTGGTTATGAGCCTGAAACGGTTCCGGTAGTAATTGATTCTGTTCAGGTTATCAACTTTCAGCTCTTTCCGGCAATGACATATCTGAAGAGAGTTGTTATTGTTCCGGGTGAAAACCCCGCCCACCGTATAATTAGAAATGTATGGTCGTCTAAGGATGAGATAAACCCTGACAGACTTAACGCATGGGATCAGGATAATTACACAAGAACTCAGGTTTATCTGAGGCGGTTTTTCGACAGAAGTTATGACAAAGACACCTTTTCAGAGGGTCTCTTCAACAGCTTTGCGATCACCTCAAACGAAAACTCTGTACCCGCCTTGCCGGTTTTTCTTGGCGAAACATGGTCAACATTGCATTTTCTGAGATTTCCTCAAAGGGAAAAGGTTGTTATCAGAGCAACCAGAACCAACAGCCTTGCCGATGTTGAAACTGCACTCGTGGTTCAACTGATACAGAAAAGCACACGTTACAACTTCCATAACAACCATGTAAGGATACTCGACCGAAATTTCGTTTCACCCACTTCAACCGCAGGTATGTTTTACTATCGTTACTACCTTATCGACAGCCTGTATATTGATAACATGTACTGCTATGAGATCAAGGTGGTTCCAAAGAGGGACGAGGATCTGGTTTTCAATGGAACGATATGGATTCATGACACCACATTCGCATTGAAACGTATATCTGTGGAGGTTGGCAGGGGAGCCAATCTAAACTTTGTTCAGCGGATCAAAATCCAGCAGGATCTGTCACCCTCATCCGGTGGTATATGGTATCCGGTAAAAACCAGAATACTTGCTGATGCTGTTAACATATTTATCAGTTCAACAATTCTCAGTGATAGTTTTACTGAAGGGGTGAATCATCCTCCCGGTTTTTACAATACCGAACTTGAGTATGCTGACAATCTGATCACAGATGACTCAGAGTTTGCAATGCTGAGGTCGTATAACACGGATGGTATTGACAGTCTGACAGATCAGAACATCACCATGTTGAAGTCATCTGCAAAAGCAAAGGTTCTGGCAGCGATTGTCAGCATGTCGGTTAAAGGATATCTTAATCTTGGCAAGGTTGAGGTCGGCCCCTATCTGCTTCTTTTCAGTACCAATGAAGTTGAAGGGCACCGTTTCAGGCTTGGTTACAGAACAACTCCTTCATTGAGCGACCTGTGGTTGTCAAAAGGGTTTCTGGCATATGGTACCTTGGATAAAAAGGTTAAATACAACATCCAGATTGAGAGGTTTCTTTCGAAAAGATATTGGAGCAGGGCAGGAGTTCAGTATTCGCAGGATGTTGAAAATCTCGGTGCATTAGATGAGTTTTACAACCCCGATGCCTTTCTCTCTTTTGCATCCTCTTTTGGTGGAAGTGACAAGCTGAACAGCATCAAGCTCGGAAGGTTGTGGTTTGAAACAGACATATTCAGGGGCTTCACCCAGAAGGTTGTTTTCAGGTACAAATCATACATGCCTGTTAGTCCCGATTACCATTTTGCATGGTACGGCAATGCGGCTAAAACAGATATCAATACTATTATCAGAGTATCAGAGATCACATTTACAAGTCTGTACCAGCCAAAAGCTACCTTCATTGTTGACAAGCATGAGCGGTTTCCGGTGGCTATCAGAAAATCACCTGCTTTTACCCTTAATTATACCATTGGTATAAAAGGTATGCTTAAAAGCGATTTTTCATACCATATTGCATCACTCAGTGTTAAGCAAAGTATTATTCCCGGAAGCTTTGGAGTGATCTTCTATAATCTTTCAGTCTCGAAATGCTTTTCACAACTTCCTTATCCGCTTTTAACAGTTTTTCCGGGTAATGAATCTTTTTTCAGGTCAGACAGGCTCTTCAACCTGATGTCGTATGGTGAGTTTATTGCGGATCAGTCTGCAACCCTTTTCGTCTCGTATCGTCAGGATGGTTTCATCCTTGATAAAATTCCTCTCATAAAGAAGCTTAAGCTTCGCACAGTTGCAACTACCCATATAGCTTATGGTTCATTTGATCATGGTAAGAATGGTATTTATAACGAAGTAACAAATCCTGCAGGCATAATAGCTCCTTATGATAAAAGTGGGGTTACAGTGACGAGGTTTAAGACTCTTAATCCGGGAAAACCCTACATTGAGGTAAGTTACGGTATAGAAAACATTTTCAGAATCTTTCGTCTGGATGCTATTCACCGGTTGACTTACCTGTCACCTGAAGAGCCTTTTGGAAAGCCGCGAAAGTTTGGAATCAAAATAAGTGCTGCTTTCAGGTTTTAGTTTAATTTTGTTACAGAACTTTTAAGCTTATGACACCTCGGATCTGTTTAATTTTAATTACCCAATTGTTTGTTTTACAGGCTTTAAGGTCACAGGAAACACATGTTTGTGAACCTGAAAAATGTTTTCGTGGTTATTTTGTATTGGAACCTTTTTCGTCAAGGCCTGATACTGTGATTATTGACACTACAATCAAAAGGTTTTTCATAACTGACCTGTTTACCAATGAACTGTTTCTTCCTGCTTTTACCGGCACGTCAGGGCATCCGGCATTCGACCTGTTCAAAAGGTTCAGGATTCAGGGTTTAGAATATTTCTATCATAATCCTTATAATAACTATCAATTGAATCCTGACAACCTGCGGATAATTCGTTCTGATGTCCCTTTTTCCGAATGGTATTATCTCGTTGGTGCCCGCAGCGAGCAGATCTTCAGGGCAACACATGCACTGAATGCCGGTAGAAACTTCAATTTTGGTGTGGATTTGAAATATATTAACAGCAGAGGAGCATATTATCACGAACATGCAAAAGCATCCTATGCCGGTTTCTATGCTCAGTATAGGGATCCATTTCTGCCATTTGAAAGTGACATGGCTGTTTTTTTTAATTCTGCCACTACAGAAGAGAATGGAGGTATTTCTGAACCCGGGTGGTTCGAAGATAACAACTTTATCAACAGACAACTTATTCCTGTTTGGAGTACAACCGCTCAAAGTAATCACAGGAAAACTGAAATATTGCTAAGAAACCGCTGGTACCTCGGGCGTAAGGGAAGTAATGTTAAAGGTGAAGGGGCTCATGTTAAAGGTGATACCACTGAGGCAATTGGAAAATTCAGAACCCTTGAACACCATCTTTCTCTTTCTTTTGGACTTAAAAGTGGTTGGTTTCTCTACAGAGACACAGACCCACTAAACCAATGGTATGATATAGTGAGATACGATAGTACTCTTACCAATGATTCGATAAGTTTCAGGTCTTTTAATATTGATCTGGCATATCACCTTAGGGCATGGCAAAGGGTGAATGTGTCGGCTGGGTTAAAAATGTTGGGCTACAAGACCTATGATACTCTTGTGCCGGAAGGGCGGGGTACAGCTTTGGAGCCATATTCCCAATGGAATCTGATGATCTTTCCATCACTTCATCTAAATGCCAGGGCATCAATGCGATTTGATAATGATTTGGGAGTTGCACATTCAATTATCACTCAACTTTTCTGGAGGAAGGGCAATCTTTTTGACCTGAGGATTAATCTAAAAGACTGGACAGAATATCCTTATCTTCAGGACATCAGGTTTGCCTCCAACCATCATTATTGGATTAATGATTTGCGCAATCAGCATTTTACCCAAATCAACCCGGTTGTGAAGGTCAAATGGAAAATCCCTTTTGAGATAGAGGCTTTCGCAACCAGGATCAACAGACTTATCTTCTATAATCGTTCTGCAATACCAAACCAGTATTTAGGAACCGTTGTGCTTTGGCAGATGATGGTTTCATCTGAGTGGAGTTCAGGCAGGTTCAGTTTCAGTGGAAAGATTGCATTTCAAAGGTCTTCTGATGAATTTCTGGTTCGCATTCCTGATGTTTCAGGAGAGATGATGGCCGGATATGGTTTCTCATTGTTTTCGGGCAAGATCAGGGCAACAGGTGGTTTTATCCTGAAAGGACTCACAGAAGCCTACCTTGATGAGTATATGCCTTCAACAAGGATTTTTTATCAGACCGTTAGGGCTCCTGTCAACAGCTATCTGTGGGCTGACCCTTTTATTACATTCGTAATCAAAAAGACGCGGTTCATGCTCAAATATGAGCATGCATCAGCATGGATTACCGGATTCGGGCAATATTCACTCCCCGGATATCCCATGGCAGATCCCGCCATTAAGTTTGCAATTGCCTGGCGTTTTATGGACTGACAAATGGAAATTTCGCGATCAGTTTGAAATCAGTTGTCCCTGTCAGGAAATTTTTCCTTGTCTATTTGCTTGATCCTGTTTACTATTACGTATATCAGAATTCCTATTACAACAAGACCTGCAAGACCTGTCAACACCAATGATAATCCCAATGCAAGCATAGTTCGTAAGTGATTATACTTTCTGTATCTTAACTGCAGTGCCGTATGCCATCATCTCAGCAGCTCCCTGCATCACCTGGCTGGTCATAAATCTAACATTCACCACTGCATCAGCACCCATCCTCGCAGCATCGTCTACCATACGCTGTAAAGCCTGTTCACGGCTTACTGCGAGCAACTTGGTGTACTCTTCAATTTCCCCCCCAATAATATTCTTAAATCCTGCCAGAATGTCCCGTCCAACATTCCTGGCTCTTACGGTGCTGCCACGGCAAATGCCAATGGTTTCCGTAATCTCATAACCGGTAATCGAAAAAGTTGTGCTTAGTTGAATCGTTTGCTTTTCCATGGTAACAGTATTTTATGTTATTATAAAAGTTATCCCCTGATTTGCATGCCTGATTTCCTTTTGATCCTTAGCCAAACCTTTTCCGGATAAAAGGCTGATGCAAGCAGGATGTAAATTATCTTCAGGAGAAAATTTCTGGCATAGAGAAACCGGCGATAATATAAGATGTAGCGGAAGTATCTGCGTCGGGCAAAGGGGCCCGATTTTACCTCAAATATCTCATCCCGTAAGGTAAAGGTCTTATCAATAGTGTTATAGCATACATTAGATGACACACTCCCCTTATGGATCCTCATACGGTTGACAGCTTCCGCAAGGTTGGCAAATCTTCGTCCATCCCTGATCATCCGTGCAAAAACATCATAATCTTCAGCAGGATAGGTTTCCTGCCTGTATTGATATTGCCTGTAAACATCTGACCTGACCATAACTGTTGGATGTTGTATACCATGATCAGCTGACCGGTAGGCAGCAGCTATCTGGTGATGCCCAGGAAGAAAATTTGATATAATAATGTTATGTCCTGTCTCACAGTGGAAGTATATTACATTGCCACCAAGAACATCTATTTCAGGATGTGTTTCAAGAAAATCATACTGCCTTTCAAGGCGTTGGGGCATCAGAATGTCATCACTATCCACCCTTGCAATGTATTTGCACGAACTGGCTGTCAAGCCCAGATTCAATGCGTTGGCAAATCCAATATGTTCCCCAGGGTCGATAAGATGTATAAAGTTATGGTGCAAAAAACTCCTTATTATCTCAATCGAATTATCTGATGATCCGTCATCAATCATAATAAGCTCCTTTGGGTAAATTGTAGAGGCTAAAATACTGCTGAAGAAATCGTGCAGGAAATGTGCAGTATTGTAATTTGCAACAACAACAGATATGTCAAGGGTTTTTATCGCCACCAGCCATGGAGTTTTTCGGGGAGACAAATATACATTACAAATCAATACCAAATTTTGCTATATATAATGTTTATCTTAGCCTGAAAAAAATATCCTTAGTAATGAAGAATCCTGAGCTAAGCATTCTGATGGTGACCTATAACAGTATGGACTATATCAAGGAATCTATACAGTCGTTGCTTGAACAGGAATATATTAATTATGAATTAATTATTATTGATGACGGTTCTGATGATGAAACGGCAGACATTATCAGAACCTTCGATGATGAGAGAATTAAATATTTCAGAAACCAACAAAACAGGGGAGTGGGTTACAGCCGGAATCTGGCATTGGATTATGCGTGTGGCAGATATATTTCATTCTTCGATTCCGATGATCTTGCACATCCTAAAAAATTTCAGAAGCAAATAAGTTTCCTTGAAAACAACAACGAATATGGATATGTCGGTTCTTCTGTAATACTTATTAATGAAGATGGTAAAGAGATTAAACGGTGGCCGCTCAGATTCACTGACAGAAGGATTCTCCCGGCAATGGTTTTCAGGAACTGTTTTGTGAATTCGGCAGTTGTTTTCCGTCGCAATCTGGTAAAGGATTTCCGGTTCCCGGAATGCTTGCCCGTTGGTGAAGACTATCTTTTATGGTGGGAGTTGCTTAAAAGGTCTGGGGCACATATTATCCCTGAGTACCTTACACAATACCGGCAGCACAGCAAAAGTATCATGCACAGAAAAAAAGATGAGCTAAAAAGGTACGAAATTCTCTTGTTCAGGATATTACTTGAAGATATTGGAATCATGGCCACAGACGAAGAGTTGGAAATACACATCGGCATCAGAAGGAATGAAGAAATAAATTCTGTTCAGAAGCTGGTGAAATACAGAGACTGGTTGTGGAAGATAGCTGAAGCCCTCTATAATAGACCTGAATTTAGTCAGAGAGCCACTGTATCAGAAATTTTCATCAGATGGATGAAAGTCTGTCTAAGATCAAACAGTAACATAATCCTTACATGTAACGGATTAATTCAACCCATGTTTTATTTCAGTCTGTTTCTTACAGCATTTGGTTTAAAAAAAATTCAGGTAAATAAATTTATGGCGGTCGGAATGTTTTTTTAGTTTTGCATATATTTAATTTTAATAATTGTATCATCGAGTTATTTTATATATTCAATACCAATTCCGAATGAATAAACAGAGCAAGAATCTGAAATCTAACCGGTCAGTCAAACAGCAGACTAAAGCTGAGGTAATCTTGCCGAAGTGGATGGTATGGATATATGCACTTGCTTCATTTTTGCTAATACCGGCATATTATTACAAGCCTGCTGTGGATGTAACCCTGATACCAAAATTTATGGTGCTCTCAGGATTGCTACTCATTTTTGTTCTCATATTTCTGATTTCAGGCGCTCCACAGGTTTCATTTTTATCATTGTTCAAACGGTGGACAGTGAGATTATGGGCCGGTTTTATCATCATTTCATTGCTGTCACTTACAGCGGCCATCAACCCACAGGAGGGAGTCTTTGATATTATGAGGGTGATAATCTCATTTTTATATCTGTTGATTACTGCAATTGTACTTATCAGATCAGGCAGTATAAAACCTTTTGTGATCTCCGCTATACTCTTGTCTATAGGTTTTGCCTGCATTGGATTTTATGAATACTTTTCATTCGCATATAGCCAAACTGACCTGAGTATGCTTTATAAAGTAAATGGCTTAATGTCACATAAAAACGTGTTCTCGGTAGTGATTTTCTTCACTTTGCCACTCATCTTCTATTCTGTGTTTACCTCACAAGGTACTGAAAAGTACCTTTCTCTTGCTTCCCTCGTTCCTTCCCTGACACTATTGTTTCTTCTTCAGACCAGGTCGGTCTGGATGGCTTTGATTGTTTTCATCCTCTCAATCTTGGTGATGGCTTATTTATTTAGAAAAAAACTTATTTATCCATACAGGAAAAATCATTTCCGGGGAGCGATGTTAATAGTGGTTGTTTTGTTAATATCATTTGCCACAGCTTTCTTTATCAACAGGTCATCTTTAAAAACGCAGGTTCAGACCTACGAACCACAGCAATATGAGAAGGTTGAAAATTTGGATAAGCGGGTTGCCTCAATTTTCGACACTTCATCACCAAACAGGGTAAAGAGGCTTGATATATGGGCCAGGACACTGGAAATGGTAAGGGATAATCCGGTGTTGGGTATTGGTGCAGGGAACTGGAAAATTGTTGCACCTGACTATTATCAGCCTGATCCGGATGAAGGTTATTACCATAACTGGAGGAGGCCTCACAATGATTTCCTCTGGGTTCTTGCTGAAAAAGGGGTCCCTGGGCTGTTATTTTACCTTGGATTTTTCGTTGCTATAGTCATTCTGACTTTCAGGACACTCAGGAGGATAACTCAGGTTAACCAGATGATTCTGGTTATTTTGTCCCTTGCAGCTTTGGGAGGTTATTGTGCTGATGCATCATTTGCTTTCCCTTATGAACGTGTAGATATACAGATGTTTATGATGTTCTTTGTTGCAGTATTATTATGGATCGATTATGTAAATAAACCGCCACTCATAGACTCCAAGCAATTGCCGAAGGTGAAAAAATCGAACCGGGTAGTTTTTGTCTTTTTTGCCTTGCTTCTTGCAATCGGGATGAGTATCGGCCAAAAAATGGTGAAAGCCGAGAAATATGTAAATTATGCTCATCATGCCGTGACAACCCAACAGTGGGAGATGGTAATACAGGCAATAGACCTGGGCTATAGCAACCGGGCTCAGCTCGACCCGGTAAATAATCCTATGTACTGGTACAGAGGCCATGCCAACATGAATCTTGGTAAATACGAGGAGGCAAAAGAGGATTTTGTAAGAGCACTTCAGCATAATCCATTTTCCGTGCCTTCATTAACCGATATGGCTACAGTTCACTATCTGCAGGGTGATTATGAGAAAGCACTGGAGTATTATACTGAGGCCATAAGAATTTACCATTTAAACAGGCATGCACTAAGACTACTCGGCCTGACATACTTCGCTTTGGAACGCTATGAAGAAGCTGCCCAAAACTTCTACAGATGCATAACCGATCAACCAAACCCGGAACTCGATTCTCTAATTAATCAGGTATACCTTAAAATGCAGGAGACACAACAGAAAACAGGAACTTGATAATTGTTAATTATTCATTATTCATTATTCATTATTCATTATTCATGACTTATTCCTCAAACGGTTCAGAGACACAACCTCGCCATATCCTTGTTACTGGTTCCTGCGGGCTTATTGGTTCAGCATTGATAAAGACTTTAAAAAATTCGAATTTCAGCGTAAAAGGTTTTGATATTATTGCCAATGGAGATGAGTTCGGTGATGTGCGGGATTTTGAGTCAATTAAAAAAGCCATCTCAAACTGCATCGGTATTGTCCATCTTGCAGCGATTTCCAGAGTAATCTATGGTGAGAAGTATCCTGAACTTTGCCGGGATGTTAACCTCAATGGAATAAATAATATTTTAAGGGCAATCTGTGAGTCGGACACAAAACCTTGGCTGATCTTTTCCAGTAGTCGTGAAGTGTATGGTAATGCAACAGAATTACCGGTTAATGAATCAGATCCATTATCTCCTGTAAATGTTTATGGAGACACCAAGGTGCAAAGCGAAATTGCCATAACGGATGCTTCCAGGGATTTTAACCTTAAAACAGCCATTCTGAGGTTTTCGAATGTTTTTGGAGGAACTAATGATTATCCTGACCGTGTGGTTCCAGCATTTATCAATGCTGCATTGAAGAATGAACCATTGAGAATTGACGGTTCCGACAACACTTTTGATTTCACATATATTGATGATGTGATCATTGCAATATTACAGACAATAAATCTGCTAACATCTAACTCAGCCTCAACATCTAACTCAGCCTCAACCTCAAACTCAGCCTCAACCTCAAACTCAGTCTCAACCTCAGCCTCAGCCTCAGCCTCAGCCTCAACCCATCCTGATGCAATCCATCTTGTTACAGGGAAGCCAACAACTCTCATGGAGCTGGCCGAAATGGTCATTGAACTAACCGGTAGCAATTCGCCGATTGTGATTGCTCCGAAGAGAACCTACGATGTTGCCCGGTTTTATGGTTGCACTCAAAAAGCCTTAAAACAAATGGGATGGAGTCATCAGACATCTCTCATGGCCGGTCTGATGAACCTTATCACAGCCACCAGAAAAAGAATTCCGGCAATGGTTACCAATATTGTTACAATAAATCCCTGAATAAATCAGATAATAGTTTACGTGGTATTATGGATAAAAACAAAACTGCAGACAAGAGATATTATTTGGTCAATAAGCCTTATGTGGTTTATGAAACCATTGAAGGTGAAACTATAGTTATGAACCTGAAGAATGGATTCTATTATAGTTTTGACGGCATTGGCCCAGCAGTGTGGGAGCTGATAATAAACGGGTTTGAATTTGAGGAGATGGTGATTTTTTTATCTGAAATGTTCACCAATTCCGGCCTGTTATTTAATGAAGAGATAATGAGTTTTATAAATGACCTGAAATCTCACGAAATAGTATTCGAAAAAGACGAAGCTATTACTGATATAGAAACACTCAAATATGAGGATCTTAAACAGCTAAGAGTTTTTTCAGAGATTACAGTTAAAAAACCTCTTTTTCACAGATATACAGATATGAGGGATGTTCTTTTACTTGATCCTATACACGATGTCGATGAAAAGGGGTGGCCGGAACCCAGGATCAGGCAGAGCAACGGAAATTGATTTATTATAGCCGGTATAACAATGACTTTACAGAATAAAACCATAAACAACCCTTTGAGCGGCCTCTCAAAGTGGGCATGGAGTTATTATATGTCCTTTTTCAAAGGTATGTATGGTAAAATCACGAGAACTACACTTGTTGCCGCTGGTCAGACACTGATAATTATTCCTTCACTGCTACTGGTAAAATATGCTTTTGATGTAGTGATACCTGATGACAATATAAAGTTGCTTGTCACCATAGGTGTTGTGATCTTTCTCTTGAGAATGGTTAATTCTCTGATATCAATTGCTCTGCGGCGATCACATATCAGGATCATTAACAGGGCTGTATATGCAATGCGTGAAAATCTTCTGAACAAACTATACAATTTCTCATATCTGTTCTATGCAAATTCAGATCTACGGACTCTTCACACCAGGATAGTCCAGGATACCGAACGGGTAGTAAATATGAGTTCAGCACTAATCTCAAGATTGTTGCCTTCGGTGATTATAAGTTTCGGGCTGCTGATTGTATGCTTTATACTTAACTGGTATCTTTTACTGATCATAATCTCTCTGTTTCCTTTGCTGATACTGGCAAACCGATTAATGGGTCAAAGGATTAAGAAAAGGGTGTTTGTTTTCCAGAGAGCATTTGAAGAGTTTAGTAAAGGCATCTATTTTGTTCTGAGGTATATGTCTCTTACTACCATTCAATCTGCCCAGGATGCTGAAATGAAAAGACAGAGAGCCGTTCTTAATGATCTTCAGATTAAAACGGGCCGGATGGCCGACCTGTTTTCTGTAAATCTGCAATTACAGGAATCTCTTACCGGACTTACTGCAATTATTATAATTATTACCGGCGGCATATCGGTTGCATTGAAGTCAATGTCACTCGGGGATTTTCTTTCATTCTATCTGGCAGCAATGTATCTCAATAAATACGTAAACACCATCACATCTTCCGTACCCGATATTATTGCCGGCAATGTGTCTCTTAATACTTTATACGATCTGGCTTCAACTGAAGATAATCATAAATATCAGGGCAAGAATCCAATTGAATTCACCGGTGAAGTTAAACTAAGATCCATCCATTTCTCGTATGGTGACAACAATGTACTCAAAGGAACAGACCTTCACATAAATCCTCATGAACGTGTTGCCGTAATAGGCCCGAACGGTTCAGGGAAAACAACAATAATGAACCTCATTACGGGTTTGCTTGTCCCTGATGAAGGTGATGTCTTTGCATCCGGCTATTCATTCCTGACAATTGATATGACAAGCTTCAGAAAGCAGATAGGAGTTGTCCAGCAACATCCACCCCTGTTTCCGGGCACCGTTGCCGAAAATATCGTGTATGGTTCAGAATCAGTTGACATGGAGCAACTTCAGAGGGTGTCGGAACTTGCACTTGCCCATGACTTTATATCCAGACTTCCTGATAGCTATAATACCAACATAGGTGATGACGGAATTCTGCTGAGCGGCGGAGAAGGTCAGCGAATTGCCATAGCCAGGGCTCTTTACCGTAACCCTTCCCTTCTGATACTTGATGAACCAACCAACCATCTTGACAATTCAGCTATCGCCGGGATACTTGAGAACCTTAGAACAATCAATCCGGCACCTTCTATTCTTATCATCAGTCATGACAGGGGCGTAATTGGTTTTGCAGATAAGGTGTTTGAGATGCATGAAGGGATATTGAAATAGAATTGAAAAACAGCATGATAATAATCCGACCATAAATTAATGGAAGATAGCAGAATTGATAAACCCCGTAGTGATGCTCCCAAAAAGAGTGAAGCTGAACAGCTTGGATTTTTCGACAGAAGCCTTGAGAGATACAGGGAGGCAGCTGCCAATAAAATTGAAATACGACGATATTTCGATATTGGGGGTACAAAAGTGTGCCTCGTGTTTGCCGGTGATGTTATGATACCCTATCTGACTCCTGCAATAATACATCTTGAAATTACCGAACCGGTGGAACCAGATCTTGAAATATTTGTCTGGGATAGCAAATCAACCAATGTTGAAATGGTTTTGCCACCCTGCGATAGGGCACATTTTACAGAGAGAGGTGATTTCTGGGGCTTTAACAGTAAAAGGATAAGAGCTGCATTCCATTGGAGTGATTTTTCTGTAAACCTTATGGATCTTGACAGAAACATCGGAATCTATTGGGTTAAGACTGTTGAATATCTTCCTATGTGGGTTTTTGCCGCACCAATGCGAACAATGTTTCACTGGTGGATGGAGAAAAACGGATGCCAGCTCCTGCATGCTGCAGCAGTGGGTACTGATGATGGAGCTGTGCTGATCACCGGCAAAGGAGGTTCCGGAAAGTCTACTACAGCTCTTGCTTGCCTGAGGAATGGAATGTACTATCTGGCCGACGACTATCTGATTGTAAAACCGGGGCAGATTCCGGTTGTGATAAGCCTTTATTGCACTGCCAAGCTTCTGCATGAGGACTTAAGGCGTTTCCCTGAATTTGAAAGGTTTGTTAAAAAGGGTAACGAATCTGACTATGAGAAACTTCTTTTCTTTCTGTATCCTGATTTAAAAAGTCAGATCATTAAAGAGCTCCCCCTGAAGGCGGTGATTAAACCCGAAATAACGGACTCACATAACAGCAGCCTGTCCGGGATCCCATTTAGTAAAATTCATGGAGCTTTGTCTTTTACCACAATGTCACAACTGCCTCATGCAGGTGAATACACACAGAAAATCATAACCGGCCTGATAAGAGAGCTGCCATGCTATTTGTTGTCGCTGGGACAGGATACTGACAAGGTTTCCAAACTTCTGAAGAATTATCTTGCTGGTGAAATTCAACCTTCATCAATAGAGCAGCTGGATGTAGATAAGCCAGTAAGGCCTCTTATTAGCGTTATTGTACCTGTCTATAATGGGGGGAGGTTTGTGCACGATGCTGTGAAAACTATTAAGGAACAGAATTATCCGGCATTGGAAATAATATTTGTGAACGATGGTTCTATCGACAATTCTGAGGAGGTAATCAAGTCACTGGATATTGACTACAGATATTTTTTCCAGGAGAACCAGGGTCCGGCAGTTGCGCGGAACAAGGGTATAAAAGAGGCAACCGCCGCTTTCATCGCTTTTCTTGATGTTGATGACCTGTGGCCGGAAAATAATCTTAATTACCTCATGGATGAGTTATTGGCAGAAGATGATTGCCTTGTAGTACATGGTTATGCCCAACATACTGAAAAAAATTCAAAAACTGGCATATATGAGTACGTGGGTAATCCTGAGGAGTCGTTTCCGGGATATCTCGGTGCAGGGCTTTACAGAAGGGAAGCATTCAGTGCTGTTGGAATCTTTGACACCCTCTTTGCCTATACCGGGGAAGATGCCGACTGGTTTAAAAGGGCATCGGAACTGGAAATAAATCTTAAAAAACTTGAAGAGGTTACCCTTTTTGTCAGAAGACATGGGGAAAACATGACTGATGGGAGAACACTTGTGGAACTTAATGTACTCAAGGTGTTCAAAAAGTCGCTTGACAGGGTCAGAAACCCTTACACTGAGAAAATCCGCACTCTGGATGTAAGTGTAATAATACCTGTTTTTAATGGTGAAAAATACATTGCAGAAGCAATCAACAGTGTTTTAAGCCAGGACATTGCTCATACGGAGGTTATTCTTGTTGATGACGGATCTACAGATAACACGGTAAAAATCGCAGAGAGGTTTGTTCCTTTAATCCGGATTGTGAAGCAGGAGAATATGGGTGCAGCTGCAGCACGAAATACCGGGATTGGCGAATCTTGTGGAAGATATCTCTCGTTTCTTGACGCTGACGACCTATGGACACATTGGCATACCGAGGCTCTTTTTCAGGCAATAGAAGATAATCCTGAATATGACATGGTAATCGGAGAGCTCGAACAGTTTATCAGTCCTGAATTGGAAACAACACATAGTCACCTTCTCAGGAAAGAACTCAAGGTTATGCCAGGATACCATCCCGGTTGTATGTTGATCAAAACTGAGTCGTTCAAAATAGCCGGCATGTTTAATGAAAAACTTGAGCTCGCAGAAACTGTCGACTGGTTTGCCAGGGCTGATCAGGCCGGCCTTAATATCCTTCATGTCAAAGAGTTGGTTTACAAACGAAGGATCCACGACAGAAATCAGGGTTTGACAAAAAAACAACACATTGTAGAATATACGCAAGTTTTAAGGGAGAAGCTTATCAGGGATAGAAAAGGAAATCAATAGCATTGGAAATGAAATCAATAATCATCATTATTGACTACCTGGGAGGTAAATGGCCAGAGTGGTTTCCTCTTTTCCTGGAAAGCTGTAGAAAAAATCCAGACATATCCTGGCTTATCCATACCGATGCCCCTACTTATCGACATGATGTGCCTAATGTAACCCTCAGGTATTGTAATGCTAATGGGAAGGATTACCGGAAATTATATATGGAAGGCCTGAAGAGTATGGTGTGGATATCAGAATTGACAGACATGGAATAAGTGCACTTAACAGCAGCAATAGACAAAAACCCTGTTGAAAATTAACTCTCAAGGGAAAGAAATGAAAACACGCGGTGTATATTTTCTTGCAAACGACAGGATTATTGAAATAACAATTGCCTTCCTGAACAGTTTCAGGGTGCATAATCCTGATATGCCAATGTGTCTTATCCCATTCAGAGATGATATTGAAAAACTTGAGCAACTGAAGGAAATTTTTGGATTCACTATATATTCTGACAGAAATATACTGACGCTTTCTGACCAGATAAGCCTGTTGTTTCATAACGAGGTAACAGGCCACTACAGGAAACTTGCCTGCTGGCATGGAAATTTTGATGAATTTGTCTATATAGATGTTGACATGCTGGTGCTGAAGAACATAGATTTTGCATTCGGTTTATTGAATGAATATGATTTTATTACCTCGTTATCAAATATTCCGGAGGCTGAAAAGTGGGTTTGGAAACCAACGATATATGATTCAGGTATTTTAGCCCCGGAGCAGATAAGCTATGCCGCCAACACCGGTTTTATTGTTTCACGTAAATACTCTATTCCTTTAGCATCTTTAAAAGAAAGGGCAGGTAATGCGGTAGCCCTTTTACCCCACATGGAGCTTTATTGCAAAGAACAACCTCTGTTGAATTATCTGATTGTTACATCAGGCTTGAGGTATTCAAGCCTATGGAAGCTGATTGATACAGAACTCTATCCACAGAATTATGCCGAATACTGGGCGGGGAATGGAAGAAAAAACCTGAAGAAAGGCATGAAAATACATCACAAAGGCAAATTACGGGAGGTTTTTCTGATTCACTGGGCAGGAACGTGGCAACTTCGAAAGGCGGAGATTAAACTGTTCATTTTGCTGAACCTTTTTAAACTACGCAGAAAAATATGGTCTGTAAGCCTGTTAATGCCTTTGAGGCGATTATGGATGAGGTACAGGTATCTTAATTTAGATGAAAGTTAAATGGAAATTAATCTATGAACAGGTCATTTTCAGAGGAAGAAGACAGGGTTAGAAAAATAGCTTCAGGGATAGTTCAGAGGAAAAGGGAGTATATCAGAAGTGTGATCCGATCAAGAGAGATCCAGCAGTATGCCGGATTCGGAGTACAATGTCCTGTTTGTTTAATGGAATTTTCATCTTTTGCACCGATATATAAATGGAGGCTGGTAAACGATGGGAATTCAGAAGCAGGAACAGAATGTGCCATTGAATCTGATGAGGGCAGATGTCCCAATTGTGACTCCCTCCACAGGCAACGCTTGCTTTGGAAATACATCCATGAACGGACAAACCTGCTTTCCGGGAAAAGAGTGAAATTAATGGAGGTTGCACCCGACCTGCCATTTTTTAACCTTTTCAATAACAACCCCGGAATAAGATACTATCCCTGTGATATTGCTCCGGGGAAAGAAAAATATCTCTATTTCCCGGGAAAGATAAAAGATGCCGATATTACCCACCTCCCATTTGAAAGCAAATATTTTGATGTGATCCTCTGTTCACATGTTTTGGAACATGTTGTCGATGATATTTCTGCAATGAAGGAGATGTTCAGGGTGCTCAGAGGCGGAGGATGGGTTTTAATTCAGTCCCCGGTTTTCTACAATATCGAAAAAACATTGGAAGACCCTGATGTTGTGACGCCGGAAGGCCGTGAATTAAAATTCGGACAACTGGACCATCTGCGGAAGTATGGCAGGGACTTTAAAAACAGGCTTTCAAATTCCGGTTTTACTATTGATGAAATTGATTATGTTAATTCATTCCCGGAGGAAGACATAAAACGTTTTGGATTTGACAGATACGAAAGGATTTATCTGTGCAGAAAATATTGAAAGTGTTTTATCGGTTTTATTCATTGCTCATGGTATTCCTTGTCAAGATTGACATTCCAGATGTCAGACTTGTTTCTCTTTATACCTGCATTTAGATGATTAACCGCTTCAATGGCTGTGAGCATGGAATGGTCCATATTGTTATATCTATGTTGTCCGTTTCTGCCTATACAATAAAGGTTTTCAATTTTATCAAGGAAGTCGGTAAGTAATGGAAGCGAATTATAATGCCCGTAGTATGAAGGATAAGCTTTTCTTTCTTTAATTCGGAAAGCATGTAAAATATCCTGATGTTTGATTATCCCCATTTTCTCAACTTCTGCAACTGCCATTTGTATAAATGATTCTTCTGTTGAATGCCAAACAGGATCTTCATCATTGCAGAAATACTCTATTCCGATCAGGAATTTATCCTTGTGCTCAATTGTGTATGTTGAAAAATTATGCATAAAGAATACCCTTCCTGCTTTTATGTTATTATCCTGAACATATATCCATTGTTCCTGAATATTTTTGTTTGATGAGTTCTTCTTACCCTTACGTTTAATTTCAAGTTTATCAAGAAGTAATACAGCAGTAATATGATTCCGGAACAACAAACCGTTGGCAATTTCCATAATATTATCAGGAATCTTTATGCCCTTAATGGATTTCAACAGTTCATCCAGGGGCATACTACTGAATAAAAAGTCACAGCATTGTGGCTCCTGATTATCACCAACCAATACTGATACGACCCTGTTATTTTCAATATTAATGCTTTTAACTGTTTGGCAATATGATATCTCACCACCCATCTGCTTGATTTTCAGGATTGCAGTCTCCCACATCTGGCCGGAACCGTACTTGGGGTAGAAGAAGTACTCTTCGACATGGTTCTGGATTTTTCGCTTGTGCCCTCTCAGAATGGTGAATAATAAAGTTGATAGTAAATAATCATTAATTACAGAGCTGAAAGATATCTTTTTCACACGCTGAGCACCCCAGTCGGATGCCATTTCTGATGGATGTTTTCCCCAGATTTTTTCCGTATAGTTTTCGAAAAATATCCTGTAAAGTACCTTTCCGAACCTGTTAATAAAAAAGTCCTCAAGATTGTTCTCATTACGTCTGAAAGGATTTGAAGAAAGAAAACTTAGCACTGCTTTTAAAGATGTAAAAAAACCCAGGCTTCTTAATGTTTTGATATTAAGCTTAATGGGATAGCAGACAAATGAGCTGTTGTAATAGATACTTGTAAATCTTCTCCTTATTAGAAATACTTCATCCGAGGTTTCAGGATCAATAGTTGATGATTGAAACTCAAATGGTGTGTTGTCAGCAATAATGATACCCTCAGGTATCTTTTCGACTGGAAGAACATTATTCCACCATTGCAGTATTTGTTTGTTTTTTGTAAAGAATCTATGAGGACCGATATCGATGAAATTTTTACCGAATGCAATTGTTCGTGAAATCCCTCCTGGCCTATCATTTTTGTCAAATATTACCGGTTTTATTGCTGTTCTATTGAGCAATTCAAATGCTGCAGTAACCCCGGCAGGACCGGCACCTATAATTATTGCTTTTCTTTCCTTTTTGTTTTGAGAGTTATCTGTCACTTTTCTTCAATTCTGTTTTACAAATGAATTTCCAAAAGTAGAAAATCCTGCAACAGGAAAGCGATTTGAAGAGGCCGTTTTGTTTAAATAGTTGTGGCCACTCAACCAGAAAGCCAAGGAATCATACCTTGTGTATGTGATATTTTGTCTTTATTATGAGAAAATTATCACAAGAGACATCGAATAACATGTGTTTTAATATCTTTGTGACATGGATTTATTAAGATCTCAAATACGGGAAAATAAAGACTTTTAAAATCAGACATTTAATTATTCAGGCTATGAAATTCCCGGGATTTTCCAAAATGATAATCAGATCACGGCTTCAAACAATTATTTTGTTGCTTACATCTTCGATTCTTTTATGCTTCCTGGGATTTTATAACAACTTTCCATTAATTCATTGGGATTCTGCCGTGTATATATATCCGGCTTTTAAATTTTATGTTCCTAATGACAGGCCTGCGATTTATGGGTTCTTTGTGAGGTTGACCAGCCTGAACTATAGTCTTTGGTTGACTATTCTTTCACAGGGGATGATTGTCTCATTGAGTATATACTATTACTTCAAGTATGTTTTTGTTACCAGATATAAGAACATATTGTTTCTGTGCACAATAGTTTTGTTGAGTATCTTCACAACAGTGTCATTTTATGTGAGTTATTTACTTCCAGATATCTTTATCTCTGTAGCAGTCTTGAATTTAGGGCTATTGGTTTTTGCGAAGAAAATGAAATTCCGGGATATTTTGGTGATCAGTGCAATTTTTATGTTCAGCCTGACTGTTCACAATTCGCATTTTATGATAGCTGGATTGATTATTACCGGGATATCTGTAATGATGATATTCAGAAAATTCCGAAACCCTCTTTCTCTGAAACCATCAAGGCTGCTACACCTGTGGATTGCGTTGATACTTGCATTTCTTTTTAGTAGTTCTTTGCATTATCTTTTTCCAAGAACAGGGGAGTGGGTGTTTGAACGCAATTTCACCACCGGGCTCGGAGGGCATGTGTTTCTTGTGTCAAAGTTTAATCAGGCAGGAATATTACAAGATTACCTTGATGAAAAATGCTGTGTTAAACATTATAAAATCTGCGAATATAAGGATAGTATACCGGCTACTCTTGACTTTATGTGGAAGGATTACAGTCCATTATATAAGACCGGAGGTTGGCATGCAAATAAAGATGAGTACAGGGAAATCATCTTTGATATCCTGACAACACCAAAACACCTTGCGACATATATTTTCAAATCATGTGAGTCTTCTGCTGTCCAGTTCTTTAGTTTTGATGTAAGCAATGTTCCTGAAATAAGTAAAGTTCATTTCCCTGATTCTGTTTTTACAACTTTTTATCCGGCCTACAGGAATGAATACCGTGTAGCAAAACAGAATAAAGCTGAACTCAAGGAAATAACCGGCCAATACAACAATATGCAGCGGGTTACTTTTTTTGCGTCAATTTTCTTTATCATTTTGATTTTTTTCATGCGCTTCCCACTAAGACTAAAGTGGTTTTCATTTTTTATTTTGATATCCCTGATGGTTAATTCTATTGTCTGCAGCTCCCTTTCGGCAGTAGACCCCCGATATCAGGGTCGCCTGATTTGGATAATATTAATACCTTTAATTTTTGCCATCACAGAGAGTAAGGTTTTAAGAAACCTGCTTAGTAACTGGTTTTCAAGTTTAACTTCAGTGTGATAGAACAGAGGGTGAAAAAGGTTGAAGTAATCACTTAACCTTCCCTGCAGGTATCTGACAACCAGCCGTTTCAGAAGAAACAAACTATGGTATATTAAGAATAGTTAAATCTGAACAGAATCAGACTGTCCGGTTAGAAGTTACTGATGCAATATCAGTTTTTTTGTGATGATATTATGTGGTGTGGCAATTCTTACCAGATAGATACCATCCGCCAGGTGTGAGAGATAGAGGTTAAGAGCAGTACTGTTCCGAGAAATATAGTGTGATTCAGACAATACCCTTATACCATGTTGACCAAATATTTCAATATCTACCTGTCCGGTTGCGAAGTTGCTCAGAAAGATCTCCAGATTTCCACCTGTTGGGTTTGGATAAAGGGAAACCAGCTCATCTGACTGACCTGATTCATCAATTCCCGGATTGTTTGTGAAGTTGAGACTTATAGTATCAGAACCTTTACAACCAAAATTGTCTGCAACAATTACCCAGATGGTTTTAACCCCAATACCTGTCCCTGCAGAATCGATCGTCACTGTTTGTGTTTTTTCACCGGTACTCCAGTCGTAGGATGTGAATCCCGCCCCGGCATCCAGGATTATACTGTGATGAGACAGAAGGGCAGTGTCGTTGCCCAGGCTCACGACTGGTTTTGGATGAATTACCACATTTGTTGGTGCAGAGAGGCTTGAACAGCCTATAGGGCTGGTAACCTTCACAGTATATGCTCCGGTTTCCTTGCAGCCAATAACATAGGTTGTCTGTCCCGGGATAGGGGAGCCATTCAGATACCACTGATAGGTGAAGTTAAGGCCGATACTGGCCATAAGCGAAACAGAATCCCCTTCACATGCTGCTGTTGAAGACATTGGTGATATTGTTGCCGGAGGTGCCTGTTGTACACCCACCCAGAAATTGTATTCTGTGTTGTTATCACACCCTGAACCGTCGGAGATCTGGGTTACGATATAAGTCTTACTTATCATCGGGGTTAACAGGTAACTAAAAGCAGGATTAGAGATTTGGTTTACAGGTATATTTGTGCTGCCATCCTTTATCACAAGATTCCATGGGGGTATGCCCGCAAGTGTGCCTGTAAGGAACACAGTGTCGTTCTGGCATATCTCTTTCAGGGTATCTGTTAGGGTTATTGATGGTGAAGCCTTGATATACAATCCGTTCCTTGTCAGGGTGTCGTTAAAATTGGCAGTGTCGGAATAATTATTCGGATTTGATGTCCATGCTTTTAATGAATAGAGTGTATCGCTATAGAACCGGTATATGCCGAGGGATACTGTATCAGCACCATTTACAGGGATGTTCCCTGTCCATGATACGGAGGGTTGGGAGTTATTATTTACACTCCAGCCGATAGTTGCAGACATAAGAGGTTGTGGTCCGTAGTTTTTTATCCTTACCATCAGAGGCTGGTTTCCGGCGCATGCCGAGTCGCCGGGAAAGACAAGAGAGTCTATTCCGGCATCCGTTCTTGAAGCCAGCGAATAGTACATGAACACCCTGCCAATCTGTCCCGATGTACCATTTCCCTGCCCCCAGTAACCTAAAGCCGGTCCACTTTCAATACTACCCTGGTAACCGAAACGGTTTAGGTAAACAGATTAGGTTCCGATGGTTGAGGTTACGATGGCACTTGCAGCATACGAATTGCAAATTCCCGTTACAGTGCCCAGAATTCCTATCTGATCTCCCTGCTGTACCTGAATGTTCACCGGTTGAATGGTATTGTTCTGGGCAGCTGAGATGTAGGCGAGAGTTGTGAACAATGGGGATCCGGGCGTTGAGGCTGAAATCGGGAAGACACCAGTACACTTCATCACATGAATATACTGTAGGCCGGTGCCGGCTTCGGGGGCAACCATAAGGCCAGTCATTGTAAAGTTCATCGGTGCTACAAACCAGTACCCACGAGCATAAATATTATTGTAAACTGAGCTGTGAGGGGGTAGTGGCATCTGGGTCTGTGCATTGCCTGTACTGACAAATACCAGCGCAAAAATCAGAAAAAACAAGATTGGGATAAACAGATGTTTTTTATTCTTCTTCATTGCTGTTGACTTTTAGGGTTCATAAAAATAACTATTATGATTAAATTCCTGTTGGATAGATGCCCTGTATTCTCTAATAATAGTCTCCCATTTACACTTTTAGTGTTAAAACTCTTACAGCTCCGGTATCAATATATGAACGCTATTTGCAAAACTAATAAAAAAATCACCACCTCCTAAAAAATATCTTTGAATTGGATCTTTGCATCAGCTTTTTTAAGGAAGGATAAGTTAAATTATAATAAATGAAACTACCTTTGTATTGCCCTGCACCAGGAAAAAAATCTCCTTATTTTTTTTGAATGCTTCTGGTTAAACTGATTAATAAAGCTTTATGCCACAATCAATTATAAATAAACTTTCCTCAGAACCTGAATTTGGCATACGGGTGTCGTACTATCTTTTATTGTCATTGTTTTTTGCCGATTCAGTTGTGCATGCTTTTGTGAATATTCCGGTGCTGGTACCGGGCGGAATAGTTGTGCTGTGCTTTCAGGCTGCTTTGATAATTAAATTTCGTTTCTACGACAGGTTCCTTATAATTGCATCTTCAGCGTTTATCCTGTTGACTTTAATAAACAATGCGATCCATGATTTTCACCCTTCAAACGTATCCGATCTTTTCTTCATCCTGTTGTTCTTTTCATCTTTTCAGCTATACTACCGGTGTCCCGGGGCATTGAATCTCAACATGGTTATAGCCTTGTTTGTGACTTCAGTAATTCTGATAATTCCGGGTTTCTTTGGGGTTAATGACTGGCAATCAGTAATATACCATGATTCGACAGGGTTTGAGTATACCCGTGTACATCATCACGGACTTTTCAGGGTGCCCCATTATGGCGCATATTTCTTCGGCTTCATTGCCGTTTTCTACACTTCAATGTTCTTCAGGAAACGAAAGATAATTTCTCTGGTCATTGCCATTACAGCCATTGCTTTATGTGTATATACCGGAGTGAGGATCTTTGTTGTTGCCTTTTTTTTGGCAGGATTATTATACCTGATGATCAGAGCAAAATGGAAAGTTATCCTTGCTCTCGCAATAGTGTTGCTCTCATTAGTGATGTACAGTGATGAGCTGTTGGAACTTTCAAAAGGGACTTTTTTACTTCAGTATATATGGCTGGTTGATACAGCCATTGACCATATAACTGTATTTCCGAGGGCGGTTATCTGGTCTTCATGGTTAACTGAAATGGAGAGCTTCAACGCTGTTGATTACCTTACCGGTAAGACCTTTTTCGGTTCAATACTCGCAAACAGAAGAAATATCACTGAACCTATCGGTGATATATGGTTTCACAATGATTTTCTGAATATTTTATTTTCTTACGGTATTGCTGGTCTGTTGATCTATACCGCTTTTATTGTCAGGGTTACCATTAAGTTGAAAAAGATTTTAACACAATCATTTTTTGCTTATTTATATTTTGTCACAATGATTCTTCTGGCTTTATTCAACGGCTTATATTTTTACTATCCTGTTTTTATACTTGTTCCGTTATTTCTGATGGGTAATATTCATGTAATCTCTTTTTTTGAGGTGCCCGGTGGATGTGTTTTGACAGGCTTTGTTCCGGCTCCCCGGCAGGACAATTCACCACACGGGAATGAAAAGATATAAATGGATGAATTAGAAGGTTCAGGGATAACCAGTTGATCAGAAAAAGGAGGGTTGCCGGATTATGTCTCTGATTGTTAAATGCGTATGAGATTCAAAAGAAAAAAAACACATGATTTTTGTGTGTTGACAGGTCGAAATCATGCAATTAGATTGTATATTTGTCAGTGAAAATCCGGTTCCAGGTAAAGTGGTTCTGGTCGAAATTCGGATTGAGCAGAAAAATGAACCGGGCTTGCGGGTTCAACGAAGTTGAATTTTTGAACCCCCCAATAAAATATCTCAAAAATGAAAAAAATAATTTTATTCATCATAGTACTACTAACAGCAATAAGCCTGCATGCCCAAAACCCTATTTTTCAGTGGGTAAAAAGCAATCAGGGATATCAAGGGAATGTATATAGTAACTCAATGAAAATCGATTCAATAGGAAATATATACTCAACAGGTAATTTTACCGGAACTGTGGATTTTAATCCTTCTACTTCCAATGCATATATGCTTACATCTACAACCACAGGTTCTTCTTTTTACATTCAAAAATTAGATAGTAATGGAAATTTTATTTGGGTACGAACTGTTAATTTTGCGTATGGAGGTCTTGGTTTGGCTAAAATAGACAATGATGGCAACTTATACATAATAGTTAGTTTTAGAGATTCCGTCGATATTGACCCGGGAATAAGCGTTTATACACTTTTTTCAAATGGCGATAATGATGTTGCAATCTTAAAACTTTCAGCAGCCGGTAATTTTATTTGGGCTAAATCCTTTGGGGGAATAAGTGAGGATGCTATTGGCGGAATTTGTACAGATTCTCAAGGCAATGTCTATTCTCATGGGCGTTTTAAAGGCACTGCAGATTTTGATCCGGGCCCGGGAACTTTTATTCTGGACTCTCAAAACGGGGAATCTGCTTTTGTTCAGAAATTGGATCACAACGGGGACTTCATCTGGGCGAAAGCCTTTTTAATACAGGACACCCTGAGTGGAGGTTGCGAAGGAAAAGCCATTGATCTGGATTCTGATGGAGATATTTATTGCGCTGGATATTTGCAGGGACCTGTTGATTTCGATCCGGGTCCTGGTGTGAACATTCCACCTTCCAATGCAATGGGTGAATATATTGTTAAACTTGATAGTTCGGGAAATTTCTTATGGGTAAAATACACTACAATTGTTGGGAGTTGGGGAATCGCTATTGTCAATGCAATGAAAATTGATAGAAATAATAACATCTATACAACAGGCGATGGTGGCAGTGTTGATTTAGATCCGGGTCCCGATACACTGCTACTTATTGCAGGAACATATATTAAAAAACTTGATAAAAACGGAAACCTCATTTGGGCAAAATCGTATGGAGGTCCGGGTTATCATGCTGAATGCCTGTCAATCACCACCGATACTTTTGGCAATGTATATTCCACAGGCATATTCGTAGATTCCACCGACTTAGACCCGGGACAGGACACCCTTGTTTTTTACACCCAATCAGTTAAATGGGCCAGCCAAGGAGCTTATTTACAAAAACTAAATTCAAATGGAGATCTCTTGTGGGCGGGGGTATTGCAAGGCAATCGTGGCATATCCACTGGATTTGATGTTGTTACAGATAATGCAGGTAATGTTTTTTTCACAGGTCATTATAAGGATACTGTAGATTTTAACCCCGGGCCGGGTATTTATAACCAGATAACACCAAACTCCAATACTGCTTCCTATATTTTGAAGTTAAGTCAGTGTAAGACACTTACCACAGATTTTGTTACTGCCTGCGACAGCCTCACCTGGATGGATGGTATAACCTATCATCAATCAAC
>CAYXYB010000027.1:0-20457 GCA_964469215.1 uncultured Lentimicrobiaceae bacterium
CACAAATCCGCACTGAGAAAGCAAATACGACGATTAAGTTTGTGGTGAGGTAGGAACGGTGCCTTTCCCCCGAGGTTGCCTGGTGACGACATTAGCGAACTCCGAAATCAACTCAAAGCTTGTTCCATCTTGTTTGCCAACGGAATAAAATCCGATTTCTTTCTCATAATCAGAATTTTTTAGGTTAATAATTCCGAAAGTAAGGAAGTATCAGGATATTTTCCTGAGCTATACTGTCAAGGCGGGATTAGATTCAATTCACAATATGGCAGATTGCGGGGAAAAGGAACACGCCCCGACTTGTAAGTTATGTATTACATTCGTATTATTGCATTCCATGAATCAAGAAAAACTATTATGAACACTGTCGTAAAACGCCATATCCTGCCTGTTTTTAGTTGTCTGATCCTTTTTTCAGCATTTGTCTTTCAGCAGGGATGCAGCTCCACAGACCATTTCATCACCAACCGCAAATACCGGAAGCAGGTGCAAAAGGATTTCGAAGCCAGACAAACACTTGCAATGCAACGTCAGGATGTCCTTTTCGGGGTTATGACCATGCCCGGAGTAACCCGGAAGGAAAAAGAGGCATTGGAATTTCTCTTTGCCTACATGCCCCTGGCCGACCTTGCCGAATATACCGGTGGCTTTTATCTCGACAATGTGAAGCACAGCTTTATGGTTCGGGAAACACTACCATGGGGCAGAGATATTCCTGAGGATATTTTCCGGCACTATGTGCTTCCTGTGAGGGTTAACAACGAGAGTCTCGATTCTTCAAGATGGGTGTTTTATCCGGAGCTGAAACCAAGAGTAAATGGTCTGACCCTTGAGCAGGCTGCCCTTGAGGTGAACCGCTGGTGCCACGAAAAGGTGACATACAAGGCTACCGACGGCCGCACCTCTTCGCCGCTCAATACTGTAAAAAATGCATTCGGACGCTGTGGCGAGGAATCTGTTCTTACAGTCGCTGCACTCCGATCTGTGGGTATCCCCGCCCGGCAGGTTTACGTTCCCCGCTGGGCTCACTCTGATGATAATCACGCCTGGGTGGAAGTGTGGTTTGACGGCAAATGGCATTATATGGGTGCCTGCGAACCGGAACCAGTGCTGAACAGAGGATGGTTCACCGGGCCTGCAAAAAGAGCTATGCTTGTTCACTCACGCGTCTTCGGAAATTACCAGGGAGATGAAGAGGTTATTACCCGTGAACGTGACTATGCGGTTATTAATTCCACAGCCATATATGCCGAGGTGACAAGACCACTGGTAAAGGTTGTTGATGAAGACGGGAAGGTGGTTTCAAATTCAAAGGTTGAGTTTGGGCTTTACAACTATGCGGAGTTTTATCCTGTTGCGACCCTCAAAACAGACAATAAAGGGGAATGTTCCCTGACAATAGGCCGAGGGGACATCCTGCTGCACGCCACTGACGGCACCCGCTGCGTATGGAAGAAGAGTAACCTCCGTAAAGACACTGTGATATTTCTCGGGCTTAAACCTTGTATAGCTCCCGGTACGCCCGAAAAATGGCACTTCGACATCCCTGATGAAGTGCCTGCCAGCTTTGACGGACTCCCTGAGGAGCTAATGAATGAACATAAAAGGCTGCTTGCAAGAGAAGACTCCATCAGAAATACTTATGTAAATACTTTCCCTTCAAAAGAGGAGATGATCGCATTTGCCGGTAAGATAAATGCACCTGCCGACAGCGTGGTGAAGTACCTGACGATGAGCCATGGAAATTATAAGAATGTGATGATGTTCCTTCAGGGAGCCGGTTCCGGTCATCCCGACATCATCTACAAGGCATTCCGGTTTTTAAGCCATCTTTCTGAAAAGGATCTGCGTGATGCAGACCATAAAGCCCTTAACAGGGTTTTTAAAGAATCTCCTCCAATGTACGGATTTATCGAAAACCCTAACAGGGAAAGCAACTCAGATGATATTCAAATGATCAGTTCACTGATATACTCAGTGATTCCCTATGAGTATTATACTAAAAAGAGCTGCTCCGATGAATTTTTTAATAGCTACGTTTACAACCCGAAAATTGATCTGGAGGTGCTGAAACCTCACAGGATCGCAATCCATGACCACTTTAGCGAACGATTTGGGAAGTATCCTGAACCGCAACAGATCTTCAACTGGATCCGCGACAGTATCACTGTTGATACCACCCCTCTTTACAGCCGGATACTAATCACCCCTTCTGGCGTTCACAGCCTTAGGGTAGCGGATCCATATTCCCGGATTATTTATTTTGTAGCCGCCTGCCGCAGCATGGGAATCCCGGCAAGGCTTGATCCGGCCACAAAAGTACCGCAGGCTCTGGTTAAGAATGAGTGGAAAGATTTCAATTTCGATATTAACAGTGGAAAGGAAGATGCAACAACCGGAAACCTTGTTATCAATAACCCCAAAAGTGAATCATCACCCGAATATTATCGCAATTTTACCATTGCCGGGCTTGAATCGGGCCGTTTCAAAACTCTTGAGTACCCGTGGGGGCAGGCACTCACAGCATTCTCATTCCCTATGCAGATGAGGAGCGGCAGCTATTCTCTCACCAGCGGCCTGAGACAAGCAAACGGTGACATTGATGTTGTAAGGCTATATTTCGACATTGAGAATGGTAAAACCACTGAAATAAGTTTCCCTGTACCAGAACCTGAAAAAATAGTATATGGTCAATGGACAGAAAAGCTTAAGCCGGGAATGGAAAACGGTTTTATTTTTCTTGTTCTGGAAACCACCGGGGAACCGTCCCGCCATCTTTTGCAGGAGGTTCAAAACACCCTGGCCTCAGACCCGGCAGAAATGCTTCCGGTGTTCATAATGTGGAACGAATATGATCAGGAGAAAACCGATGCACTTATTCATCGATACAGGCTGAAAAAAAGGGTCAGAGTAACAGAAACTGATCAAAAGATAATACAGAGCCTTTTTACAATGATGCCTGAATCAGGAATAAAACTGCCATTGGCTGCAGGTATAAATTCTGATAAGGAGATAGTGTTTATGACCGGTGGATACCAGATAAACAGTATTTCAAGGATCAGGGAGCTGGTTCTGAAATAGAGCAGACCATGGTTACTGCCATTAAAACAAACTGCCTCCCGACAGCCGAATTTCCTCAAAATCCAAGGTGTCGGCCTGTCGTTTATTGCCATAACAATGAGTCCATAAAAGAACTCACCCGGTGATCCGCATCGATTATGACAGCGAACCACCGGGTGAAGTCTGTTTTGCAAGTGATTTATCAGTTTCTGATACAGCGAACAGACAGCCCAGACTGCTTATTGAAAATGTCTCTGAAGGTCATCTGGAAAGCAGTTGACATACCACGAACCCATGCCATTTCATCATTCTCCTGGGTTGCTGTCCACCAATAGCCGTCATCTCCTGCAAAGCCGAAAACACCATCATCACGGCGGAATCCACCTGGAAGTGCGGAGAAGCCTGTTTCATTGGTTCCGTTCAGGGTGCTCCACCCCGATGTATGCTTCAACTGGCCACCCTGGTTAGTGCCTCGCCAGGTTTTGTTGTTAGCATCTGTTTCTGACATACCAAGAAATTTTTCGAGAGTTTTCCAGTCATCATCCGTAGGTACCCTCCAACCCGAGGGGCAAAGTTTTCCGGAAGATACTGCCACATGATTGTAAAGACCTCCGTAAGTGTTTTTGTAGGTCTCTTTTTTGTCGTACCACCCAAATCCGGCGGTTAGTACTTCACCTCAGCTTCCGGTCAATACCGGAAAATCACCGATAGTGGTGCCGTCGTTAAATTTGGTTGTTTTGAGGTTCTCGGCCATCCATACCTGAGTGCCGATCTTTACAGCGGAATAACTATTACCGTCCGCATCGGTTAAAGTGATCTTTTGATCTTCTTCGTCCTTATTACAGGAACTAAACAAGAACAGGGATACTCCCAGGATCATCAAAGGATAGATCAACAACTTTCTTTTCATAGGCTGATTTGTGTATTTGATTGATTGAATATAGGTTTCTGGTTATTTGGAGGTAAATATACAACAAATTCATTTAGATCGATATAAAAAAATAACATTTGTGGAAAAAAAAATTATGTAGTTGTTTTACTGTTTTTTATATTGATTTATAAATTGATTTACACAAAAATATTGTCAATAACTGGTTCAAATATCCGGATCTTTCTGCTGCAAATCGTTCAAAAAGATATACGATGAAAATTGAATTGTTTACAGGCAACAAAATAATTACTATTTTTGCCTTAACATGTACAGAGAGAACGGAACTGGTGTTTCAGCCGGTCTTCAAAACCGGTAGCAGACGGATAATACCGGCTGTGGCAGGTTCGATTCCTGCTCTCTCTGCTTTTTTGAATCATGAAGAACGGAAATATTAGACTATGACTCACAACATGGGGGCCTACAAAAGCCTTCCGGGTGTTGATAAGCTTCTGGCTTCCGGCAAGCTTGGACCTTTGCTTTCAAGGTATGGAAGAGAGCCGGTTGTTTTTTGTATAAGGAGGTCTCTTGAACATTTCAGAAACAACATAAAAGCCGGTCATCCTCCACCGGAATCAGATGAAATATTAAACCATATCGGCAATCTTATCGGCATATATGCCGGAAAGCATCTCAGGAGGGTGATCAATGCAACCGGGGTGATAATACATACAAACCTTGGACGAGCCCCATACGGAAAGGAGTTTTTGGCTGAATCTTTTGAAGTATTGAGGGGATACAACAATCTTGAGTTTGACCTGGAAACCGGTGACAGGGGCAACCGTAATGACCATGCCAGAGATTTGCTGCGATACCTTACCGGAGCAGAAGACATCCTTGTTGTTAACAATGCTGCGGCTGCCGTTATGATGATTCTCAGAACCTTTGCCCGTAACCGTGAAGTGATTGTATCAAGGGGTGAACTTATTGAGATAGGTGGATCTTTCAGAATCCCGGATATAATGGCAGCGTCAGATTGCATAATGGTTGAGGTTGGCACTACAAACAGAACCCGTATTTCTGACTATGAAAAAGCTATCAGCGATCGGACCGCAATGCTTTTCAAAGCACATAAATCCAATTATGTTATCAAAGGGTTCACAGAAGAGGTCTCTGCTGATGATCTATCTGACCTGGGCCGGAGACATGGTATCCCTGTGCTGTACGACCTGGGATCGGGATTATTGAGGAAATCTGACCATCCCGCACTTGCCGGTGAACCTGATGTTAAAGATGCACTTTCAACCGGAGCTGATCTTGTATGCTTCAGTGGAGATAAACTTCTGGGTGGCCCTCAGGCAGGTATTATTGCCGGTAAAACCGGGCTTATTGAAAAGCTAAGGAAAGAGCCTGTACTTCGTGCATTAAGGGTTTGTAAAACTACCCTCGCATTGCTTGAAACTGCTGGTTCATACTACCTCAGGGAGAAGGAAACAATATCAAAGAATCAAATATTCAAAACACTAAACCGCAGTAAACCAAGCATTCGCAATGCCGCCAGAAAACTGCAATTAAAACTTAATGAATATGGAATTTTATCTGAAGTAGTTCCCTCAAAAGGCCAATGTGGAGGTGGTTCTCTTCCGGATGCCTGCATCGACAGCTTTGCTGTGATGCTAAAAGATGAAAATGTTATGAAAAACAATTACACCTATTCTGAACAGATGTACCGGCAATTGTTAAGGATGGATATACCTGTAATTGGGGTATTGAGGAAAGGACACCTGTATCTTGATATGCTGACTGTTGAAAACAGAGAAATTGATGTTATTGCGAGCGCTGTTGCCATTGCCAGAAGAACTATCTGCGAACCATGATACTTGGCCTCATTCCCGGGCAAATAAATAATCTTAGGATTAACTTAATCCCCAACCTATTAAATGTTCATGAGAATTAACTGAAGCACAAAAAACCCATATGACCCACCAGACAAAACACCTGATAATTGGCACAGCCGGGCATATCGACCACGGTAAGACATCTCTTGTCAGGCTTCTTACCGGTCATGACTGTGATACTCATAAAGAGGAGAAGCAGAGGGGTATAACCATCAACCTTGGTTTTACTCACCTTGACCTTCCGAATGGTGTTTCAGCCGGTATCATTGATGTTCCCGGACACAAGGATTTTATCAACACGATGATTGGTGGTGCATGCGGAATAGATATGGTATTGCTTGTGATTGCAGCAGACAGTGGCATAATGCCACAGACTGTTGAACATTTTCAGATCATCAATTCTCTTGGAATAAGCAAAGGGGTTGTTGCCCTTACCAGGGCTGATCTGGTTGACAGCGAGCTGCTGGAGATGGCAGAATATGAGGTCAGAGGTTTCCTTGAAAGCACATCTTTTTCAGATGCTCCCATAATACCGGTATCATCGTTTACAGGAGAAGGAAAGGAGGCATTGCTGAAAGCTGTTTCTGAAACTCTGGATACTGTAGAATCACGGCTTCCGGGTATTGTGTTCAGAATGTACATCGACAGGATTTTTACAGCCAAAGGGCATGGAAGCGTTGTGACCGGATCGGTACTGAACGGGTGCCTTACAACAGGACAGGAGGTGTATCTCCTCCCTTCAGGCAGTGAAAAGCTCAGAGTGCGGTCAATTGAAAGGCATGGCATCCAGGTTAACCAGGTATCTGCAGGAGACAGGGCAGCCATTAACCTTACCGGAATTAAAAGGGAAGATTTTGAAAGGGGAATGATAATCTGTGATAAGCCTCTGGAAACAACCGAAATGATTGATGCCGTCATCAGGCTCTTCGATACGGGCAACGAATTAAACCTTTGGTCTAACGTTATTCTTATTGCAGGTACATTTTCATGCCAGGCAAGAATGCATCTCCTTAATAAAGACCTCCTTAAGGCAGGAGAAGAAGGAATTGTTCAGTTACACCTTAGTAAACCCGCAGTACTGATGAATAAAGACAGGTTCATTATACGGAATTCATCAGAGGACAAAACTCTTGGAGGGGGCACCATTCTTGAAACCTCTCCCCTGCACCACCGCAAACGTACCTCAAAACTTGTTGAGGAACTTACCCGGCTTGCTGAAAATATTATGGAAGGCAACAGTATTAGTGCTATGGTCAATGTACTGTTAAAGAAGGAATTTCGCCCATTAACTCCTGAAGAGATATGTTACGGGCTAAGTATGGGACAGGAAGAACTTTCAAAGGTGATTTCAGAACCCGACAGTGGCATGAAGGCGTTTTCTGATGAACAGTTTACTGTTTTGATCAATAGTCACTGCCACGATTCCTATAAGAGCAAAACAGTGAAGATACTTAAGGATCATCATTTGAAAAACCCTCTTTTTACTGAAGGATTGGGAAGTATTGAGCTTGCTGGAAAATTAGGGCTGTCGAAAATAACCAATGGCAAACCTTACCTGAAATTCATGCTGGATGAGATGTTGGCAGATGGTACAATAGAGGTTGCAGGCGGGACATATATCATAAGCGGACATAAACCCGATTTCGACAAGCAGAGCCTCGCTGAGATTGCCTGGCTGGAAAAGGAGATCCTGGGATTTGGAGATAGTAAACCGGTGCTTGCAGAAATTGAAGAGAAGGCAATTATTCAGCGTATCCAGAAACATAAGATCAAAACCTACCTTACCTGGCTGGCGGTAAACGGAAAAATCAGGTTCAGCAAATCAGAATTTATCCATACCGACATACTTTATTATTGCAGGGATAAGTTGGTAAGGTATCTGAAAGGAAAACCAGACGGGATCGTAATCAATGAGTGCAAAGAGGTTATCAGTGGCACAAAAAAATTCCGTGCACTCATCATTGAAATACTCGATAACGACAAGGTTATAAAGGTTGTTCCCGGAGCCGAAGAATCAACAAGAATTTTATTAGTGAACTAATATGTACCTCGACAACGCAGCAACAACTTTCCCAAAGCCGGAGCCGGTGATAAGAGCAATAAACGATTGCCTCAGATTTAACGGGGCTGTTCCGGGGCGGTCAGGGCATTCTCTGGCATTAAAAGCATCCAGGGAGGTATTTGAGACACGTGAACTTATTGCCACCTTTTTCAACGCAGCAAATTCAGACCGGGTAATCTTCACAAACAATGCTACCACCGGACTTAATATGGCAATGAAGGGTATTCTTAACAAGGGCGATCATGTTATCATCAGCAACATGGAGCACAACTCTGTGTATCGTCCGTTGAGGCATCTGGAGCATCAGGGTATTATTGAACTTTCTGCTGCCACCTGTGATGAAACTGGGCTTATTGACCTGAATCACCTGATCACCCTTTTCAGGCCGAACACCAGGATGGTTGTGATAAATCACGGCTCAAACGTCTTAGGTACGGTTCAACCAGTTAATGAGATTGGCAGGATATGCCGCAGAAAAAATGTTATTCTGCTTGTTGACGCTGCACAAACAGCCGGGTTCATTCCAATTGACATGAAAACTGACCGTATTGACATACTGATTTTTTCAGGTCACAAGAAACTATACGGGCCTCAAGGCACCGGTGGCATGGTCATTAATACCGAAATACAGATTGAACCATTGATGCAGGGTGGTACAGGCAGCCGTTCAGAATCGGATATCCACCCCGGTTTTTATCCTGACCGTCTGGAGGCAGGCACCCCCAACACACCAGGTATTATTGGCCTGAAAGCGGGGTTAACCTGGGTTATGGATAAGGGTTTGAGTGCCATAAAGGAGCATCAGCTAAAACTTACCCGGTTGTTGATTGAGGGCTTCAAGCAGATTGAGGGTGTAAGGGTTTTCAATCCCGGCAATTGGACAAACAGGCTCCCGATAGTATCAATAATTGTGAAGAACCTCAACCCGGCAGAGGTTGCATTGAAACTCGACACCGGTTATGGTATCCAGACACGGCCGGGACTTCAGTGTGCCCCACTCGCCCATAAAGCCGCAGGTACTTTCCCTGAGGGAACTGTAAGGCTTAGTCCCGGTGCTTTCAATACTGAGAAGGAAATAATGTTGTGCGTGGATGCTTTACAGCAGATAGTAAAGACACATTAGAATAAGGGAAATATTCTATATCAGAAAGGAATTTCCGCTCCAACAGTAAACCTATTTCTTTGTTGGTTTGTAACCCCTTTGCTTTGCCGCCTCTTCAAGCCGCTGCTGAAATCTCGACTTCCTGACAGGTTTCTGTTTGTTGGCCTGAAGCTTGGCTCTCAGCTTCTTATCATCTACAAACTGCCTCATGATTGCCATCTGGCCGAAGGTTATAAGGTTTGCCAGAAGGTAGTAGTAACTTAATCCTGAAGCATAGTTGTTGAATATACCCAGAAACATTACCGGCATAAGGTACATCATCAGTTTCATACCCGGCATCTGGGTTGATCCCGACATCATCTGGTTGTTGAGACGTGTATATATTATAGTAGAAATTGTCATCAGAAGAGTAAAGAGGCTTACATGATCGCCGTAGAAAGGTATGTTAAAACCCAGATCCAGTATTGAGTCGTAAGATGAAAGGTCGTGTGCCCACAGAAACGACTGCTGTCGGAGCTCTATGGAGGCAGGGAAGAATCGGAACATTGCAAGCAAAATAGGGAATTGCAGCAGCATTGGCACACATCCGGCCATAAGATTCACCCCCACCGATTTGTACAAAGCCATAACCGCCTGCTGCTTCTTCATCGCATCCTCTTTCTTGGGGAACTTCTTGTTTATCTCATCAACCTCTGGCTTCAATGCCCGCATCTTTGCCGATGAGACATACATCTTGTATGCTATCGGAAAAAGTACAAGCTTAAGCAGCAGCGTGAGTATAAGGATTATTATTCCGTAATTCATCCCGGTCTTTTCGAGCCAGTTAAATACAGGCAATACAGCCCCCCGGTTTATCCATTGCATCAGGAAGAAAGACCATCCAAGTGGAATCTGACGTTCAAGTGCGAGCTTATAACTTCTAAGAATTGAATACTTGTTCGGCCCAAAATAGAAATTAAGGTTTATGGTGCCTGTGTCACCACCCTTGTAAGGAATGCCAAGAGTGGCTTCCATAGTTCTGAGATAGCGGTCGTCTTTACTTTTTTTATCGGTGCTCACATTACCCTCAGCATAGCTGAAATAGTTTTCTGCAATAAGCACTGATGTAAAAAATGCCTGTTTGAATGACAACCATTTAAGGTGGGTTAGTTCCGACAATTCATCATCTTTGGATTCTGACAGATAATCCACACTCTTATCCATGAGTGAATAATATATTGTGGAACCGTTCATCATATTGCTGGTCTGTTCCTGTTTCAGAAGGTGTGTTTTCCATGTCAGATCCATCTGATCGGTCTGTTGGGCTATAACATTTTGCATTCCGTTGAAATGGATATCGAAACCAACCATATAACTCCCCCTGACGAGAGTGTATAAAAATTCTATATAAGGCTTTTCAGTAGTTTTTGCGGAATCACCCGGAACATCAGCATAGAGCCGCATACCAAACTTCAGGGTGTCATTTTGTATCACGATACTGTCCAGTCCTTCAAGCCTGCTGTCGTACCAAAAAGGAACAAATTGGTAATCGCGTGTCTGCAGACGTTGCCTGCCTGAGAAGAACCCAAGGGAAAAATCACTTCCCTTCTCTTTGTATAAAATAAGTGGCAGAGTGTCGAAGGTCTTGTAATCCTTAAGTTCAACTTCAACCGGCCGCCCCCCTTTTGAAGCAATCCTTATACGTAAAAGATCGCTCTCTATAAGGTAGTAACTGTCGTCAGATTCTGCAGCCTGTGCAAACGGGCCTGTGGAAAGAGTTTTGCTTTGGGAATCCGTAACCGGTGTATTGCTGTTTGTCGTGTCCTGCTCAGTAACTGTTGCAGATACTCCCGTATTTTTAAGACTGTCAGCATCAACTCCGGCAATCGAATCCTTAAGATTCTGCTCCATACGCTTTGCCCTGTTGAGTGAATCCTGCACTATCCTCTCTCTTATCTCTTCCTTCGAAGGTTGTGTAAAATACATATATCCAATAAGTATGGAGAAAATCAGGACTAAACCTATGACGGTGTTTTTATTCATTCAGGCACTAATTGTTTATGGTTAATGGTAAAGTTATAAGCGGTAATTCTTGATTGTATAATCACTATTCACTATTCTGTATGCTGAGTTTGCCCGCGGCGTGGATGAAGGCGGTAAATAAGGGGTGAGGAGAGGCAACAGTGCTTTTGTATTCGGGGTGAAACTGAACGCCTACAAACCAGGGGTGGCCTTTAAGTTCCATAATTTCCACAAGGTTCTGATCGGGATTGATACCGGCGGGGATCATTCCTGCAGATTTGAACCTGTGTAGATATGCGTTGTTAAATTCATACCTGTGACGATGCCTTTCTGAGATCTGCTCCTTTTTGTAGATTTCTGCCGCGATGGTTCCGGGAATCAGGTCACATCTGTATGCACCAAGCCTCATTGTGCCACCAAAGCCTTCAATATTTTTCTGTTCTTCCATCAGGTCGATAACCGGGTCGGGTGTGCCGGGTTCCATCTCTACCGAATGCGCATCTGTAAGGGCAAGAACATTTCTTGCAAATTCGATCACTGCACACTGCATACCCAGACAAATACCAAGGAAAGGGATATTGTTTATACGGGCAAAGCTTATGGCATCAATCTTACCTTCAAACCCACGGCTACCAAAGCCGGGAGCAACAAGAACACCATCAACGCCTGCGAGTTTTTCAGCAGCGTTGTTGTTGTTAATACCTTCAGAATGAACCAAACGGATGTTTACCTTCAGTTCATTCTCAACGCCGGCATGGTTAAGGGCTTCAATAATAGACTTGTATGAGTCTTTTAGTTCGACATATTTTCCCACAAGGGCTATATTCACCTCCCCCTTAGGATTTCGTAACCGGTTTATGAAGTTCTCCCATTTAACAAGATCAGGCTCCCTGTCAATCGGAATGTTCATTTTCCTCAGAACCTCCTGATCGAGGTGCTCTTCACGCATTAAAAGAGGCACATTATATATGGTATCAGTGTCAATAGATTCTATTACTGATACAGGGTCAACGTTGCAGAAAAGAGCAATCTTGTTTTTAAGCCCTGCATTGAGATGGTGTTCAGTTCGGCATACCAGGATATCGGGTTGTACTCCAAGTTCCAGTAATGCTTTAACGGAGTGTTGAGTCGGTTTGGTTTTTAGTTCTCCGGCTGCTGAAAGGAATGGTACAAGGGTAAGATGAATTACAAGTGTACGTTTTCCCATCTCCCATTTCATCTGCCTCACAGATTCAATGTATGGTAATGATTCTATGTCTCCGACGGTTCCGCCAATTTCGGTTATGATAAAATCGAATTTTCCGGTTTCACCGAGAAGTTTTATGCAGCGCTTTATCTCATCGGTGATATGAGGAATTACCTGGACGGTTTCTCCCAGATAATCACCATGCCTCTCCTTATTGATGACTGTCTGGTAGATCCTTCCCGTGGTAACATTGTTGGCCTGTGATGTGGGAATATCAAGAAAGCGCTCATAATGGCCCAGGTCAAGGTCTGTTTCGGCTCCGTCTTCAGTAACATAGCACTCTCCGTGCTCGTATGGGTTCAGTGTTCCTGGATCTACATTGATATATGGATCCAGCTTCTGAATTGTTACAGAAAAACCCCTTGCCTGAAGCAATGTGGCAAGTGAGGCCGAAACAATGCCTTTGCCCAACGATGATGTTACACCACCGGTAACAAAAATATATCGCTCATTATACATGACAGCTAATTATGTAAGGGTTGCAATTGCCATGCAAAGAAAAGAAAAAAACAGACAATCGTCAAAATGAATAAATGCCGCTTACATGAACGGAAGTAAATATTCTGCAAAAAAGAGGTTACTGACCCAGGTAGGCTTTCAGAAGTTTACTGCGTGATTTGTGTTTCAACCTTCTTATCGCCTTCTCCTTGATCTGGCGTACCCTCTCGCGTGTAAGGTCAAGTTTTGCCCCTATCTCGTCAAGAGTCCAGCCATGCGAAGTACTTAAGCCATAGTAAAGGTTTATGATCTCGCGCTCTTTTTCGGTAAGGGTAGCCAACGACCTCTGTATCTCCTGCAACAGTGATTCCCTTATCAGGTTTTCATCTGCATCCGGGCTGTCTGGGTTGATCATTATATCGAGCATATTCATATCTTCACCGCTTACCATTGGTGCATCAACCGATACATGCTTTACGTGAATGCCCAGAGCCTTGCTAACCTTATCCTTCGGAAGATCCATTGCTTCAGCCAGCTCATCCTCGGAAGGCAGACGTTCAAGCTTCTGCTCAAGGATAGATGATTGTTTCGATATCTTGTTGATGGATCCAACCTGGTTAAGGGGAAGCCTTACAATCCTCGACTGCTCTGCTAATGCCTGCAATATCGATTGCCTGATCCACCATACTGCATAGGAGATGAATTTAAAACCACGGGTTTCGTCGAACCGCTGTGCTGCCTTTATCAGGCCGAGATTACCTTCATTTATCAGATCGGGAAGGCTTAATCCCTGATTCTGATATTGCTTGGCAACAGAAACAACAAAACGGAGATTGGCTTTGCAAAGACGATCCAGGGCTCGCTGGTCACCTTGTTTTATCTGTTGTGCAAGCATAACCTCCTCCTCAACAGTTATCAACTCCTCCCTTCCAATCTCCTGAAGATACTTGTCAAGTGAGGCTGTGTCCCTGTTTGTAATGGATTTACTTATCTTTAGTTGTCTCATCTGGCTTGTTACCTTCTCCTGTAAGGATGTTTGACTGCATTTTCAGCAAAAAGTTTAATCAGAAAGAAAAAAACATCACATTAATTATACAATTATGCAAAGATTTTGTTCAGGCTAAAATATGCAGATATATTATATATTTTAAAATAGTGTCGTCAAAAATACAACATCAGTAACCCGAAAAGCAATAGAATTACAAATAACTTGTTAACAATCTATAAACCGAACCCATAATAAGCTCTCATTCCGTTTGGATATACCCCTTCGACCAGCACTCCCCCTCTCTTGCTGTTGAGGTAGTTGATGAGGTCATCAACTTTCTTCATTGGTCTGTTATCCACCGATGTTATGATGAATCCCTCCTTGATGCCGCTGGAAATCATTTTACCACCTTCAAGGCTTACAACTTTCACTCCATGGGATAATCCCAACCTGTCGAGTTCCTCCTGTGAAGCATCAGCGAATCCCCCTCCGAGCAATGAAACCACATTCTGTGTTTCGGTAGTTACAATCTCAGTATTTCCTCTTGCATTAAGCAGGGTTAAAGTATAATTCTTCTCCTTTCCATCACGATCGACCACCAATTTAACTTTATCGCCCGGTCTATGCCTGCCAATCATTTCCTGCAATTCACTTTTGCTGTTCACCTTAATACCATTGATTTCAAGGATCACATCCCCCTCTTTCAGGCCTGCATTTTCGGCAGCACCTTTAGCGCTAACCCCTGCGATATATACACCTCTGAGCCGTGACAGGTTCTTTTCACCTGCCAGCTTACTGTCAAGTTCCATGATGTTTGCACCTATTATGGCACGTTGCACCTCTCCGTACTCCTTCAGGTCGGCCATAACTTTTCTAACTATGTTCACCGGTATTGCAAACGAGTAGCCCGTATAAGCTCCGGTGTTTGAGGCTATTGCAGCATTTATACCCACAAGTTCACCCTTTGTGTTTACAAGTGCCCCGCCACTGTTGCCTCGGTTAACAGCAGCATCTGTCTGAATAAAAGATTCTATGGCACTTTTGTCACCGAGAATATTAATGTTTCTGGCTTTTGCACTAACAATTCCAGCTGTAACAGTTGAATTCAGGTTGAATGGGTTACCAACTGCCAAAACCCATTCACCAACCCTTACCAGATCTGAGTTACCAAAAATGATATAAGGAAGCTCCTTTGCCTCTACCTTTATAAGTGCAAGATCTGTTGATGGATCCCTCCCAACTATCTTTGCCTGAAAGGTACGCTTATCGTTCAGCGTTACCTCTATTTGTTCTGCCTCCTGCACAACATGATTATTAGTTACTATATATCCGTCGCTCGAAATTACAACACCAGAACCACTTGCCTGAATCGGATATGAATATCGGGGGAAGGGGTCAAATCCGAAAAAATCATGAAACCCAAAGAAGTTGTCATAAATGCTGCTCTTTTGGGTGTAAAATGTCTTTATATGAACAACGGCATGAATTGTCAGCTCCGCTGCATCCACAAAGTCAGGCGCCTGATCCATGGCTCTGAGTGATGCATAATGTGCAGGCACGGGGTCATAACTGAAATTCGGATTCTGGTGACCCCGTTTGCCGGCTACCCATAAAACACCACTGGCTATCAGGCTGCCGGCAAGAAAAACAATAACTCCCGTAAGTATCAGCTCCCTTTTACTTCCTGTTTTCATGGCTCTCTGCTTTTTTATTACCTTACTTTATTAGACAATTTTTCTTATAAAAAGTTGCTCCCTGTATATCTTTACAATGCGCAATAAAGAACGCAAACAAAAGGCCAATAGTTCCTGAACGGCTGTTAAAAATTGTTAATGTTAAAGATATCTTATAAATATAGTCTGGACAATCAGATAAAAAAAAAGAACTCCCCGGTATTTGGCTAATGATTATTTTTGCAGAAAATAATTTCATCTGTCAATATGTCACATGGCAAGAGGGGCAGAACCCATCCGATGTTATATATGTTCACAGGCCTGTTTGCAGGTATCCTTATAGGTTTTGGAACAGCTCTTATGATCCAGAACCAGGCTCTGGAGGATATCATTCCCGGCCTTCATGGCAGAAGCGATACTCTTGAGGTTGGAGCAAAAGGAGATGGTGCAGCAAGACACCGGTCAAAACCAGAGAGTCTTTCCGGCATCGGCGATCAGATGGAAAGTGATCAGAACATTGATCTTACAAACCTGCCTCAGTACACAGACACTTCACTTGTAGCAGAATTCCCTGATGACACTGTTCAAACCGTACCATCTGATGGAGTTGACATGGTGAGAAGGGATGAGATGATAGGAGTAAAACGGGTAAAACTTCAGATTGCCGATGAAACGTCATCCAGAAAAAACATCTCTCCAACCGGCTCCGACACATTACTGTCAGCTCTGACTTCGGTGAAACTGCCTGAAGGATATTTCAATGAATATCTGCTTGAATTCTGGCAAAATCCCATCAACTACAAAGGCTACCGTGTTACCAGAGATAAGATTGTATTGTTCGGATTGCCCGTCGACCAGAATTACAGTATAAAACTTACCGAAGGTCACCTTATACTGGTTGCAGGGCGACAACAGTATGCGCTGAGAGAATCTTCCACCTTGTCCCCACTTATTCCCAGGAGGCAGTAAAATTAATATACCATGGCCGGAACACTGCTTCAGTTAAGAAAGTTTGAATCTACCGGTAATGATTTTATATTGATCGATAACCGTTTCTGTGAAGTTAGCCTCTCCCCTGCCGATATTGCAAAAATGTGTCATCGCCGTTTCGGGATTGGAGCCGATGGGTTAATCCTGCTGGAAGATGACCCAAAACTTTCATTTTCGATGCGATACTTTAACAGCGACGGTCATGAAGGCTCATTTTGCGGCAACGGAGGGAGGGCTGTGGCCGCTTTTGCCGGTATTCTTGAAATTCCCGGTTTTCCGGCATACAGGTTTATGGCATCCGACGGTGTTCATACTGCTGAACTTTCCCGCATGGAAAAGAACAGATGGCATGTTATACTTAAACTTAATGACACAATGGTTGACCGTGCTGACCTCATAGATACAGGTTCGCCACATCATATTACCTACTTGAAGGATCTCCACAAGATTGATATCACGGAAAAGGGTAAAGCCCTCCGCATAAGTCCGCAATTTGGCCCCGGGGGATGCAACGTTAATTTTATTGAAGATAAGGGTGACCACCTTTTTGTACGCACCTGGGAAAGAGGCGTGGAAGCAGAAACACTCTCCTGTGGCACCGGAGTTACCGCTTCTGCAATATTTCATAACCTTGGTGAGCCTGATGGTGAACATACCGTTTTTATCAAGACAGCAGGAGGAGAGCTTAAAGTTGAATTTTTCAAAACCGGCAACCTGTTCCGTAATATCCGCCTTTCAGGCACAACAACCTGCGTTTTTAGCGGAAATTACTATCTTTGACCCATGATTAAAGGTAAGAATCTTGTACTCAGAGCACCTGAAATGGTTGACCTTCCAACAATATACCGTTGGGAAAATGACCCCGGTGTAAGGGTTGTCAGTCAGTACCGCTACCCTGTATCAGCCTTTGCAATTGAACAATACATTATAAACAGCGATGAGGATCCGCTCTTGTCAGGACAGATCCGCCTGATGGCTGTAAGGATTGCCGACAATGCCATTCTGGGGCATCTCGACATCTTTGATGTGGATACACTCAACCGAAGAGCAGGCGTAGGCATTCTTGTCGACAGTGAATTCAGGGGTAAAGGTTACGCTGCCGAAATACTTGATACAGCAACAGAATACTGCATTACCACCCTTGAACTGAATCAGCTCTGGTGCAATATAGCCCTTCCAAACGAACCAAGCATTAAACTCTTTGAGAAAGCAGGTTTCATTCAAACCGGCACATTTAAGCATTGGCTCAGAACTGACATGAAATGGCAGGATGTAGCCTTTTTGCAGAAAATCTTTAACTGATGCTGAAAAAATTTATCTGGATTCTCTCTCCAATCATAGTAATCGCCATGTTGGCAGCCGCAGCCGGATGGTGGCTACTCTATTCCCCAAATACCGTTAAATCTATTGAATCAAATGGTTATATCCTTTTCATTACACCGGAACACACTCTTGCCGATATTGAGGATGAGCTTACGGCTGCCGGAATACTTAAATGCCCATGGTCATTCCGTAAAGTGGGGTTATTGAGCCGCTCCGGAGAAAAGATCAAACCGGGAAGGTATCGCATATCAGCAGGTATGAATAACTACTCCCTTTTTCAGAAATTCCGCAACGGGCTTCAGCATCCGGTAAGATTCACATTCAACAACCTCAATTATATAGAAGATTTTTGCGGTGTTGCAGGCAGCAACTTCGGGTTCGATTCATTGGATATTATTGAAACTGTGCGTGACAAACAATTTCTCGACAGCCTTGGCATAAGACCCGAAATGCTTCTTGGATATATGCTGCCCAACACCTATGAGGTGTACTGGACCATATCACCTAAAGGGCTTATTATAAGGATGTTGAAAGAGAGCGACATATTCTGGAACGACCAGCGTACTAAAAAACTGCAGGAAAGTAAGCTTGAAAAGGAGGATGTTCTGATTATCGCATCCATCATTCAGAAGGAGACAAATCATATTGATGAGATGTCGCGGATGGCAGGGGTTTTTATCAACAGGCTCGGAAAAGGGATGAAACTGCAGGCTGACCCTACTGTTAAATATGCTGTTGGTGACCTGACTATCCGAAGGGTACAGGACATTCATCTTGAATACCCTTCGCCGTACAATACCTATTATTCCTACGGCCTGCCCCCCGGCGTTATTTGTGCCCCCAATCCGGTTACAATTGACAAGGTTCTGGACTATGAGGAGCACGATTACCTGTTCTTTGTAGCAAAACCCGGATACAACTCAAAACATGCCTTTGCAGTGACAGGAACCCAACATATGCAGAACTCCCGGAAATACCGTGCCTGGCTGAACAGTGAAGGTATCAGATAATTTTCTTATCTTGCGACAAAATTAAAATCAACATAATGAAATTCAGAACATCGTTATTTACCGGTTTTCTGGCATCTCTGTTACTGGTATTTCTGGTTGCAGGCTGCGCCGACCGTGAAGAGGCTTCCAGAGAGCTGGTAAAGAAAGGTAAGAAGAAGCTCTCCATAGGGCGTATTGAGGAGGCAACCGGTTATTTCGAAGAGGCAATCGGTAAAGACCGGAAAAACTTCGAAGCATGGCACTTTCTCGGAAGCTGCAAGATCTCCAAGGGTGAATTTGAGCAGAGCCTCGATGACTTTTCGAAAGCTATTGAACTAAACCCAGGATATTCACCGGCCTGGTATAACCGGGGCCTGGCATATTTTTATCTTGAAGATCAGGGCAAGGCTTGTGAAGACTGGAAAAAAGCCGAAGAGCTCGGGCATCTCAATATCAGTGACAAGACCAGGCACTGCCCCTGAAAAGGTTTAATGATTTCAAACGTTGAATCTGATATGCATTATATCACCATCCTGCACTATATAGGTTTTTCCTTCAACATTGAATTTGCCGGCGTTTTTAACGGCATGTTCCGAACCCAGTGTTATGAAGTCGTGATATTTCATCACCTCGGCACGGATAAAACCCCTTTCAAGGTCTGAATGTATTACACCTGCCGCCTGCTGTGCGTTCATCCCCTCCCTGATTGTCCATGCCCTGATCTCTTTTGGACCCACTGTAAAGAAGGTTCTCAGCTTAAGTATATCGTAGGCAGCCCTGACAAGCCTGTTAACGCCGGGCTCCGACAATCCTGAATCTTCAAGGAACGCTTCACGGTCTGCCGGTTCTTCAAGGCTGGCGATCTCAGACTCCAGAGCACCGGCAATAACAATTATTTCACATTTTTCTGAGGCCAGAGCCTCACCTACCCTTTCAACATAATGGTTTCCAGTAGTTGCAGAGGCATCATCAACATTACAAACATAAAGCACAGGTTTCATGCTCAGAAGCTGCATGTCGCGTACCCACTCAATGTCTTCGGGATTAACGGGGGCGGTGCGTGCTGGTAAAAGATTATTGAGGTGTTCTTTATATATGGTAAGAATTTCAAATCCCCTTTTTGCAGTTTTGTCACCCACCCTCATCATCTTATCGAGTTTCTGCAGCTTCCGTTCTATCTGCTCAATATCTTTAACCTGCAGCTCGAAATCCACCAGCTCCATATCGCGCACCGGGTCAACGCTCCCCTCCATATGGGGAAGCGAAGGGTCATCGAAGCAACGAAGGACGTGTATTATTGCATCTGTGTTGCGGATATCTGCAAGAAAACGGTTACCGACACCTTCGCCCTTGTAAGCTCCTTTTGCAAGGCCGGGAATATCAACGATCTCTACAGTCGTTGAGACTATTTTTTCCGTTACCTGGTATTTCGCCAGCTCATTGAGGCGGTGATCAGGAACCGTGATCTGACCAACGTTAGATTTCGACGAACTGAAAGCGTACGCAGATGTCTCGCCACGAGTGTTTGATATACAATTGAATATGGTCGTTTTGCCGGTATTGGCCAACCCCACTATGCCGCATTGTAATGCCATTTTTTTGATAATTTCCGGCAAAATTAGTAAGATATTTGGTTAATTGGCTGTTGGCTGTTGGCTGTTGGCTGTTGGCTGTTGGCTATTGGCTGTTGGCTGTTGGCTGTTGGCTGTTGGCTGTTGGCTGTTGGCTGTTGGCTGTTGGCTATTGGCTGTTGGCTGTTGGCTGTTGGCTGTTGGCTATTGGCTATTGGCTATTGGCTGTTGGCTGTTGGCTGTTGGCT
>CAYXYB010000028.1:0-19420 GCA_964469215.1 uncultured Lentimicrobiaceae bacterium
GATATATCTGCCGCTTAATAAAGTTGAAAGTTCACTCGACAGTAGGTTTGCATTACTCCCGGTGCAATAGATATCGTAATTTTTTCTGGTAGCTAAATCTCTAAGTGTAACTTCAAAAGATTTAATATCCTGAATTTCATCAATAAACAGAGCTACCTTTCCATTGCCTTTTACATTTTCTTTAATGTAAATAAATAGGTCGTCCGAATTCTTTATGGATGAAAACTCATTTTGTTCTTTGTTGATATAGATTATCTGAGTATTTGGTTCCTGAGTTTCTATCAGGTCTTTAATCTGCATTAAAAGATAACTTTTCCCCACCCTTCTTTGACCTACCAATAACTTTATCAGCGATTTACCAATAAAGGGTTTAATCTTTTCAATATAAAAGGGTCTGTTAATGTAATCATTCATGGTTCAATTATGCTTTATGTTTAGCGCAAAGATAGCAAAACATTCAAACATAAGTGATGAAAATACATTTATTTATTAATTCTTCAAATATAAATGATTTTCAGCTAAAACCAGATAATAGATATGTAATAACCAGATTATTGGCAACATACAATTAGCTTACAGTATAATATTCACTTGAATCCGTGATTCTGCTTGTTGGTAACGTTTTGGCAATAAGAAATGTAAAGCATTCCAAAGCTCTTACATGTCGAGTTACCAGGTGGCGTATTATTTATGACCAAATCTGGTATCAGGGAAATCTCTTTTTTATGGATATTTGCATTTCAGAAATAACTGGATATTGGGAAAAGCTTCTTCACAAGGAACAGTAATCAGATCAACAGGAAGTTGGTACACTGTGCGGTTCGATGACGGCACAGTTATGGATTGCCGGTTGCGGGGCAGGATACGCACTCACGGCCTGAAAGCAACCAACCCGGTAACAGTTGGGGATATCGTTACCGTTGACAAGGGTAATTCAGATAGCAGTGCTGCAATCACGGCAATTGAGCCACGTCGGAATTACATAATCCGGCGTAGCGTTAATCTGTCGAAGGTGAGCCACATTATTGCCGCTAATATCGATACCGCCTTTGTTGTAGCTTCTCTGAAATCACCCCGCACTTCAACCGGGTTTATCGACAGGGTGCTCGTGACAGCTCAGGCATACGAAATACCCGCTGCCGTTATCTTTAACAAGACAGATATTTACAATTCCCATGACCGCAAGGTGTTGAAGGAATTGACAGATATTTATCAGGGTATTGGATACCCGTGCCTTACAACAAGTGCGCTTACAGGCGAAGGCATCGAAAACCTGATAGAGATGATGAAAGATAAAACCAGCCTGTTTACCGGGCACAGCGGCGTGGGCAAATCGGCTATTATCAACAGAGTGGAGTCCGGGTTCAGTATAAAAACCGCTGACATTTCAGATATCCACAGAAAAGGTAAACATACCACAACTTATGCACAGATGTATCCCCTTGCTTTTGGAGGATATATTGTCGATACCCCGGGGATAAAAGAGTTTGGCCTTATTGACTTAGACAAAGGTGAACTGGCGATGTATTTTCCCGAAATGCTCAACCTGGTAACAGAATGTCAGTATTACAATTGCACCCATGATCATGAACCTGGGTGTGCTGTCATCAAAGCTGTAGAATCCGGGAGGGTAAGTGCAGAGAGGTACAGGAACTATCTCAACATGCTTGCCGGAAGAGACATGCAGGCCAACCCATGGGAACTTAAATAAAAGAATTAAGGCATGAGAACAGTGATTCAAAGGGTTAGCAAAGCCGCTGTAACCGTTGATGGAGAAATTACGGGAATGATAGGTAACGGCTTGCTTCTGCTTCTGGGTATTGAGGAGGCAGATGTTGAGGAGGATGCAGATTGGCTGGTACATAAAATTATAAACCTGCGGATTTTCAATGACAGGGAAGGGAAGATGAACCTCAGTATTGGAGAGGTATCGGGGGATTTTTTAGTTGTAAGTCAGTTCACCCTGCATGCAAACTGCAAAAAGGGCAACAGGCCGTCATTCATACGGGCAGCCAAACCTGAAAAGGCAATCCCGTTATATAACCATTTCATTCACAAACTGGAATTATGTTCCGGCAGAAAGGTTGAAACGGGAGTTTTTGGCGCCATGATGGACGTGGAACTTGTGAACGACGGGCCGGTGACCATCATATTGGACTCCAAAACAAAAGAGTAGTTTTTTTTGCCACGAATGCACTAATGGCTGTTTATCGTCAGCACTATTAGTGCATACGTGGCTGATATTAAAGGTTTTTATAAATTAATTCCTTTCAGGGTTCATTGGCAAACTCTTCCCTACTTGTCCCCCAGCATAAAACTCACCGGCAGAACCATAGTTATGTTTACAGGCTTCCCGTCACGCGTCCCCGGAATCCAGTCCGGCATCATCGAAACAACCCTTACTGCCTCAGCATCAAGAGCAGGCTCCACAGCTTTCTTCACCTTCACATCGGTGATACTTCCCTTTTCGGTAACCGTAAACTGAACATATACCACCCCCTCTTTACCCGCCTTTTTTGCAGATTCAGGATAACGTATGTTTTCCTGCATGAACTTCATCATCGCCTGGTCTCCTCCGGGATACTTCGGTGGTGTGTCGGAAGCAATACCAACATTGCCGCTTTGTGAATTCAGATATTCCTCAACACCTTTAGAGGTGAGAGATGCATCATTGATGGAAATAATTCCTCTTATCTGGTTTATGCCGCTAAAAGCAATTATCAGCGTCAGAAGCACAGGAATCCCGATCAGCGTCTTCATCGGGGCAAATTTCCCCGAACGTTTTTTTGTCATCATTTTTAGTCGTTTTAAGGTTAATGATTGATTGAATTGGTTAATGAAAGCCGGCCTGAGGCCAACTCCCTGATTGGCAATAAGTGAGAAATATGTGGTAGTGTCAGGATCCGATTTTCTGACCCCGGCATCAGCAAGATATTCATGAACCTCCTTAAGTGAACCTCTGAGCTTCCATGAGAAAGGATTGAACCATAAAAACGTGCATAGCAATTCTGCCAATATTACATCAGCACTGTGATATTGCCCGATATGAACCTTTTCATGGAGGATGATTTTTCCCAGATTCTTATGATTGAGTATGTCATTGCTGATATAGATATTTTGCATGAAAGAGAAAGCAGATATGCCATCATTGATAATCCTGACATTATGGCCATTAAGGATCTTTTGCAGGGATGATTTGTGAATCTTCAAAATAATTAAAATCTGATGGATGCTGCGTATGATCATAAACAGAACACCTGCAAAATATACAGTGGTAATAATATTCATGATTATCAGGCCTGAGCCCTGAGCTCCTTTTACAGTTTCAATACCTGAAGCAAACGGTTCAAGCATAACGTAAACCAGACTGATTGCCCCCTCAGAGTGCGTACGAAGTTTAATCATCGGTATAATGAATGGAATGATAATGCCTGTAAGAAGAAAAAACCTGTTTATTGTAAAGTGTGTTCCCCTTCTGAGCATTAAATGATAGATCAGAAATATCAGCAAATGTGCCGATGCCACCTTGGCCAGGTAAAGCATTAATTCATCCATTTTTATCTCTTTTTTTATCGATTTCCTTTTTAACCATTTTTTCTATTGCTTCCAGCTCCTTTAATGAAACCTGTTCGGTTTCAGCAAAGAATGAAAACAGGTTGTGATATGAATTGCCAAAAAAGCGATTCACAAAACTCCCAAGATAACGTTTCGAGTAATCCTCCCTGGAAATCAGAGGATAATACTCGTGTGTGTTGCCGTAACTTCGATGTGCAACCACACCCTTTTTCTCCAGTATTCTTATTATGGTCGAAACAGTGTTATATGCAGGCTTCGGATCCGGAAACTCATTCACCAGATCTTTTACATAACCTTTCCCCAGTTTCCACAGAATCTGCATCAACTGCTCTTCTGCCCTGGTTAATTCTTTGATTTTCTTCTCCATGGATGTGTTTGTTTTTTTTACTGAATAATCTTTGTCAATATGTATTGATTGAAGATTAAGCTCTCTCAGGTACTTTTTAGTATGATCAGAATAAATTCAAAAGCGAAAGTAACTAAATCTTTCGTTTGGCAACTAAAAACTTAGTTAACGGTATGATCCGATCAGTTAACGGTAATTGATGCAAACAGAGGAATACTCAAAATCAACCTGAGGGATAGGATTTTACAGGTCAAATCATAAACCACCGCGATATGACCTGCAAAAACATATCCGGTTGTTCTGCGTGAAGCCAGTGGCCCGCTCCCGGTATGGTTTCGATGCAGGAGGCAGGGAATATTCTTTTAATCAATGAAATGTCGCTTTCTGTGATGTAATCTGAATTGCCACCACGTATAAACAGTGCAGGGCCGGTGAATGGATGGTTGTCTGGTACCCTTTCCATTATCAGGTCGATATTCTTTTCAATTGCATCCAGGTTTATCCGCCACGCAAACCTGCCGGGTGCAACCCTTACAAGGTTTTTCATTACAAAAAGCCTGATGGATCTGTCGGGCAGGAATCGGGCAATTTCTATTTCTGCTTCATTACGGCTCTTGCAGCTGTTGAAGTCAAGAGATTTCATTGCTGCCAGAATCTTCAGGTGTGTCGCTCTTACATGTGTTTCACCGGGTGATATATCGGCAACAATAAGCTTCTTTATCTTACCGGGGTGGTTCACTGCAAGGTTCATTGCCAGCTTTCCGCCCATACTGTGCCCGAACAGGATGAAATTTTCATTACCTTCTTCTTCGGCAAGTTCAAGAATGTCATCACACATTGCATCATAGCTGAATGCTGCTGAATGGGGCGACCTGCCATGATTTCTCAGATCGGGTATTATCACCCTGAAATTGTTCTCAAGAGCTCTTCCTGTTGTCACCCAGTTGTCTGAAATGCCAAACAAACCGTGCAGTATGATCAAAGGATCACCTTCGCCGAAGATATGACGGAATAGATGCATAATCTATCTTAGTTGGTCAAGGTACAGAGCAATGGCTTTTTCCAGGCCGAACCAGAGGGCATCGCTGATAAGTGCATGGCCGATGGAGACTTCGAGCAGATGCGGAACATTTATGGCGAAATATCTCAGGTTGTCGAGGTTGAGGTCGTGCCCTGCATTAAGCCCAAGCCCTGATTCAAAAGCACATTCAGCTGCTTTGACAAAAGGATTAACCGCTGTTTCGGGATCTGTGGGAAACTGATCTGCGTATGGCTCAGTGTATAGCTCTATCCTGTCTGTGCCGGTTTCTGCCGCCCTGGCAATCATGTCGCAGTCGGTACCGGTGAACAGACTTGTCCGTATGCCACCACACTTCAGCTCTGAAATCACATCCTTCAGAAAGGTGAAATGCCTGATGGTATCCCACCCCTCATTGGAAGTAATAGCTTCAGGAGGGTCTGGTACCAGAGTCACCTGGGCTGGTTTAACCATGATTACAAGATCGATAAAAGAGCGGGAGGGATAACCTTCTATATTAAACTCTGTGGTCACTACCTCTTTGATATCCAAAACGTCCTGATATCTGATGTGTCGACCGTCGGGTCTCGGATGTACGGTAATTCCCTGTGCACCATAGAGTTCACAATCTATCACAGCCTTAACCAGGTTTGGAATATTTCCCCCGCGGGCATTCCTGATGGTTGCGATCTTGTTTACATTAACACTCAAACGTGTAGATATTTTTCGTGTCGTCATAATTAACCGTGTTATCCATTGAGGATTATTGATTCAAAGTTTTATAATGAGAAAATATCTCAGATATTGTCTTCCAGCAAACTTAATCATTTTATTTATCTTTATCGCCGATTATTTTGAATGTCATGATAGCCAAAAAACTGGTAAAAGAGGTACCTGTAGTTACATTGAAAACGCATGGTATTGTTGCAATGAGCCTGATGGACGAGCTTAAGCTTATGCACCTGCCTGTAGTCATCGACCATACCTGCCTGGGGATTTTGTCCGAGTCACAGCTTTTTGCAATGCCAAATCCGGAGCTTACCATTGAAGAGGCTGAAATCAAACCCGATCATTTTTGCGCCTCCGAAGGACAGCATGTTTATGAAATTGCTCAAATGATTATTGAGAACCAGCTTACACTTTTACCTGTTGTTGATGACCAGAAACATTATCTTGGCTGTATAATGCAGGTTGATATTCTGAAAGCATTCGGTGATTTTGCTTCAGTATGTGAACCGGGAGGTATTATTGTTCTGGAGTTGGGAGAAAAAGACTATTCGCTGCAGCAGATTGCAGGAATTGTTGAATCAAACGATGCCCGTATCCTGAGTGTTCAGACAGCAACCCATTCAGACAGTACTAAAATTGAGGTCACAATTAAGATCAATAAAATGGATCTGCGACCTGTATTAAATACATTCGACAGGTACAATTATGTCGTTTCGGCTTCTTTCCAGGAGCAGGAGTATGAAGATAGTATACGGGAGAGGTATGAATCTCTGATGAACTACCTAAAGCTCTGATAAATTGCGTATTATAAGATTATTACTGTTTTTGATCTTCACTGAATGCTTTGCTGCAGGATTGTATGCCCAAGACAGCAGGGATAGTGAGCTGTGGGAGTATTTAATTTCCGATATCAGAATAAGTGGTAACAAAAAGACCTCTTCCGAATATATTATAAGGGAGCTGACAATCAAAACCGGACAACAGATTTCATTAGACAGCCTGAATCAGGAATTGGCAAAAAGCAGGATTAACCTTGTGAACACTGGTCTCTTTATCAATCACGAGATCCGTTTATGGTACGAAATTATTGACAGATCTACACTTGTGATTGAAATATTTGTTTCGGAAAGATGGTATTTCTGGCCGGAACCGGTGCTTCAAAATGCTGAGAGGAACTTCAATGTATGGCTTGCCGACCCTGACCTGCAAAAAATCAACTGGGGAGTTAATTTTATCCAGGATAATGTACTGGGGGGCAACGAGCGGCTGAATCTTGTTCTTCGTTTCGGTTATGATGAAAAATATGAAATTGGATGGTCGGATCCATCGATTATGAAATCACGGATACTTGGACTGAAAGCTGGATTTGGTTTCTCGGGCAACCATGAAGTGGCATATATGGCAAGTGGTAACAGGTTGAAATTAATCAGAACGGATGATTATATTCAAACCGGATATTACGGATTTGCTCAGATAAGCCTTAGGCCATCAATCAATTATTTCCATAATCTCCTAATTACGGTTAAAGACTTCAGGATCAGTGATACACTGCTGGTGTTGAACCCCGGTTATATTCCGGGATCCTCAGGCCGTTTTGTTTCTGCCGATTTGAGTTACCTGTTCAAAATGGATTTCCGGGATCATAAAGCTTATCCTTTACAGGGAGGTTATGCGGATTTCGAACTAAGACAGACAGGTATTTCATTAAGCGATAATGAAAGTGGGTCATTCACCTCTGCTCTTTGTAACGTGAGAGCTTACAACAGATTATACGATAAATTATATATGGGAACCGGAATTGCCGCTTTTGTCAGCCCTGAGAAAAACCCTCCTTTTATGTTGCGTAACGGTCTCGGATACGGGCGCCTTTTTGTTAGAGGTTTTGAGTATGATGTTATGCATGGTTTTGCCTGGTGTCTCTTAAAACATAACATCAAGTATGCGATAATCCCTGAAAGGGCTGTGAACCTCTCTTATATGCCACATGAGAAATTCCGCAATGCTTCACTGGCATTATATCTTAATCTTTTCGCCGATGCAGGATATGTATTTGGCAATAATGCTGATGTGAATGACCTGGTGAATACCAGCCTTTTTTCTGCAGGGATTGGTTTGGACATTGTCACCTATTACGATAAGGTTATGAGGATTGAAGCGTCATTGAATAAACTGGGTAAGGTTGGCCTGGCTATCAATTTTATTGCACCCATCTGATAGCAAATAATTTCTTCTATGATTCTTTTCTGCATTTTTATCATCACAAAATGTATCTTTATCCGTTGAAAATGGTATAACACAGATCACAATATAACAATAATGCAGCAGATGAGAGTTGCAATTTACGGAAGAAGCTTCAGCCCGGATTCCGCGGAACTTTTTACTGAGCTTTTTGAATTACTGGATATGCATGGAGCCACCATTGCGATTGAAGAGGGGTTTTACCGGAAGTTGACTGATCATTTAAGCTTCAGTAGTTCTGCATGGATATTCAATACCGGAGAGTCACTTTCTGACAGGGTCGATTTTATGCTAAGCATTGGAGGTGACGGAACCATGCTTGATACTGTGACAATTGTACGGGATACAGGCATACCTGTTCTGGGTATCAACATCGGAAGACTGGGTTTCCTGTCAGGGGTAGCCAGAGACCAGCTTAAGTCTGCAATTATATCTTTAAAGGAGAAGAAATTTGTTATCAACAAAAGGTCACTTATTCATGTTGAGTCAGGGAAACCCTATTTCGGCAATATGAACTTTGCCCTGAACGAATTAAGTGTACACCGTAAAGAATCTCCATCGTTGATTGCTATAAAGGTTTGGGTGAACAGTATGTTTGTAAATGCATATTGGGCCGATGGTTTGATAGTGTGTACCCCAACAGGCTCAACCGGGTATTCTCTAAGTTGTGGAGGGCCGATCATATATCCTCAGGCAGATACCTTTCTGATAACACCTATTGCCACACACAATTTAACGGTAAGGCCTCTCGTTATTCCTGACAGTAATAGTGTAACAATAGCTGTTGATGCAAGGTACGGACACTATACAGCAGGCCTCGATGCCAGATATTCAGATATTGCACCTGGTGATACACTGACAGTTACAAGGGAAGCGTTTTATCTGAATATCATTCAGTTTGAGGATGAGGAGTTCTTCTCAACAATCAGAGAGAAACTTAAATGGGGATTGGATACAAGAAATTAATCAATAAAAAGAACAATTATTCAAACAGATAGGTTTTTTTTTTACATTTGCATCCTTAAATATATTATGGAGTGAATCTTTGATCATTAACAGTTTAAATTCACAAAAAGTCAAAACAGGTACAACCGGAAAATATAAAGAGCATGAAAAAGATCTTTTTACTAATTTTCGCAATAATCCTTGGCAATGCAACATTTGCACAACGTCATGAGATAGGATTATTTCTGGGAATGTCGTATTATAATGGTGATCTTAATCCCGGCATACCCTTTCTGATGGCACAACCGGCAGGAGGCCTTGCATACCGGTACAATATCAACCCGCGTTGGGCATTTAAGTTCAATGGTTATTACGGTTATCTGGAAGGGAATGATAAAAATAATCCGGATATTGGATTGCGTTCAAGAAATCTCTATTTCAAGTCTATAATTCTGGAGTTTGCAGGTACTGCCGAGTTCAATTTCATGAGGTTTGTTCCGGGCAGTGATAGGGAAAGGTTCACCCCATTCCTTTTTGCGGGTTTCTCTGTTTTCAGGTTCAATCCTCAGGCACAATTCAACGGTGAATGGTACAACCTGCAGCCTTTATGTACCGAAGGGCAGGGTACTACAGCCTATCCCGACCGCCACCCATATTCATTAACCTCATTTGGAATTCCTTTTGGCCTTGGTGTTAAGTTCAGCGTGGGTGAATCGGTTGTGATGGGTTTTGAATGGGGAATGAGAAAAACCTTCACAGATTATATTGATGATGTAAGCAAGTCGTATGCAAGCCCGGATGTTTTAAGGTCAGAAAAAGGAACTGCTTCAATGATTTTTGGAAACAGGAAGTATGAAGGTGATATTTTTACCCAGGGATTGTTTATATCTCTCGATCCCAACTTTTACAATGAGGAGGATATGAACATCTATGAAGGATGGTTAGCACAGGATGCAGGGCAACAGCGGGGTATTGATTCAAACAAAGACTGGTATTCCTTCATCGGGTTTACTTTCACATTCAAGATCAAAGGACCCCGCATCAAGAAATGTGATGCATACCGTGATCACTACTACTATAAGGAATACAGGCTGGGGAGATAATTTCAGCCTGATGATGAACCCTTCTTTTTACAATTACTAATGCCGGGAATGAGCCTGAAGGAGAAAATAGATCTGACGCGTTTACCGAGTCATGTGGCAATCATTATGGATGGTAATGGACGTTGGGCAAAAAAAAAGGGGAAGCATCGTGTTTTTGGTCATGAACAGGGTGCCAGGGCTGTAAGAAATACTGTCGAGGCTGCCGCTCAGTTGGGTATCAGGAACCTCACATTATTCGCTTTCTCTACCGAAAACTGGAGACGTCCGAAAATGGAGGTGGATGCCCTTATGCACCTACTTATCAGGACACTGAATAAAGAGCTGAAAACATTGCAGAAGAACAACATCAGGCTTCTTGCCATAGGCGATGTGAGTACACTACCTCCTGAAGCAGTGAGTGAATTGAATAAAGCAATCACCAAAACAGCAGGTAATACAGGCCTTACAGTGATACTGGCACTTTCATACAGCTCCCGTTGGGAGTTGACCCGTGCAGTCAGGAATATCTGTGATGACATCAAAGCAGGAAGGTTGTCAATAGAGATGATAACTGATGAAACTGTCAGCAATTATCTTTGCACTGCCGGAATCCCTGACCCTGAGTTACTTATCAGAACAAGTGGCGAGATGAGGGTGAGTAACTTTCTCCTCTGGCAAATCGCTTATGCTGAGCTCTTCTTTACTGAGGTGTTATGGCCCGACTTCAATGCAGAATATCTCTTCGAGGCTATTTACGATTATCAGAATCGTGAAAGAAGGTTCGGGAGAACCAGCGAACAGTTGAAATCCAATATTAACAGCCCCGAAATGTAACAAAAGTATTGGTAAAGGGGTCATTGATTCATGATGAAATCAATAATTATTTATGCTGAGAATACATTTTAAAATAGCTTTTTTACTCGTTCTTCTGTTTGCAAATCAATCTTTTGCACAGGTAACAATTGGAGATGATCCTGTTGTTGACTATACAATCCCCAAAACATACTTTATTGGAGGGATAACTGTATCGGGAACAAATTTTGTAGACCAGAGCATTGTCATCATGCTTTCGGGGTTAAGCATCGGAGATCAGGTTGAGGTTCCGGGACTTCAGATAACAGATGCAGTACGCCGCCTTTGGGGTCAGGGAATGTTCGAAGAAATAAGCATCACTGTACAGAGGGTACAGGGTAATATCATCTTCCTCGATATATACCTTACCGAAAAGCCCAAATTGTCGAAATTCAGCCTGAAAGGTGTTAAGAAAAACGAAGCCGACAAGATACGGGATGAGATTAAACTTAAAACCGGTGACCCTGTTACAGATCACACAATTCTTCGTAGCAAACAACATATAATCAAGTATTTTGTCGACAAGGGATTCCTGCATACAAATGTTACCCACAGTCTGGTTTCAGACACAATGGTAACAAACAGCGTTATTATCACTTTTAGTGTTGATAAGGGGCAGAAGGTGCGGATTAAAAAAATGAATTTTGAGGGAAACGAAAATCTGAGAACATACAGGCTTCATTGGCTGATGAAGAATACCAGGGCGAGATGGACATTGAAATTCTGGAAGAAAAGCCGTTATCTTGAGAAAGAGTATAAGAATGACAAAGAGCTTATCATTGCCAAATATAATAAGCTTGGTTACCGGGATGCCATGATAGAGACAGATTCTGTATGGTTCCTTCCTGATGGCAACATGGCTATTTATGTTAAGATCAACGAAGGCCCGAAGTACTATTTCAGGAATATAACCTGGGTAGGAAACACAAAGTACACCGACAGGGAACTCTCAAATATTCTGGGGATTCAGAAAGGGGACGTTTATAATCAGTCGGTTCTGGAGAAACGTTTGTATATGAACAATGAGGGTCTGGATGTAAGCTCACTGTATCTTGACGATGGTTATCTTTTTTTTAATCTGGTTCCGGTAGAGCTGCGTGTTGAAAATGACTCTATAGACCTTGAGATAAGAATATCAGAAGGGAAACAGGCAACCATCAGCGAGGTAAGCGTTGTTGGCAATACCCGTACCAACGATCATGTGATAATCCGTGAGATCAGAACCCGTCCCGGGCAGCTTTTCAGCAGGAGCGACATCATAAGGACCCAACAGGAGCTGGCACAATCAAAATACTTCAACAACGAGAAACTGGGCCTGGATTATGACCCAAATCCTCAGGATGGTACTGTAGCTCTTGAATATCAGGTTGAAGAAGCATCTTCTGATCAGATTGAGCTCTCTGGTGGATGGGGTGGAGGATATGTCATCGGCACCCTGGGTGTGTCGTTCAACAATTTCTCGTTATACAACATCTTCAAAAAAGGGGCATGGAAACCCCTGCCTTCAGGCGATGGCCAGAAGCTGGCAATAAGAGGCTCTTCCTACGGATTGGGGTATTATAATGTGAGTGTGTCTTTTACTGAACCGTGGCTTGGAGGGAAAAAACCCAACGCTTTATCACTTACCGCATATCACAGTGCTTTTAGCAATACCCTTCCAAAAGACAATCCTGACAGATACTCCTTTAAAATCAACGGACTTGCAGTTGGCCTCGGCAAAAGGCTTCAATGGCCAGATGACTATTTTACCCTGTACCAGAGTATTAATTTCCAGAATTATGTCCTTGAAAATTATCCTCTTATTACAGGCTTTACAAATGGTAAGGCACACAATTACAGCTATGAGGCAAACCTTACCCGTAACTCAACCGACGATTGGATATATCCTACAAAAGGCTCTGAATTGGAAATTTCCCTTCAGGTAACCCCGCCTTACAGCCTCTTAAACAATAAAGATTACGATGCTATGGAGGATGAAGAGAAGTACAAATGGATCGAATATCATAAATGGAAATTCAGATCATCATATTTTGTAAATCTGGCAGGAAATTTGGTCTTACACACCCGCGCAAAAATGGGGTTCCTTGGATCTTTCAACAGCGACCTGGGAGTTACCCCTTTTGAAAGGTTCTACCTTGGAGGCGACGGATTATCAGGAATAAATCAATTTGACGGAAGAGAAATAATAGGTATGAGGGGTTATGATGCAAACCAGTTGAATCCCCGCGACAAATCGGGGAGCGCTATTGGTGGTACAATCTACAATAAATACACGGTTGAATTGAGATATGCAATTGCCAAGAATCCAATGTCAACTATATATGCAATGGTCTACTTTGAAGCGGGTAATGCCTGGGCGAAATACCAGGACTTTAATCCAACAGACCTCAGACGCACAACTGGAGTAGGTGTTCGTATATTCCTGCCGATGTTTGGAGTTCTTGGCCTCGATTATGCCTGGGGGCTTAATGAAATTCCCGGATTAAAGGAAAAAAACAAAGGGATGTTCCATTTTTCAATAAATAATTCAATAGATTAGTAACGCATTAACTTATAGGAGGATACCATTATGAAAAAGCTTATGATAATTGTGCTGGCCCTCTTTGCCGGCATTTCGCTGCAGGCTCAGAAAATCGCTGTTGTTGATACTCAATATATCCTGGACAACATGTCAGAATACAAAATTGCTCAGGATCAGATTGATGAGCTTGCTGTTCAATGGCAGAAGGAGATTGAGCAGCTTTTCAAGGAGATTGATGATCTGTACAAGAAGTTTCAGGCTGAAGCACCTATTCTTCCTGAAGATGAAAAAAAGCGCAGGGAGGATGTGATAATACAAAAGGAAAAGGAGGTAAAGGAGTTGCAGAAAAAGCGTTTCGGACAGGGGGGCGATTTGTTCAAGAAACGGCAGGAGTTGATTCAACCTATTCAGGAGAAGGTTTACAATGCCATCAGGGAGATTGCCGACAGTGAAAATTATGCAATAATCCTTGACAAGTCGGCCGGAACCGCAGTTGCTTATGCCCGCTCGAGATTTGACATAAGCGATGATGTGCTTAAAAAACTTGGGTATTCACCCGGGGGTATTGGTACCGGCAAGTAAAATCATCAAAGATTTTTATAATTTTGCAAATACTTATCAAACAACTTAATATCTAATGAAGAAGACCATTATTTTTTGTGCTGCTTTCATAATTATTTTTTCATCTGCATCGTATGCGCAGAAGAATCTTAAGATTGGGCATGTGAATGTTGACTCTGTAGCATACCTTATGCCGGAAGTTGACTCAATGAAGGCTGCAATCGAAGCTCGCCGTGCCATTCATAACAGAACTATCAAGATTGAGGAGGAGGCTTTCCAGAACCTTTACATGTCATACAGCAACAATGTTGATGGTATGCCTGCCGCATGGGTTGAAGCCAAGCAGGAGGAACTCGTCCGTAAACAGCAGGCGATTGATAACCTGAAACGGGTTGATTTCCCCAACGAGTTACAGGAGATACAGGAAAATTACCTCCAGATAATGTACGACAAGATTATGGAGGCAGTAAAGGCAATTGCTCAGGAGCTTAATTATACTTATGTGCTTAATTCCGGCGAAGGGATGAGCGGGGTGCTATTTGCTGCTCCCTCAGAGGATATCACAAGCCTTATAATTAAAAAGCTGGGACTTGACCCGAACAAAAAACCAACGCCTGCCATACCTCCGAAGTAAAAAGTTATAGGGTAGATTCCTGTGCATTAGAATACCTCATGATTACCAAATATTTATATGCCTTATGGTAAATACCATGAGGCATATTTTCTATAGCTTTCTGCAATACGCTGAACCTCACCTTCCAGAAGTTTCCTGTCAATACGTTTAAGAAGCTTTGCAGGGTTTCCGGCATATATGCTCCCGGGAGGAACCACTTTACCCTTTGTTACAACTGCTCCTGCTGCTATTATGCTCTCGGTACCTATTACGGCATCATCCATTATTATTGCCCCCATCCCCACAAGAACCCTGTCGTGAATTGTGCATCCGTGAACAATGGCTCCGTGTGCTATTGATACAAAGTTGCCAATGTTGGTTGGCGACTTTTGGTAGGTGCCGTGTATCACAACATTATCCTGTACGTTCACATAACTGCCGGCACGGATATAGTGGACGTCACCCCTGATAACCGCCCCGAACCAGATGCTGCAATGCTCTCCAAACTCAACATCACCGATTATTACAGCAGTGTCTGCCAGAAAACACCCTTCACCCAGAAAGGGTGTCTTTCCGTTTAATGTTTTTATCAATGCCATGGTTGTAAGCTCTTTGTAATTTTAATGTATTAATCACTGTTTTGGGGTTACATTCTATCCTCAAAGTTCTATTGTAAAGATCTTTTTTGTCAGGGAGGTGATCTTATATCTGTCATCAATACGATACCCTATTACCCAGACAATATCGTCTCCGGAAGTAAGAACCCAGACCTGCTCTTTGTCCTGAACAGAGAGCTTTATGTCGGAGAAAAAATCACTCAGCTTTTTCCGGTTTTTCATCCCGAGGGGAACGAAGCTGTCGCCCCGAATCCATCTCCTTAATGAGAGGGGAAACCTCAGCCTTTCCAGGTCCAGGGCTGCTGTGTCCGGATTGTCGTTTAACTTAAAGTCGTCTGATTTGCATTTTCTGAATTTCAGGTTCAGTGGTTCAAATATCTTCGGAATATCCTCACTTATAAAATATTCCCATATTTCAGAAGGGTTTTCTACCGAAGTTTTTGTAATTATGAGGTGATGTCTGTCTTTTATTAACCTGTGGGTTTGAGACGAGAATTGTTTGCCTGCCAAACCGTCAAGGGCTTTCTCAACTGCTTCTGCTGTAGCACGGTTAAACCCAAAAGGGCTGAGAAGTTCAAACATCCATGTTCCAAGTGGCTTTAGAACCTTAAGCCCCCTGATGTCCACTCTTATCACATCGTTTTCCAAGGTAATTATTGCTGCAAGTTTTTCATCAATTCCGGTATGATAAATTACCTCAGCTTCCCTCACATTTTTCATTGTTCGGATAATGGTTTCCCGAAAATTAGGGTTAAGCCTGCCAAAGAGGGGAAGTATTGAATGCCTTATGAGATTACGTTGTATTTCGGTCGAGCTGTTGGTGCTGTCTTCTCTCCACTGCATTCCTGAATTGGTAGCAAACTGCAGTATTTCGGATCTGAAGAATTGGAGAAGAGGGCGCACTATCTGCCCTGTTTTCGGAAGCATACCTCTCAGGCCGCTTATACCAGTTCCCCTGCTCAGGTTTAGGAGCATCGTCTCAATCTGGTCATCGGCATGGTGGCCGGTAACTATGAAATCATAACCATATCGGGTTGCTAGACTTTTAAACCATTCGTACCTCAGGTCACGGGCAGCCATCTCAACAGATATTCCCTCTTTGAAGGCATAACCGTAGGTATCGAATTGTTCTGAAAAAAACTCTGTGCCAAGGCTTTGGGCTAATCCGGAGGTAAAAGCCTGGTCTCCAGCCGACTCCTTTCCGCGAAGGTTGAAGTTGCAGTGCGCTATTGCAAAGGAAACACCAGTTGTTGACAAAAGGTGGGCAAGTACAACGGAATCCACACCACCACTAACCGCTGCAAGGATTTTGTGATCAGCACCCCACAGGCCTTCCTCATGCACGAAGGACTTAAATTTTTTTACAAATTCGTTTTCTGGATCAATGTTCGGTATCATCCTTTCAGGTTTTTCAGATCAACATTTTTCCGTTAAGAGCTTTGATAAGCCCTCCGGCTTTGAGCAGGCTTTCGGAATATTCATTCTCAGGGTTCGACAGTGAGGTAATGGCACCACCGGTTTGGAATGAGCAAATCCGTTCAGCAGGATTACAAATTATGCTTCTGATCACAACGTTCATGTCAAAGTCCCCTTCAGGGGTGATATATCCCACACTGCCGGAAAAAAGTCCCCTGCGGCTCCGTTCATACAATTCTATAAGCTCCATTGCCCTTATTTTCGGGGCACCTGTCATTGAACCCATTGGAAATGTTGCTTTTATAATGTCAGTGAAGCTATTTCCATCCAGAAGCTCACAACTGACTGTTGAGATCATCTGGTGCACCGTTGCAAAGGTATAAATACCGAACAACTCCTCCACCTTAACACTCCCTTTCTTTGCAACCCGGGAGAGGTCATTACGCACAAGGTCCACGATCATAACATTTTCAGACTGCTCTTTAGGGTCTTCGCGAAGCTGCCCTTTAAGTGCAAGATCCACGCCGGGGGTGCCCCCTCTCTTTATTGTACCTTTCATGGGTTGCGATATAAGCCTGTTTCCGGCAAGCTGAAGAAAACGTTCCGGGCTGGCAGAAAACATAAGGTGGTCGCCCAGGCAGTAAAACGCCGAGAAAGGAGCGTTGGCATACTTTGAAAGCCTTGACCACACAGTCAGAGGTGAAAAACTGAGCGGCAACTCACAGAAAAATTCCTGACAGAAGTTCATCTCGTAGATGTCGCCCCGCTGAATATGATTTCCGATAGCCTTCACCAGTTCAAGGTATTCCCCCCTTTTCATGCAGGTTGTTACATTAACCCTGGCCGGTGTTCGGTTTTCGCTGATAAATCTGCCGGATAAATATTTCCGAATCTCACCGGCAATCTCCTCATCCCCCTCAAAGGTAATGTTGTCTCCTTTTACACCGATGATACACTTCGGCGCAAAGACAGCGAGTTCAGGGAACATGATCCTGTCAGGGTTATCTGAAGTGAGGTTTTCTATTTTGTTTTTCAGGTCATAGTTAAGGTGAAAAAAGCACCACCCCGGATGTGTGTTGATGAAATGCTGCATCCTGTTCAGTGCTTCAGCATCAAGGCTGTTGAAAGGTACAATGCAGGAATCCGCTATGCCGACTCCTGCAAGCATATCCCAACGTGTAAACCGGTCGTGTTGGTTGGTGCCGGATGACAGCATCATCCCCTCCCGGCTGTAGTAAATCATTTCACTTACAGCAGATTCCAGATGAGAGATACTCCCTGTATAATGTAACCGGTTCAATATCCTATTTTCTGCTAAGATAGGTAAAAGAGGATTTGCAATTCACTAAATCGCTAATCAGCAATCAAAAATCAGCAATCAAAAATCAAGAAAAAGGCCAACAGCCAATTTTCCCCCGAATCCTCGATTCCCCGATTCCCCGATTAAATAGAACGCAGATGACGCTGATATAACTGATTTACACGGATTATTTTTATCCGTGGTTATCCGTCGTATCAGTGTTATCCGTGTGCTATAAAAAGTCAGTTTTCTATTATAAAACAACCAAAGGTTATTCTTTTACTACTATGAAAGCTTCAGGTTAAACAGCTTGCAAGGTATTCATCAGGAGTCATGACCGGCAGTGCTGACTCTTTGAATCCTTTGAAGTTTCTGGTAATGATGATGTTGCATTTTGAATGCAAAGCACAGTAATATTGTAGAGCATCCTCAAAATGAACAAATTGTGAAGAGAATCCTTTACCAAGAATGTTTTCTGTAAGGTCTGCAATCTCCGTGAGAACATTGAATTTCAGTAGCTTCTCCAATACCGTCCCAGGAGATTCAAACTTCGATAATACATAATAAACTACTGGGAATGACCAGGCTGACGTCACCAGCCGGATCTCCCGTCTGTCTGCCATTGAAGCAATCTTAGCTATGGATTCGTAAAAAGAGATCCGCTCGCCAAGCAAATCCAGCACTACGTTGGTATCAAGAAACAAACGGTCTTTCATTTGTATTTTTCCTCACAGTATTTGGAGTATGATTCAGTGTAATTGATGTCATCCGGAATATTAACCCCGGTAGATATGCTTTTTACAAAAGGTGTTATCTCCGGTTCATTAAATGTTTGAGGATATTCTTTTTGAATGATTGACAGAAGGTACGATTCGATCAGTCTCGAAAGACTTTTTTTCTGCGACGCCGCATACTCTTTGGCTTTTTCAATTATATCCCTGTTTAGCTTCAGGGTCATCTTTGCATCCATTTCTGAATAGTTATTTCGTTGTACGTACAAAGATACGAAAACTATACGCAAAACAGATAGTTTTTTTGGTTTTACGGGAGAGATGTTTATCTACTCAATTATTGCCTTCGCAGAGAAAAAAAATTATGTATCGAAATATGAAATTTTGGAGAATCTGTAGTGAATTATGAAATGAACAATTCTATCTTTTGTCATATCTTGGAGTTTTAATCTTTTATTAAAAAAAACGTGAAATTTAGATTCATTCTAAATAAATTCTTGCTTCTTTTACATATCTTTGTTATTCAAATTCAGCAGTTATAACTCGAATGCGATCTTTAGGATATTATATCTACCTGAAGGAATTAGGACACTTCCTAAACCATTACCCTGGTGCTAACCTGCCTAATTTCTCGTCAGCTGCGCGGCGGCGAGCGTGGGGGGGGGTAAAGAGCAGATAATCAGACCTTTATCATTCTTATCTTCGGTTAAGTCTCATTGTTTTATTTATCAGGTTAAAACAAATCCTGAGAAATCTGAGATGGATCTTTGTTTTTATTCTGATATATCGATCTTTGAAACAGGTACTAACAAGTTTATTTTGTCTTAACCCCCTAATTCACTGGACAGATTTTGTTGAATCAAATTAGTACAGTA
>CAYXYB010000029.1:0-1751 GCA_964469215.1 uncultured Lentimicrobiaceae bacterium
CGCACCCATCAGTTAGTGTTGAATTTTCTATTGTTAGTGTCCATGAAGGGTTTACGATTAGCCTGGCCATCGGGGCAAAATATAATGCACAACCGTCAAATGTAACATCGTTATCTATTGTAACATGTCCGCAAATAAAAATATTGTCATTTGTAAATAGTTGTTGGGTTATTACATCACCATGCTCGAAGGTGTAATCCAGAGTAACCGGAAGAGATGTTGAGGGGTCACATGAAAAATACGCAGTATGATAACCATAGTTTTCGCACCAGTTCGTTATTTCGAGATCAATTCTTGGGTATGAGAAATTTGATAGGTCAACCACAAAAGTGTTGCCGGGGGCTATTTGAACAGCACCCCCATTTATTTTGTATTGGTAAATGTAAACCGGATCATAGTTTGTTATTGTATATGTGATGCTGGTTGTTCCGGAGCAAATAAAATCTGGTGCTGTTACAATGGGTGGTTCTTGAGGTGGAGGAGGAGAAATTTTTATGTTGTCTATGAATGCATTAAAACTTGCACATGAAGGTGGTTGACTTGAATAATACCCATAGATTACAATACTATTGTGATCAAATGCTGGAGTATAAGGTATTGAAATATAACTATAGGTAGTGTTCGTTAATATTGCCGGTAGAGGTGTTAAAGAAGTAAAAATATCCGGATTTTGTACATCCGCAAAGCCTACAAATAAACGTTCATTATTTTGATTTGATGACAATTTATACCAAAAGCTAATTTCATAGTTAATCCCAGTTTTTAAATATACATTATTAAATATTCTTATATTTTCGTTTCCAATATCCTCAAGCTCACAATGCAACTTCGCACAATAATCTCCTGTCAGACTTGTAATCAATTGTTGATCTTCTATTCTGGCACTTCGAACATCCGGATTTAAAACATTGGAATACTCATGTGTACTTTTCCAATGGCAAACAAGATTTGAGTAGTAACCTGAGGGATATTGGCCGTTTAAAGAAATGTCATGGTAAAGGGGTTGGGTGGAAAAGGGAGTTAACCCGGTGATGTTAATAGGTCCGCCACCAGAATTTGCTAAGGTATTAGGAAGTACCAAAGGGTGGCTTTTTTCGAAATCACCATTAAAAAGAATATTGTCACATTCAGGTGGGCAATCATCATCTGCAAAACAAACAGTAACTGATTCAGTAAGTGAAAGTACAATCTGCCCAATGGTATCATTGAAGTTCAGTTTAATGAAATAGTAACTATCTGGAATAAGAGTTTGTTCAAAATTATAAATAAAGGCAGCGCCTGGATTGTAGCTAATTGTGTCAAAATAATCACAACTTCCATATAGCAAAATTAGTGAACTGATATCTGCCCTTTGTATATGTGGAGCTGTGCTCAGATAAATATGCGCTTCCCATGAGGTTGCTTTGAATTTAAACCACATCTCCTGTGAATTTACTAATATTTCTATAGTTGTATCCATTGGTAATATCACCACTGAATCACAGCTATTCTGGGCATGCGCGTTATGTATCAGCAGTAATGGTATCAGTAACACAATTAACTTCAGCGATAACCAGCCGATTATGGCTTTCATTGTGTTATATCCATGTGAGATAACAGATCTGCTTACAGGCATTAAGGCACATGAAACATGGGGGGGGGGGGGGGGGGGGGGGGGGGGCGGTAAAAAAAACATATAATTTTTTAAAGGGTGAGTTTGTGGTTTTTATAATCATCAAAGACTTTAGGAATTTTTGAAGAAGAGCAAAAAC
>CAYXYB010000029.1:1761-19283 GCA_964469215.1 uncultured Lentimicrobiaceae bacterium
TGAGATGGTTATTTTGTAGTAAATTATAAGTAGATAGCTTTATATGGAATACCTCACAAGCTTTAGACAGGAAGGGGCAGGGTTGGGGCGGGGGTGGAGGGGTTGTCACCGTTAGAATAAACATTGAATTTTTCAAAGCGTCAGGTTTTGGTTATTAAAATCAACAAAGGCTTCGGAAATTATTGATAAAGCGCAAAAATGGCCTGAAAGATATTCTCCTATGTAAATACGTAATTCTAACAACATGGTATTGAATATACAAAGATACGGCATATAATATATTTTGTATTAATTTTTTAGTTTTTTTTTCAACAAAATCTGCTCAAAAGACAAAACTATTTGGTTTTATTAGGTTTTTTTAAATTCTATCCTTCTGTACTTATGATCACTGATGTAAAGAAATCATACAAATATGGCAAACCAGTTTTCTTTTACGTCCTTTGGGCAACCTTTATTTAATCTAATGATCCTATGTGATTCTATATGTTAAATAAAATGAATCACATAGGCAGGGGCTTAGGCACATATAATCTTTGTGGTTAAAAAGAATTTTCGAGATGGACCTTTTCTTTTTTAGGTCTGACAGCTTCTTAGTATAGATATCAACCAGATAACCTGCATACAATTTTATCAAGATGTTTAACGATTATTTACCAACCAACAGGTATAATGATCGCTGCTAGGAGTTAATTACAGCAGAAAGCTCAGGAGTATCCCGGCAGCTACTGCAGAACCTATCACGCCTGACACATTGGGTGCCATGGCATGCATTAGCAGGTGATTTGTAGGATCAGCAAGCAGCCCTTCATGCTGTGCAACCCTTGCGCTGTCAGGTACAGCTGATACACCTGCTGCACCAATCAATGGATTTATTTTATTCTCCTTTCCAAGGAAAAGGTTCATCACTTTGGCGAAAATTACCCCACCGGCTGTGGCAACCATAAAACTTATTGCCCCGAGAACAAATATGAGTACAGATTCTTTGGTAAGGAAGACATCGGCCTGTGTTGACGCCCCTACGGTAACACCAAGTAGGATGGTAACAATATCTATCAGGGAATTTCTGGCTGTTTCTGCAAGCCTTTTGGTAACGCCACTCTCTTTAAGTATATTCCCGAAAAAGAGCATCCCCAGAAGCGGAAGTGCGCTTGGAGCAATGAATGCGGTTAGCAGCAACCCAACAATAGGAAATAGAATCTTTTCAAGTTTTGAGACTGAGCGGGGAGGCTTCATCCTTATCTTTCTTTCCCTTTTTGTGGTAAGCAACCTCATTATAGGTGGCTGTATAACAGGGACAAGTGCCATATAAGAATAAGCCGCAATTGCAATTGGACCGATCAGGTTTTTTACCAGGATCGGGTCACCGGCGGCAGTATAATCTATGATGTTTAAACCATTGGCAAGTTTTGAAGAGATAAAAATTGCTGTAGGGCCATCGGCACCTCCAATGATACCTATTGCTGCAGCTTCAGGAGGTGCAAATCCAAGGTATAACGCTCCAAGAAATGTTGCAAAAATTCCTAACTGGGCTGCCGCCCCCAGAAGCATCAGTCGAGGGTTCGACATAAGTGACGAAAAATCGGTCATAGCTCCTATACCCAGAAATATAAGAGGTGGATAGATGCCAGAGGTAACCCCGAAATAGAGAAGATTTAACACACTCCCCTTTTCATATATTCCAAGCTGCAGGTTAAATCCTTCTGCCTGAAAGAACGGAATGTTACCAATAAGAATACCTACTCCGATAGGAATAAGCAGTAAGGGTTCATAATTATATTTAATCGCAAGAAAAATAAAAAACAAACCAACCACCATCATAATTAGATGCCCGGAAGTTGTATTCGGAAAACCGGAAAACTCAAAGAAGTTTAACAAACCCGCAACAGATGTGGAGCGTCTTTTATAGCTATCTGTACCGATAATCAACTGTCCTTCACTATCAATAAAACCCTCTCTGGATTCAAGCGTCACCTGTCCACGGGAAGCAAACTGAAGATGAAGAATACTACTGTCGATGATCCATTCACCAATAAACTGCTGCTTTGCAGAATCCATGGCAAAAGAGCCATCCTTTTCAAAATTAAGCACCTTATACCGTTTTACCGTTTTTATATCTGACCCCCGCAGCCGGTATCCACCACTGTAATTCAGCCATTTACCCCGTGTAAGATGTGACTTTATCTGCTTTCCGGTCATTTTCCCCGGAACAGATGTTGATATTTCATTTTGTACTTCTGCCTGTATAAAAAGGCTTGAAACGATTGCCAGAAGTATTATCACCCCAAACAGGGTTATCGCTCTCTTCATCTGTTAAAAGTTTTTGGGGTGATTGTAAGCTCATTGATATCAGAACATAAAAAAACCAATACTTTCATTGCCCCCGGGTTAAAACATTTCATGCTATATTCACAAATTATTCAATATCAAGCAATACTGCCCCCTGAAGCACATTGTCGCCAACAGATACCTTTATGGACCTGACTGTACCGTCACGGTCTGTCTGGATATTGTTCTCCATCTTCATAGCCTCCATAACCAGAAGTTTGTCTCCCTTCTGCACCTTGTCGCCCTGCTTGACAACAATTTGCAGAATGGTACCCGGTAAAGGAGATAGAACCGGATATATATCGCCGGTTGCGGGAGGTGCTGCTGCTGGAGCTGCAACTTTAACTGCCGGCCTGGTGATCTTAGGTGTCTTTGTCAAAGTAGCCTGGTGTTCAACGGATACCTTGAATGGAGTTCCATTGACTTCAAGTTCTGCAGTGTTGTTTGCAAAATCCTTGATCTCTACTTCGTAGTGATTTCCATTAATTACAAATTTATAGTGCTTCATTTCTTATGTACTTTTTGCCGTGATTATTTGATTGACGCTACCAGGATTTTCCTTCAAGATTGTTTAATCCATAAATCTTTGAACTCCAAGGAGAATAGGTTCTTGACACTTTCCTGATAGTGATGATATTGCTCTCTTCATCATGCATTTCATTGAAAAAAAGGTATAAAGCTATTGCAATAGCTGCATTCTCCTCTCCGGTAATATGAGTTACCTTTTGTTGTTCAGGAACTTCAATTCCTTTGCGGTGCAATCGTATCCTGGTTAGCATACTGATTAGTCCGGGGAGATAAATGAAGACCTCCACAAGGATAACCAGTGCGATAAAAACGATCAGATAACCCACCAAAGCAATTGTAAGGTTTTCGTTACCAATATTCATTATACTCGCCGGAATCAGATACATATTGTTTCTTAAATTATAATGGTATATTACTGTGTTTTCTCGGTGCGTTTGTATCCTTCTTTGTTGCCAGTGCCTGCAGTGCCCTGATGATGCGAAACCTGGTGTTCCGGGGTTCAATTACATCATCAATGAAACCATACTTGGCGGCCTCATAGGGGTTTGCAAATTTATCCTTGTATTCGCGCTCTTTTTCGGCGATGAAACGTTTCTTTTCATCTTCAACCTCAATCTCAGCAAGCTCCCTGCTGTTAAGAACTTCGATGGCACCTTTCGGTCCCATGACAGCTATTTCTGCTGATGGCCATGCATAATTTATGTCCCCCCTGAGTTGTTTGCTGCTCATCACGTCATGTGCACCTCCGTAAGATTTTCTGAGAGTGATTGTCACTTTTGGAACTGTTGCCTCACCATAGGCAAACATCAGTTTGGCACCGTGTAGAATTATTCCACCATACTCCTGCTGTGTTCCCGGAAGGAATCCAGGCACATCCACGAGGGTCACAAGTGGTATGTTGAAAGCATCGCAGAACCTTACAAACCTTGCAGCTTTGCGCGACGCATCAATATCAAGCACCCCTGCAAGATAATTTGGCTGATTTGCCACAATTCCTACAGGCATACCGTTGAACTTTGCAAACCCGGTGATGATATTCTTAGCATAATAACGGTGTAGCTCAAGAAACTCATTGTCATCAACAATGGCATAGATTATATCCTTTACATCGTATGGCTTATTGGGATCGTTGGGAATAAAATAGTTAAGCGAGTTTTCCAGACGGTCGATAGGATCTGTACATTGTGTAAGGGGAGGTTCCTCCAGATTGTTTGAAGGTACATAGGAGAGCAGCTTCCTGATAAGCATCAGGCCATCCTCTTCTGACTCGGAAATGAAATGGCACACACCCGATTTTGATGCGTGTACGTGTGCTCCCCCCAGTTCATCAACGGTAACAACTTCACCTGTGACGGTTTTTACAACCCTGGGGCCGGTAACAAACATGTAGCTGTTGCGTTCGCTCATTATGATAAAGTCGGTGAGAGCCGGAGAATATACGGCACCACCCGCACAGGGGCCGAAGATTGCAGAGATCTGTGGTATTACACCAGATGCATTGATGTTACGCTGAAAGATCTCGGCGTATCCGGCAAGGCTCCTCACACCCTCCTGTATCCTTGCTCCCCCACTATCGTTAAGGCCAATCACCGGTGCCCCAACCTTCATTGCCTGATCCATAACCTTGCATATCTTGCGGGCATATGCCTCCGAAAGCGATCCTCCGAAAACTGTAAAATCCTGCGAATAAAGATATACAACCCTTCCGTCTATTGTCCCATAACCGGTCACAACCCCGTCGGACAGAATCTTCTGCTCATCAAGACCAAAATCATGACTGGTGTGGGTGACAAACATGTCGAACTCTTCAAAACTGCCCTCATCAAGCAATATTTCTATCCTCTCCCTGGCAGTTAACTTGCCCTTTTTATGCTGAGATTCAATTCTCGAAACACCCCCGCCAAGCTTCGCCAGTTCGCGCTTCTCCAGCAGAATCTTTATTTTGTCTTCTATTGCCATTTTATTATGATTGTCGCTTAGTGATTATTGCCTGCTTTTATCTTCGCAAAACTCCATCAATACCCCGAAGGTGCTTTTCGGATGCAGGAAGGCGATGTCGAGGCCTTCAGCCCCTCGTCTCGGAACAGTATCAATCAGAGCCACCCCTTTGCTTCTGGCTTCATCAAGGCACTCCTCAATTCCTTTTACCGCAAATGCGATATGATGAACCCCTTCCCCTTTTTTCTCTATGAATTTGCCTACAGGCCCTTCAGGATCAGTTGACTCAAGTAATTCGATCTTGGTTTGACCAACCATGAAAAATGCCGTACGTACCCTCTGGTCTTTCACCTCCTCTACAGCGTAACACTTCAGGCCAAGTATCTCCTCGTAATACTGAATTGCTGCCGTCAGATCTTTTACAGCTATCCCTATATGTTCAATATGCGTTGGTTTCATATAACTTTTTTAAATGATTATATCTTTTCATCATCCCTGTTTTGTCTTTGATGATACAACTCAATCAAAATCAACATCAGCCATAACCAAAAGGCAAAAACACCTCTACACGGTCAATAGTGGCTTTTATGAAATCAATGGGTTTTTCAACGACAAAATGTGGTGCAAAGGTAATATTTACCAGTTAATTTCCCTTGAAAAAAGCAAAAATTTTTCAGCTAAAACCTCACCTCCCACAAAACCTCCTCCTCCCAGTTGGCCCTGGCGGTGACGGGCGAGGAGAGGAGCAGTGTCTTCTCAGGTTGAAAGCCCTTCCAGTAATCTCCTGTATCCCACTTTCCGTTATTGTTCAGATCGTTTACGGCCTTAAGGTAATATTTGCCGGGGAGGAGCAAATGGAATTTTTCAGGAACTCCGCTGACAGGTTTACGTGACTCAATTAAGTTCATCTTCTCGTCGGTAAGCAACAGTAAAACAGTACCTTCCATGAATGAATCTGCACTTATCAATGCCGAAATTGTACCATAGTTTTCAGTTACATCAGGGGTGAACGACCATGCAAGAGTGTCGTTAACTGACCCATCCCAACCTGTACATGCCCCCTGAGGTATCAGTAAACTGTATTCCGTACCCGCAGTCAGGCTGTTCGCAATGTAATATTTCAACTGGATGAGGCTGTCGGCTATTGTTAACTCAAGCGGAACAGTATCTTCAGGAGATCTGAGTAATGCAGCCCCCTTATCAAAACCTGAAAGCGGCATTGAGAAGATTATCATGGGTTTAAGCGACGGATTCAATTTTCCTCCCCTGGCAACATTCATGCTGAAAATAGGTTTTATCTCCCTGCCCGATGCTCTTGATGTTGTTGAAGGTTGTCGGAGGTGAATATTCACTGTATCAAAAAAGAGAGATGGATCGCTGATAAATACCCTGAGAGTGTCACTATTGTGTCTTTTAAGCCATATGGTAATGGTATCTTTTTGTGTACTGAGGTGCACTATGGATATTGTATCAAGCATGCTGTCAGCCACAACGATCTCCGGATTAACCAGAGGATATCTTAAAGCTATTACTGCCTTGTTTCTTCCCTCTGAACGTGCTGTCAAGACCTTTTGTATGCTGTCTTCCGCAACGAACATTCTGAGAACCAAAGGTATTTCCGGTTTTTGTTCAGCCTGAAAGGTGGTTGTGTCAACTGTTATTACGGTATCAGTTAATGTATCTTTCACAGGGGGGATAATTAAGCGGGGAATTATCGGTTCGGAGATGAACCCGACCGTTTCAGTGATAAGGTCATAGCGTATGTTATTATTCAGATCCTGAATAGCAATGAGGTGATAGGGGCGATCGGCCAGGTGTTTGAATTCAAAATGTCCGGCTTTATCGGGGCGGGTAACATAACGGGGCAGCTCCTTTGCTGCAGCTGAATCTGCCAACGGATGTTCAAAAAGCATCACCAGAGGATTATCTGGTACCTTATGATCATAAGCATTTAAAAGGTGCCCCTTGATATAATGGTTGTCGATTTCAGCACCAGTGGAAAAGAAATAGGTATATGGAGGCATCGGATTTTTTTCTGTGATATCCTGTATTGAGTTTCCGAGATAAACCGCGTAGGTAACATCATAATGAAGAGTGTCTGAAAAGGTGATAATGAGACTCTTACCCTTGATTCTGGTCTTTGGAGGTGAACTCATTGGTGGTGAAATGAGCATCTGCTGCAGCAGGTTCCCTGTCTGGATAAACTCATTGAAACGCAAGGTGAAGGAGTTGCCTGCAAAATTCACACTCCCGGAAGGAGGAGATGCCTGCAGGATCTCAGGAGGCGATGTGTCACGCGGCCCACCGGTAGGAGAAACAATATTGGCACATCCTGCAACCACAATCATCAGCAGAAATAAAACATACCAACGCCAGGAGATGATAGGAACACGTAATATTTCAAGGTATAATATCTTCATCTTCACAACTTGTAGTCAACAGCTTTCGATGACAACCGCCTTACCGGCAGCCATGCGGCAAGAAAGCCTATACTCATCACCGAAAGGAATATGAGGACAAAATCTGCCGGGTTAATTTTTACGGGGTAAGCATCGATAACCAGGGTGTCGGTGGCGCCAATGGAAATAAAACCCCATTTCTGCTGTGCCCAGGCTATTATACCACCGATAACGAGACCGGAAATAACCCCCAGAAATGATATAAGAAGTCCTTCCAGCAAAAATATCCTCCTTACCATACGGTTTGTTGCTCCCATTGTCTGCATTATGGCTATATCTTTTTTCTTTTCAAGGATAAGCATTGTTAGTGAACCTATTATGTTAAATATTGCCAGCAGCAGAATAAAAGTTAGAATAGCAAAGATAGCCCACTTCTCAGAACGGATAATGCGGTAAAGTAGTGCCTGTTGTTCATATTTATCCTGAACAGTATATTTATTTCCAAGGCTCCTTTTAAGCTGTTGTTTTACTTTTGATGCCGATGCTTCTTTTGCAAGGCCAAGTTCCAGCGAGGTCACCTCATTATCATACTCAAGCATCTCACGCATAAGACCCAAAGGCACAAGCACATACCTGCTGTCGATATCCTGCTGTACCGTAAATATACCAGCAGGCCTTATCTCCCTCACGGTAAAGGCTGATGTCATATCCCCTGGTGAGGCGAATCTGTTTCCAATATATACAAGCACCGGGTTCTGCATGTCATCAATCATGGCACCCAGCCTGAAAGCAACACCGGCACCAAGTACACCACGGGACAATCCCCCTTCGGAGATAACAAAATCGCCCGCATAAATCAGGGTATCAAGGCCTGACATCTCTCCGTAATTGTCATCCACACCTTTCAGTGTTGCAATGTTTTGTTTTCCGCGGTATCGCAAAAGAGCAATCTCTTCTATCACCTCATGAAAATGAACTATGTCGGGAATTCTGTCAATTGTCTGCCTCTCATCGGGAGTAAGGCTTAAAGTCTTTCCCTCTGAGGCAGTAATCCTGATATCCGGATGAAATGCATTGAACAATGAAAGGACAACACCTTCGAAACCATTAAATACAGAAAGCACAAGAATAAAAGCCATGCTCCCCCCCATTACCCCGAAGGCAGAAATAGCAGAAATAAGGTTTATTGCATTATGCCTTTTTCTCGAAAGCAAATACCTTCTTGCTATGTAAAGAGGAAATATCATTCCTTCAACAAACGTTCAATGTTTTCAATATAATCCAGCGAATCATCTTCAAAAAACTCCAGAACAGGAATCGTTCTGAGCTGATGCCTCATAGCTTTTCCAAGAAGATACCTGATTTCACCTGCTTTTTCACGGATACCGGCTACCACCTCCTGTTTCCCTTCTGATCCAAAAACACTCAGATAAATTCTGGCAAGCTGGAGGTCGCGCGTAACTTTCACTGATGTAACGGTAACCAGTGCGTTGACGCTCCAAAGCCTTGAACCTTCGCGCTGAAACAAATCCCCTATTTCTTTGCGGATCTGCTTGGAAACTCTTTGCTGCCTTACTGAATCCATCCTGCTATTTATTGATGTTGTGAAATGGCAAAGATAATGTTTCATCGCATACCTTTGCAGAACCAAAATCAGTATTATAATTACAGGTGTTTATACTTTGTAAACAACATCCGGGTTTTATCAACAACAAATCACAAATCAAACTGTTATTATGGCAGTTACAAATAATATGATCAGGTGCACCGGATTATTGCCTGACGACAGGATGGTAAGATTCATTCAGGAGCATCATGTGATGACGTTAGCTACCAGTAGTAAAAACAACGTACCCTGGTGTGCATCCTGTTTTTATGTTTATATCCCGGAGCATAACAGGTTCGTTTTCACTACCGGTGATGATACCCGCCATGGAATGGAAATGTTGGTGAATCCCCGGGTGGCTGCATGTATTGCACTTGAAACAAATATAACAGGAAAGATCCGGGGAGTACAGATAACAGGAACAGTGGGGAAAACAGACAGCACCACCCAAAAAAGCGCAAAGAAAAGCTTCATAGAACGTTTCCCTGTAGCTGTTTTAAAAAAGACCACATTATGGATCTTTGAACCGCAGATGATAAAGATGACTGATAACCGTTTGGGATTCGGGATTAAGCTTTTATGGGAGAAACCTGCCGTAACCGAATTGTTGGAATGAACATAAAATGAGAACATTCACCACTGCCACAACTTATACTCTGCTGGTGATATGATGTTTATATAATATGTCTTTAATGTCAGGAATTTGTTAATTGCTTTTAATGCTCAATAACAATTACTTATTATCAATCGTTAATAACTACTACCGATTGTTAAAAAAAAAGTGTTGCCAGCGGTCATGTGTGTGGCTATCTTCGTTAGCGGAATGTGAGCATAATGCCTGATTCCGTTACGCCATAAAAACCAGGCTGTTAAATAATAAATTTTCTTTAATTTTTCATTAATATCCGGATGGAAATTAAAACGATGACCGAAACGAACCTGGATTTGCAATCACAGGAAAAAGAGAACAAATTTTACCAAACACTAAAAAGCCGGACACGGCCTGAACAGGTAATGGAGGGAAGCATGGGAAAACAGGAAGGAAATCCCGTTGGCCAACGGGATAGTAAGAAAAACAAACCCGGGACATATAGTTCCGATGAAGCGATGGAAGCTTCTGCAGTATATTTCAAAGGTGACACCCTTGCTGCTAATGTTTGGGTTTCGAAGTATGCCCTGAAGAACAGTGCCGGTGAAATTTTTGAGCTCACTCCTGACGACATGCACCGGAGGCTTGCCAGGGAACTTGCCAGGATTGAAAGCAAGTATCCGAACCCGATGAGTGAAGAGTTGATTTTTGACCTTCTGAAGGAATTCCGGTATATTATTCCGCAGGGCAGCCCGATGGCCGGTATCGGCAACAATTTCCAGATTGGCTCTCTTTCAAATTGCTTTGTGATTGGTAATGATGGCCCTGCAGATTCTTATGGCGCAATCATGAAGACCGACCAGGAGCAGGTTCAGCTGATGAAGCGCAGGGGAGGTGTTGGCCATGACCTCAGTCACATAAGGCCAAAAGGGAGCCCCGTTCTCAACAGTGCTCTCACATCTACCGGCATTGTGCCCTTTATGGAGCGCTATTCAAACTCAACACGTGAGGTGGCCCAGGATGGAAGACGTGGCGCCCTGATGCTAAGTATTTCGGTTAAACATCCCGATGCTGAGCTCTTTATCGATGCAAAGATGGAGAAAGGTAAAATAACAGGGGCAAATGTCTCTGTGAAAATTACCCATGAGTTTATGGAGGCAGTGAGGGACGACAAGGAATTTGTTCAGCAATATCCTGTCGACTCTCCAGATCCGGTGTACACTAAAACCATCAATGCACGTGATTTGTGGAAAAAGATAGTACATAACGCCTGGCAATCTGCAGAACCGGGAATTTTATTCTGGGACACAATTCTTACTGAATCTCTGCCCGATTGCTACTCAGACCTCGGTTTCCGTACGGTTTCTACAAATCCGTGCGGTGAAATACCGCTATGCCCCTACGACAGTTGCCGTCTGCTGGCAGTAAACCTGTTGAGCTATGTTGAAAATCCCTTTACAGAGCATGCAAGATTCAATACAGACCTGTTTAAAGAGCATGTTCACTATGCTCAACGGATGATGGACGATATTGTTGATATGGAAATTGAAAAAGTCGACAGAATCCTTGAAAAGATTGAAAGAGACCCGGAGGATGATGAGTTAAAACGCGTCGAGCGCAACCTGTGGAAGAATATACGAAGTAAAGGGCTTGAAGGTAGAAGGACAGGGCTGGGTATAACAGCCGAAGGTGATATGCTGGCAGCTCTGGGGCTACGCTATGGATCCAAGGAAGCTATCGACTATACTGTCAATATCCACAGGATGCTCGCTGTTGAAGCTTATCGCGCTTCCGTTGAGATGGCTGCAGAGAGAGGTGCCTTCCCGATGTTCGATTTCAACAGGGAAGTGAACAATCCGGTAATTAAGCGTATCACAGAAACAGATTCTGCTCTTATTGATGAAATGAAGGTCAAAGGCAGAAGAAATATTGCTCTCCTCACTATTGCCCCTACCGGCAGCACAAGCATCCTTACTCAGACAACATCTGGTATTGAACCTGCATTCAAACTCTTCTATAAAAGGAGGAGAAAGATAAATCCAAACGATAAAAATGTTAAGTTTTCGTTTCAGGATGACCAGGGTGATTCATGGGAAGAGTATTTTGTTCTGCACCACGGCTTCAGGACATGGCTTATAATGCATGGCTATGATCCTGAAGAGGTATCGAAGTTACCTGAAGAAGAACTTAATGCCATCATAGCTAAATCACCCTATAATAAGGCAACGGCAAATGATATCGATTGGGTTGCCAAGGTGAAAATGCAGGGAGCTGTGCAGAAATGGGTAGACCACTCAATCAGCGTTACAGTCAACGTACCTGAGAACACTACCGAAGACCTTGTTGGTGTTATCTATCAGACTGCCTGGGAGAGCGGATGCAAAGGTATCACCGTTTATCGCGACGGCAGCCGTGAAGGTGTATTAGTTTCAGCAACAGATAAAAACCCAGACCCGCGTGATTTCTGTGAAACCAAAGCACCACGAAGGCCGCAGAGACTTGATGCCGAAATTGTAAGGTTTAAAAACAACGAAGAACACTGGATAGCAGTGGTGGGACTTTATGAAGGTCGCCCCTATGAAATATTCACCGGAAATGCCGATCACTTCTGGATACCTTCATGGGTTGAAAAGGGATGGGTTATAAAAAGCAGGAATGATAAGGGAATTTCAAGGTATGATTTCCAGTTCGAAGATCACGATGGCTACCGGATCACCATCGAAGGGCTTTCAAGATCATTCAACAAAGAGTACTGGAACTATGCCAAGCTGATATCGGGGATACTCCGCCATGGAATGCCTCTTCATTTTGCCGTTGACATAATTTCAAAACTCAACTTCGAAACCGATTCGATCAATAACTGGAAATTCGGCCTCGAAAGAGCTCTGAAGAAATTCATCCCTAATGGCACCAAGGTTAAAAAGGGTCAATGCCCTAACCCTGATTGCAGGGCAGAAGGAACTCTTGAATACAAAGAGGGGTGCCTCACATGTTCAAGCTGCGGTGATTCCCGTTGTGGTTAGAATTTGTTTTGTTATTACCGGGGACTATTTGCGGCCATAATCGGCCGGAATCTCTCCCCACAAAGCAGTTTCCCATTTCAGTATACGGTTTGGATACTGGTTGTTTTTCAACCAATCTTCTGCCCTTATGATATATTCAAACAACTGCCTGTTTATCTCATTTTGTTCAAGCTTTGTGTTTGCACGGCAATCATTCACCCATTTTATAGCGGTTTTTGAGTCTGAATACAATGGTTCAAGCCGTCCATCCCTTTTCATTGAGGCAAGTCCGTGAACTATTGCGAGGAATTCCCCAATGTTGACTGTCCCTTCGGGGAAAGGTCCCATCCTGAAATATTCCTTTCCATTATGTACCCAAACACCGCGATATTCCATAATACCGGGATTCCCCCGGCATGCTGCATCCACCGAAAGAGCTTTTTTTATGGGTTTTGATTTGTTACCCTTTTTGCTGATTTCAGGTTCAACCAAAGATTTACGGTAATAATCTTCATATCTGCCACCATAAGCTCTTAAAGCATCTTCACGGTTTTTAAAAGACATATACCTCGCTCCGGGATATCCTTCAACTGCCGCCCGGCACTCAACCCAGCTATCAAACACCCCTGTCTCCCTGCCCTTCCAGACAACGTAAAATTTTCGTTCCGGCATATTTCTTTGTTTGAACATTCTGTTATGATGCAAATATACTCATCTTAACCTAATATTACTAAAACTTCTTCAATATGACGGTTAACGCTTTGATCGATGGATATGCACTGTTCATTTATCTTGTTTTAAACATATTGTTATGAACTTATGAAATTTTTTTCATTCTTTTTAATTTTCACTTATAGTTTTTGTATTATTGCATTGATTATGCAATTGTTCTAAAATTTTACAAGGTGATTAAACCTTCAGTAATTTGTTTCGTCTAAAAGGTTGGAAGAATTAGGCAATTGCCTTAAAACAAAGAAAACAAATAATTAACCAAAGATATCGAACTATGAAAAAGCTGATTATGATTTTTGCAGTCTTGCTGAGCCTTGGGATGGTACACACCCCTGCAAAGGCCAGTCATGTTGCTGCACTTGACCTCACCCTAACATGTATTGGAGGAAATGACTACATCGTAAGGTTTGTGCTTTACCGCGACTGCAGTGGTATTTCTGCACCTACAACCGTTAGCCTTCCATTTGTGTGCAGCTCTAATCCTGCATATAACTTTACCCTCTCGTCGATTCCACTTCTGGCTGGGAGCGGGCAGGAAGTTACTCCGGGCTGTAATGCCATGCCTACCCGTTGTGCCGGTGGTACACTGTATGGGTTGCGTGAGCATGTGTTTCAGGCACAGGTAACCCTGCCTCCCTGTAATTTCTGGAGTGTCAGTTGGTCAGTCTGTTGCCGTAATCCGTCAAATACCATCTCCAGTTCGACCAGTCAGAGTGCATACGTTGAAGCAACAGTCAATAACCTCAATGCACCATGCAACAGCTCTCCCTCTTTCACCAACAAGCCAGTTACAGTGATGTGTACACAACAAACTCAGTGTTATAATCATGGCGCCGTTGACCCCGACGGGGACTCGCTGTCATATTCAATGGTGACTCCTTTCAACAGCAGTAATACATCGTATGTTAGCTGGATACCGCCATACACGGCAACCCAGCCACTGCCCTCAAACCCACCAATAACCATCGACCCTGTTACAGGGGATATCTGTATGACTCCAACCATGAACATCATATCTCCAATGGCAGTAAAAGTTGAACAGTGGAGAACCATTAATGGGGTTCCTACAATGATTGGAACTATTTACCGTGACCTGCAGATCAACGTTGTGGCATGCAACAACCAGATTCCCAAGCTCAGCGGTATGGATACTACCATGGTGAAAGGGTATAGCCCAACTGATACAACTTATTCGGTAGAGGTATGCCTGGGTGACTCAGTTAAGTTCACAATGTGGGGCTACGATGCCGATGGCCCACCAGTGGGCACTCTGGGCGATCCCCATAAGTTCTCAATCACCTGGAATAGCGGAATCCCCCAGGGAACCTTTACCGCTTATTACAATAACACAGACTCAGCACGTGCTACTTTTATCTGGAAACCCAACCAGAGCCATGTGAGTACCGTACCAAAATGCTTCACCGCAACAATAAAAGATGGTGCCTGCCCATATAACGGATCACAGACATTTGCATACTGTATTACGGTAAGGGGTATGTTTGTCAACATCGGATCTGACACATTACTGTGTAAAGGCGAATCGGTTACATTTAACGCAGTAGCCGACACAACGACAGTGAACTATATATGGTATCTCGACGGGATACCCACCGGTGTGCCCCTCTCAAGTACTACTTATACTCTGAATACCACAAGCCTTGCGCCGGGAATACATACTGTTTCTATTCAGACAAACGATGGAGGAACTACTGTGAAATGCCCGGGTGTTGACCAGGCCATCGTAAATGTTGTACCCCTCCCAAAACCGGACCTGGGTAAGGATACCCTGCTCTGTGAACCTAATACCATTTCCCTTGACGCAGGCCCCGGTGCCCAGTATATCTGGAGTACAGGCGCACAGACACAAACCATCACAGTCACACAGACAGGTACCTATACCGTGGTGGTCGACGGCGGTAACGGAACCCGATGTACCGGCACAGACCAGGTATTTATCGAAATAGTACCCATGCCCATATTTACCCTCGACCCCGATACCTGCGTGAAAGATCCTTTCTCCCTGGAAACCGTTCCCTACCTCCCTGGAGCTTCCTATGAATGGAGTTCAACAAACGGACTTACAAGTACCAGCAGTGGTATTCAGACAGATAAATCGGGTATCTACCACGTCACAGTTACCTACAAACCCGGCTCAGGATGTCAGGCTTCGGCAAGCCGCAAAGTAAGTGTGGTTGACTTTACCTTTAACCCCCCCGATACAACAATCTGCTCTCACGACTTTCTTATTCTCAATGCCCCGCAAACTTCCGGTGCAGGCTATAATTACCATTACGACTGGAAACTCGACGGTACAACCATCCAGTCAGGTAATGAACATACATTCACAGTGGTAGATAAAGACCCCGAAGTATATATCTATACGGTAATTATTGATAAATATTGCGAAGTTTCTGCAGAGGTAGAAGTGGTGCACTGCGAAACCCCGATTCCAAACGTTATTACACCAAATGGAGATGATAAGAATCAATCATTCAAAATTACCAATATTGAATATTATCCGGGAACGAAACTGGTGATTTACAACCGTCATGGAATGAAAGTTTATGAATCAAAAGACTATCCGAAAGAAAAGGGTGAATGGGATGCCGAAGGTAACCCAGATGGAGTATACTATTATGTTCTCTACCGTAAAAACCGGGTCGTGAAGCCCGGAGGCAAAGAGTACGAAGAGTTCAAAGGTACAATTACTGTACTTAGAAACTGATAACAAACCTGCAATTTAGTTTCGGTCAATTATCAGGCGCCATACATCCAAATAACCGTATGGCGCTTTTTTATTGATCTTCCTGTGAATTGATCAATGCAACAGTTTTTTGATTCAAATGATTTTATCTAAAAAAAAATACATTTATTTTTTTATGTGAATTAAACTTTACGAATTGAATAGAGTCTTATCTTTGTTAATATATAACAACCATAACTTAATCCTTTTTATCTATATAAAAATAATTCAATTATGAAGAAGCTGATTTTGATTCTTACAGTAGTTATGAGCCTTGGGATTTTAAACAATCCCTTAAAGGCAAGTCACCTGGTAGCAATGGATTTAACATTGACCTGCCTTGGGGGCAACGATTACATTGTAAAGTTTGTGTTCTACCGGGATTGCAGTGGTGCGACGGCACCAACAAGTGTGCCTCTTGCTTTCCAGTGCCCCACCAATCCGGCATATAATTTTACTATCAGTTCTATTCCTCTCCTGGCAGGGAGCGGGCAGGAGGTAACCCAGAACTGCTCTGCCATGCCTACCCGTTGTGCCAATGGTACACTCTACGGTGTTCAGGAATATGTTTTTCAGGTACAGGTAACCCTGCCGCCCTGCAACAGCTGGAAAGTATTCTATCCGGGAACAGGTACTTTCTGTTGCCGGAACCCGTCAAACACCATCGCCAGCGCATCAAGCCAGGGAGGATATATCGAGGCAACATTGAATAATCTTACCGCCCCGAGTAACAGCACTCCGGTCTTTACCAATAAACCTGTTACAATGATGTGTACACAACAAACTCAGTGTTATAATCATGGGGCTAATGACCCTGATGGTGATTCACTGGTATATTCAATGGTAACTCCGCAAAATGGCAATGGCACTTATGTTAGCTGGATACCCCCATACACGGCAACCCAGCCACTGCCCTCAAACCCACCAATAACCATCGACCCTGGTACAGGGGATATCTGTATGACCCCAACCATGAATATTGTATCTCCAATGGCAGTTAAAGTTGAACAATGGAGAACCATTAACGGAGTTCCGACTTTGGTTGGAACTGTCTACAGAGACCTTCAGGTTAATGTTGTTGCCTGTAACAACCAGATTCCCAAACTCAGCGGTATGGATACTACCATGGTCAAAGGGTATAGCCCGAATGATACTACTTATTCGATGGAGGTGTGCCTTGGCGATACCGTAAAGTTTACCATGTGGGGGTACGACGCTGACGGCCCTCCGGTCGGCATGCTGGGTGATCCTCATAAGTTCTCAATCACCTGGAACAGCGGTATCCCTCAGGGAACCTTTACCACGTATTATAATAATACCGATTCAGCACGTGCTACCTTTATCTGGAAACCCAATGCAAGCCATGTTAGCACTGTACCAAAGTGTTTTACCGCAACAATCAAAGATGGTGCATGCCCATTCAACGGTTCACAGACCTTTGCCTATTGTGTTACAGTAAGAGGGATGAGTGTCAACATAGGGCAGGACACCCTGCTGTGTAAAGGCGAATCGGTTACATTTACTGCAGTAGCCGACACAACGACAGTGAACTATATCTGGTATCTCGACGGGATACCCACCGGCGTGCCCCTCTCAAGCACTACCTATACTCTGAATACCACAAGCCTTGCGCCGGGAATACATACTGTTTCTATTCAGA
>CAYXYB010000030.1:0-11646 GCA_964469215.1 uncultured Lentimicrobiaceae bacterium
CGAATTACGAATTACGAATTACGAATTACGAATTACGAATTACGAATTACGAATTGCCCGGTTACCCCGACTTTACGACTGCACGACTTTCCGATTAATCGATTAGAATATTTCCCCGACATTACTCACTTCGCTAATTACACCTACCTGCTCAGCTTCCTGTATCGTATTCTTTTCGGCCCGGTGTCGCCAAGACGTTTATGGCGGTTTTCCTCGTATTCGCTGTATGAGCCTTCGAAGAAGGTGACCTGGGAATCGCCTTCGAAGGCCAGGATATGGGTTGCTATCCTGTCGAGAAACCAGCGGTCGTGAGAGATAATCATAGCGCTGCCTGCAAAGTTTTCGAGCCCCTCTTCCAGAGCGCGGAGTGTGTTTATGTCGATATCGTTTGTTGGCTCATCGAGGAGAAGTACGTTGGCTTCGGAGCGGAGGGTGAGTGCCAGGTGGAGGCGGTTTCTTTCACCGCCTGACAGCACACCTGCCTTTTTCGCCTGGTCGGCACCGGTAAAGTTAAACCTTGAGACATAAGCGCGTGAATTCATCAGTCTGCCGCCAAGAGGGATTTGCTCATGCCCGCCGCTGATGACCTGCCATACATCCTTCCCTGGGTCAATAGAGGCATGCTCCTGATCAATGTAACCAAGGGTCACGGTTTCTCCAACCTCGAAGCTGCCTTTGTCAGGCGTTTCCTGCCCCATGATCAGACGAAAGAGTGTTGTCTTACCGGCGCCGTTCGGCCCAATTATGCCAACAATACTTCCGGGAGGAACTGAGAGGTTAAGGTTTTCAAAGAGAAGCTTATCACCATACGATTTAGTAATGCCTGATGCTTCGATGACTTTGTTGCCAAGTCTGGGGCCGTTGGGGATGAATATTTCCAGCCGTTCCTCCTTAGCCTTCGCATCTTCACCCAGCATTTTTTCGTAAGCTGAGAGCCTCGCCTTCGACTTGGCATGCCTCGCTTTCGGTGCCATCCTTACCCATTCAAGCTCACTTTCAAGGGTTTTCCGACGGCGGCTCTCCGTTTTCTCCTCCTGCACCAGCCTCAGCGACTTCTGCTCAAGCCATGAGCTGTAGTTTCCCTTCCATGGTATTCCCTCCCCACGGTCGAGTTCCAATATCCAGCCCGCCACATTGTCGAGGAAGTAGCGGTCGTGGGTTACGGCAATCACAGTACCTTTGTATTGCTTCAGATGCTGTTCAAGCCACTCCACCGATTCTGCATCCAGGTGGTTGGTGGGCTCGTCGAGAAGAAGTATGTCGGGTTCCGAGAGGAGCAGCCTGCACAGAGCCACACGGCGCCTCTCACCACCGGAGAGGTTTTTTACGGGAGTGTCACCCTCCGGACAGCGCAGGGCATCCATCGCCCGTTCCAGCCTGGCATCAAGCTCCCACGCATCATGCTGCTCTATATACTCGGTAAGCTCACCCTGCCGGTCTATAAGGCGTGTCATCTCGTCGTCATCAAGTGGCTCAGAAAACCTGTTGTTGACCTCTTCATACTCTTTAAGTACGTTAACAACATCCTGAACTCCCTCTTCAACTATCTCTTTAACACTCTTTGAATTGTCGAGTAAGGGTTCCTGCTCAAGCATCCCTACCGTATATCCCGGAGAAAAAACCACCTCACCCTGAAAGCTTTTGTCCAGCCCTGCTATGATCTTTAACAGGGTTGATTTCCCCGATCCGTTGAGGCCTATGATGCCAATCTTGGCGCCATAAAAGAATGAGAGGTAAATGTTCTTTAATATCTGCCGGTTTGGTGGTATCAGTTTGCCAACACCCACCATCGAGAATATTATCTTTTTGTCGTCGCTCATGTTTTGTTGTAATGATGATTTGCAAAACTATGCAAATTCCTGCTTTCCCCGATTTCCCCAACTTTGCGACTTTACGACTTTGCGACTTTACGACTTTACGATTCCCCGATTCCCCGATTGCACGATTCAATAAACCACTCAGACACTTAGGTCACTTAGTGGCTTTTCACAAAACGAAACACTCCGGTCTCACCAGTGTGCCCGATGATTCGGCTCAGGAACAGGCCGGCAGGTAGACTGCTGATGTCCACCTCAAGCTTTTGGAGGTTTGGCGGCAAAGGGACTTCGAATTGTTTAACTCCCTGTATACTGTAAAACTGCAGGATACCTTTGGGCAGGTTGTTCCCTTCCGATGCCTGCAGGGTAATTGAACGGCTGGCTGGATTAGGGTAGGATCGGATTGCCAATCTTGTTTTATCATGTTTCATTATGGCGGTGCAATTAACCCATCTGACCTCTGTGGTTTTTTGACCGGAAGATGAACCGAAAGTAACGGTGCAGGTATAAGTTGCAGTATCTGTTGAAGGTTGCAGTGTGATGGTCTGTGTGATAGCACCGGTACTCCATTGGTAGGAGGAGAAGCCTGCCCCTGCATCTAATGTATAAGGTGAGCCGGTACAGGCATTGTAAAAATCATCAAGTACCGGCCTTATCACCACCTCATCAGCTCCGATATCAGGATTCAGAGGGTTTCTAAGATCACCGTCTATATCATGAGTAACAGAAACAATAGGGGTTCCGGCACTCCGCGCCAGGGTGTCTCCCGCTTGTAGGTGCAGGTCATAGGGTTTGCTGAAAAGAGGAATGCCCCATATTGAATGAGTATCAATCCCCGTGTTTTGCCAGGTGGCAAAATCGGGGATGGCAGACACATTGGTGTCAGAGAAGGTGCAGAAAGGATAATTTGCCGGCGAGTGAAATACGTTGTAATTCGAGTTGATTGATGGAAGGTTAGAGATTACGCGAAATAAGGAGCCTTCTGTAGTGATTAATATATTATTTTTGAGATTATCAATATATTGAATGTTATAAACTGCCAGTTTTTGTACCTTGATTGTGTTATGGTATAATGACAGTCCATTTGTACTTTTAATACCAATTGAAGAATCTGCGTTGATTGTATTGTTGAAGAACAGAGAAGTTTGATAATCCACCCAAAAAACGGGCCCCCATTTCCCTTTCAGTACAATTTTATTATTCTCAGCCAGAAAAGAACCAGAGGTTGAAGATGACAAGCTCTCAACCACTGAATATCCTGTATGGTCAGAAAAAACTATGTTGTTGGAAAAAATGCAGCTTACCCCTGCCCTGTAAAGTATATAATATCTATTCTGATAAAAAAGATTATTAGAGATTTCCGTATATGAGGTACTAAGAGTACTTATTGCTGCACAACCTATGAAAGTGCTATTTGATATGAGGACACTATCCAAATCCTTTGTCGACAGGATATATGAGTTTCCTTGTAAACTACCCGGACAATTAACAGAAGTAAATTTACAGTTATACACTTTCAATACTTCATGATTTCCATTTGTTGCTTTAATACATGTTGCATATAATCCATCAGCAAGAAAGGAAAGATTCTTTATTTCAACATGATGAATGTCGCCAAGACAGATTAAATATGCATAATTATAATCTTGCAAATTAAATGTAATTATCACATCATTGTTGCCTGATTCTGATTTGATTGTTAGTTTGTTTTGGTAGCTACTTCCGGGTATGTTATGAATATAAATCTGTTCCCAATAGGTACCTGCGTAGATCTTTAATGTTACCGGGCCACTCATGCCCCGTTGTTGGAGCTGTTGCACGGCAAGAGATAGGGTTGCAAAATCCCCCTGTGGGCCGCCTACAATAAAGGTTCCGTTCATTGGTTGAGCGAAACAGGATAATCCCAGAAAATGGAATAATATAATTAAACGTAGTCTTTTCATAATTGTCTGTTTTTTTTTTTTTTTTTTTTTGAAATGCAGGGGCAAAAAGAAAGACGCCCCTGCATTCAATTGCTATTTATTGCTTACAGATCCTGAACGATTTGGTGTTGTTTGGTAATTCAACTCTGACCAGATAAATTCCTGAGCACAAGTCTGAAAGATCAAGACTGATTTCATTGACTGGATAAGGGATTGTTTTCAGAAGTCTCCCGTTGATATCGTAAAGTGAAATGGATACAGGAGCGTCATCTCTCGGAATTTTGCAAAATACCATGCTGTTTGCAGGATTGGGATAAAAGACGAATTCCGGTTCCGGTTTTGACATTCTTAGATACTGATTACTGCAATAGCTCGATTTGTAATTTACTTCTCCTGCATACATATCATAGAAGGTGTATAGGTTATGGGTGAAGTATGAGAATCTTCCTGCAATGGAAGGTTTCTGGTAGTTCGAGGTTAGATTATAATTAACAACCGAATAGTCGTCTGTTGGTGTTCCGTCAAGATCCAGCGATAGTTTTATGATATGCCAGTGATCTTGCCAGATTTCACCCGGTTGATCAAAATACTCCCAGGCAACATGGATATTATCACCACAATAGGTGATTACAGGTTTGTAATTCACATAATGGGTTGTTGGAAATGTAGGTGGTGGTAGGTATGCATTAATACATGTATCGTAAAAATGTCTAAATAAATTATTATTAAAAGCAGTGAAATTCCAGATACCCCTGATTTGATTCCAGTCTTCATCTAAATAATGTACATCTACTACCATGGAGAAGTCGAAAGTATCCTGAGGAAGAGCAGGTGCTGCTATCCGTGGATAACCTACTGTCAATATATATTGGAAAGGGCCAGGACTTGGTATCCTGTTTGGATATTTCAGGGTATCGAGATGTCCCTTCGTCGGATCGATAAGACTGTCAATGTAATATTGCACTACCTGGAACAACCAATTTCCATTTGGCTTTTCACCGGCATATGCAAATGATACTACAGTGAATGTATCCGTTTGCCCTTCATAGAGATACAAAGCTACATCCGGTTTCTTATAACGCGGATCGCCTGTACTTGGCTTTATGATCAGTGTGGAAGAAGTATCCAGCCCTTCGATATTACAGGCCTTTGCAAATATTTCGTTGTTGAATTCCCAGGTAACAACACATCTGATATCTTTGTATCGGTGTGCAGCATCTACATTAGGATTTATGCCCGGCCCAAAAGAGAATGGACCGTACTTGTGTTGAAACTGATTATTTACAAATTCTTTGGAACAGACATAAATATTACCATTATCTTCCCAAACTATCAGAGCGACAGCTCCCCCTTCACTTAATACCACATCTGGGTTAAAAACAGCAATGTTACCACCAGAGCAGGTATCAATTGGCATTATTCCTGAATTAATAACTCCGCCGGTGCCTTCAAGGCTCCAGTAAAATCCCGGATTATCTCCATCCCACACCATTACCTTCATGTCCTGATTCAAATTCATACTGTATTCTGCAATATCATTGCCGGTATTCTGGACATTGCCGGTATTTTGGATGCTAAAGTCCGGGTTGACAGACAGGTAGAACTGTGCTGATACCATATTTATGAATAGCGTTATTGTTGCTAAAATAATGTATTTTTTCATGGCTTAAAAATTTTAGGTTAAAAAATGATTGATTACTGATGAAAATGCCACATGGTTTCAATGCATTGTGTGCACAAACAGCTCTCATGCAATACCATGTAGCATTTAGAGCTCAAAATCATTCTTCCCCAGCCAGAAAATTGACAGGATATAAAAACATTGAATCCTCTGCGGCCTGATGAGAAACAGTCCTTTTACATGCTCTTGCTCACACTCAAACTGTACTCCTCTCTCTCTCTCTCTCTCTCTCTCTCTCTCTCTCTACGGGAATACGGGTTCTGGGATTATTAAACAGATATATAAAAGATATTTTCAAGCAATAATCCACAAAATATAAACCAATCCAAAGCCAAAAAATTCTGTTGGCTTGGTATATTGGCAGGTATGTGTTGCAATTCTTCAACCTGAAAAATATCTATAATGGATTTGTAAATATACAACACAAAATAATCAAAACTATATAACAGACATCAAAATATTATGAATTATTGATTATATTTTCAGTTTAGTACTGTAATATTCACAAAAACAAATAGATATAAGACGAAAATAAAATTTTTGATGTAAGATAAATTTACACTGTATTAATTATATCACCCCCTTCGACCCTTCAGCTGTGTTCAGGGATAACAGTCTCAGGGCATCGTCTTCAGGGTTTATCTCCGTAGATCATGCGTTATTCTGAACTCTGAACTCTGAACCCAGAACGCGGGAGCGCCAGCAAGCGCTCTGAACACCTGTCAGCAAAAAATTATATCTCCCGCAGATTTCGCAGATTCCCGCAGAAAAAATCTGCACAGATAATCTGGATCAGTGACCAATTCACTCGATTTCCCCGATTTCCCCGATTTCCTCGATTCCCCGATTTCCCCGATTCCCCGATTTTCCCGATTCCCCAGATTCTCAACGATTCATTAACCACTGAGTCACTTAATTCACATAGAGGCACTTAGTGGCTTTTTACAAAACGAAACACTCCGGTTTCCCCATTGTGTCCGATGATCCGGCCAAGAAAAATCCCCGTGGGGAGTGTGCTGATATTCACTTCTATCCTGTTCCGGTGCTGAGACAATGGTATTTCAAGATATTTGATGCCCTGGACATTGTATATCTGCAGGATACCTTCGGGCAGGTTGTTCCCTTCAGATGCCTGCAGGGTAATGGAACGGGTTGCGGGATTTGGGTAGGATTGGATCACCAATCTTGTTTTATCATGTTTCACAATGCCGGTGCAATCGACCCACCTGACCTCGGTTGTTTTGTGCCCTGATAAGGGGCCGAAGGTAACGGTACAGGAATAGGTTGCAGTGTCGCTTGACGGTTGCAGGGTGATGGTCTGGGTGGTAGCACCGGTGCTCCATTGATAAGTTGAGAATCCGGCTCCTGCATCCAGCATAAATGGAGAACCGATACAGGCATTGTAATATTCATCAAGCACAGGCCTGATCACCACCTCATCAGCTCCGATATCAGGATTCAGAGGGTTTCTAAGATCACCGTCTATATCATGAGTAACAGAAGCAATAGGAGTTCCGGCACCCCGCGCCAGGGTGTCTCCCGGCTGCAGGTGCAGGTCATAGGGTTTGCTAAAAAGAGGAATGCCCCATTTTGTATGAGTGTCCATTCCCATGTTTTGCCAGGCAGCAAAATCGGGGATGGCTGAAACAGAAGTGTCCTGGAATACGCATATGGGATAAACTGATGGCGACCAAAGTACATTATTGTTCGAATTCACAATACCTATCCCATTCATTGCATAAAACACCGAGCCTTCAATTGCAATGAATATATTGTTCTTTACATCTACAGTTTTATCAATATAATATACTGCCTTTTCTTTTACCTTTAGTGTGTTATTATATAATAACAAACCACTGTATGCTAAAATCCCGCGGGATGAATCTGCATGTATAATATTGTTTCTTAATACTATGGATGGATGAAATCCGTGGGAAAAGATAAAATTCCATTTATCTGTCAAAATGATGTTATTGTTTTCGGCGAGGAATGTTTGAGTATTTTGTGAAGTTCCGGATTGGGTGCTTATGGCTACTGTTCCTTTTTGGCATGAAAATATAGAATTATTTGAGAATTTGCAGAAATCCAGATTAGTTGAAAATATCCTTTTAGTGTTTTGATAGAACCTATTGTGATCAACTTGCAAGTAAGTTCCGGGATGATTGAAGTCAGGTGCTGATTTAACATCTATTGCCCTGCATCCATTGAAAGTATTTCCTGAAATGATTAGCGAGTCAAGCTTATATTGATGGCCTGTCTCAATGCTGTATTTCTCATGTGCATCAGAGCAACCGCAAGTGTTAAAAACACAATTGATAATCTTAATTACCGAAACATTTAATCCGTTTGATGATGCTCTCAAACCGGTTGAATACAATCCGGTGGGTTGAAAAGTAAGATTCCGTATAACAACATATAGAATATCGCCGATTAGAATAATATAACTATAATTGATGTCTTGCAAATCATATGTGATGATCACATCATCGTTTCGACCTGATTCAGATTCGATGGTAAGTGTATTTGTGTAGTCACTTCCCGGAATATTGTGAATAAAAATCTGCTCGTAATATATACCGGCATAAATCTTCAGGGTAACCGGGCCACTCATGCCCCGCTGCTGCAATTCTTGTACTGCAAGGGAAGGGGTTGCAAAAACCCCCTGTGGGCCGCCGACAATATAGGTTCCGCTCATTGGTTGAGCGAAACAGGATAATCCCAGAAAATGGAAAATTATAATAAACCGTAGTCTTTTCATGTTTTTCGGTTTTTTTGAAAAGCAGGAGTACTAAAGAAGATGCTCCTGCTTTTGATTATTATTATTGCTTAACGATCCTGAAGGTTTTAGTTTGTTGTGGCAAATCAACTTTTACGAGATATATGCCTGAAGGCAAGTCTGAAAGTTCAAGACTGATTTCATTGGCCGGATCAGGGATTGTTTTAAGAGGCCTCCCTTTGATATCGTATAACGAAATTGATATAGGAGACACATCTCCCGGAATTTTGCAGAACACCTTGCCGTTTGTTGGATTGGGATAAAAGACGAATTCCGGTGCCGGCTTAGGCTTCCTGAGATATTGATTTGCACAGTAACTCGACTTGTAATTTATCTCTTCTGTATCAATGTTATAGAATGTATAAAGATTATGATCGAAGTATGAGAATCTTCCTGCGATGGAAGGTATACGGAAGTTTTCGTTCAGATGATAGTTAACAACCGAATAGTCGTCAGTTGGTGTTCCATCAAGTGAAAGAGGCAGTTTTATAATATGCCACCTGTCTTGAAAGATGTAACCCGGCTGATCAAAATACTCCCAGGCAACATGGATGTTGTCACCACAGTAAGTAATAACTGGTTTGAAGTTTTCATATGGAGTGGTTGCAAATGATGGTAATGTTAGAAGAGGTAGTAGGGGTTTATTAATGCATTCATCACTAAAGTGCGTATACAAGTTATTAGAATAGCTTGTAAAGTTCCATATTTCGTAAACATATTCTCCTATTTCATCATGAAAGCGAAATATATCCACCACCATAGAAAAGTCGAAGGTATCCTGAGGAAGAGCAGGTGCTGCAATCCGTGGATAGCGAACTGTCATGGTATATTGGAAGGCACCGGGATTTGGTGTCCTGTCAGGATATTTTAAAGTGTCTAGATATCCCTTGGTAGGATCGATAAGACTGTCTATATAATATTGCACTACCTGGAACAACCAGTTTCCATTTGGCTTTTCACCGGCATATGCAAATGATACCACAGTAAATGTATCCGTTTGCCCTTCATAAAGGTACAAAGCTACATCCGGTCTTTTATAACAGGGGTCGCCTGTACTGGGCTTTATGACCAGTGTGGAGGAAGTATCTACCCCTTCTATATTACAGGCCTTCGCCAGGATTTCGTTGTTATTTTCCCAGGTTACGACACATCGGATATCTTTATACCGGTGGGCAGCATCCACATTCGGATAAATACCTAACCCATAAAAGAATGGCCCGTACTTATGCTGAAACTGATTATTTACAAATTCTTTGGAACAAACAAAAATACTGTCATTACGTTCCCAAACTATCAGAGCGACAGCTCCCCCTTCACTTAATACCACGTCCGGGTTAAAAACAGAATAATTAAAAGCCAGGCAGGTATCAATTGGCATTATTCCTGAATTAATAACTCCGCCGGTGCCTTCAAGGCTCCAGTAAAATCCCGGATTATCTCCATCCCACACCATTACCTTCATGTCCTGATTCAAATTCATACTGTATTCTGCAATATCATTACCGGTATTCTGCACATTGGCGGTGTTTTGAATGTTGAAATCAGGGTTGACAGCCATGTAGAACTGTGCTGGCAACAGATTGGCAAAAAGTAATATTGTTGCTAAAATAATGTATTTTTTCATGGCTTAAAGAATTTTAGGTTAAGAAATGATTGATTTTCTGATAAAAAAAGTCACATAGGTTCACTACTTCGAGTGCAAAGCAATCATTGTAGAAATGCCATGCAGTACTTTCAGCTCAAAGTCATTCTTCCCCAACCAGAAAATTGACAGGATATAAAAACATTGAATACTATGCGGCCTGTTGAAAAGCTGTATGATTACATGCTCTTGCTCTTGCTCAAACTGTACTCCTCTCTCTACGGGAATGAGGGTTTCAGGGATAATAGTCTTGGATATAAAAGATGTTTTCAGTAAATGATCCACAAAATATAAACCAATCCTTAACCAAAAAAACTTATTGAATTGGTATAATGGCAGGTATGTGATGTAATTCTTCAACCTGATGGATCATTGAAAATGAACCTGTAAATATACAACATAATATAATCAAAACCATATAACAGACATAAAAATATTATATATTATTGATTATATTTTCCCTACATTAATGTAATGTCCACAAAAACAAATAGATATAAAACGAAGATAAAATTTTTGATGTAAGATAAATTTACACTGTTTTAATCATTTCACCCCCTTCGACCCTTCGGCTGTGCTCAGGGATAACAGACTCAGGGCATCGCCTTCAGGGTTTATCTCCGTGGATCATGCGTTATTCTGAACTCCGAACCCAGAACTCTGAACCCAGAACCCTGAACGCGCGAGCGCCAGCGAGCGCTCTGAACAGCTGGCAGCAAAAAATTATTTGTCCCGCAGAATCCAAGACCATAAGTGATTATGGTAAAATAACATATCTAACAAATAGAAAATAGTTGGATGGAAAAGCTCGCTAATTTTTTTTAGCCACGGATGCACGGATGTGGTTTTCGGAATGCATCATCCGTGCATTCGTGGCTGATTTATCAGATCGTTAATCTATTGCCATAAGTATTTGAGGCAAAATAAGATAGCTATTAAATAAAAAATTAGTTAGATGGAATATTGCAGATTACCGCAGAAAAAATCTGCACAGATAATCTGGATCAGTGACCAATTCTCCCGATTTCCCGATTGCACGATTTCCCCGGGCACTGAGCGTAGTCGAAGTGCCCCGATTTCCCCGATTCCCCAATATTTCCGCGGGAAACAAAAAAACCAATGATGTTGAACATTGTCACAAAACGGTCAACGTTATTTAGGCATCGACAAACACCGAATAATGAACACTGAACACAGAAGTGAAGGATGTAATGTTGAATTCAGAATTAATTGTGCATTGCAGGTTTGGCCAAGGAGGTTGATAAAACACTGGGAGTCTGGGTGCATCATGGCCCGGGATCTTATTACCTGTTGAGCTTTTCATTGTTCATGTTGTTGATTGCTGTTTCAATGCTTTTCATGAGAATGGAAATCAGTTGATTTGATTCAGACAAGGCCTGATCGAGTTGCAAAGAATCTTTTAACCAATTCATTTTATTGATGATTTCAGGGGAACCTGTGTTTCCCTAAGTTCTTTGAGCGCAACTTTCAGCTTGTGTACAAAGTCTTTTCTTGATTCAGCACTCTGTGCCTCGGCATAGTTCAGTGCCACTGCCGTTCCTGATCTGCTCAACTGACCAGCCAGTGGCAATGAAATATTTGTTTTGGGAATGGATGCTGCAATGCCAAGAATCAAAACGGCAAACTCAATCATTCGTTTTTCCAAATCAAACTTTCTCATTAACTCTTTCCTTTCCTCGTTTAATACTTCAGTGTTCAGTGTTCAATATTCAGTGTTCGGTGTTTCCTATACCTTCAGTGTTCAGTGTTCAATATTCAGTGTTCGGTGTTTCCTATACCTTCAGTGT
>CAYXYB010000030.1:11746-11865 GCA_964469215.1 uncultured Lentimicrobiaceae bacterium
TCAGTGTTCAATATTCAGTGTTCGGTGTTTCCTATACTTTCAGTGTTCAGTGTTCAGTGTTTCATACTGGAGTTCAACAGTTGCATTTTGTAATAAATTAATATACAGCATATTAGGAT
>CAYXYB010000031.1:0-8315 GCA_964469215.1 uncultured Lentimicrobiaceae bacterium
AAAGGTGTGTACACATGCAGGGTTGCTTTCGGAAAGATGGAGACTGCCACCGGGATGCTGGTTGTTTATAAGTGAGAAGTGAAAAGTTAAAAGTATAAATAATGAATATAATTTACAAACAGTTTACCATTGTATGGGTTTTTATTTCCCTGCTCTTTGCAACTCAACCTGCCGATGCCCAGTGGCAATGGCTTAACCTGCAACTGTATAATCCTGTCGAGGTTGAATTCTACGACATCAACAAAGGGGCAGTACTCACTGTAACAAGTCTCCTGATAACCAATAATGGAGGGACGACATTCGACACCGCATTTTTCAGTCCCGGTATCCCCAATAACAAATCCCTCAACCTTATAGATTCAACAACCATTGCTTTTTTCAAAGGCAACAAGCTGTACTTATCAGACAATTACGGCACAACCTGGGATTCTGTTATGTTAACCCAGAGCTTCAATAGTCTGGTTTTCCTTAACGACACTGTAGTCATCGGCCAGGCAGGTACTTCACTACTGCGATCCAACAACCGGGGTGTGACCTGGCTAACGTTGCTCTCCGGCACATTTTCTATAGGGTTCCATTATCAATTTCCACACCCCGACACAGGTTATGTTAGTGACGGGGACACCATCAGAATTACATATAATGGTGGAACAACATGGTTGTCCCAACCTTCATGGCCGACTTACAAGATCTATTTTCCATCAGATTCAGTCTGGTATGGGGTAAGAAATATTCAGGATTCAATCTATGTCATAAAAACAACAGACAAAGGAGCTAACTGGACCTTCTGCCTTCAGGCACACACACCCTTGACAGTAGTTAACAGGGTATCCTTTCCAAACAAGGAAACTGGATATATCGGGGGGTACAAATACTATAGCATTCCTATTTCAGGTTGCGGTGTGTTATTGGGCACAGGCGACGGAGGAAATTCCTGGGACTGGCATAATAGTCAGAGTTGTTTTGGAGAAATGGTGATAGATATCAACTGTCTCAATTCCGATACTGTTTATGTACTGGAATTCAACGGGGGATTATTCAGAACAACCAACGGAACAGATTACACCAGACAGGTTGTTGGAGTTACTACCACCACACCCCTCTATGAACCTTGTGGTACGGGCGGCCTCTACGTCACCCTCAATTTTCCGGCAAAGGACACTCTGGTTGTACATTTCGACGCCATGTACGGCACAGCTACCAACGGGGTGGATTTTATGCACATCCCCGACAGCGTCGTGTTTCTTCCCGGAATGGACCTTGCCGAGATTCCTATAATGATAATAGACGATACCCTGACAGAAGGAGCTGAGTTTTTTACTGTGGTGATTCACAACACCCTATACAACGATACAGCTACCTTTTGGATTTACGATGAGGTGCCTTTCCCGTTAACCTACCAAATCAACCCCACAGAACGGATCGTTTGCGGACTTTCCCCAAACACATCCTTTACTGCATTGATTTCAGGAGGTGCCACCCCCTATTCCGTTACATGGTACGACACAACAGGAATCCTGTCGCAACAAACAACACTTCCAACACAACCTATACTCCCCTGGCACCGCACAATATTTGTCGAGATCACAGATAATGCCATGTGCAATCCCTTCATAGACTCGGTTAAGCTGTATTATTTCGACTCATGCAAAGTTACAATTCATTCGTCGCATACGGGCCAGGTACCGGCAGGGGTGCCGGTTACATATTCCCTTGTGCATGATTGTCCTACTACTGGCACGCCAAATCAATGGAGGATCAACGGGCAGTTGCTGTATTCAAACACTGAACAGATCACCCATACCTGGAGCAATTCAGGAAACAATACAGTTGAGGTTATGATGCTGCATTTATGCGGCCAGACAGGCGACTTGCTGAACGTTCCTGTGATTACGTCTGTAACGGAACAAGAAAGTGCCACAAAAATCCACATTTCGCAGTCAGAACAAAGAAAATGGGTTATCACAGGCGAACACCTAAAGGGGAACCTCGCATTAAGGGTGATGGATTTGGGGGGTAGGATGGTAAGCAAACATGATCTCAAAACAGATTGCGGTATGCTGAATTATACCCTTGACCTGCATCATCTGCCGGCCGGTATGTATCTGCTCGATTTATCATCAGAAAACGGATATGGATTGCGAGAAAAGATCCTTTGCCTGTAGTGGTTTGAAAAACAATGGCCATAGCAGGTTTTCTCGCTATGACGCCATGATGATAATAAGAAATACTTATTTCAGGCAAAATTCGGGGGCAAACTGCCTGTTTATCTCCTCCGCAAAAAGCTGCTGCCCAAAGTCTGTAAGGTGAACAAAATCCCAGTAAAGAAACCCGTCATCATAATGGTTATCAAGGTATGACTGGATATCAATCAATTGCAGATTGTGATCTTTTGCAAGCTGCTTAACGATCTCCTGGTTTTTTCTGTGCTCAGCTCTGTATCCCATGACCGGCTCAGGAATCAACACCGTTGTTATCCCCGATCTCCTGTTCAGCATAATTATCTCTTCAAGGTTTTTTCTGAACTTCCTGTTGCCTGAATCATTCATCGACAAATTGATGATACAGAGATCGGGGTTTAAATGAATCCATTTATTTCTGTAGCTCTCCAAAATTTCATCGGATCTTATCCCCGATATCCCTGTATTTATACAGCTTATCTTTTGTTCATTGCTCCGGTTCACCAGATACTCAAATCTTTCGACAAAGGTTTTGCTTTCCCGCGTGGCTCCGGCACCCCAGGTCTGGGATGACCCTAAAAACAACACTTTCAACCTCTTACTATTATCCTCGGCAACCAAATCTACGGAATCCTCAGCAACCGGTTCGTCACCGGGAAATATATTTGATGTGGCTGATTTCCAGTCAATCATCCACTCTCCTGGATACTGAAACCGCCCGTATATCATAAAAAACAGCCACAGCAATGTAATCAGAATTGATATATTAATAACCAATACATTAAGCACCCTGCGCGATCCCGGATCTGATATATACATCAGGTTTACAAGAATAATAACAAGCATCAGCCAAAACCAACCGGTAAGTTTAAGGTTGAATTTATCTGAGAAAACCACATTGCCACCTTTATCTGTCAGCTTTATGTTATCCACAAGTGTCGGATTTTCATAAGCCCTGAAACCGGTACAGTTTCCTTCACTAATATCCGGTATCGTTATCCTGTCATTACTGCCATTAACAATAATAACAGCCCGGTTACCATTGAAACTCATACTGAATCTGTTCCAGCTCTGGTTTATAACAGGAATCTTCAGCGACTCCTTTCTTACGAATCTGCCTTCAACCACTTCAAGATAAGCACTTTCGTACTGAGGATCTTCTGAGATACGGATGGCCTTCAATGTATCACCTGCCTTCCCGAAAAAGAAAACCAGGCATGCTTCACCATCAAGCCTGAAATCGAAAGAGGCTTCACTGAATGTTACCGGCTTTTTGAGAAACAATTCGTGGTAGCCGTGCCAGGTTCCAAGGTCGAGACGGTTTTTAGCTAATGCCCTGTATGACAGCATAAATGCCCATGAGCCCATAACCCCCTTTCCGAGCTGCGTTTTGGAACTCTGCCAGTTGCTGTTCCTTTCCGGTGTGTGGGTATATGAATTATAAAGCAGTAACAATACAACCAGTCCTGAAAGCAGGAATATATTGAAGACAATCCAGTTGCCCCGTTTCAGATCCCTTACTTTTTCTTTAAATCCTGCCATGAAGCCGGTTAATTTTTTTTGCTGACAAACAGTTTATCAACCAGATATTCTGCAATGATCCTGTAAGCAAATCCGTTGGGATGTGTGTCGTGTTTGCTTATACGATATCTGAGAGATGCAGGATCATGAGAGAAAATATCACGTGCATCATATATCATTATCCCTTCATCCCGGAGTTTGCTAAATAGATACTCATCCCTGCCATCAGACCAGTCCCATAAAATTATATGGAAAACCGGATTGCCATATTTTTCGTCCAGCAGTTTTTTTGATTTCAGAATCACAGCAACCAGTAGTTCTTTTGCTGATGAATCGGGTTTTATCTCTTTGGTAAACAGCGCCCTCATTGCTGCCGAACTCCCTGCAATGCCGCCGGGAACAATAAATCTTGACGGGTTTTCCGAATAATTGCCTGCATAAACCGGTTCTCCTGAATCATTCTGTATATACCTCGGGCAGTTCTCATTCCATGAGTAGAAACCGCATAACCTGTACAGGTGTTCAGGGTAAAGAATCTGATAAACAACATGTTCAACTTTTCCCTTAACAATTGAATCAACCATGCCATACTGTGTCTGCGACAACATCTGTTGCGGACCGTAGCCGTAAACCCCGAAATTATATACCTGATATCTGTTATCTGTTAATGTTGAAAACTGATATGGAAGGGTCAGGGAATCATCGACACCTTCACCATAGGTGCATGAATTTCCGAAGAACAGAACTGCCCCCCTGCATGGCTCAATACATTCAGGAGTAATACGCATGCTGTTACTGTCAATCGTTACTTTCGCTTCATAGATCAGTTTGTTACTTACATATTTCTTTGTGATACATGATGTGTTAGCCATAAGTCTCCACCCCAGAAGCGAATCTGCAACACAAACATAACCGTTTTCGATCACAACCGACAGTTCCCTGATCTTTGCTTTTCGCTCCTTCAAAATAAAAACTGCCTCGAAACATGCCATAATTATAAGGATAACAGCAAGATTAACCCATAAAACCTTTAATCTGGAAAAAACATTGTTAAATGACAACATCCAGAATGGTATAGATAAAAGAACAGGTGTGATGAAAAACGGTTTTGGGAAGGTTATGAATGCAACAACAGCCAATGCCGTTATTGCTATTGCAAAAAGCAGAAAAAACATTCTCCCTGATCTGCCGGAAAATTTCATGTTTTATATGATGGGATTAATAGAAACGGATTCAAAAATTTGTTTAAACTATCCTCTCCTGCCGGTTATTCGGGTTTTGAAAACATAGTATTTCAGGATTTTCAACGGATTTTTACCTTTTATTCTGAACATCAGGTATTTTACAAACCCTGACATCTGCCTGAAGAAGCCATTTCTGTCAGACTGGCGAAGGAAAATCACAAACAGCATTTTTAGTTTGGCGATGAAATTGTCTGGTATGGAATCCGGATTTTTTTTGTCATATCTGTACACCAGCCGTTCCGATAGCGACACTTTGGTATTGTTGAGTTCCTGTAATACAGAATCCGGTACCGGGGCATTAAAGCATCTGACAAGATAGCTGAAGGCTTCCCTCACCTGAAGAACCAGCCTGAACTTTCTGGTCATCATCAGAAACCTCTCCCAGTCAATCTTATTGTCTGATGACCGGAGAATGATCATTGAGTCGGCTACCCAGCGGATTGGAGGTTCGGGGTTCCATTTTACGCCATGGATGATGGTGTGCAGCAGATTATCGGCCGGGCAGAGAGCCTGCGATTGAAATCCACAGAAGTCAACAGGAACGGCATGATCCCAAAAATCCGCATCACTCCCCTCCCCCAAAGATTCAAAAAACGGAAACCAGTGCAGATCGAATTCAAACCCGTCATCATTGAAGAACATCATACTTCTTCCATGCCTCAGGTTGTATTCGATATACTCATCAAATTCTGCTTTCCACCCGTTTGCCTTTAGAATTTCAATCCCCCTACGGGCAAATTTTTCAGGAATCATTACATCAATATCAGCCATAGGCCTTACACCATTATCTTTGTAATACAATACTGTCAGCGCTGTACCTTTTAAAAGGATTGTCGGTATGTTGTTTTTCTCAAACAGATGGAGGAATTTTTTGGAATCGTTAAAGAGGCTCAGGTTTTTGTACCATGCCTGCTTATATACCCCTTTCAGCATCATCATCCTGTGATCTTCAACATTCTGTCGTGCCAGATTTCTGTATAATAAGGGCAGAAGGCGGAAAGAGCCGTGGTCAAGGTAGTCTTCAATATTCCAGTTCCGGCTCCATGTCTCCCATGCCGACAGAGAGTTGCCGTTCTCTGAAAGGGCAGCCTGCAGTAACAATTCCTGCTCTTTTGACGGATATGGCGTAACCGGTGGAGGTGACATAATATTTTACCACATTGTTATTTGGGGAGAGCAAAAGTAATGGAATTTTCCATAAAACCTGAACGATCATCATTAGTCAATTACTTATAAGTAGGAAATGTTTAATCTGCATACTATCAAAATAGAACTCCTACCTCACCACAAACTTAATCGTTTTGCTGACTTTTCCGGTACGGATGTGAGTAAAATAGATACCAGGCTTCAAATCCAGATCAAAATATTGACTGTTAATATCTTTTAACGCTACTATCTCTTGTCCGAGGCTATTCAGTATTCTGACTTCCGTGGCTCTGAGATTCCCCAGGTCTAAGGTGAACTTCCCGGAGTTTGGATTGGGATAAAGCCTGATCGTACTACCTGCAATTTCTTCAATGCTTACGTTGCCAATGTGCATACAAGCCGATGTGTCAATGCAGCCATAAAGGTTAATCTCCACAGCATAATCGCCATTTATGGTTGGGGTAAAAGTTTGCAGGGTATCTCCCGGAAGGGCTGCATAGCCGTTATTGCAATCCAGCCACTGGTAGGATGCTGAATTATGGTTTGAGCTAAACACACCATTCGGACTCACGCTTACGGTGGTATCAATAACAGGAATAGTAAGCGAAAGGCAGATGATGGAATCGCACCCTGCTGAGCCTGGCAAAGTGAAATAGGCCGATTGCGTTGATTGGTAGTAGGTAATACCATCCATCCAGGTGAGGCTGTCGCAAGCTGTAACATAATCTGTAGTGAGTGTCTTACACTGACTTAACTTCAAAATATAGGAAGAGGTTGAGTTAAATATAGGTGTTTGGTTGTAAACCCCTGTATCGGGTCTGAAATCAACTGTTCCAGCATATAGGCCAGTTGAAAATACATTTCCTTTAAGATCAACATATAAATCAAAGCCCATTGACATACCATAATTACTTTGCAAAATGCCAGCCCATAAAAGTTCCCCTTTTGAATTTAATTTCTGCAGATAGGCCCCATCATCACAGGTATAAAACACAAGACTATCCAGCCCGGGATCTAATTCGGTTGAATCCTGGAAAAAACCTGTAGAATAGATATTACCAAAAGTATCTGTTGTAATACTAGTTGGATTATCTGCATACCCATATGATTTTGCCCATTTAAAATTCCCCTCTTTATCAAATTTTTGAATAAAAGTACTACTGGAAAGAAGCAAGGTGTCAGGACCCGGATCAAAGTCAACATTACCACCAAATCTACCGGTAGCATAAACATTATTGTTTCTATCCAATGCCATTGATGTCAGTTCTCCATATCCCCAGCTCCCTATATAAGTGTGATATCTCAACCATAATAAATTCCCTGAGGTATCTAACTTAGTTATATAGACACCCATTGCATTGGAGGGAGGAATGTTCATGCCCGGGCCCGGATCGAAATCAACAGTTCCCTCGAAATATCCAGAACAATAGATATTTACATCAGAATCCAAATCAATGGATTTTCCTTTACACATACCACTAATATCTTGAGCAATAAAGGCTTTAGCCCAAATGAAGTTCCCGTTATTATCAAGTTTCTGTACAAAAGCAGATAGTCCATTATTTGTCTGAGAGCTTAGATAAAAGGTTCCCTGGCCCGGGTCAAAATCTGCTGTGCCGGTAAAATAGCCATGTGAATATACATTGCCTTGTGGGTCAATACAAAGTGATTGACCACGATCATTGTCGCTGCCTCCAAAAGACTTTGCCCAGATAAAATTGCCGTTTGCCGACAACTTAAGAATAAAAACATCCAAACCACCTTGTGATACAAGATTATAAACCAAATAGCCCGGGTCAAGGTCAATGGAATCGGAAAATTCACCTATAATATAAAGATCCCCTGAATCATCAACCTTGAAAGAGCGAACACTTCCTTGTGAATTGTAAATAGAACGAACCCAAATAAAATTGCCATTTTTATCAAGTTTTTGTATAAACCAAGAAGGACCAACCGAAGCAGTTAACATAGAAGCATTCGATGGGCTTGGATCAAAATCCACAGTGCCTGAAAAAAGACCAATGGCATAAATGTTTCCATTAGTATCTATTTCCATAAAATAGGTTTCTGCTCTCCCATTATATCCATGGTTACTTTTCACCCATTCAAATATGGGGTTCTGGGCATGGAGGTTAATAGCTGTAAGAAGTGATATGATGAATAAAATTTTACTTTTCATTTTGGAGGTATTTATTGGGGGGTTCAAAAATTTAACTTCGTTGAA
>CAYXYB010000032.1:0-8008 GCA_964469215.1 uncultured Lentimicrobiaceae bacterium
TGGGCTTCGGTATTATAGTTTAGGCCAAACTGGATCTTTTCGCCGATTTTAGCCATCACATTCATCTGTATCTTCTGCTGGAAGTCGAAGTTGGTATATCTGCGTTGTTTTGCTGTGAGGGCAGGGTCGTTGCGGAAGTTGGATTTGATGCCGAAAATAAGCTCTGCAGACCCTTGTGGCCTGATGTCTACTTTATTGCTGCCGAAAATACTCGAGAAGAGTTCACCCGGTATGTTAAGGCCGGGTATGATGCCAGCTCTGTCCCCTGAAGCGTCGAGCTTTGAACGCTCACGCCAGTAACGATCCTGAGACTGTCTGAAGTTGAAGCGTATGTAATCATCGAAATTCACGGAAAAAGGTCGCCCTATAGGCTGGTCACCTATTTTGTCAGTAAAAATGTAGGAATTGGTTACAGGATCGTATTCAACGTTCTGAATGATAACCGAAGGATTCAGGTACATCGGATGATGGTTGGTATCTTCGAGAGGCTTTCCGGTCTTGTCGGAAAAAGGGTATGGTATCGAATCGGGAGGGCCCGATTCAGTATGATTTTCTGAATAAGTGAATTCCGGATTGTACCAATTGGCATTTGATGTCCAGATAATTAAAAAAAGCAGGAGTGCCCCAACCCCTCTTATAACATATTTAATAATCTTCTCCAAACTGTTTCAGCTTATTAAATGCCTGTTTTACAATATCTTCAAACACTCCTTTATCAGCACTTCAACACCTGTGCCGGAATCCAGCTTTGCTGATACCTTATCAACAGCTTTCCCGGCCTGGATCTTGTTGAAGCCAAGCAAAATTAAAGCTGATAACGCTTCCTGTTGATGTGTATTGTGTCTTGGTAAAGAAATATCAACCGTTTTCCAGGTTTTACCAACTTTATCTTTCAGGTCGATAATAATACGTTGAGCCGATTTTGTTCCTATCCCTTTAATACGTTGAAAGGCAGCTACATTATCCTGTTGAATTGAAACCACCACCTCTTCCCAGGTTATTGAGGAGAGGATCATTCTGGCAGTATTCGGTCCTATTCCGCTCACGGATATCAGATGCCTGAATACCTCTCTTTCTTCTTCTGTTGAGAAACCGAAGAGGGTATGGGCATCTTCTCTTATCACGAGGTGAGTATAGAGCAGGCATGATGATGATTCCTTTATCTGGCTGTAGGTATAAAGGGTTATATTGATCTGGTAGCCGATTCCGTTACATTTCAATACAGCAAATGCAGGGTTGACTTCAATAATGTCTCCGGAGATAAAAGCATACATATGTCACTGTTTTTTAAGGCGACAAAAATAGTAATTAAATGAAATGGACAACCTTTGCTCAGGCTACTTGTTCAATGGCCCATTTGAGTGCATCTTCGAGCATCTTGTGGTCCGGTGGGTTAATGAACCCGTTTTCAGTGAGGTTACGGGTCATTTCACGGGCATGTTTAATATCTTTTTCTGCGATTGAAAAAGCCTCTTCGCGGGAGATGATGACGCGTGCCACACCATCCGCAATTGCTTGCATGGCAACATCGGCAGCTTCTTCCGGGAACACTGAGGCTTCATCCATTTTAGGGACGATATTTTCGGTGTCGATACCTCTTTTTTCGGCATAATCTGCCAGGGAGTGAGCGGCGGCAATGGCCATATTGTCGGTAATTTTGCGTGCGCGCACCATCAGGGCACCTTTAAGTATCCCGGGGAAGCCGATGGAGTTGTTAACCTGGTTAGGAAAGTCGCCGCGGCCTGTTGCAACGATGAAGGCGCCTGCCTCTTTAGCTTTATGTGGGTATATTTCGGGCACCGGGTTGGCGCAGGCAAAGACGATTGATTTTGGTGCCATCGAAGCTACCCAATAAGGTTTGATAACATCGGAGCCTGATTTTGAAAGTGAGATCAGCACATCGGCATCACGCATGGCCTCTTCCATGGTGGTAATACGCTTGGGGTTGGTTTTTTCGCACAATTCCCACTTTCTGTAGAAGCGTTTGTCCGCCTGAATATCAGTACGCCCTTTATGGAGGGAACTTTTTGAATCGAACATGATCATCCGGGAGGGATTGGCGCCATCAGCGATCAGAAGGCGTGCTATTGTGGTATTGGAGGCACCGGCGCCGTGCAGAACTATTTTTACGTCACCCATTTTTTTACCGGCAAGTTTGAGTGCGTTTATGAGTCCGGCGAGGGTAACACACGCTGTACCCTGGGCGTCGTCGTGCCACACGGGGATGTTGCACTCTTCACGGAGCACATCAAGCACCCTGAAGCAGTTTGGTTGTGAGATGTCTTCGAGGTTTACTGCACCGAAGCTGTATTGTGCCATTTTCACAAACTGAATGATCCTTTCGGGGTCGTTTTTCCCGTTTTCATCGCGGCTGTCGATGCAGAGGGCAACTGCGTCAACACCGCCGAGGTATTTCATCAGGAAAGCTTTACCTTCCATCACTCCCAGACCACCTGGGGGTGTGCAGTCGCCATCGCCGAGCACACGTGTAGAGTCTGACACCACTGCTACCAGGTTGCCACGGTTGGTAAAGTGGAAAGAGGTGTCGTTATCATCGCGGATGGTGGTGGAAATCATTGAAACGCCTGGAGTGTACCATACGTTGAACCAGTTAAAACCGGGAACCGGTGCCTTTGGCACTGTTTCTATCTTGCCACCATAATATTCGTGGGCATCACAGGCAAGCCGTTTCAGGAACAGGGTCTTTGCTTTGGCTATCTGGTCCTGTGTAAAATAATCGGGGAAGGCTCTCTCTAAATTGCGGAGATCCAATTCAAGTTTTTCCATGGTGATAATGGGTTATGTTATTTCGGCGCTAATTTAGAAAAAAAGATCAGGTTTTAGAAATAAACCCGAAGAGGGTTTACACTTTTTTTTTTGGGGGTATTTTTTTATTTCCCGCAGAATCCAAGACCATAAGTGCTTATGGTAAAATTAGTTTGGTAACTTTTATCTAATGATTGATTGTTTTTTTTTACGAAGAGCTGCGGCGCCGCAAAGAATTAGGTTTTTAATCTTAGCGCCTTGGCGTCTTGGCGAGATATTTTTTTCTCGCAAAGCCGCAGATCCGCAAAGAATTAGTCTCATAATAATATGAAAAGCTGATCTTGTGTAATTAGTTAGATGGAATTTCGCTGATTACCGCAGAGTAATATATCTGCGATGATCAGTGAGATCTGCTGGAAAATAAAAGTCTCATTTTCCGGGTAAGAACATCAACCATAATAAACAATAAACGTTTTGGAATGTTACTCAGGTAGATTTAAAATTTTAATGCAATCACATAAGGGGATAGTATTCGACATACGGCATTTTGCCATGGGTGACGGGCCGGGTGTCAGGACTACGGTTTTTATGAAGGGGTGCTCTTTGCGGTGCAGCTGGTGTCACAATCCCGAGGGGCGAAGCATGTATCCTGAGGTTGTAACTGTAGAGGAGAGAAATGGTAATGGGGAATCCGGGAGTGTTGAAAAGACCATTGGCAGGGAGGTAGGTGTTGAGGATCTGATGAAAGAGATACTGACAGAACGTACGGTCATGGTTGAGAGTGGGGGAGGGGTGACATTTTCGGGTGGGGAGCCGTTGCTTCAGCACCCTTTTCTGTTAGAAATGCTGAAACGCTGCAAGGAGGAGGGGCTGCATACAGCAGTCGACACAAACGGTTATGCTGCTGACGAAGCTTTCAAAGCGATACTACCCTATACCGACCTGTTTCTTATTGACTTCAAGCATTCAGACAATGCCAGGCATCTCGATTTCACCTCCGTTTCAACAGTAAGAATTACTGAAAACATTTCATTCCTTCTGGGTGCGGGTGCGCGGGTGTGGATAAGGATACCAGTGATTCCGGGGTTCAATTTCAGCAGAGTGGATATGTCGCAGATCATAGATGCATTGAGGGGCATGCCTGCGTGTATTGAAAAGGTGGAGCTTATTCCTTACAGGATGGTGAATGAGGAGAAATACCGGATTTTAGGCATACCCAATACCATGAAAGGGATTGCATCACTTGATCCTTCAAAGTTAAGGGTTTTTAAGAGGATGTTCAGGAGGGCGGGGTTTAATGTTGAAGTTGGAGGATGAAGAATTTCTCGCACTTGTGCTGAGCACAGTCGAAGCAAAGCCGCAAAGCCACAAAAATCGCATTTGATTTACCACTGAGGCACTTAGATCACATAGAATCACCTGTATGGCATTATCTCATTGCTGCTAAATAAAATAAGTGTCTTATATGATAATGTAATCAACCATCCCCGGTTCAAGCAGGGTTTTCAGGTGGGTTTATCGGAAACGTGAATGTGAATGTACTCCCTTTGCCGGGTGTGCTTGATGCAGAGATCTCTCCATGATGTGCTTCGGCCAGATCGCGGCAAAGAATAAGGCCGAGGCCGTAACCCGAATTCCCGTTGTTTTCATTCTTGTGGTAGTAAGGATCGGTGATGAAAAGCTTTTCGAGATGATCCCTGTCTATCCCTCTGCCGGTATCGGTGACACTGAAGGAGGCTTTCAGGCTGTCGGTAGCAACATAAACATTTATCGAACCACCCGAATCTGTATAATTTACGGCATTCCATAAAAGGTTGCGCAGTATGGTGGCGGTCATCTGGTAATCGAACTCAAGGTGGAGGTTTTCGGGTACAGTGTAGCTTACCCTGATATTTTTCTCCTCGGCTGTAGGTAGTATATAGGCAATGGCTTCGGTGATGACATCCTTCGGATTAGCTTTTTGAGGGTTAAAACTGATCCGGCCTGTTTGCTGTCCTGCCCAGACAAGAAGGTTCTGCAGAAGCATCATAATCTTGTTTGCCGAGGAGCTTATGATGCCGGCATATTCTCTGTTCACAGTGTCATTTGAATCAGAAAGGTTATCAGCAAGTATCTGGCTGAAACCAAGCAAAGCATTGAAAGGATTCAGAAGGTCATGTCCGATTATTGAGAACAGTTTGGTTTTTGATGCATTGGCCTCTTTCTCTTTCTTTTCTGATTTTTCAAGTTCCAGCAAAGTATTTTTCAACTCCGAAATATCCTCTTTCACGGCAACAAAACGGAATACCTCTCCGGTAAGCTCATTCAGTAAAGGTGTTATGACTGCCGATTCCCAATACAATTCACCGTTTTTCTTTTTATTCAGGAATTCCCCTTTCCAGGTTTTGCCGGCAAGAATTGTTTCCCAGAGTTTTTCGTAATACTCTTTTGGGTGATGATCTGTTTTAAGAATGTTAGGATTTTTTCCAAAAACATCTTCGGGAGCATAACCGGTAATCCGGGTGAATGAAGGGTTAACGTATTCGATTTCAGCTTTTTCATTGGTAATCACAATAGTACTTTCAGTACTTTCGATAGCGGACATAAACATGCTGGTGTTTTTCTGTTCGGCCAGAAGATCATAATTGCATTGGAGCAGTTCCTTCTCTTTTTGCTCGTTGGCGGATATCTCCGCCAAAAGCTGTTCATTAAGTTTTTTAAGATTGGTTGATAATTTCTGTTCCTGCTGCAGTGTAGCGATCTTTTCACGCAATCCAAATGTAACTGAGAGGCAGAAAAGAGATGCTGAAAGAATGATAATATAAGAGTAATAGGGATGATAGTTCAGGAAATTATATAAAAAAAGAATTGTAATTAAGGAGGAGATAATCACGAGAAGAAGGCCGGGAAGGTAGTAGGCTGCGGTTCTGATCTTTCTGATGGCAGAGTGAATACCCACGTAAAGGTTCAAAATGATTACAAAGGTCAGGATTCCCGGGTTGATAAAATTCATCCACCTGTTTGGCACAATGGGCAGAAGTATAAAGGCCAGATATATTAGCAGAAAAGCATTGAGGATTTTATAGAAACTGCGTATGGTTTTAAAAAATTTCAGCTCCAGGAATCGTACGGTAAAAAGATTAAAAAGCAGAACTGTGCAAACCGAAACAACCAACCGCATGCGGGTTTTGAAATAGATATTGAGTTCAGGGAAAAAGTCGATGCCAAAACCAAACTGGTACCAAGAGACAAAAAAAACTCCTGTAACAATCAGGACAAGAAGCATATAAGTCCTTTCTCTTGTTGAAATAAACAGGATAATGTTTATCACAAGAGAAGCCAGCAGAATTCCAAAAATGAGAAATAATATAGTAAATCTATCGATATTATTTTTAAGGTATAGATCGGTGTTCATTAAACAGGCAGGAAGGAGCAGGAAAGAGGAGGTGTTCACACGCAAAAAAACTGTACCAGGTTCATTCTTTGCAAGATCAAGCCTGAAAACAAAAGAGGTATTATCATGAATAATTGTGTTATAGATTGATTCGGTTCTTGTATTTGGGATTTCTTCAACGGTTCCGTCCAGGTGTTTGATAAACAGGGTTATATTACTCAGGGGGGGGAAGTCAACGGTGAGGTACCAGTTATTATCAGAGGTCATGTTCTGAACATCGAACCGAAACCAGAATATGTCCTGGGTTATTCCAAAGTTTATCTCTTTTTGTTGATTTTGTACGAATTTTTTTTGGAAATTTGTGTCATAAACAATCCGGGTTGAGGTATCGCGGAGATCCTGTGATCTGATATATGAAATATAGGGGGTAAGGTTGTGTTTTTCAGCGGTGTGGGAAAGTATTAGCGTGCGGGGGTTGCCGGCTGCAAAGAGTTGAAATACAAGAATAAACAGCAATGAGAATATGATCCTGTTTTGAGACATTTGGTTTAAAAGAGTAAATATTTTCAATGCAAAGAAAAACTTTTTTCAGATGAAAAAAAAGTTGTTAGTAGTTGATGATGAGCCATTGAATCTTTCATTGTTATGTGAGATGCTGGGGAGGCAGTTTTACGATTTCATCACGGCGACCGGAGGCCAGCAGGCGATTGATCTGACATTGGAGAGGAAGCCCGACATTATCATCATGGACTGGCAGATGCCCGGTATTGACGGGCTAGAGGCTATGAAAATTCTTAAGGGCATGGAAGAAACGAATGAAATACCAGTTTTGATGGTGACAGGGGTGATGAACAGCCCGGAGAATCTGGTGACAGCCATGGATGAGGGGGCGGTTGATTTTTTAAGGAAGCCTTTCGACAGGCTTGAAATAAGAGCCAGGGTGAGAAACATGCTTTTGTTGTCAGATTCTTTAAAGGAACTGAGGGAGAAGTACGCGATTATTGACAAGAGCAACAACCTGATAAAATCGCTTTTCAGTGGGGTTCCGCACCCGGTGGTTTATTATTCAACTGACGGTTTGATATTGCAATACAACCCGGCGTTTGAGGAGCTGGCCGGAGACAGGGAACTGGAATCTTCAGGCCGTTTGGTTTACCGTATTTGTGAAGGTAGTTATGCACAGGTACATTTTCAGAGGGATATGGAGCTGATAAATGCCGGCGGGCAGTTATCCTATGAGGGTAAGATCAGAGACAACCATTGTGAGTATATTTTTTCGAAGCATTTGCTTACCGACAAATCGGGGACAGCGTCGGGGATCATTTGTGTAATGACTGATATAACGGAGTTGAAACATGCCCATTCGTCGATACTGGAGGGTAAGAAGCGGGAACTGGTATCCAGTGCCCTTCGTCTTATAAATATAAGTGAGATAAACAACAACCTTATCTCGGAGCTTGGGAAGCTGCAGGAGCATGTTGATGAAGAGTGTAAGGGTATCATCGCGGGAATTGTCAAGCAGAACAGCATTACCGCGGCTGAGGGGGTATGGCAGGATTTTGAGTCCAGGTTTGAAAATGTTTACGAATCGTTTTACAACAGCCTGAATGAGAAATTCCCTGATCTTACACCCGGTGAGAAGAAGTTGTGTGCATTACTACGTTTGAACATATCATCAAAAGACATAGCAGCGATCACGCTGCAGAACCCGCAGAGCGTTGATATGGCGCGGTACCGTTTGCGGAAGAAGCTGAACCTGAGCCCGGAAGATAACCTTGTGGATTTTTTGCTGAAGGTGGATCAGTAGTTGGCTTTTGGCTGTTGGCTATTGGCTATTGGCTGTTGGCTGTTGGCTGTTGGCTGTTGGCT
>CAYXYB010000033.1:0-6997 GCA_964469215.1 uncultured Lentimicrobiaceae bacterium
TGTTCCTTGTTCCTTGTTCGGTGTTCACCACACCATATCTGGCCGGTATTGAAGATCTGCTCCACGAAAACCATCCCGAAGAAAACCGCTTCTTCTATCATCCTGACCATTTAGGCAGCAGTTCATTTATCACCGATGCCGACGGTGAAGGGTACCAGCATCTTCAGTATCTCCCCTTTGGTGAGACCTTCGTTTCTCAAAAGATCTCATGGTGGAGCACCCCGTACCAATTCACAGGCAAAGAGAAAGACGACGAAACGGGGTACAACTACTTTGGGGCGAGGTATTATAACTCCGATATCAGTGTTTGGCTTTCTGTGGATCCGATGGCTAGGAAGGCTCCAATGTGGTCACCATATCGTTACGGATTTCAGAACCCAAACAAGTTCATCGATCCAGATGGGAAATTCGAAACCCGCAAGGAAGCCAAACAAGCCAAACGAGATCACAATTTGCCTGGAATTGTGAGGAAAATTGCAGATGGCAGTTATATTATATCGAGTAGAAGAACTCATACAGTATATCGAAGGGCTCTTCCAGATGAGCCTCAACAAGTGAGTACAAGAACTTTACCATCAGGTATAATGGCTATCCCAAGGATTTCAGCAGGAGTATCTACAGTTGATAGAGTGGTTAAATTTTTTAGTGATGGGGTTTGGACAATTGGAATTACTGGTACTGCTGCTGCGTCTTTTTTGGGTGGAAGTATAGAACTTGGTGCTACACTGGATTTTAGAAAAGGCTTTAAGATAGGAGGATATTTAACCTTGGAGCATGCTGTAGGTGTAGATTTATCAGGTGGATTGATACTAAATTACCATAAACCTGTAGCTAATCCTGACAATTTTAGCGTATCAGATTTAAACAAATGGGGGGAAACATATAATGGCGCAATATGGATTATCGATGGAACTTATGGTGGGAATTCATTTAATAAAGGGTTGGATCCAAATAATTACAGTGATACTCATACCACATTCAATACTTATGGAGGAGGCATTTCTACAGGTTTACCATTTGGTGTAACAAAAAATAAAGGTTACACATGGACAATGCCTATAATTCATTTTTAGAAAAATATCGATGATAACAATTGAAAGAATTTTAATAGTCGCTTTTCTTGGAATATTTATACTTTTCATTATTATAATATTGAAAAATTTATTCTTAAAAAGGATGTTGCATTTCAAGCTATTGAGAACTATTTTCCCTGAAAAGCTCAAGAATGTTAAGTATTGTAATCAATCATACATCCTGAAACTAAGTTTTGATGTATTACTATGGTATTGGATGCCTTTCTATTATTCTAAAATTGATGATAGAGAACTAAATGCAGATGCTCTTAAATTGCATTTAAAGTTGAAACGAATTAATAAGAAGCTTGCGATATTATTAATTGGTTATGTTATCTTCTTTACAATTTTTTGGATTATTGCCTCAAAATTTGGAACATTGAGTTGGTTCTAAATATTTAGGCAGGAATATAAATGGAATAACTATGAGCCCAACACATTGTGGATTGTGGATTTTAGATTTCTGATTGCAGATTATCTTTGAAAAACTAATACAACAGATGACCCGACTAGCTCACATACAACCCTTTCCCACCTCCGGAGACCAACCGGAAGACAGGAAAGTTGTGGGTTCAGGAAAATGGAATACGGATGGGTGCATAAGCTTTGGTATTTACAACATGCAGTGCTACAGTGCATTAAAAACCATCCCCTCTCAGAGCCTGTCCCGCTTCAGCGGGAGGAGGGCAAAACCTCGGCAGAATGCCGAGGTTGGGAGGGGTTTTTCTAAAAACCCCTCTCTAAATCTCTCCTCCCGTCCTTCGGCCAGGACAGGCTCTCTCGTCCTACGGCCGAGACTCGGTGAGAGGGGAGAGACTTTGAAACCCAGGTGCACAATATATTGACATTAAGAAAGATAATTAGAAATGCTAAAAGTCAATACACCGGTCTACAACTTCTACTTCGGCGCTTCATTGGAGATCATTGCCAAAGCAAGAGTATTGCGAAAAAACATGACCACGGCGGAAACAATCCTTTGGGATCATTTACGAAAAAAGGAAATGGAAGGATTTCGGTTCAGGAGGCAACATCCCGCAGACAGGTTTATTCTGGATTTCTACTGTCATCCGCTACGATTGGCCATAGAGGTGGATGGCGACGTACATGACCAGCCTGGACAGGCGGAATACGACAATGGCCGCACATCAGAGCTGGAAAGGCTTGGTATTACGTTAATCCGTTTTCAGAATGAAGAAATTTTACACAACCTGAATTTTGTGTTGGATACCATTCAAAGTATTATACTATCTTTACAGTTCTCTTGCAATAAATTGACATCAGAAAAAGACCACAAATATTGATAAGACAGCGTAAAATAGCACATTGCGGAGCTGCCCTCCCCTCTCAGGGGAGGGCAAAACCTCTGCCGCAGGCAGAGGTTGGGAGGGGTATTTTCGGCGGCGGGTTGGAGCTTGCTCCGGTTGATCCTGTGGGTGATGGCGTGGAGGCTCTTTACGAGAATCACACCGAAATAGCGCAGCATCTTGGCCATCTGTTGCAGAAGTTCGCCAACTGTTACCCTGAGCCGGATATCACCGCATATATCGATATCGATCCATATCTGGCCGGTATTAAAGATCTGCTAAACGAAAACCAGCCGGAAGAAAACCGCTTCTTCTATCACTCTGATCACCTGGGCTCATCCAGTTTCATCACCGATGCCGATGGCGAAGGTTACCAGCACTTACAATACCTTCCATTTGGCGAAACTTCCGTCTCACAGAAAATCTCATGGTGGAGCACCCCCTACCAATTCACCGGCAAAGAGAAAGACGATGAAACGGGGTACAACTACTTTGGGGCGAGGTATTATAACTCCGACATTTCCATCTGGTTGAGTGTGGATCCGCTATCCGATAAGTTCCCATCAATTACCGCATATGCATATTGTTATAACAAGCCAATAGATCATATTGACAGATTTGGGTTATGGGGGGAAAAGAAAGCAGAAAAAAAGCATGCACAAGCGGTTAATGAATATGGGCAAAACAGAGTAGGGTCAATTCATTATAGCAATAAAGAGAAGGAATATGGGTTTAAAATATATGATTCCGCAAAAGACAAGGATACGGATGGGGAAAGTACAGGGAAACTTATTTGTGGAATTCAAGGCAGGGACAAAGGGACGAGAGTGTATTCTAATAAACACCTAAGGAAATATAGAGATGCACAAATAACCCCACTGTCGGGCAACGCATCAGGTTCAGATTTTTATCTTTCATTTGAAGAAGCGTATTATAATTACAAGTTTGGTAATGGAAGAACAGCATATGTTGACCTTAACAAGTTAGATTTAAGCAAAGTGCGCTCAAGTGATTTTACCAATAAAAAAACCTATCAAGGTCATCCTACTCTTATTGTTAATTTGGTTGGGAAACATTTTTCAAATCTTGAAGAGGCAAAAGTTTATGGTCGGATCACCCTAGTGTTAATAGATCACAATACAGTTATGGCACTGCCAGACGCGTATGACTTTGATCTTAAATTAACACCAGACAGATTTTGGCGTGATGTTAATGCAGGATATGCCTCAATGATTCATGGGCCTGGAGTTCCTTTTGAAATTATTTTTTCAGGCACCACTACCATCCAATACTAGTTAAGGGGGCCTCTAAATTTTAAAGCACTGTAATAGAGCTATATACGATATTTCTATTTACAAAGTAGTAGATTATATTTATTGAAGATTTCAATATTTATTCTATTTATAGACTGTTAATAATTCATTGCAAATGTTAATAACTATCAGATTAACAATTGAATATATTTTATTTATTTCGAAAATAAATTGAAATGTTTCAAATATGAAAACTCAGAAATACAAAACTAATGGCAGGCGTGGATTGTTTGACAGTCAAGAAACACGCGCAAAACTGGCAATTATTGGCAATCCTTTAGAGATGATTAGCCAAGTAATAGATTTTGAAATGTTTAGAGATGATCTTGAGGCCAAAATCCTAAATCAAAACAAGAAGAACAATGCTGGTGCAAAGCCTTATGATGTTGTTATGATGTTTAAGATCATGATTCTTCAGCGATACTATGGTCTTGGGGATAAGCAAATAGAATACCAGATACTTGACAGAACAAGCTTTAAGAATTTTTTAGGGCTCGAGAGTGGTGATAAAGTACCCGATGAAAAAACAGTATGGGCATTTCGTGAAAGCCTCACAAAAAGTGGACTTGTTGAGGATATCTTTAACAGGTTTACTGCTTTTCTTGAAGTTAAAGGATTGATTATGAATGAGGGAAAAATGATTGATGCCAGTTTTACAATAGCACCACGTCAGCGTAATACCAGGGAGGAAAATCAGGCAATCAAGGATGGGCATGGTAAAGATCTTTGGAATGATAATCCAAACAAAAGAAGACAAAAGGATATTGATGCAAGGTGGACTAAGAAGAACGACCAGAATTTTTATGGCTATAAAAACCATACAAAAGTTGATGCAAAGAGTAAACTCATAGATAGATATACTGTTACAGATGCATCAGTTCATGATTCACAAGCACTTAACGATCTTCTAAGCGAGAAGGATTTTGAGCAGGAGTTATATGCTGATAGCGCTTATACAGGGGAGGAACAGGAAAAAATCATTGAAAGGTACAAAATGCAGAATCAGGTTCACGAAAAAGGCTATCGTAATCACCCATTGACTACCGAACAAAAGAAAAGCAATACACTGAAATCCAGAACCAGAGCAAGAGTAGAACATGTGTACGGCTTTATGGAACAATCAATGAATGGTTTGATTGTCAGGTCTATAGGCTTAACCAGGGCAAATGGCATAATCGGATTGATAAACTTGACTTACAATCTGTTTAGGTTCGAGCAAATCAAAAGGCTGAATCTAATCGAAGTTATATAGCTATATATCAATAACATAACCTTAATCATAAAAGTTTTCAGAAAATTTCTAAAATCTTGCTATCATTGAGTTGATTTCGTCAACTTTCATTGTATATTTGCCATGATATCTTCAGGACAGATTCAAAAAGGGCTCTGGTCTGAAACTGGAGAAACGAAAAAAACGAATTTTTAGAGCCCCCCTTAATGATGAGAAAGGTTTATTCTGTTTTCATTTTTATTGCTATTGTAGGATGCATGAATCCTAAAAACAATGATTATTATCGCAAAATAATGATGAGTTACTTTCAATGTGATTTTTCAGCTGATTTCATTGTGTTAGAACACAAAAGAAATAGTGGTATAGCTGATTATGAAGAAATTTTTATCTTATCTTATCCCCAAGAGGATTTAACAACAATATTAAATTGCATTGGAACTAATTATCTTGACACTGTGCCAGATGGTTTTTCTATTATGATTGAAATTGATACGGATGAACGCCTTTGGTTTGTGTTTGACACAATAAACAGTACAATTGAATATCACTTCTGTGAAACCTAACTTCATTTCCGGTGAGACCTCCAAAACATTCATACCTTTGTAATGCCTCAGGGCCCCACATACACCTTGCAGATGGACTTTGAATACGACAGCTGGAACCGCATCAAACAGATGACTTACCCCGACGGGGAGGTGGTTAGCTATGACTACGATACTGGAGGGCAGTTGTTTGCGATGCAGGGAATAAAAGGGCAGGATCACTATCCTATCATCGACACCATTTTTTACGACAAATTCGGATCCCGGTCATATATCGCTTACGGTAACGGCACCAAAACCCAATACGATTACGAGCCATACCGCCGCCGGCTGGCAGGATTGCAGACCCAGAGCGGACAAAACATGCTGATGGATCTGAGTTACAGCTACGACAAAGAAAACAACATCACCGGCATTTCAAACACTGCAGGTATTGTGAACGGCCTGGGCGGAGTATATAGCTACTCATTTGATTATGATGATATGTACAGACTTGTATCAGCCAACGGCTCTTTTAAGAATCAGTACGATTACACATTATCGATGAGCTACTCACCTTCCGGCAACATCACAAACAAGACTCTGGAAGCACTGACGCTTCAGGCCGGTATTGATGTACCTGTTGATTACGAAGCAAATTACAATTACAATTCCGGCCGGCCGCATGCCATAGAATCCATCTCAGGCACCAATGCCGATCACGCTTTTCAGTGGGATGAAAACGGCAACATGACCCTGCATAATGACCAGACTGCCGGTTTCAACCGCATATTGTGCTGGGACGAAGAGAACCTTAAAAACATCGAACAAGGAACATCGATTAACGAATTATGAAGTATTTTTGAAGTACGAATACAGAAAATGACCCAAGTAGCTCACATACAACCCACTACCACCTGCGGAAACCCGCAGCCCTCCGGGAATGTTCATCATTCAAAAACACTTCGGTGTTCGATGTTCCTTGTTCAGTGTTCGGTGTTCAATCGTCCGTATTTGGTGTTTAATGAGCAAGGATACTCAAAGCATTACTACGCCGGAGCTGAAAGAGTAAGCTCGCGCATTGGGGGAGGAATGCAGGATGGTCTGGTAGATCCGTTGAATTACACAGTAGAGATCCTCAGTGGACAGGATTACACAGTCATGGCAGGTGATCTGGAGGATATGCTGGGCAGAAGCATTGAATGTACCGACATGCCGCTGCAATATGTATCCATGGAGCAGCAGCTTGCCAGCATCCAGGACAGCCGCAACCACAACAACACAGAAGACAACCGGTACATCTATCACTCAGATCATTTGGGCAGCAGTGCTTTCCTCACCGATGCCAACGGAATCCCAACACAGCACCTGCAGTATCTGCCCTTCGGCGAGCCATTCATTGAACAGCGTTCATTCACAGAATACTACACTCCATACACCTTTTCTGCCAAAGAGCGCGATCCGGAAACCGGGTACAGTTACTTCGGAGCACGGTATTATAATTCGCATATCAGTGTGTGGTTGAGTGTGGATCCGATGGCGGGTCGCTTTCCTA
>CAYXYB010000034.1:0-6458 GCA_964469215.1 uncultured Lentimicrobiaceae bacterium
ACTTTAGCGATAGATAAAGATGGTAAATTATGGGCTTGGGGGGCAAATTCATATGACTTCCGGAAACCATGGATATATTAAGCATCATCTCAGCTCCGTTCATTTTTACTTTACCTATGTTTCCCGCAGACCATACCGAAGTGCTGTCAGGTAGCCATGTTATTTTTCTGTTTACAATCTGATGGAAGAAAGTAAAACTTCCATTCATTGTCCAATTACCTGATTTAAACGGAATCCCTTCCCATGTGAGTTCACCACCAAATCCCTCTTCAGGCCTTAAATCAGGATTACCCCCCGGTACCCAGTAAAGGTCATTCAATCCCGGTATCTGACGATTACGCAACACGGTTGCCTTTATAATGTTGTTCCTGCTATTTCCTATAACTGCTGCTGCATAAACCGAAGGCATAACATCAAAACCATAGTCTGGAATAAATTCAGACCTGATATCTGCACCATAACGCAAAAACCAACGCCATGTGCGTAAAAGCGAAGTGTAAAGGGAAATGATCTGCCTGCTTTTATCATCTTCAAATGCTGAGGTAATTGCATGTTGCATTTCATATCCCGCGGATAGTTTCCAATGGTTTTTTCCTGAATACCCATCTGCATCAAATCTCTGCTGAAAGTTTGCAGTAATATGTTCAGCTTCGGTACCACTGCGACTTTCAGAATAGTGCATCAATCCATATTGCAACCCTGTAGCTGAACCAAAATCTATTTCCTTTCTTCTGGCAGAACCATGAAGAATCATACGCCAGGTGTCTTCTGATTGTATCTGAGAATATTTCCCCTGCGGTTGATGTATCGGGTAAGGGATATTGATAAATCTCTGCTGACCAGAAATAAGAAATCCTCCGCTGCGGTTATTTTTGCAAATGATACCTGACTGATGTAAAATACCTCGTGCAGACCAGGATGCATCCACTCTTCTTTTAACAGGATTACCTTCCAGGAAATTATCAAGATACCTGAAATCATTTCCGGATAATTCAGAGTAGTATATCGTCTTAGACCTGATATTACCATTTTTCCAGGTTGAACCAGCATTGAACATATTTAATCCATAGCTACCTGTTGCTATCATAACAAAAACCGATTGGGTGTCCTCGGCCATTAGGTTTGTAGACAAAGAAATAACGCCGCCAAATGCTCCTGATGATTCCTTTAATGCAGAGTTTCCGAACAATATCCTTCCATTATCAACAAATGCTATCGGAATTGATGAGAGGTCGGTTTGCATAAGCATCGGATTGTTGATCCTGATCCCATTCCATACCACAACTGTCTGGGATGCCGAGGCACCTCTAAAGGCAGCTGATGCAAGCTGTCCCGGCCCGTAGTACCGCATGGCAACGGGAGAGGTTCTCACAAGCAGATCTGCAAGCGTTCCCTGCCTTCCAAGGATACGCTGAAGTGAATCCATTATCTGACGACCCGCATTCCCGATCCGGTCATCTGTACTTTCGGTTACAACAAAAGGGCTTAAATGAGTAGTGTCATTCTGTGAAATTGCGGGTTGCCAGATCACCAACAAATACGGCAATATCAAAGAATAAAACAACCTGGATAAAAAACCTGGCCTTTTCACCTGACTGAATCACTTTAAGCAAACCTTCAGGCAGAAAAACAGAGTATGGGAATCGTATCTGACGAAACCTATCCTCAGCTTTTCACCCGAAAGCCTGAATAGTTAAAGATCAAAGGCAGGTCTTCTGACTTGCTCCCCATTTTTTTTTGATTCGCCTTCCCATCGATGCAACGTTGAATTGCGACAGTGGCATGTTGAACCATGGTTTCCGGAGCTAACAGCAGCGGGTACTGTACAGGATTTTCACCTGTTTCCCTCTTGCCGGTGGTTTTCACCATCCGAACACCTTTAATCAGGATGCAAATTTAGGTAAAAGTTGTTAGTAATGTGTTAAAAGTTATGAGTGTTTTTTAAGAATACTTAAAACCGGTGAGTGAGAAGTGAATGATACAAAATTGTATATATTTGTGAAAAATTCATGCAGAAAATTTTATAAAACAGGAATATAAATCATTATGAAACAATTATTTAAATCCTTATTGGTGCTTTTACCGGTTGTTGCGCCATGCATGTTGATGAATCAGGAGTCCGGAGGGCCAGCGGATAAAGTACCTTCAGAATTCAGAAAGGTTACCTGGGAAGCGTTGAAGGAGAACCCTATAAAATTGATCGGCAAAGATTGGATGCTTGTAGGAGCAGGAAATATTGAAAAGGGTTTTAATATGATGACTGCAAGCTGGGGCGGGGTTGGCTGGCTTTGGGAAAAACCGGTAAGCTTTATATTTGTGCGCCCGCAGAGATACACTCATCAGTTTACAGAACGTGAAGGTTACTATACAATGACTTTTTATGACGAGCAATACCGTGATATACTCAGAATGATGGGAACAGTGTCGGGCAGAACCTTTGATAAGATTAAGAAATCGGGGCTCACTCCTTTCACTACAGAGAAAGGCAGCATCGGGTTTAAAGAGGCACGTATTATCGTGGAATGTAAAAAACTCTACGCAGGGAAAATTCTTGAAGGTGCATTCACAGATAAGCAACTGGCGGGTAAGATATACCCCAACAAAGATTTCCATACGATGTATATCGGAGAGATTGTCAACGTTTGGATTAAGAATTAGAAATATGGCGTATACAACACTTCACTGGCTTTTTAAAAACCCCATTGACTCCAAGATTTTTTCAGCCTCATGATTATTTAGATATAGGTTCTTTTCACTTTTGAGTGGGTAAATAAATGTCAATTACTATAACCCACATCGTGGGTTTAATAAGTGTAGCCCCGGGTTTGTGATCGGAGAACATTTACAGCGCAATGCTACCTGTAACCATTCCGCTCACTTAACCTGGGACTGCTGATGTTAAATCCTTTCAGAATTCAATAAAGAACAATGAGAAATATTACTCCTTACTTTTTAAACATGATTTCAGACATTCTCAATGTTTACCCATCTAATAGTGGAAAGAACCAACATCACTTATTATAAAATTGTAATATCCGACTAACAGGAAGGACTATCGTGGAAATGCCTGCACATCAACAAAATACATTAATCGATATAAACAACAGGCCGGAGGGGCTCTATATCCTTAAAGTCTTTGCAGGTAATGTTCAGGTCGACACAAGAAGGATCGTTAGACAGAATTAAAAGAAGTATATTTCCCGAAGATCTCGGTGATTATCATATAAAACAAATCAGCAAGAATCACATATCCTTCTTTACAAACCTTCTTGTCATCTGCATTCCTTGTCCATGCATCCGGAGGATATAAATCCCATCGGGCAAATGTCCGATATTGATCGTAATTGAAGCATCAATATCCTGGGTGTATGAAAGAACTTCCGTTCCCTGAGTCGTTAAGACAGAGAAGATATATGTGCCATTTAACCCCGATGGGAAACTGATTGTCAGATAGTCAGTGACAGGATTAGGCTGGATTTCAAGAGATGGCATTTCGTTCATAATTCCGATGCTTACAACAGGCTCAATGTAGGTTGGTGGATAGGCGAGTCCATTTATCATGTGGTCGTAAGGAATATTTAGTGAAGCACACAAAACAGTACCAACAGCAGTTGTTTGATCAAGCCGGTAAAGCATTGGCCCCGTCATCCCCGGACCAACGGCAGAAACACAAAGGCCTGTGCCGTCTTCAATGGTAGCAAGGCCGTACAGATAGGGCGTCGGATTCGGCAATGTAATTGTTCCAACAACCCCTACACTGAAAGGATTGAGGATTATCCTCTTCAGCACACCCATGAAACAGACAGCATAAAGAGTATCATTCATAAAGGCTAGATCCCCAACGGTTTCACCAACGGTTCCAAGCAGCACATGAGTGCCTGAGGCTATGTTGTAACGATACAGATCCCCCGATGAACCCTGGTTATGAACCAGGTAAAGGTTTCCACTCTTGTCACTGGTCATTGCATTGCCGGAATATTGTATTGCAGAACCTATTTGAGTAGTAGACCCTGCAGCCGTATCCAAAACAAAAATCCTCCCCGGCATTGTGCCACCTCCCTGTAGTAATCCGTACAACTTGTTACCCTGCAAGGCAATGTCATCAAAAGTAGTCACCTGAGATACTTTCATTACAAAAGTACATTGACAGGTGGCTATGTCAATTGAATAGATATCCCCATAGTTGGTCACGGCGAATATATCCTGGGCATTTATGCAGGCAGAAGCATATAAAGCAATAAAGAGGGTAGCAATCAATCTTTTAAAATGTTTCATAAAATGGATTATGGGTATTATTAAATGATCTGTTCAAAAATCTCAGCCACCCCGGATTATGTCGGGAGGTAAGATTTTCAAAAGATATAAGATTCTAAGTCCTGACACCTGTTAAAGTAAAAGTACCGTTTTGCGGTGTGGTTGAACCGGCTGGAATAACAGTTATTGTACCATTGCCGGTCATGTTGTTTCCATTAATTGTAATAGTTGCCGAGTTTATGGTAACCGTTTCTGTACCATTACCCATTGTGAGGGTGAATTGTGCATTTGTCACAGATAACACATCACCATTAGCATTGCCGGTGATTGTAAAATTGTGAACTTCGGCAGCGCCTCCAATCTCACTGGTGGTGATGTCAGCCGAAAAGCTGCTGCCTGTAGTGGTGATCTTTGCTGTTGCAACCACAGCAAAAGCACCTCCAAGATCAACATCAACATTTATATTCCACGTCACTGCATCGCCGTTATTGTCGTCCTTGTCTTTCTTGCAGGATGACATTAAACAGAAAATTGCCAGTAAAGCCAATAACGAAAAGGAAATTGATTTTTTCATGGTTGGTTAGGTTTTTATACCTACAAAAGTAAAAATCTTTTATAATACCCTTCGCAATAATCTAGAAATTCCTTTTATCCTTTGCCGCAAACCTGCTGGGTCCTTCTGCAATGTTCAGCAAGATGCTGAAGGGTTGCCCCTTCATTGTTGTGACCCCGCCAGATATAAAACTCTCATTAGTTCTGTCGTTTGATTATTAGTTTATTAGTGCATTATAATACATATATTTGCACTAATCACAGAAGCCCTTCAATATCTTCATTCATAATCTTACTAACTATTGAATTATCATGCTTTTATGAATTTTATTAGCAAATGTTTCTTTTCTAGCATATTATTCTTGATCTTTGAGTTTTCAAAGAGTTCTATTATTTATTCTTAGTTTTTAACTTTAATAACGGAAATATCATGAAAGATAGATCACACTAAAAAATCTTGAAATTTTCACTGCTATTGAGTTGATTTTGTCGACTTTCATTGTATATTTGTCTCGATATCTTCAAGGCAGATTCTAAATGGGCTCGGGTCTGAAACTGAAGTAGCAAAAAAACGAATTTTTAGAGCCCCCCTATATTGTCATGAGAAAATCAATTTGTTTAATGTTAATTCTGTTGATCAGTTCACTATTAATTATTAATAATGGGTGCAGCAAAGATGGTAAAACGGGAACAGTGAAGGATAAAGATGGAAATACCTATAAAACAATCGTTATTGGTACGCAAACGTGGATGGCAGAGAATCTTAGGACCACCAAATACAATGATGGCACAGCCATTCCGCTTGTAACCGATAATGCCTCCTGGACCAATATAACCACCCCCGGTTATTGCTGGTACGATAACAACCAGGCCGCCAATGGCAACACATACGGTGCATTATACAGCTGGTACACTGTGGAAACAGGTGACTTATGTCCTACCGGCTGGCATGTTCCAACCGATGCTGAGTGGACTATTCTTACAGACTTTCTTGGCGGAGATAGTGTTGCTGGAGGACATTTAAAGGAATCAGGTACTGTACACTGGAACAGTCCCAACACCGGTGCCACCAATTCCAGCGGTTTTACTGCTCTTCCGGGAAGCGGCCGCGGTGCCTTTAATGGAGGTTTCGGCGACATTGGAAGCTCCGGCTGCTGGTGGTCGTCTTCTGCGTCCTACTCGACATATAACGTCTGGATCCGGGGGCTGGATAACGATAAGAGCAGAGTCCAAAGGACCAACAGCTTCCATAATAAAGAAGGGTTCTCTGTGCGTTGCGTCAGAGATTAGTCAATTATTTGGCTCTATGTCATTTCGTGTGGGTAACGTGATGGTAATTGATTATGAGAAAATCCAGTGTACAAACCACGGCTCCCAGATCAATAAAGCTTTGGCAAAAATTCCTTTCTGGGCAAACATTTTCTTGGAATTTGTAAAGTTATACTGTTAATTCACCCATTCGTTTTTATATAGAACCAATTTTTATATTATGGTGTGCTCATGATCCTGGCGGAGATAGCTTTACGTTTCAGGGAAAGTTTGTGACCCCGCCAGGATTAGTTCGCACCTATAATTTTTATATTAAGGTGTGCTCATGATCCTGGCGGAGATAGTTTTATGTTTCAGGGAAATGTTGTGACCCCGCCAGGATT